>NZ_JAOWHT010000036.1:0-468953 GCF_030332445.1 Citrobacter sp. Cpo126
GCAGCCGCAGGTCTGATAAGCACAGCGCCCTCAGGCAGTTCCACGCACCATGCCGGATGCGGCTAACGCCTTATCCGGCCTACACACTACATGCAGCCGTAGGCCTGATAAGCACAGCGCATCAGGCAGTTACACGTCCCCATGCCGGATGCGGCTAACGCCTTATCCGGCCTACAAACTACATACAGCCTTAGGCCTCATAAGCTGTGGGAACATCGGCATTTGGCAAATCAGGCCATATCCAGCGCGGTTTTACCGTTTGGCGCCGGATACGCCTTATCTAACTGCTTCAACTCATCTACAGAGAGCATTATCCCCAGCGCGGCGGCATTTTGTTCGACATGCGCTACGCTTGCGGCTTTCGGGATGGCTATTACACCCGACTGACGAATCACCCATGCCAGCAAAATCTGCGCAGCGCTAACATTGTGCGCACGCGCGATGTCATTCACCACAGAGTTAGAAAGCAAATCTCCACGCAGTCGTCCCGCCTGAGCCAGCGGACTGTATGCCATGACCGGCATCTGCTGCTGCTGGCACCACGGCAGTAAATCATATTCAATACCGCGCGAGGCTAAATGATAAAGCACCTGATTAGTGGCACACTCTCGTCCACCGGGTACCTGCCATAACGCCTGCATATCATCATAATCGAGATTTGAGACGCCCCAACGGCGGATTTTCCCCTGCGCAATCAGTGTTTCCATGGCATCGATGGTCTCTGCAAATGAAAAATCGCCCATCCAGTGCAGCAAATAGAGATCCAGATAATCAGTTTTCAGTCGACGCAGGCTCGCTTCGCAGGCGGCAATGGCTTTCTGTCCACCGGCATTCCATGGGTAAACTTTCGAGACTAAAAAAGCGCTATCACGCCGTCCCGTTAATGCTTCACCCACCACCTCTTCCGCTGCACCATCAGCGTACATTTCTGCGGTATCAATCAATCGCAGGCCGAGATCCAGTCCGGCCTGCAGCGCAGACACTTCATCCCGGCGTCGGCATGGATCCTCGCCCATGTACCATGTTCCCTGCCCAATAGCAGGAAGCGATACCTGGTTTGTAAACGTCACCTGTTTCGCTGTCATCGCACCCTCCTGTGTTAATGCACCACAGTAAAGCAAAACAACGTGCATGTGTCCTGTTAGGGTGCACAAATTGCACCATTATGGATTGGAAACCGATCGTTAAGGCGAGCGAAATAAAAAGCCCGGGAACAGCAAATGTTCCCGGGCCGAAAAAATACAAAATCTTATCTACGAAGTGGTTATTTCAACCGACCCAAATATTTTCCCTCTTTCATAGCGTTGATTTTTCCGTTTTTATAGACGATGACGGAAATCAAACCTGCGCTATAAGACTGAGCTTCAGCACTATTCTCATCATTTGCCGCAGGTTTGCCATTAATATAAGCAATGCCATCAGCACCACGTTTAAAGTCCACTCCAAGTTTATTCACATGCACGGGCGTGATTTTACTGGCGTGTACCGGGGCATTCGTGTCACTGACCATGGTTTTATGTTCATGCTGTAACTGTTGACGATAAGCCTCACTGATGGCATACGCAGGCGCAGCAGAGGAAGCCACCAGAGCAGCGATAATAATTAATTTCTTCATTAGTTAAACCTTAATATTTATCGTGTTTGTGGTGGTGACTGGAATTTGTATCATTTGTGCCATACAAGTTTTGCGCATTTTCCATAGCCTGTTTTTCAGCGGCAGCATTGATTGTCGCCTGACGGTTTTGCTCCGCAACATAACAGGCATCACGGCTCACACCCTTGCTTTCGCAAGCATTCATGCGTGAAGCCTCGGAGGAACAACCAGCCAGAATCCCGCCCATCACAGCTATCATGATTAACTTTTTCATTATATATACCAGGTTTATTCTCAAAAAATCCACATGGCGCATTATATTTAATGCTATGAAGAGTTGCTGTCGATACTTTAAAGTTTAATTAATATCTGCAATGGAATATTTAATGTCAATTTAATTTTTTTCAGATAAATACCTAAAGATGTAAAATTAAAATCAATCGATTAATTTTTGTTTTTTTCACATGAAAGTTAACTTTCGCCATGAGATAAACATGCTAAAAGAGTTATCAATAATTTTCATTGTGCTTAACAATAAGAAAATAACGCTTACCTCGATCATAAACCCTAGTATTATCAACGCATTGTATAGCTACAAACCATTACCTCATGACAATGACTTGCTAAACCTTCACGACTATATTTCATTCAAAAATGAATAGATAACAGGCTAATAAAATAGCAGGTTTATTTTTAGTAACAGCGACAGAAATAATACGTTAAAAATTCGTTGTCGCCTGACAGAATGCCAAAACAGCACAAAAAATCAAATCTCATGTTTTAGATCAATATTCATCTCCGTCACGCACAAAAAAGCCCGCACTGATGCGGGCTAGTGCTTGACGCGCAGTAGCATCAGAACTTGTAAGTTACACCCACCGAGAAGATGCCAGACCAGGACTTATCGACCATCGGACTGTCCTTCACTTCATCACTCAAGCGCACATAACGGCCAGTTCCGTATACGTTCCAGTTTCCAATGAAGTTATAGCTCGCGGTCAACTCCAGGTACGGATCCCATCCATCGTCAGCGTTGTAGCTTTTCAGACCACTGCGGCGAGACTCGTGATTGGACACGCCATAATAATAGTCGTTGTAGTTTTCGCTGCTGTACTGCACACCGATACCCGGCGTCAGAGTCAGCCCACCATTAGTGTAACGGTAGAGCCAGGCCAGATCCCAGATAAAGCCGTTGCTGTTATCCAGAGTATCACCCGCCAGTGCAGTACGCAGGAAACCATACTGGGTGTTATGTACATACGAAAGGCCAGCCATCATGCTGCTTTTACGCTTGTCGAGTTGGCGCAAAGCATGGCTATCGCTATCACCTGGCTTGAAATGCGTCGGATCATAGTACGCCATGATGGAAAGCTTATCTGTCGTATCATTCCACAAATAGTAACCGCCACCCAAGCCGTGGAACCAGACATTATCGCCTTCATAGGTGACAACCGGAACAGGGTAAACATCGCGGTCATACTGTTTGTACGGGCTGTTAATCACGCCGACACCCGCGCCAACAGTCCACTGACTTTCCGCCTGTGCGGTGCTAACTGCGGTTGCGGCAAGGACGCCAAGTGCCAGAAGTTTGAGTTTGGTCACAATCCATAATTCCTTATTCAAATGTGTAGCGGTCAAAGTGTAACCGCCAATACGCTTCAGCCCAACTATTTTACGTATTCGCCCCAGAATGTAACCCCCTAATTTCTCAGCGAGTGATGACATTTTGCTTGCAGGACGGTGAACACCGCATGAATCCCGCTCCAATTCTTTACATAAGATGTGCTTTTTTTGCTGATGAGTTATTGATATGCCATTGAAATTCATTTGCGCACACAGGCAAGTTTTGCAAATGCCATCTACGCTTAATTTTAGAAGGTGTATCACCGAATACGTTGATCTCCTGACCACTAAAATGGCATGAGAGTTGCTTATTTCTTCAGCAACGACGTCGTTCAGTTTACCTCTTCAGGGGCCTCTACTATTCATATGAACGGCTCTTAACATGTGCTAAAAAACGAAAGGACGGCATACCATGAATATATTCGATCACTATCGCCAGCGTTATGAAGCTGCCAAGGACGAAGAGTTCACGCTGCAGGAGTTTCTTACCACTTGTCGGCAAGATCGCAGTGCTTATGCCAACGCGGCAGAGCGGCTATTAATGGCTATTGGTGAGCCTGTCATGGTCGACACTGCCCACGAACCTCGACTTTCTCGACTCTTTTCGAATCGGGTAATTGCACGCTATCCCGCCTTTGAAGAGTTTTACGGCATGGAAGACGCCATTGAGCAAATTGTTTCTTATTTGAAACATGCGGCTCAGGGTCTGGAAGAGAAGAAGCAGATTCTGTATCTGCTGGGGCCTGTGGGAGGGGGGAAATCATCTCTTGCTGAGCGGCTGAAGTCGCTGATGCAGAGAGTACCAATTTATGTCCTGAGTGCTAATGGCGAACGTAGCCCGGTCAACGATCATCCGTTATGCCTGTTTAATCCGCAGGAAGACGCGCAGATCCTGGAAAAAGAGTATGGGATCCCGCGTCGCTATCTCGGTACGATCATGTCGCCCTGGGCTGCGAAACGTCTGCACGATTTTGGCGGGGACATTACAAAATTCCGCGTCGTCAAAGTCTGGCCGTCTATTCTGGAGCAGATCGCAATCGCCAAAACGGAGCCTGGTGATGAAAACAACCAGGATATTTCTGCGTTGGTCGGGAAAGTGGATATTCGTAAACTCGAACACCACGCCCAGAACGATCCTGATGCCTACGGTTATTCGGGTGCACTGTGTCGTTCAAACCAGGGGATTATGGAATTCGTTGAGATGTTTAAAGCACCGATTAAAGTGCTGCATCCTCTGCTGACCGCCACCCAGGAAGGAAACTACAACGGGACAGAAGGTATCTCTGCCCTGCCGTTTAACGGGATTATTCTTGCCCACTCGAACGAGTCCGAATGGGTAACGTTCCGTAATAACAAAAACAATGAGGCGTTCCTTGACCGTGTTTACATCGTCAAAGTGCCTTATTGCCTGCGTATCTCTGAAGAGATCAAAATTTACGAAAAACTGCTTAACCACAGTGAGCTGACCCATGCGCCTTGCGCACCGGGCACACTGGAAACGCTCTCTCGCTTTACCATTCTTTCTCGCCTGAAAGAACCTGAGAACTCGAGCATTTACTCGAAGATGCGCGTTTACGATGGCGAAAGCCTGAAAGATACCGACCCGAAAGCGAAATCCTATCAGGAGTATCGGGATTACGCCGGGGTTGATGAGGGAATGAACGGTCTTTCCACGCGTTTCGCGTTTAAGATCCTCTCTCGCGTCTTTAACTTTGACCATGCCGAAGTGGCAGCTAACCCGGTACATCTGTTTTACGTACTGGAGCAGCAAATCGAACGTGAACAGTTCCCGCAGGAGCAAGCTGAGCGTTATCTTGAGTTCCTGAAAGGCTATTTGATCCCGAAATATGCTGAATTCATCGGCAAAGAGATCCAGACGGCTTATCTCGAATCCTATTCCGAGTACGGACAGAACATTTTCGACCGTTATGTCACTTATGCGGATTTCTGGATTCAGGATCAGGAGTATCGCGACCCGGATACCGGTCAGCTGTTTGACCGCGAGTCACTGAACTCAGAACTGGAGAAAATTGAGAAGCCGGCGGGTATCAGTAACCCGAAAGATTTTCGTAACGAGATCGTCAACTTTGTTCTGCGTGCCAGAGCGAATAACAGCGGCCGCAATCCAAACTGGACCAGTTACGAAAAACTGCGCACGGTTATTGAGAAGAAAATGTTCTCCAATACCGAGGAGCTGCTGCCGGTCATTTCGTTCAATGCTAAAACCTCGACTGACGAGCAGAAAAAACACGACGATTTTGTCGACCGTATGATGGAAAAAGGCTACACGCGTAAACAGGTGCGTTTACTGTGCGAATGGTATTTGCGCGTACGTAAATCGTCTTAACATAAGTGCCCGGTGGCGCATGCGCTTACCGGGCTTGCAAAACAATGTTCCGTAGGCCGGATAGCGCCAGCGCCATCCGGCACTTACAGGCATAGCGAACAGTTGGCAGTACGGGGGGCTTATGACCTGGTTTATTGACCGGCGTCTTAACGGCAAAAACAAGAGCACGGTAAACCGCCAGCGCTTCTTACGCCGTTATAAATCGCAAATTAAACAGTCGATCTCCGAGGCCATTAACAAGCGTTCGGTGACTGATGTGGATAGCGGCGAATCTGTCTCTATTCCGACTGATGATATTAGCGAACCAATGTTTCATCAGGGACGTGGTGGCCTGCGCCATCGCGTGCATCCGGGTAACGACCATTTTGTGCAGAATGACCGCATTGAACGCCCACAGGGCGGCGGTGGCGGTTCAGGAAGCGGACAAGGCCAGGCCAGCCAGGATGGTGAGGGTCAGGATGAGTTCGTCTTTCAGATCTCTAAAGATGAATATCTCGATCTGTTGTTCGAAGATTTAGCACTTCCTAACCTGAAGCAGAATCAGCAGCGTCAGCTAACGGAGTACAAAACGCACCGGGCAGGTTTTACCTCTAACGGTGTGCCTGCCAACATCAGCGTGGTGCGATCCCTGCAAAACTCACTGGCGCGCCGCACGGCGATGACAGCGGGTAAGCGTCGCGAACTGCATGCTCTCGAAGCGGATCTGGAAACCATCGCGAAAAGCGAACCAGCACAGTTGCTGGAAGAGGAACGGTTACGCAAAGAGATTGCCGAACTACGGGCAAAAATCGAACGCGTGCCATTTATCGACACCTTTGATTTACGCTACAAGAATTATGAAAAACGCCCCGACCCTTCCAGCCAGGCGGTGATGTTCTGCCTGATGGACGTCTCTGGTTCAATGGATCAGTCGACCAAAGATATGGCTAAACGTTTTTATATCCTGCTGTATTTGTTCTTAAGCCGGACCTATAAGAACGTGGAGGTGGTTTATATTCGCCACCATACCCAGGCGAAAGAAGTGGATGAGCACGAGTTCTTCTACTCTCAGGAAACCGGGGGAACCATTGTCTCCAGTGCGCTGAAGTTAATGGATGAAGTGGTGAAAGAACGCTACAACCCTGCCCAGTGGAACATCTATGCTGCACAGGCATCGGACGGTGATAACTGGGCTGATGATTCACCGCTGTGTCATGAGATTTTGGCGAAAAAACTGCTGCCAGTGGTCCGCTATTACAGCTATATCGAAATCACTCGCCGCGCTCACCAAACCTTGTGGCGTGAATACGAACATCTGCAATCAACCTTTGATAACTTTGCGATGCAGCATATCCGCGACCAGGATGATATTTACCCGGTATTCCGCGAACTGTTTCATAAACAAAGTACGACCAGCAATAGTTAACCACCTAAACAAATCAGCCAGAGGTTATCTTCTCTGGCTGATTTTTTACGGGTGCTGATTTTTCATCTTATCAATATTCATCCGTTTATCCTTTTTATTTTCCCTTTACAGAGCAGCAAGCAATGTAATTGAGTTGATGACGTTGCAAACGGAAGAAGCGAAACATTTTCAGGAAACGACGACGATTTTCGCTCGTGCGTAAGCCGTTAAACACAATTTTTACCGCCCCCGTAAGCCCTTCATCACGAACTAATCCGCGCGGCGACATCAGCGACATGTTGCCATTCTGCTGCAGGACCTGTTCGAACCCGCAGTTAAGAAACAAATCACGCCAGCCTTGTCTGGTCATTGGGCTAACGTTTGATTTCACCACATCGACAAGCTGGCCCTGATCGCCCGCGCCCAGTTTCTGGGCGGTGAACATAATGTCGTGGGTGAGCAGACGCCCACCGGGCTTCAACACGCGATAATATTCGGCAATTAACTTCGCCTTCGCTTTATCGGCATACATTGTCAGCATGGCTTCGTTAATCACAACATCGAAACTGTTATCCGCAAAAGGAAGAGTGTTGGCGTTAGCAGCCATCACATGAATATGATTTTCCAGACCATTTGCCGCTACGTTATTCCTTGCATTTGACAGTGCGGTTTTATCCATATCAATGGCGTATACGGTACAGCCATAGCGTTGAACTAACTCTATCGCCGTCGTGGCCATGTTGCACGCCACTTCAAGTACCTGGCTGCCGGGCGTCAGCTGTGACTGGCTAAACAACCATTCTGTTGCTTCAACGCCGCCCGGACGCAGACGGGTTTTGCCCAGGCTGGCTAAAAATGTATGACCCGCTTTTTCAGTCGCGCTCATTGGCCTGTCTCCTTTCTGTAAGTTGCATTATAAATACAACATTAAGAGTTAAAGGTGAAGTACGCGAATGATTTTTATTTCAAAATGTCCTTTCCCGTAGCGTTAGAGCGGATGTATGCCGTGTGATAGACTGAAGTATCAGACTTACAGGGCTGTAAATCATTATGAAATTGCATCATAAAGCGCTCAGGATCTTTATCTCCGTCAGCGTAATTGTTTTGACGTCTTCTTTTTTGGTTTATGAGCTCATTGCCAGCGATAAAGCAATGAATGCGTACATGCGCTATATCAATGAGAAAGCCGACTCCTCGTTTCTCTATGATAAGTACACAAATCAGAGCATCGCAGCCCATCTGATGCGCACATTTTCATCCCCTCAGGGACCTGCTTCTCTCGAACAGCAAAA
This sequence comes from Citrobacter sp. Cpo126, assembly GCF_030332445.1. Lineage (NCBI taxonomy): Bacteria > Pseudomonadati > Pseudomonadota > Gammaproteobacteria > Enterobacterales > Enterobacteriaceae > Citrobacter > Citrobacter sp. Cpo126. The sequence continues at coordinate 8,241 of NZ_JAOWHT010000036.1, forward strand.
AGTACTTTGCAACGCTTTCGACAGCGTTAACGGCACTCATGGGCTCAATCTCACTAAGCGCAACTATCTGCCATTACACGGTACGTTGCAGACAACCTCAACAAAATGTAGCGAACAGCTTGATGACATTTTTCTGCTGCCCTCTTTTGATCGGGCGGTCAATGTTAATCGCCAGCAGAAAGATTACGGTCAGGGATTAGGGACGCTGGAGTATAAATTTCGATATTACGTCGATCTCAAAAATAACTACGTTTATTTCTATGATGTGATCGACTCGCGGAAATTTGCGATACACAACTGGTCGTTTTTGCAAAAAGGTACGTTGGGAATCGACCAGAATGATATTGACGGTATTTTTACTGGCCGCACGGTGATCTCCAGTATTTATGAAGATAACCTGACCGAGAAAAAGGTGATGAGCTTTTTAACACCGGTCTACTATGCCAGTAAGCTAAAAGGCGTGGTGATGGTGGATATTAATAAAGAGAATTTACAGAATATTTTCTATACCAGCGACCGCCCTCTCGTCTGGCGTTATCTTAACGTAACGGTCTCTGACACCAGTTCAGGTAAAGAGATCCTCGTTCATAAAAGTGAAACCGATCTGTTCCGCTATGTTCACTATGAGAAGGACATACCTGGCGGTATACGTATCACCCTCTCACTTGATGTTATGTACTTTATTGTCTCGTCCTGGAAGATATTCGCCTTCTATCTACTGGCAACGATATTGCTGTTGAATATGGTCAGAACGCATTTTCGTTTGTATCACAACGTCACAAGGGAAAATGTCAGTGATGCGATGACAGGGCTCTACAACCGTAAAATTTTAACGCCAGCGCTTGAGCAGCGTTTGCAACAGTTGGTGAACACGGGAACGCTCGTGACCTTTATCGCCATTGATTGCGACAAACTAAAAGTTATTAATGATACGTTGGGGCATAAGGAAGGCGATCGCATTATCACCATTTTGGCCAAAGCTATTCAAACGTCCATTCGCAAAAGCGACTATGCCATCCGCCTCGGCGGCGATGAGTTTTGCATTATCCTCATCGATCACCCCAGTGAATTAACGCCCCGCCTGCTGGAGAGGATTCGTTATAACTTACAAATTATTGCGCAAGATAGATCAATCAGCTTCTCTGTCGGGATTTATAATATGCAGCCAAACGACACCATTGATGATGCCTACAAAGCATCTGATGCACAGCTCTACCTGAACAAACAGAAAAAACGCACCGATGCGTAATTATTTTTCTGACAGGATTTTCATTGTTGTACCAGGAGTAAGTCATGACGGAAGTAAACAAAGGTAACGCAACGCACCAGCGTTTAATCTCCCTGTTGTCAGAACACGGTGCGACCTACCGCATAGTCAGCCATGAAGCCGTAGGCAAATGTGAAGCTGTCTCTGAAATTCGCGGTACCGCACTGGGTCAGGGTGCAAAAGCGCTGGTCTGCAAAGTAAAAGGCAACGGCGTCAATCAGCATGTTCTGGCGATCCTCTCTGCCGATCAGCAGGCCGACCTGAGCCTGTTAGCCAGCCATATTGGCGGGTTGAGAGCGTCACTTGCCAGCCCGGCGGAGGTAGATGAACTAACAGGCTGCGTATTTGGTGCTATCCCACCGTTCAGTTTTCATCCGAACCTCAAGCTGGTCGCCGACCCGCTGTTGTTTGAGCGTTTTAATGAAATTGCGTTCAATGCCGGAATGCTGGAAAAATCCGTGATCATGGATACCGCAGATTACCTGCGCATCGCGCAACCGGAATTAATCCCGTTCCGCAGAGAACAATAACTGCACAAGTTAGCAGTAAAAAACATCGCTTCGTGCGTTAGCCCAAAAAAAATTATAATCATTAAAAAAAGCCTGTTCGGTCACGCATTTACGCGTACAGTAAGCAGGCTTATTTTTTCTTTTGGCAAGGAAACTACGATGTTTGATGTCACTCTGCTGATCCTGCTCGGACTGGCAGCTCTGGGCTTTGTCAGCCACAACACCACTGTCGCTGTTTCAATTCTGGTGCTGATTATTGTCCGTGTTACCCCTCTGAATACCTTCTTTCCCTGGATTGAAAAACAGGGCCTGACCGTCGGGATTATAATTCTGACCATTGGCGTCATGGCGCCGATCGCCAGCGGAACGCTACCGCCCTCCACGCTCATCCACTCCTTTGTGAACTGGAAATCACTGGTTGCTATTGCCGTTGGGGTATTTGTCTCCTGGCTTGGCGGACGCGGCGTTACGCTAATGGGCAGCCAGCCTCAGCTTGTTGCTGGTTTACTGGTGGGCACGGTACTGGGCGTGGCGCTGTTTCGCGGTGTGCCAGTGGGGCCGCTTATTGCGGCAGGTCTGGTCTCATTGATTGTTGGGAAGCAGTAGCCAGCCCGTTCAGGTAACGGCCTGGTGTCTGTCCCAGGCCTTTTTTGAACATAGTGATAAATGCCGTGGTCGAATCGTACCCGAGCATTTGCGCGACCTGTTGTACATTGCGACCATCAATTAACGCCTGCAGCGCCAGAATCAGCTGGAGCTGGTGACGCCAGCGGCGAAAACTCAGCCCCGTTTCTTTGACGACCAGGCGAGCAAGGTTACGTTCACTCATCGCAAATACGCTGGCCCATTGCCCCAACGTCTGCCATTGTGCAGGCTCTCTCGCCATCGTTGCGACCATTCTGCGAATTTTCGGGTGATCGGAAACCGGTAACTGCATTTGCTCCTGGGGTTGCTGCGGCAGTTCATCAAACAGCACTTGCATCAGCCGCTGGGTTGCCGGCTCCAGCCGTTGGGCATCCGTTTTGGATGCCAGCGCCAGAATAAGCTCCCGGCACAACGGAGCAATTTTCAGCGTGCAGCAACGATCGGGCATCACAACGGCCTGCGGCTCAATAAACAAAAAGCACAATTGTGCGCCAACGGTAACGTGGTTGCTGTGTGGAATTTCACCGGGGATCCACACCGCATATTGCGGGGGCACCATCCACATAGCATTCTCAACCTCACAGGTGATCGCGCCATGCAGCGCCAGAATCAACTGGCCTTTACGGTGCTGATGTAGCGGACTGAAAAGTTCATCTTCCCGGGCCTGAATACAAAACGCCACCGCCGCATCGTGGTGAAGATCGGGTTCGTATCCATCCAGCCTCAGTCCTAACATAAAAATGTCCGATTTAAGCGATAAACTGTCATTTTAGCTTGATTCATCCATTGAGTAAAAACGCTAAGGTATCGCCTCGCCTGACGATATGAGAAAAAAATGACAAATACTCCTTCCTCCCGTGGCAAGAACGCAGCGTTGCTGATCGCGGGGATCCTGATGATTGCCACCACATTGCGCGTCACCTTTACCGGTGCAGCCCCGTTGCTGGATGCAATTCGCGCCGACTACGGTCTGAGCACCGCCCAGACGGGGCTTCTGACCACCCTGCCACTGCTGGCTTTCGCACTGGTTTCACCTCTGGCTGCCGCCGTTGCGCGCCGTTGGGGTATCGAACGCAGCCTGTTTGTTGCTATGCTACTGATTTGCGTGGGTATTGCGATACGTTCGCTGCCCTCACCAGGGTTCCTGTTTAGCGGCACCGCTATCATTGGTTGCGGAATCGCCTTGGGAAATGTGCTTTTACCCGGACTGATTAAGCGTGATTTTGCTCAGCATGTGGCGAAACTCACTGGCGCATACTCGCTGACCATGGGCGCAGCAGCGGCACTGGGTTCCGCCATTGTGGTACCGCTGGCGTTGAACGGGTTTGGCTGGCGCGGTGCGCTGATGGTACTGATGGCCTTTCCGCTGCTGGCACTGATTATCTGGTTACCCCAATGCCGCCAGACGGCCAATGCCAGCTTGAGCAACTCGCGCGCTCTGCATTCCCGTGCGATCTGGCGCTCCAGCCTCGCCTGGCAGGTGACGCTGTTTCTGGGGATCAATTCGCTTATCTACTACGTCATCATCGGCTGGCTGCCCGCCATTTTGATCAGCCACGGCTACAGCGAGGCGCAGGCCGGTTCGCTGCATGGTTTACTGCAGCTGGCGACCGCCGCGCCGGGATTATTGATTCCTCTCGTCCTGAACAGATTTAAGGATCAGCGCGCCATCGCCGCTCTGGTTTCATTAATGTGCGCCGTCGGCGCGGCGGGATTCGCCATAATGCCCGACCAGGCATTGCTATGGACCATTCTGTTTGGCTTTGGCTCGGGCGCGACGATGATCCTCGGCTTGACCTTTATTGGCCTGCGCGCAAGCTCAGCGCATCAGGCTGCTGCCCTCTCCGGCATGGCACAGTCTGTCGGATATTTACTGGCCGCCTGCGGGCCACCGCTGATGGGGAAAATTCACGACCTCAACGATAGCTGGCTGATTCCTCTTGGCGGGGTCGCCGTGTTAGCGATGCTGATGGCGGTATTTGGTCTGTGCGCGGGGCGTAATCGGGAGATCGCGAGCGCATAATGCACAGGGCAGGTTCGTGAACAACCTGCCCGTTTTTTTATCCGCGCGCGGCGCGCAGCATCGCCTGAACTAACGGTACGGGTTTTCCCGCCAGCGCTCCGCGTTCATGCTGAAAGAGCGTGCCAACATAAAATGGATGCGTCACCAGCTCAATGGCACGAATATCACCAGCCTCATCCCAACCGGTCACCCGAAGATCGCCGCTTTCAAGCTCGGCGGCAAAATCCTCCGATACGCCATAGTTGCAGTGATATCCCTCGGTGATAACATCCCGCCCGTAGGCTTTGGCAATCAGCGTATTGGCCCGCAGCTCAATATCATCCGTTTTTTCTACCAGCGAGCAGGTCAATGGTGCTATCACCATCCGACCCGTGGTGTCCGTCTCGGCGTGGGCGGCATCGCTCCAGCCCAGCACGTTGCGGGCGTACTCCAGAATCGCATGTTGAAAGCCGCCGCAGGTCCCCAGGAACGGGATGCTGTTTTCACGCGCGTAGCGTATCGCTATCAGCGCCCCTTCAAGATGGCGATATGGACTGCCTGGAACGACCCAGATGGCATCATAGCCAATCAAGTCCTCACTGCTGTTGATATCAGATGTGGTTAGCCAGTCGTAATCAGCCACCAATTCCAGGACGGCGGCAGCATCATCGATAGCAAGGGGAATAGCCTGGTGCGCCACAATATTGGGGCTGTAATCGCCCACCAGCGCAATGCGAAGCGTATCTTTAATTGGGGAAATTTCCATTAAGCTTTCCTTGTGTCCTGACAATAAGGGACAGCATAAGGAGCCTCAGCCTACCGACTTTTTAGTGGTATCACAATCCCTTAAATTGGGAGTCAGGGCGGGCAAAATGCTATAATGGTCACGTTTTACGATCTTATTTAACCGTAATAAAGTTGATGAGCAATACCTGAGCGGTAGCTGAAAGGAGCGGATGAAGAGATGAAGATTCAGTGTAAACGCGTGTATGACCCGGCAGAAAAAAGCGATGGTTATCGCGTGTTGGTCGACCGGTTGTGGCCACGCGGAATAAAAAAGACTGACCTTACTTTCAACGAATGGAATAAAACGCTGACGCCATCTTCTGAATTGCGCAAAGCATTCCACGCAGAACTGATCGATTTTTCACACTTTTCCGAGCAATATCGCGCAGAGCTGGCCCAACAGCAGCAGGAAGGAAAGCGCCTCGCAGAGATTGCCCAGCAGCAAACCTTAACGCTACTGTATGCAGCGAAAAATACCCAGCAAAACCACGCACTGGTGCTCGCTGAGTGGCTACGTCAATGCTGACCGCGTATTACTTGGCCGTTGCCGGATGATCTCTACGCCAGAGTGACCATTCATCAATTACTTCCCCGTTGGGTAGTTTGCAGTCAGACTTAACACCTTGCGGAGTCTGCACCGCAATCAGAGAACCACCCTTTTGTTCGCAATACACCGATGCTGGATTCGCCATGCCAATTTTTGGTGGTTTAGGGGCTTCAGGTTGTGTGGTACACCCCGCCAGCACCAGCAAGCCGGGCAAAACAATAGATGCCAGTTTCATATTTACTCCTGTTAAAAACCTTATCCTGGCAGGTTACCCCGACTTTCCATCTATCTCCATGTTTTCCTGCCAGCTATCCATTTTATGTTTACATTCTGAGCTGGATGGCGTGTTTCATCTTTCACCTTGATGTTCTATCATGCGGGCAACGTCAGCCCAGTCATTACTCAGGAGCATTTACATCTCATGTCGGACATGATCCTTGCCAGAGTCTCACAATCCTTAGCCACGGAGCAGTCTGTTGAAAGTCTGGTTCGGCAACTTCTGGAGATGCTGGAGATGGTGACTGAGATGGAATCGACCTACCTGACCAAGGTCGATCTGGATGCCCGTCTGCAGCATATTCTGTATGCGCGTAATAGCCGCCAAATGCAGATCCCCGAAGGGCTATCCGTGCCGTGGGATGAAACGCTGTGCAAACGCGCTATTGAGGAAAACTGTCTGTACAGTGACAACGTGCCCGCACGCTGGCCGGAATGTACCGCCGCTCGCGCACTGGACATCACCACCTTTCTGAGCACTCCCGTTCATCTTCCCGACGGAACGTTTTACGGAACGCTCTGCGCTACCAGTCGCCAGCAGCAGGCATTGAGCCAACGTGGAGAACAAGTATTACATCTGTTTGCCGGTCTGATCGCCCAGTCGATTCAAAAAGAGTCGCTGGTCGCTCAGTTACGCGAAGCTAACGCCGCGCTGATTGCTCATTCCTACACCGATGCGCTGACCGGGTTACCGAACCGGCGCTCGATTTTTGAAAATGTTGAAACCCTATTTTCGCTTGCCCGACATCTTCGGCAGAAGGTCGTCGTTGCCTATATTGATTTGGATGATTTTAAACTGATTAATGACCGTTTTGGTCATGAGGTTGGTGACCAGTTCCTGATCCAGATTGGGCAGCGCCTGCTCCGTGAATGTAGTGATAATGACATTCTCGGTCGACTGGGCGGCGACGAATTTTTAGTCGTTCGCCTGTCAGCGGAAGATGAACTTGATCAGCTTATGCGTCTGCAGCAGGTGAAAAATCAGCTGCAACAGCAGATTTGCGGTGACTACCACCTGGGTGACATTCATCTGTTTTATCCTGGTGCCAGCCTGGGTGTGGTGGAAATTGATCCGCTGGAGACTGATGTAAACTGTGCGCTTCATCTTGCAGACAGCGCAATGTATCAGGATAAAAAGCGTCAGGATAAAACCCCTTTTGTCGTACATTAAGCCCTGCTATGCTGGCTCGTCTTTAAATAACTCTGGTAGATAATCGTATGCGACTCGGTATTATTTTCCCTGTCATTATTTTCATTTCCGCTGTCGTTTTCTTATCCTGGTTTTTTATTGGCGGCTACGCTGCGCCGGGAGCATAACGATGAAAAAAACAACGATTATTATGATTGGCGTGGCGATCATAGTGGTTCTGGGCACGGAACTGGGGTGGTGGTAACCAAAATAAAGGCCACTTCTCAGTGGCCCCTATTGTCTGTATGTTTAGTTAGCTTTTGATTTTTCTATAGATAAACAACACCACAATCGCACCGATAACCGCTACGACGAAACTGCCGAAGTTGAAACCATCAACTTTACCAAAACCAAAGAAGGTACTGATCCAGCCACCCACTACCGCACCGACAACCCCTAAGATAATGGTCATAAAGAATCCGCCGCCATCTTTACCCGGCATAATCCATTTTGCCAAAATCCCAGCGATAAGACCGAAAACCACCCATGAAATAATGCCCATAATTTTCCTCACTTATGTTTTTAAATTAACGATTCACTCGTTGTATAAAAGCATAGCATAGCGCTGAAAAATTAAAATTTGTGATCGTCATCACTTCATATTTTCATCTTTTTCCGATGTTTCATAAGGTTATGACTGCTGACCGGCAGGCTAAATTTTTGCCGCTCCTCGTCATTAATGTCGAATCGTCAGTCATTATGCTTAACTCTTTTGCCCTCAGCCCCGTTATTGCTGGGTTTTCACTTCTGGCACACTTTATGCTTAAACAACTTGTCGCTACGACAAATCGTAGTCCGCGGTGCTTATCGCGTGGCTGCGTCTACAATTCGCGCTATTTCAGCATTTAACAGGTCTGTTATTGATGAAAAAAATCACCAGTGTTTGCCCATACTGTGGGGCCGGGTGCAAGCTTAAGCTTGTTGTCGAAAATAACAAAATCATCCGCGCCGAAGCCGCAGAGGGTGTAACGAACCAAAATCAGTTATGCCTGAAAGGCTATTATGGTTGGGACTTTCTTAACGACACTCGCCTTCTGACTCCCCGTCTGACTCGCCCGATGATCCGTTATGAAAAAGGTGGCAAATTCACGCCCGTTAGCTGGGATGAAGCCATTCGTTACACCGCAAAACGCCTGTCTGAAATCAAAAATACCTATGGCCCTCGCGCCATCATGACTACCGGCTCTTCCCGGGGAACCGGAAATGAAACTAACTACGTGATGCAAAAATTCGCACGTGGCGTACTTCATACCAATAATGTCGATTGTTGTGCCCGCGTCTGTCACGGTCCTTCCGTTGCCGGGTTACAAGAAACGTTAGGCAATGGCGCCATGAGCAATTCCATCAGCGACATTGAAAACTCAAAATGCCTGCTGATCTTTGGTTATAACTGCGCCGACTCGCACCCAATCGTAGCCCGCCGGGTAATTAAAGCTCGCCAGAACGGCGCAAAAATCATTGTCTGCGACCCACGTCGTATTGAAACCGCCCGTATTGCTGACCAACATTTGCAGTTGAAAAACGGTTGCAACATGGCGCTGGTTAATGCCTTCGGTCATGTTCTTATCGAAGAGCAACTCTACGATCGCGAGTATGTGCAAAAGCATGCGGAAGGGCTGGAAACATACTGGGAAACCGTTAAGGACTATGCGCCTGAAGCCGTTGAACATTTAACCGGCGTTCCCGCACAGCAGGTTCGTCAGGCAATGCGTACATTTGCCGCAGCACCATCGGCAACCGTAATGTGGGGGATGGGCGTCACCCAGTTTGGTCAGGCCGTTGATGTGGTTCGCGGTTTGTCGAGCCTGGCGTTGTTGACCGGGAATCTGGGTCGCCCTAACGTCGGCGTTGGTCCGGTGCGCGGGCAAAATAACGTGCAGGGTGCGTGCGATATGGGGGTACTACCTAACCAGTTCCCGGGGTATCAGGACGTGACCGATTCCGCCGTCAGGGAAAAATTCGCCAGCGCATGGGGCATCGATGTTAATCAGATGGATGATAAGGTCGGGACCCGTATCACTGAAGTTCCGCATCTGGCTCTCGAAGGCAAAATAAAAGCCTACTACATCATGGGAGAGGATCCGCTGCAAACCGAGGCCGACCTGGGCCTGGTTCGGGAAGGGTTTAACGCGCTCGATTTTATCGTCGTGCAAGACATCTTCATGACTAAGACAGCGGAAATGGCCGACGTTCTCCTGCCTGCCACCTCATGGGGCGAACATGGCGGCGTCTTTACCTGCGCCGATCGCGGCTTCCAGCGTTTTGAGAAAGCGATTGAGCCCACCGCTGACGTAAAGCGTGACTGGGAGATTATCAGCCTTTTGGCCAGCGAAATGGGCTATCCAATGCAGTATCAAAATAACCAGCAAATCTGGGATGAGATGCGCGAGCTGTGCCCGCTATTCTACGGCGTGACCTATGAGAAAATGGGGGAAATGGGGCATGTTCAGTGGCCGTGCCCCGATCTCGATAGTCCTGGTACGCCGTACCTTTACGCGCACAGCCAGTTTGATACCGCCAACGGCAAAGGCAAACTGTTTGCCGCACCGTGGCGAGCGCCCGCAGAAGTTCCGGATGACAATTATCCGCTGGTACTGTGTACCGTGCGTGAAGTTGGGCATTACTCCTGTCGCTCGATGACCGGTAACTGCGCAGCGTTACAAGCGTTGGCTGATGAACCAGGATATGTGCAAATCAATACCCAAGATGCCGAAAAGCTGGGTATTCGTCATCGTGATCTGGTGTGGGTCAGCTCGCGTCGGGGTAAGGTCATCAGCCGCGCAGACGTCTCCGAGCGCATCAATTCCGGAACGGTGTATATGACCTATCAATGGTGGATTGGAGCATGCAACGAGTTGACCCAGGATAACCTCGATCCAATCTCGAAAACGCCGGAAACCAAATATTGTGCCGTAAATATCGAGCACATTAGCGATCAGAGATGGGCTGAAAAGTATGCCGCTCAATCGTATAGCGACATGAAATCACGCTTATGTGAGGCCATTGCGTAATTCCCCACCATCGCGACCTGAGTCTGGTTACCCAGACTCAGGTCTTATCTCATTACTTTACCAGGTGAGGTTCGCTGAAGCGGATGGAGGCAGTTTCCTCCTGCTTATCCCGCTGCATAAAGCCAAGGTTCATCAGGAACAATCCCGCCATAAACGGTAGTTCATACAGTTCTTCAATCAGATCGCCATAATGGGCATTGTGCAGGAAGATGGGAGCCAGCAGACGATGATGCTCTACCGTATCAGAGATTAAAAATGCACAGGTGGTGATCGCCAACAGCCAGAGCGGTAACGGTTCATTACGCACACGGCGGGCAATATCCTGGCGTAAGCGCTTCGACAGCAGCACCGGCAGAATAAGCATGGCAATTAATACAACTGAGATAGCTCTGAACAGAAGTTTAGGATGCTCAGGGAAGTAATCGCGTCCCCAACTGGTGCTTCGGCCCAGCAAGACCACCCACCACGCTGCCGCCCAAAGCCAAAATTGCTTCTCTCCTTCAGGGCGTGATAAAGGCCGGATATAGCCAAGGGTAAATACCGCACCAAACAGTAGCCATAGCGCCTGCCCATTTTCGATCCATCTGACGACAGTGCCGTTAAGCAGCGGAAGATTCCAGTTCGCGGTGAACGGAATCGCCACAATGACCAGTCCTAGAATAAGTGTGGGGAATGTAATTTGGGTATTCAGTTTCATAAGCGCGATGTTCTGTATTGTTACTTTTTTGCGATCATAACGCCTGTGAATGATCGACAATTAGCATTCAATGCGGATTTCTTAAGGTATTCTTAAGGAATCTTTTTCGGACATCACTACGTTCAACACAAATAAAAAAACCGCACGGCGCCGTCAAAACGCTGTGCGGTTAGTACATTAAAATTCTGTGTATTCAATCAGTAAGAGTATTTAATACCTACCATCCGCAGACTTCGTGCTCATTCTCGGTATCGTACGAACGGACGGTATTGACCAAGTCTTTGACCACTTCTGCTGCCACATCCGGCACCAGTAATGTCATAGGCGCTTCTGTTTCATAATCCACAGAAACACCGTTGCTGTTATTGGTCACTGTTACGGTATAGGTTGCTTTCCCCATGATTTACTCCTTGCCGGTGCGCACGACTTTTCGTTGATTTGCGCTCTCCATCAGAACTTCCGGGGCAACGAAAAAATCGATATTAAAGTAAGTGTCGTCGGTCATCACTTCGATGTTATGCCATTTTTCCGGAGGAAAAACGCCAAACTGACCGGCTTCAATAACCATCACCTCTACTGGCTCCGGACTGTGTTCATCGGCGTATCCGAGATATTTGACCGCCCCCTGCATAACAGAAAGTCGTGGATAAACCCCGGCACGAGTTCCTTTATCAAGGTGGCGTTCGAAAATTCCGGCAGGCGCGGTTTCTTTGTTCCAGAATGGTGTAGAGCGTGTATGGATATGATTCTGTGGAATTTGAAGCATTTTTCTTCCCTTTTCCAGTCGACAACCAGCGAGTCTTATTGAATCGCTGCTGTACACAGGGTACGCCTCAAAATATACATTTAAAATACCATTTATTGGTTATAACCCTACAATTACAAATGAAAAGCAAAGCGTCATATTGAAGACCCGCCGCAACCAGCGGGCCGATAGCATCACGACTGAAGCGTGGCCAGACGAGCGGCAAAACCAACGAAAATCAGGCCGATTAGGGAATTACCCACTTTGGCCAGTTTTTTCTTGGTGCGAATATACTGCGTCACGAACGCGCCGGAGAAAATAAGGAAGCTCAGATAGAAAAAACTCACTACTTCAAGCGTAATGGCCAAAATAAAGAATGACAGCCCTGAGTGCGGTGCATTGACATCAATAAACTGCACGAAGAACGAAACATAAAACAAAATAGCTTTGGGATTCGTCAGGCTTAGAATTAATGCTCGCTTAAAAATAGCGCCAAATGGGACTTCCTCAGGTGCGGCGTCGCTTGCTTTCGATTTCAGTGTCGCATACAGGATCTTCGCACCGAGGTACAGCAGATAAAACGCGCCAAGATAGCGAACGATGTTGAACAAAACGGGCGTTGTTTTGATCAATGCGGCAACACCGGCATAGGCCAAAAACATCAACACGGCATCACCGATAAACACACCGCTTGCGGCGAGATAACCACCCTTCACTCCCCGACCGACGCTGTTCTTCAACACAAATATCGTATTTGGCCCCGGTACCAACACGATAAAAATGGCTCCCACCAGATACGTCCAGTAATTCAGAACTCCATACTCTGCGAACACGTTAACCTCTTCCTGAAAAAACACATGCACTTGCTGCGATACAATATGCTAACGAATGCATCGGGTGATGGAAAGAGAAGGTTATGAATTAAAAAACCCGCCACTGGTGACGGGTGTGTACAGATAAGGTTAGTCCGGATTAATGGTGCAGCATCTCATCCACAACCTCTTCTCCCTTCAACTGATAAGGGTAGTAGGTAGGCCAGTTTTCCATCTCTTCAAGCAAGGCTGCCTGCGAGGTATTTCCCATAAAGATATGGAAGTGGCTCGATTTACGCGGCGCGATAATATGATCGCTAAATTGCACATATTTAGGCGCTTTGCTGTCAGCGGCTTTACACTCAAACAGATAACGTACACCTTTCTTGCCTGATTTATAATTCAGGATCTTATATCCGGCGTAGTCGTATTTACATGATGCAACCTGATTCCCGGTATGAAACTCCATCACGCCATTTTCAATACCGATAGTGTCTACGTTGGTTGCATAGCCTGTACGGTAATACGCTTTGATTTGTTCTGCCGTTTTGCTTTTATCTTTCTCCGCTTTCTTTTTGAATACTGGATCAAGTTCGCCGCTGACCAGATACGGATAAACAGATTGCCACATGCCATCCCAGTCGGTCAGCGCCCTGTTCTGCACCTGGTTATCATCAAATACCCCTTCCGACGCCTTTTGTTCTGCTTCACTCATTGGCGCACCATGGGAATGATGACCATGCGCCAGAACCGAACTACTGACTAAAAGCATCCCCAGAGCGATTGTCAGTTTCTTAAAACGAATAGCCAAAATTTCACCCTCAAATCATTTGTGAGTGAGTTGTTATAATATAACATCACATTTAAATCAACGGCGTTGTGAAGTATTTAACCGCTCTGGTGCGCGATTTTCCAACGGCTGTCAAAATGGGCCTGATACTGCGCAACAACGGCAGGTTCGTCACGAATAACTAACACATTTTCAGAGTTGGCAAATTCTGCGGATTTGGCAAAGTTGAATGAACCGGTTTCCAGCGTGTCGCCATCAATAATCATTACCTTGTCATGCTGGATGTGGTAGTGACCATCCAGTTGCACATCAACCCCATTCGCGGCAGCAAAAGCGATGGCCTTCTGGCTAACCTTGCCCTCGTTACGTTTCTTATCGATAACAGCCCGAACCACTACGCCTCTCTTTTCAGCGTTTACCAAGGCCTGAACAATATCTGCAGACTGAAATGAATAAGCCATCATATCGATGCTGTGCTGCGCATGGTTAATTGAATCCAGCACTAAAGCCCGAGCCGACCCTTCCGGTGAAAAACCCACCTGAATGGAAGTATGAGCTGCAAAAGCACCCGCCCCGTACATTAGCGCAGCCACAGCGATAGTTTTTACGATCACGTTAGTTATTTGCCTGAAATGCGAAAGAGACCTAAGAGAGTAGCGCTCGCGTGCAGATCTGATCAAGCAGCGCCTGCTGATGACTGATAATGAGCATACCCAATGGTCGACGCTGAGATTCTTCAAGCAGCAGCGCCCAGATATCCCGTTGAATAGAAGGATCAAGCTGGGCAGTAATTTCATCGGCAATAAGAAAACGTGTCCGCGGGTCCAGCGCGCGAAGTAAAGCAATTCGCGCCAGTTCACCGCCAGAAAGTTGTCCGGGACGGCGGGTTAACCACTCTGGATTGATGTGAAGACGGGTAAGCATTGCAGCATCCGGTCGCCATGCATCATGCACCGCATCACCGGTGCTGCGTCGGGGGTTAAAAGTTAATTCCGGATGCTGTGGCACCAGTTGCACCGGGCAATACTGGTGCATCGGCAACGGTTGGTCATCAATCAGAATGTCACCGGAAGTTGGTTTCTGCCAGCCCGCCAGCACGCGTCCCAGCGTCGTTTTGCCAGTTCCACTGGGCGCACAAATCCCAATACGTTCTCCAGGGCGTAGAGAAAAGGTCAGATTTTGCCACAGAACCTTTTCCCCCTGACGGATTGTTACATCACGACAGCACAGCATCGCGCTCTCCAAAAAGTTGATTTCTTTCAGGCAGTGCCCGCCATTGTCGTTGCAGGTGTTCGCTAATCTCTCCGCGTAACAGCTGTTCCCGGCTGACGTTATCCGACACCCTTCCCTGATGCAGTGCGACAATACGATCCGCATGGCGGGCCGCCAGCGTGAGGTCATGCGTTACCCACAAAACACCAGCCCCTTGCTCACATTGCTCACGCAACTGTTCAAGCAGTTGATTAGCGAGAGGTGCATCAAGCCAGGCGGTAATTTCATCCGCCAGAATATAGCGAGCCTGACTCAGAGACGCATGACAAGCCAGAACACGTTTTGCCATACCGCCTGAAAGCTGACGCGGAAAAGCATCTAATACGCGACTTTCCAGTCGACTACGCTGGAGCAATCGTTCAATTTTTCCGGCATTCCACTGCTGGTCAGAAAGCTGGCATGCCCTGCGCAGATGTTTTTCAATCGAGAGCAGCGGGTTAAGTGCCTGAATACCTTGAGGGACGTAGCTGAAGGTATTGCCACGACATTTGCGAATATCATCACTGCCCAGCGCTTTACCTTCCAGGGTAATAACGCCGTTGAAACGCAAATTGTCTGGTAAGAGATCGAGCAGACATTGCAGCAACAGGCTCTTACCTTCCCCACTTCCCCCAACTAGCGCCACCATCTGACCAGGCGCTACGTCGAAAGAGATATCCTGCAACAGCGAAGACCAGTTTTTCGCGCCGTACCAGCGATAACGCGCCACGTCCAGCGAGACCTGCCTTAAACTCAACATGCGTCACCTCGTAACCATAAACGATGCACCGCCCTTGCGAGCTGATCGAATAACATCACCAGACTGAACAGCATCAGTCCTGGAAACAGCACTAACCACCAGTCACCATGACTGATAAACCTCAGCGCATCCGCCAGCAGCAGGCCCAGCGACGGTTCATGCGGTGCCAGTCCAAAACCGAGGAAGCTTAACGCCGCGCTGTGCAACACCGCATGGGGAAACATCAGCAATGTCCCGGTTAACCACTGGGGTAACAACGCCGGTAGATAGTGATGCCGCCAGCAGTAAAAATGGCCGTGTCCCAGACGCCAGGTCAACGTCAGATAGTCACTGTGGGCCACGCGCTGCGCTTCAGCACGCAGGATCAGCGCCAGACGCGGCCAGTGCGTTAGTGCAACCGCCATGATTACCCCGTTTTTCCCACCACCCAGCGTAAAACAGATCAAAATAAGCAACAGCAGATGCGGCATCGATAGCATGGCATCAGTAATTAGACGCATAAGCACATCCAGACGCGGATGTATGCGCGAAACCGCCGCCATCATTAACGCAATGAAACCGCTGCACAACGCCGCACCAATACCAATTTGCAGACTGGTTAGTGCCCCCTGAAAACAACGGATCCACAGATCGCGACCGAGGTTATCGGTGCCAAACCAGTACATCGCATCAGGTGGAAGATGACGGGCAAGCAGATTAACGCTCAACGGGTTATCCAGCATTGCGGCACCATACACTGCAATGAATAACAGGCAGCTAAAAGAGAACAAAAGACGAATTAGCGTCGGCGTCGGGTTATAGAGCATCAGGTCGCTCCAGAGCACGGTTCAACATTCGGACAAGCCAGGTAGACAGCGAGTTGCCAATGAACACCAGTACGGTACTGAACAACACAATCCCCATCAGTAACGGCAGATCGCCGCGTAACCCGGCATCAATGGTGGCCTGCCCCAGTCCTGGATAAGCAAAGACTTTTTCGGCCAATAGTGCACCTCCCAACAGTTCTCCCAGTGAGGCAAACTGCAAACACAGCGCAGGCGTAATTGCATGACGCAGAACCTGATGGCGTAACAGTGACCAGCCTTTATCTCCCTGGGAACGCGCAAAACGGACAAATTCGCTTTTCATTACGCTGGCGATGCTTTCCCGCGTGTGAAGCGTAATTTGCCCCAGTCCCAACAAACTGAGCGCGCAAACGGGAAGCACCAGATGACGCAGACGCTCGGTCAGCGTCACCATATCGCCGCTGTTGCCCGGCTCCCACGCGCAGCAGACCGGAAATACCGGCCAGCGCACGGCAAATAGCGCCAGCAGCAACATGCCAATCCAGAAGGTCGGCAGCGAAGAAAGCAGATAGCTGAGGCGACAGATTGCTTTGTCCGGCCAGCGATTCAGGTAGCGACCCGCGACAAACCCCATTGCCGTTCCCAATATGCCGGAGAGTAGCCACGCGCCGCCAAGCAGCGCAAACGAGGTGGAAAAGCGTTCCTTGATCACGCTGGCAACCGGCGCATTAAACAACATGGAATAGCCGAGATCGCCCTGCAATACACGAACAAACCAGTGACCAAAACGCTCCCATAGCGGCTGGTCCAATCCCCAGCGAGCAGCAATGCGTGCATATTGCTCCGGCGGCACATGCAGGAGATCGTTGCCGATATAAGCGCGAATCGGATCGACTGGAGAAAAACTGAGCAGCACAAAAGTGCCAGCCGCAACCAGCACTAATAGCACAATCAGCCGTAGAAAATGGCCCACAACAGACTTCATCAACGGCAGGTCCAGGTCCATTCGTCCAAATTATTGAGCAGTGACCAGCTACCGTGAATCTCCGGTGCGCCTTTGCCTAAATCAATACACGGATTTGCCAGATAAGTGTGCTGAATATTCAGCAGCCATGCCCAGGCAGCATCGCCCTGCACGCCAGCCCCTTGCTTACCATCCCACTCCACCTGTTGCCAGAAAGGTAACGCCTTTTGCCAGTCTGGGGCGTCGATAGCCTGTTTAAGGTGCTGTTCAACAACAGGATTGCTGTAATAACCTGGGTTGTAATATTCCACGCCCGCGGCCTGATTACTGTAATGATGGAAAAGCTCCATCGGATCCAGGCTTCCCCAACCAAATAACGTCGGGTTCGCATGCATGTGACGTTCAACGGTTTCCCAGCTTCCTGACTGTAGTGATACCTGAATGCCCACCGGTTCCAGCATTGCGCGAACAGCTTCGGCTAAATCCCGGCGCGTACTGTCACCGCTGGCGTACCATAAAGTCAGTCGAGCCTCTTTGCCGTCTTTCACTCGTACGCCATCTTTACCCACCTTCCAGCCGGCTTCTTCCAGAATCGTACGTGCTTTTTCGCTATCGCCATCTTTGAACGCAACGGATTGCCCCTGCCATGGCAGCCCTTGCACTGCGCTATACGCAGGAATCGCATGACCTTCCATGACCTGATCGGCAAGCTGCTTACGGTCGATTGCATAGTTGATGGCGCGCCTGATGGCAACATCGGCAGTGATATCGTTCCCAATCGGATAGCCATTGGCGTCTTTTTTACCTGCAGGAACCATCGGGAACACAATGCCCCGGTTTTCCACGCTATCGCGTACCCAAAGTTTCAAATTTGTCTGCTGAGGAGCGACCGCCATCGACGGCGCGATACGTACGAGTCCCAGTTGGCCACTGCGCGCTGCGGCATAAGCGTTATCTTCATCAAGGAAGACAAACACCAGCTTACTGAAATCATTTTTCTTACCGGCATACCAGGGGTTAGCCTCCACGATCAACTGCTGTCCCGGCTGAAAACTCACCAGCCGATAAGGACCCGCGCCAATCGGATTTTTGGCAAATGTTTTTTCGTCATACCGTTTCGCCGGAACAATACCCAAAGAACCCAGCACATTCACAAAGGTGCTCTGTGGGCTATTTAGCGTAATTTCTACCGTACGGTTATCTTTCAGGCTGGCATGGGTGAAGTTTCCCATGTCGATTTTGCCGCCGCTTTTTGCTGCTTTGTTATAGGTGAACACCACATCTTCAGCGGTTAGCGGGGAACCATCAGAGAATTTAAGGTCAGGTTTTAACGTCAACGTCCAGATTTTGCCGTCTGCACTGGTCTCTACTTTTTCCGTCAGCAGGTTTCCCCAGCTCATATCTGCATTTTGTTTTAATAATGGTGCATGTAAAAGCAAATAGCTGCCATGACTCCAGCCCAGCATCGGGTCAAACCCTTCCGTTGGTTCTGGTCCAATTGCCAGTTTTAACGTCTGCCCTTCGCTCGCATTTTGCGCGGCAAGAAGTGGTGAGGTTAATGCGAGAGTCAATGCGCACGTAAGCAGTGCCAGCTTGCCTTTGATCATTATGTTATCCAGATTTACGTTATTTTTATGCTGCATAACGATTTACCGTCGTTAAGCAGTCTCCTGGGGAAGGGATTATGGCGGACAGAAATGATGAAAAAAATGATGCGGCGCAGAAAAGTATGACGATTTTCTAAAATTATCATACTTTTTTCTGATACTCCGTTATGAGTACGATGTGAATCTCAGAAAATAGATTAATCCCTCGCCATTTATTCACAGGAATATTAATCCCGAACTAATAATTTCCTATGCGGACCATTGGCCCTTCCTGCTAATTCCTTATCTAAAATTCATGACAATTTATGTATATTTATTCAAGAAAAACACCAGAAGTGACAAGTTATGTAAATTTGTAATGATAATTATTTGTATTATCATTTCCATCAATTATCTTACTGCCTTTGAATTTTTAACAAAGGAAGTTTGACTATGCGTTTAAAACCTGTTGCCTCTGTCGTTCTGTCCTGTTTAGGATTTTCCAGCCCCCTGGTATTTGCTGAAGATGTCATGGTGGTAACCGCTTCCGGTTATGAAAAGAAAATCACCAATGCCGCAGCCAGCGTCTCTGTTATTTCGCAGCAAGAGTTACAAACCAATAAATATAATGACTTAGGTGAAGCCCTGCGTTCTGTTGAAGGGGTAGATGTTGAAAGCAGCACCGGTAAAACCGGCGGTCTGGAGATCAGCATCCGTGGCATGCCTGCCAGCTATACCTTGATCCTGATTGACGGTATTCGTCAAAACGGCAGCAGCGACGTAACGCCAAACGGTTTCTCTGCCATGAATACCAGCTTTATGCCCCCGCTGGCGGCGATCGATCATATTGAGGTGATCCGCGGCCCGATGTCGACGCTTTATGGGTCCGACGCAATCGGTGGCGTGGTGAATATCATCACCAAAAAAAGCACCGATAAATGGAGCACTTCCATCAATACCGGCGTTAACCTGCAAGAGAGTAATAAATGGGGTAACAGTACGGTCGCCAACTTCTGGTCAAGCGGCCCGTTGATTGCGGGCGTACTGGATATGCAGGTTCGGGGGAGCACAACCCAGCGTCAGGGTTCCAGCGTCACCTCCCTCAGCGATACCGCCTCCACCCGCGTACCTTATCCTACCGAATCGGAAAACTATAATATTGGCACGCGCCTCGACTGGAAAACCAATGAGAACAATACGCTGTGGTTAGATCTCGACTCCGCCAGACAGCGCTATGACAACGATGATGGGCAGTTGGGCAACCTGACAGGGGGGTATGATAAAACGCTACGCTATGAGCGTAACAAAGTGACCCTCGGCCACGATACAGCCTTAACGTTCGGCACCTGGAAATCCTCCCTCGGCTGGAATGAAACCGAAAACAAAGGCCGGCAATTGGTATCTTCCGCACTCACACCAGAGAACGCAGGCCGGGCCGGTGACGCGCGTGAACTGAAGAACACCAACGTCATTCTTGACTCAGTGCTGCTGACGCCATTAGGTGATTCACACCTCTTAACCCTTGGCGGAGAATACTGGGATGCACGGATGAAAGATGGTGTGGTACTGGCCAATACCGGCGAGACGTTCCATCAAAAAACGTGGGCAGCTTATGCGGAAGATGAATGGCATATTCTCGACTCGCTGGCCTTAACCGCAGGAACACGCTATGAGCATAACGATGTCTTTGGCGGTCATCTCAGCCCGCGTGCCTATATGGTCTGGGACGTTTCCGACGACTGGACGCTCAAAGGCGGCGTAACGACAGGTTATAAAGCACCATCACTAAGCCAGTTGCATAACGGGATCAGCGGTGTAACCGCACAGGGAACGGTGAATACGGTCGGTAACCCGGACCTCAAACCTGAGGAAAGTATCAGCTACGAAACCGGGCTGTATTACGAGAACGACACCGGGCTTAACGCCAACATTACCGGCTTCTATACCGAATACAAAAATAAAATTGTCTCATATTCTATCGATGATAATACCAACAGCTATACCAACAGCGGCAAGGCGAGGACCGATGGCGTTGAATTTGCCAGCACCTTCCCTCTATGGTCGGATGTGCTGACCCTATCTCTCAACTACACCTACACTCAGAGCAAGCAAAAAGATGGTGACAATAAAGGCGCGCCATTAAGTTACACCCCAAAACATATGGCTAACGCCCGCCTGAACTGGCAGGCAACGGAAGATATGAACGCCTGGCTCAGCGCACGTTATCGCGGCAAAGCCCCACGCTTTACCGAAAATTACGACAACCTTAGCGCGGTACAAAAGGCCGTCTATGACGATAAAGGCGCTGATTTAAAAGCCTGGACCGTTGTCGATATGGGGATGTCTTATAAGCTGACTAAAGATCTGACGCTTAATACGGCGGTTAATAACGTGCTGGATAAAGACTTTAGTGAGGTCAAATTGTACCAGGTGGGGCGTAATAGTACCTACGCAGGTGATTATTATCAGACTGCACAATCCACTACCGGATACGTAAACCCTGGTCGTAACTACTGGGTGTCTTTAAATTATCAGTTCTAATTTTATAAGATCCTGTTGGTCGGGGCACACTAATACCCCGACCAGCAGAATATTATTGAGAGAAGACACAAGATATAATCATCATCTTATTTTAACATATAAGAATATTTAAACAATTAATACAGAAATACCCCTTCCTGCACCATTAGATATAATGCCAAAACAATAATCCCGACGATACCGCCTAAAAACAGGACTGCGGCAATCGCAAGCTGATTGCGATTTGTGTTCTTCGCTTTGCTTCGCACATCCAACTTATTTTTCGCCGCTTTGTGACTTGAATCACGCTCCATCGCGAATGTTATATCTGCCATACCATTATCCAGTTGCTGTATATGAAAACACAAATAACCACCACATCGATAAGGGTATAGATTTTAAATAACAGAATCCGAGATTTGCCTCACGATAAAGATAATCGTCGGATTTTTGCTACCGAAGCAGATTTCATGCTCACTTTTCATCAATTAGGTTATCTTGTATTTATTCGACAAAAACCTTCACTTTAGGCTTTGACAGCAGAATCATGACGAACTCAGTGAAGGTTACTGGTTTATAGAAATAGTACCCTTGCAGGAAAACAATGTTGTTTTTGTTGAGATAATCAAGCTGAGCCTTCGTTTCAACCCCTTCAGCAACGATGCTTAAAGACAGCTTGCGCGCCAAATCGAGAACACAATCCAAAATTCGGGTTGAATCGGGAAGCTCATTTACCCTTCCCACAAAGCTCTGATCGATTTTAATGTAATCAATGTGCAGGTCATGCAAATAAGAAAGCCCAGAATAGCCCGTACCAAAATCATCCAGCGCAATCACAAAGCCATTCTCATGCAGGATATTGAGCCTCTGCACAAGATCTTCATCCACATCTAACGGCTCGCGCTCAGTAACTTCGATTACCAGATTGAGGTCATCGCGGTTAAAGCTATCCCTGTAATGCAGGCACTCCTGCACGAATGTAGGGGATGTGATATGGGATGCGCTGAAGTTAATGCCGACATGGAAGCCGGATGGCAGTTTGCTGGCAATGGCGTTCATATTCGCAGCGACCTGCCTCATCAGACTTTGAGTTAGTGGCACTATCAGGCCTGATTTTTCCGCTACAGGTATAAAGGAAGCAGGAGAAATATACCCGGCTTTTGGATGTTTCCATCGGGCCAGCACTTCAACACCGCGTAACGTCCCCTCGCGACCATTTACGATAGGTTGATAAAAAGGCACGATCTCTCCTTTTACTATCGCCCTGCGCAACGTTTCTTCAGGGGTATCGTTCTTGTTCAGATACTTATCAATGGCATAAGCGGCTGCAAAAGACATTAACAGGATAAAAACCAGAATCCCTGAACCCTGTGTAACCAGTCTTTTTGCACTAAACAGTGGCGGTTTATTATAAATAATACTGAACGGATACTTTGCGGAATTAACTTGACCAGACGCACGTGCGCTTGTTGTAACGGTTTTTACATCGCCCAATAAACCGAGTGCTGCGTCACCCACAAGCAACGAGTACGTTACTCCCGCTAACGGGACATTCATTGCCCCTCGGATATGCACGCCACTTATGGTGACGATGATACGGCCTGTGTGAAAACGTGTTTGATACAGCAGAACAGGTATTTCATTCTCGGTATTGCTTGCGGGAGTCAGTTGTAAATTAGTATCAGCTATAACGGGAATATGCTTAAGTAATATCCGATTACCCGGCAAAGATGTACACCAAACCTTCCCCTGTCGAATAATGATCAGCGTTCGCAAATGGGGTCGGAGCGCAGCTTCGGTTCCAAGTTGGTATTGCCCCTCCAAATCGCATTTTTTTTCAGCGATGTTCATAGCGGTACGGGTTGCCTGGAAAGCTTCATCAAGTATGTTATCCATATTTTTCGCGGCATATCTGGCCCCCCCGAGGTTTTCCATCGAAGATGAATACCAAAGCTGCATATTAAGAATAAAAACACCGATTAAAAAAAGACACACCGCAGCAGTTACCGGTAAAAGTGCTTTGCGCATTCTCATATCCTGTGGTGAAAGCCGATCGGTCGTTGCGATGAGCATTGACGTGTTCTAATTTATATCTACAGAGCATGGTAGACAGAAACAAAAGCCGCCATGCGCCCAGTCACATTTCCTCAATAACAACGTAACTTACTAATTTATTGATAAAATCATTACTGAAATTTGCAGTACAAAACCGGCGTTGCACCTCATCCAATTTTGCTATCATAGGAATGCACTAATAAGAGGTAATCAAATGAAAATCTTTATCACTGACAATGACGGGCACCTGATTCCTGTTGACGGAAAAAGCGTTGTCATCGAATTGAATAGTGGCGGAACCATCGAGATCGCCGAGGAGTACAGCCGGGACGATGTTCCTGAAGGCATTAATCTGTGGGGCGGACGAGAACCCTCCCCTTCACTCTCTTTCGAGGAAATCAAAGCCAGAACAGAAGGCCTGGGCGTTTACCCCATAGCAGCTAATGCTCTACATGTATTTCCGTACAAACTTTCAGCAAAAGAATAATTGCACACAGCAGATGAAGCGTTTTTCTCAAACCAAAGTAAGGCCATGGTTATCATAAAAAACTCTGGCTTTGGGGGAAGTCAGTTCGCCGATATCTGCTACTTTCTAATTGCAGCCCATGCCGGCGCTGCATTATTTCATCACTATATACAGAAGGATAATACGCTTTTGAGAGTGATGCCTGAGCATAACCATTTGAATAATTAATAGATGATTAAAATATCAAGAACATAAGCACTCAAGACCGTATGTGCGTGTTCTTAAATATTAATCGTCATCATGATGCTTATGTTTCTTGTGATCACTCATAGCCTCTTTGAAAGCATCCGCTTGTGTATTAGCTGCCTGCAGTCGACTCATATTAGCACTGTAATTATTCCAATATTCTTTTTCTTCGTGATAACAAACATCACGGCTAATTCCCTTCGCTTCGCACTTTGCTAAGCGTTGTTCTTCTGATACACAACCAGACATCAAGGAAACAGCAGAAAACGCACCCAATATTATCATTAATTTATTCATATAAATAACCTTAGAATTTCCAGCCGGCGCCGACTACAATACTATTAGCTTGTGCGCCAAAGACCTTAGAACCTTCATAGCCTGCATCAACAGTGAAACCTGCAATGGGGGTAAACTGAATACCAGCGCCATAGGCAAAACCTGTAGAAGTGTCAGTTTCACCATTAGCTTTGATCGCACCTCTCCCAATACCCGCCATTACATAAGGTTTTACCACATCATTTACTTTATAACTTGCGCCGACTAATGCAGAACCATAACCACGATCTATATCATTATCATCATTTGCTGAAATGGTTAAGGATGTCATAACACCAAAATCACTCTCATCTGGGGTATAACCATATTTAGCGTTAAAACCATTAAGGTTCTGTCCATCTGTCCGGGTATGTACATAACCGCCGGTGACTACGCTTTCTCCTGCATAAACTGTCATAGCAAAACATAATGTAACAGCCACTAAACCTGTTTTTAAACTTAGCATTTTAATAACCATTTTCATCATCAACTAATAGTAAGTAACACACATAATAAGGAATCATGCTTTGAGTTTTATTTCTCAAGCATGTTGCCAACAGAAAAACAGAAAGGTAAAAAAACATCAATCGGAGAAAATGTTCTTTTTTGGACATTACTAATATTCAGAATAATCAACTGTCATAACACGCTGATAAAAATGGATTTAAAATTAGAGTAAAAAATCTTAAAACGCTTCTTCCTTTTACATATTCCCGATATTTTCCTTATTGTTAAAATGATTATTTCCCATCTGATAATCAATAAGATACAAACACCACTCAATTATAGTTAGTTCTCATACCCGAATAGAGTTAAATAAAGAAATATTGACAGCCATGGATATTTTTATCAAAAAATAAAATTGTAATGGCAAAGATAAAAATTTGATCTTCAGTGCTATTTAAATGAGTTTAATAGTATGAGCGCCAGGAAAGTATTTTGCAGGTAAAAAAAACGGGAACCACTCGGCTCCCGTTCTCATACAACCCAGTATCTGGATTACATGTTTTCGATGATCGCGTCACCAAACTCTGAACATTTCAGCAGCTTAGCGCCGTCCATCAGACGTTCGAAGTCATAGGTTACGGTTTTCGCGTTAATCGCGCCTTCCATACCTTTAACAATCAGGTCAGCCGCTTCTACCCAACCCATGTGGCGCAGCATCATTTCAGCAGACAGAATGATGGAACCTGGGTTCACTTTATCCTGACCTGCATACTTCGGTGCAGTACCGTGGGTTGCTTCGAACAGAGCGCATTCGTCACCAATGTTTGCACCCGGCGCGATACCAATACCACCCACCTGTGCGGCCAGCGCATCGGAGATGTAGTCACCGTTCAGGTTCATACAGGCAATCACGTCATACTCAGCCGGGCGCAGCAGGATCTGTTGCAGGAACGCATCGGCGATAACGTCCTTAACCTCGATCTCTTTACCGGTTTTCGGGTTCTTGATTTTCACCCATGGACCGCCGTCGATCAGTTCACCACCGAATTCTTCACGCGCTAACTGGTAACCCCAGTCTTTGAACGCGCCTTCGGTGAACTTCATGATGTTGCCTTTGTGTACCAGGGTAACTGAATCACGATCGTTGGCGATGGCGTATTCAATCGCTGCACGCACCAGGCGTTTAGTCCCTTCTTCAGAACACGGTTTGATACCAATGCCGCAATGTTCCGGGAAGCGGATTTTCTTCACGCCCATCTCTTCGCGCAGAAATTTAATCACTTTCTCAGCATCGGCAGAGTCAGCTTTCCACTCGATACCCGCGTAGATGTCTTCGGAGTTTTCGCGGAAGATGACCATGTCGGTCAGTTCAGGGTGTTTAACCGGGCTTGGTGTGCCCTGATAATAACGCACCGGACGCAGGCAGACATACAGGTCAAGTTCCTGACGCAGAGCTACGTTCAGAGAGCGAATACCGCCGCCAACAGGGGTGGTCAGAGGGCCTTTAATGGCAACACGATATTCACGAATCAGATCTAAGGTTTCAGCAGGCAGCCAGACGTCCTGGCCATAAACCTGAGTGGATTTCTCGCCGGTGTAGATTTCCATCCAGGAGATTTTACGCTCGCCTTTATAGGCTTTCTCGACAGCAGCATCGACAACTTTGATCATCGGTGGGGTTACATCAACGCCGATACCGTCGCCTTCAATGAACGGGATAATCGGATTTTCAGGAACGTTGAGTTTGCCGTTTTGCAGGGTGATCTTCTTACCTTCCGCCGGAACAACTACTTTGCTTTCCATTCACCTCTCCTTCGAGCGCTTCTGGTTCTGCTCGTCTGTCATCACGCTGCATGTGCGTTTGCGTCCTGCTACACGGATGCGTTAGAGCAACTTTTTGTTAATGATTTGTAATGAGCGTGTCAATACTACCCTATTGTTCGCCGCCATGAAAGACACTCGTTCTTAGGCTATAATGCGGCAATTGATATAATCTGAAAATACCATGCAAAAAACTTCTTTTAGAAATCACCGGGTTGAGCGATTCAGCTCACGACAAGTCACTAAGCAGCGTAAAGAAAACCAGCCAAAACGCGTGGTTTTGTTCAATAAACCCTACGATGTTTTGCCACAATTTACTGACGAGGCTGGCAGAAGCACGTTAAAAGATTTTATTCCCGTGCCGGGAATTTATGCGGCGGGCCGACTCGACCGGGACAGCGAAGGGCTTTTGGTGCTGACCAATGACGGCGCGCTGCAGGCGCGGTTAACGCAACCCGGTAAGCGTACCGGGAAAATTTATTACGTCCAGGTTGAAGGCGAGCCGACAGCAGAAGCGCTGGACGCCCTGCGTAACGGAGTAACGCTCAATGATGGCCCCACTCTACCCGCAGGCATTGAAGTAGTAGAGGAACCCGTATGGCTGTGGCCGAGAAATCCACCGATTCGGGAAAGGAAAAACATTCCCACCAGCTGGTTGAAAGTTACCTTATATGAAGGCCGCAACCGTCAGGTACGTCGTATGACAGCGCATGTTGGATTTCCTACGCTGCGCCTCATCCGCTATGCCATGGGGGATTACACGCTGGAAAATCTTGCTAACGGCGAGTGGCGGGAACTGAAATCGTAGCCGTACGGTTTAACGTGAGTGTTAACAGGGAAGCATGAAAAATATGGATAAGCAGCTTTTTGCAGCATTCATCCTGCTCGGGGTTTCACCGTTTTGTTCAGCAAAACTGGACTGTGAGACAATTGCCGGAACAGCAGCCGGAGAGGCAAACTATCTTTATGAGTCTGCCAAAGTAAAAACCGACTCACGCCTGCATTTCTATTCTGCACCAGCAACAGAGTGTCAACTCCCCGCGTTCATGGTCAATGGCGACACCGTCGAGGTACTCAGGAGTTCACAGCGCTACAAAAGCACGGGCATGCTTTCCAAAGATGAGCCTTATCGTTACGTACGTTATCGGGACGCTAAAGGAGTCTTCGCCACCGGCTGGGTCTCGGTAGATGGATTAACGCCGTTATCCAGTCCGCTTGCAGTAAGCGCGTCTTGCCAGACATGGGCAAATAAAGCGATGTCGCAGCGCGGGTTCTTACCCTCCTCCTCCGCAAACCACTATCAGGTAACAGGAGACACCCGCGCATGGTTCTATGCGATGCCAACCGAACAGTGTCGCAGCCCGTCCGTATTTTTAGTGCCCGGCGACCTCGTCTCTGTACAAGAACAATCCAACGATGATTTTATGGAAGCGGTCTATTACACCACCGATCGCCAAATCATACGCGGCTGGTTAAAAAAGTCGCAGTTACAGGCTATAAACAGCGGTGACCACTATCGCGACGACATCAACCCGCTGTCGACAGAAAAGGCAACGAGAGTCGCCACCCTTGGGCTACGTCACGACCACCAATGTATCTTTTATGAAAGCTGGAATGCTAAAAAGGCCATTGAGATTATCGTGCGCGAGGATCATCAAACCGCATTGTGCCGTGGAGGGGCCGACCCACAAACGTCACCTCCCGTGGCTTATATCAGTATCGACAAGGCCAGCGGTGAAATTAGCTGGCCAGATGTTACCGAAGGTTTTGCTGAGGAATAAGGGGAAAACATGTTCAAACCGCACGTCACGGTCGCCTGCATTGTGCATGCAGAAGATAAATTCTTAGTCGTTGAAGAAACGATCAATGGCAAAGCCTTGTGGAATCAGCCTGCAGGACACCTGGAAGCCGATGAAACGCTGGTGCAAGCCGCAGCACGCGAACTGTGGGAAGAAACGGGCATTAAAGCGCAGCCACAGCATTTCATTCGTATGCATCAATGGATTGCGCCAGACAGAACGCCCTTTTTGCGTTTTCTTTTCTCTATCGAGCTTGCCAATATGTGCGCTACAGAACCCCATGACAGCGATATAGATTGCTGTCGTTGGGTCAGCGCAGAAGAGATTTTCTCTGCGCCAAACCTGCGTTCGCCGTTGGTTGCGGAGAGTATTCGCTGTTATCAGAGCGGACAGCGCTACCCACTGGCCATGATCGGCGAATTTAACTGGCCGTTTACAGAGGGTGCCAAGTAAAGGGCTGCGTGCTAGAATATGCCGCCTTGAAGTTCAATGTCGTGAGTATTCCTATGTCTGAAAGCCCAAAAAAAGTGATCGTCGGCATGTCCGGCGGTGTCGATTCCTCCGTTTCTGCCTGGCTGTTACAACAACAGGGCTATCAGGTAGAAGGCCTGTTCATGAAGAACTGGGAAGAGGACGATGGCGAGGAATACTGCACAGCGGCCGCCGACCTTGCGGATGCGCAGGCTGTCTGTGACAAACTCGGCATTGAACTGCATACCGTCAACTTTGCCGCAGAATACTGGGACAACGTCTTTGAACTTTTCCTTGAAGAGTACAAAGCGGGCCGTACGCCAAACCCGGATATTCTGTGCAATAAAGAAATTAAGTTTAAAGCCTTCCTTGAGTTTGCCGCCGAAGATTTAGGTGCCGATTACATCGCCACCGGTCACTACGTGCGTCGCGCGGATGTTGACGGCAAAAGCCGCCTGCTGCGTGGGCTCGATAGCAATAAAGACCAGAGTTATTTCCTCTATACGCTCGGCCATGAGCAAATCGCACAAAGCCTGTTCCCGGTCGGCGAACTGGAAAAACCGCAGGTGCGTAAAATTGCCGAAGATCTTGGTCTGATTACGGCCAAGAAAAAAGACTCCACCGGCATCTGCTTCATCGGCGAACGTAAGTTCCGTGAATTTCTTGGTCGCTACCTGCCGGCTCAGCCAGGCAAAATCATCACCGTTGACGGCGAAGAGATTGGCCAGCATCAGGGGCTGATGTACCACACTCTGGGTCAGCGTAAAGGTCTGGGTATTGGCGGAACGAAAGAAGGGACAGAAGATCCATGGTATGTGGTGGATAAAGACGTTGAGAATAACATTCTGGTTGTCGCTCAGGGTCATGAACATCCACGTCTGATGTCCGTTGGCCTGGTGGCGCAACAGCTGCATTGGGTCGATCGCGAACCGTTCACCGGCACCATGCGCTGCACGGTGAAAACCCGCTATCGTCAGACCGACATTCCGTGCACCGTTAAGGCACTGGATGCTGAGCGTATTGAAGTCATTTTCGACGAGCCAGTCGCGGCGGTCACGCCGGGCCAGTCGGCTGTTTTTTACAATGGCGAAGTGTGCCTCGGCGGCGGCATTATCGAACAACGATTGCCTCTGCCGGTATAATTACTTACACATTTGATACAAGGAAGCAGTGAACGTGGCAAAGAATTATTATGACATCACCCTCGCCCTGGCAGGCATTTGTCAGTCGGCACGCCTGGTGCAGGAACTGGCGCACCAGGGGCATTGTGATGCCGATGCATTACACGTTTCACTGAACAGTGTCATCGACATGAATCCCAGCTCTACGCTGGGCGTGTTTGGCGGCAGCGAAGCCAACCTGCGTCTTGGCCTAGAAACGCTGCTTGGCGTGCTGAACGCCAGCAGTCGTCAGGGACTGAATGCGGAACTCACCCGCTATACGCTAAGCCTGATGGTGCTGGAACGTAAGCTGTCAGCGGCCAAGGGCGCTATGGACACGCTGGGAGACCGTATCAGCGGCTTGCAGCGCCAACTGGACCATTTTGATTTGCAGTCAGAAACGTTGATGAGTGCGATGGCTGGCATTTATGTTGACGTCATCAGCCCACTCGGCCCGCGTATTCAGGTCACGGGTTCCCCGGCTATCCTTCAGAGCCCACAAGTACAGGCTAAAGTACGCGCTTCGCTGCTGGCTGGCATCCGTGCTGCCGTGCTCTGGCATCAGGTTGGTGGAGGCCGTCTGCAACTCATGTTTTCTCGTAATCGCCTGACGACTCAGGCAAAACAAATTCTTGCTCATTTAACCCCGGAGTTGTGATCTATGGAATTATCCTCACTGACCGCCGTTTCCCCTGTCGATGGACGCTACGGCGATAAAGTCAGCGCGCTGCGCGGGATTTTCAGCGAATACGGTTTGCTGAAATTCCGTGTACAGGTTGAAGTACGCTGGCTGCAAAAACTGGCCGCGCACGCAGCGATCAAGGAAGTTCCTGCTTTTGCTGCCGACGCAATCGGTTTCCTTGATGCGATCGTCGCTAACTTCAATGAAGAAGATGCTGCGCGCATCAAAACCATTGAGCGTACGACCAACCATGATGTGAAGGCAGTTGAGTATTTCCTGAAAGAGAAAGTGGCGGATATTCCGGAACTGCATGCTGTTTCCGAATTTATCCACTTTGCGTGTACCTCAGAAGACATCAACAACCTGTCTCACGCGCTGATGCTGAAAACCGCACGCGACGAAGTGGTTCTGCCGTACTGGCGTAAGCTTATCGACGCGGTGAAAGATCTGTCTGTTCAGTATCGCGATATTCCTCTGCTCTCCCGTACCCACGGTCAGCCAGCCACCCCGTCTACGCTAGGCAAAGAAATGGCTAACGTGGCTTACCGTATGGAGCGTCAGTATCGTCAGCTCAACCAGGTTGAAATTCTTGGTAAGATCAATGGTGCAGTCGGTAACTATAATGCCCACATCGCTGCTTACCCGGAAGTTGACTGGCATCAGTTCAGCGAAGAGTTTGTCACCTCGCTGGGCATCCAGTGGAACCCGTACACCACGCAGATTGAGCCGCACGACTACATTGCCGAGCTGTTTGACTGCATCGCCCGTTTCAACACTATCCTGATCGACTTTGACCGCGATGTCTGGGGTTACGTGGCGCTGAACCATTTCAAACAGAAAACCATCGCGGGTGAAATCGGCTCTTCCACCATGCCGCACAAAGTTAACCCCATTGATTTCGAAAACTCCGAGGGTAACCTGGGTCTGTCTAACGCGGTACTGCAGCATCTGGCAAGCAAACTGCCGGTCTCCCGCTGGCAGCGTGACCTGACTGACTCTACCGTTCTGCGTAACCTGGGCGTAGGTATTGGCTATGCGCTGATCGCGTATCAGTCCACGCTGAAGGGCGTGAGCAAACTGGAAGTGAACCGCGATCATCTGCTGGATGAACTGGATCATAACTGGGAAGTTCTGGCAGAGCCGATTCAGACCGTGATGCGTCGCTACGGTATTGAGAAGCCGTACGAGAAGCTGAAAGAGCTGACCCGCGGTAAGCGCGTTGACGCCGAAGGTATGAAGCAGTTTATCGACAGTCTGGCGCTGCCGGAAGAAGAGAAAACTCGCCTGAAAGCAATGACGCCTGCCAATTATATTGGTCGTGCCATCACCATGGTTGATGAACTGAAGTAATCTGTTTGATGCCGGAGCGCGCTTGCACCTGTTCCGGTATTTCGTTCATATCGTAGTAAGCCGGAATGCATCAGCGTTTCCGGCTTTTTTATTGCCCACGAGATTATCCCTTTGCCCGGTTTATTAAATGTTTATCCCCACAGCCACATAATCAGCGTTAGACTATAAAATTGATTTTGTAAATTCAGAAAATACAGTTAATTATCATAAAATCAATCAGTTAATAAAAAACCGTCTTGGACAATTGCGGGCAATATGAGTCATTTCATCGCCCCAAATCATGCCCCAAACTAATTTTTGCCCCCAAATTTGCCCCCAAAAAAAGTAAAAATGGGTAGTGTTCTATCGGCCATGTAGCAACCTCGAGAAGCTAAAAGCCATAATGGAATATTGGTGGTGTGGAGCTTCAAATCCTATCGTTCTACTCAATATCCTATACTTTCAGTCTGACAGTTGGCTGGAGGTTTCTATGTGTGGACGCTTTTCACAGTCAATGACACGCGAGGACTATCTCGCCCTGCTCGCTGAAGAAGCTGAACGTGATATCCCATATGACCCTGCACCGATCGGGCGATTCAACGTGGCGCCAGGCACCAAAGTTCTGCTGCTTAGCGAGCGTGATGAACAGTTGCACCTTGACCCTGTTCTATGGGGATATGCTCCAGGATGGTGGGATAAGCCGCCGCTAATTAATGCACGATCTGAAACTGCGGCCACCAGCAGAATGTTTAAACCACTCTGGCAGCATGGTCGCGCAATTTGCTTTGCTGATGGCTGGTTTGAGTGGAAAAAGGAAGATGACAAGAAGCAGCCCTACTTCATTCATCGGGCCGATGGCCAGCCGATATTCATGGCTGCGTTCGGCAGCACACCATTCGAACGTGGAGATGAAGCAGAAGGATTCCTGATAGTAACGGCTGCTGCCGACAAAGGACTGGTAGATATTCACGACAGGCAACCGCTGGTTCTGTCACCAGAAGCCGCTCGCGAATGGCTTAGGCAAGATGTAGGAGGGAAAGAAGCAGAGGACATCGTAGCCGACGGTTCTGTGCCGGCTGATAAATTTATATGGCACGCCGTGACGCGTGCCGTCGGGAATATTAAGAATCAAGGTCCAGAGTTAATAGAACCTATGCGTTGATGTACGATCCGACAGGGAAAAAACGTCTGCTTTGAGCGAATAGCAGACATTGTGCGAATGACTCTCATTCTGCATGCTTTAGGTATCGATTACCAAGCCAGAATGTATACTGTAGGCACTATGTCCTGCTGAATTCGTCAGGTTTTTATGTCTGGAAGAACTGAAATACCCGTGCCCGGTGACTGGATTGATTTTCGTCGTGATACAGATACGGGAATTGAAAGTGTAAACGCACACTTTAAAGGCCATGCGTACGACAGCCATGACCATGAGGAGCT
The DNA here is from genome assembly GCF_030332445.1 of Citrobacter sp. Cpo126. Classification (NCBI taxonomy): domain Bacteria; kingdom Pseudomonadati; phylum Pseudomonadota; class Gammaproteobacteria; order Enterobacterales; family Enterobacteriaceae; genus Citrobacter; species Citrobacter sp. Cpo126. Next base: position 41,614 of record NZ_JAOWHT010000036.1, read on the forward strand.
TCTTCTTGGGGTTACTCTTCAGGGTAGCCAAAGGTTCAGCTGTCACCGAGAATTACATACGAGCACACCTGGTAAAGCTATCCTCATTGAGCCTGGGGCTGTTCACGATGGTTATGCAGCGCAAGAAAATGGATTCACGTATTCCATGCTGTATATCCCCCAAAAATGGGTATCGGAAAATCTTCAAAAACACAGCACTAAAGATGTTTCAGTAGTAGAGGCAGCTTTTCAAAATACCCTAACAGATGATCGCGGTCTAATTATGTCGATTATGCAGGCATTTAATGCTCTTCACCACAATGAAGGAAGGCTTGCACGGGATGAAAGTCTGGAATTGTTGCTTTCACACCTGATGCCCCATGTCGATATTAAGCCAGCTGTAGAATTTAACGATTCATTAATTCGAATGAACAGAGTTAGGGATTATCTAATTGCTCATCTCGACAGTAATCCAGGACTCGATGAACTGGCCAATATAAGCGGAGTTGATCGGTTCAGACTAAGCAGACAATTTAAGTCTGCCTTCGGTCAGTCCCCGCACGCTTATCTTGTCAGATTACGCCTTCGCACGGCCAGGCAACTTTTAGCCAGCGGAATTTCTCCATCAATGGTTGCGTTGCAAACAGGTTTTGCCGATCAAAGCCATCTGGGGCGCTGGTTCAGGCGTGCTTATCGAATGTCCCCAGCTTCCTATCAAAAGCACTGCTCAAACGTTCTATCTTGATAACAAGTCAGTATGCGACCATGCCTTGTTCGTATCGCAGACAGGACTATTATTTATGACGTTTGATACCAAAATTGCATTTATCGTCAGAGATGACTTACCAGCATGGCAGCGACTAAATGTAGTGGCATTTCTGGCAACGGGAATCGCCTCATCTGCTCCTGAAATTATGGGGGCACCCTATATTGATTCACTAGGTCGTACTTACGGCAACATGTCCGGCCAGCCAATGCTGATTTTTCAAGGGGAACTTGAAAAATTACAGGCAGTTCACAGGAAAGCTCTGGAACGGGAAGTTACGATCATCCCTTATATTCATGCAATGTTCTCCACCGGGTACGATGAGGCTAACCGGGAAGTATTTATGGCGGCAGATGCGAACAACCTCGATTTAGTGGGACTTGGCATCAGAGGGCCAAAAAAGGTCGTTGATAAGATAATTAAAGGGTTACCCCTTCATAGTTAATTTAAGGAACTGAAGATGTATTACTACATCTTTACGTTTCATCTATGCAGGGGATTGTAATTCCCTGCGATATTCTTTAACTCACTTTTCTAAATTTGAATGAAATACTCGACATTACGACTTTTTTATAGCCGCTTTGATACTGATTGTTTATTTAAAAATATAATTATACCCAACCGCAGAATGAATCAGGATGGTGCGTTATGACGTTACCTGCACTGTTTTCATTCTGGGCCTTTTCTATGATGTTCGTGCTGACTCCCGGAGCGGATTGGGCGTATGCAATGAGTGCGGGAATTCGAGGCAGATTTGTAGTTTCTGCCGTAGTTGGGCTTCTCACTGGCTATGTCATGCTGACACTCATTGTGGCGGCCGGGATAGGTATCCTCATTGCAGGAAAACCTTTACTGATGCTTCTACTGACGATCGCGGGTGCACTTTACCTTATCTGGTTGGGTAGCAGGATGCTATTGAATCCACCAGAACCTGAGGCACAGAACAATACTTTTCGTAATGAGAGTAGATACAACGTCGCATTACATGGGGCTCTGGTTAGTGGGTTAAACCCCAAGGCTTTTATGTTCTTCCTTGCCTTCCTCCCACCCTTCACAATGGCTACTGCTAGTTGGAGTATTTCAGTACAGCTATTTGTTCTTGGTATGGTTCATACATTGAGTTGTTCAGTGGTGTATATGTTTGTTGGTATTGGCGCACGTCTGATATTGAGTGCAAGACCAACTGCGGCCCGTTTTATCGGGCGTTTATCTGGGATTATTATGCTACTACTTGGCGTTTTTCTGCTCTACCGAGAGGTTATACAGGGCTAATCCCTCAGCTCTTAGCTGTTGTTATTACATCTGCCATTCTAAATGAAGAACACCTTCAGATTGTTACATTTGCGACTACGTCCGCTTCTGGCACAATGCAGCCCTCTTACCGGGGTCTTCGTAACCGCGGATCCATCTGGATTAACTGAAACCCATTGAAACGGTACCGATGCTTTCAGGGGGCGACGTTGTGGGGACCACCGTTCGACTTTCGCGACGGTAATCACCACTGCGAACGCAGCAAAGCACGGTCGGGTTCGCCCTCTGGGTGCCGATCAAGCCAATGATTATATGACAGAGGATTTTGCTGCAGTTGCCACCAGCATCACCGATAACAAGGGCATTAATGTAATTCTCGAGAATATTGGCGCACCTTATTTTGAACGACACGTGAACACACTCAATTGTGATGGTCATCTGATGTAGACTGGCATTATGAAGGACATTAAAAACGCGAAAATCCCGATGGACCGAGTGCTGTACCGTCATCTCCAGATTATTAACACGGTATTGAAATCGCGTTCGATGACGTAAACATGGGATGTCTCATCACTTTAAAAAGCGCTGGTTAACCAGTTTCACTAAGACGGGCTGACCCGGTGATTGACAACGTTTTTACGCTGGTAGACGCCAGTAAATATCACCAGCGTATGGAAGACGGCATGAACACAGGAAAATTATGTTGACGATGTAGGGGGGACACAAACAGGTTACTCTTCTGGCGTGTTGCAGAAGGGGCGGAAGCTTTGTCCCTGGAGGCATAACCCGCTAAGATGTCGTTGTTTGGTGCTACACTTGCTATTATTTTCAGGTGGTACAACAGGGAATTAGCCATCTTGTCCAGACAAAAATATATCAGTGCGATTGTCATGATCGTGGTTTGCACATCCTCACTGTTTGCCGCGCTGGCTGTTCGTGAAGCGAAAGATTTACAGAGCTATATGGGGTATGTCGCTGAAAATGGGAAGTCGGCGCTTTTCCATGAAGAGTCCATTAACCAGAATATTGCCACCCGGCTTTCGCGGGAATTTTATCGCCGAATAGCCGATGCGCCCACTGACGATACCGAAGGAGCAGTAATATGTCAGCGCCTTGAAATCGAGGGTGATATTTACGGATTCAATCTGTTGAAGAAAAACAGGAATAACCTCGACGGCACCCTGCAAACCCGCAATAGATCGTGTAAAGAATGGGTGGGAGACATTGGCGCACTATCGGTTATTCACACCGCTGAGCGTGCAGCTCAGTCAAAGTACAGCTTTTCAAATTATACCGGTTATATGTTCAGGAACATCAGATACTATGTAGATCTTGTCCATAACTATATTTATATTAATCAGCCAGTTAATACTCGCAACTATACCTTCAGTAACTGGCTCGTGGGTAATAATGGCAACATCAATATCGCTCGTAGCACACACACGATTTCGATTGATGACAATGCCCTGAAAGATCTTCTAAAGGGAGAAACTACGCTGTCTCATATTTATCAGGATGGCTATACCCGCAATAATATTATCAGCATGCTTACCCCGGTATATCTGGGTGATAAAGTAAAAGGCATTATGATTACAGACATCAACATTGACGATCTGGTGGTTTCGTTTAATACAGTCGATCGTCCGTTGTTATGGCAATTCCTTTCTTTGTATGTCACCGATAATGAAACCGGAAGCCATATTATTTTCCATAAACCATATATCAAATCTTATGCTTTGATCAGTTATGAAGACTCGCTTACCCAGTATTACACCCTGCATGTGAAACTAGATGCTATCTACGTTATTGTTGCGAATTTATGGCTGTTAGTGCTTTATCTTCTCGGAACCTGGGGATTATGCCGATATGCCCATAAACAATTAATCAGACAAACTTTGCTTTCTAGGGATAACGTGACGGACGCGATGACCGGACTGTATAACAGAAAAGTTATTACACCGGAGCTGAAACATAAAATCCGCTCACTCGTTGACAGAGGTATCCTCGTCACGGTCATCGCAATTGACAGTGATGGACTCAAAAGAATAAATGACTCTCTCGGTCACCATATGGGCGATAAAGTGATACAGATGTTGGGGATGGCGCTGGGAAATGCCATTCGTAAAAGTGACTACGGTATCCGGCTTGGGGGCGATGAGTTCTTCCTTGTTCTTATCGATTATTCTCTGAATAAATTCCATGATGTTATTACTCGGGCGCAGGAACAATTACTAGCGATTGACCCGGATAAACTGGTGGCATTTTCCTGGGGGGCATATCAACTGCTGCCAGGAGACACATTGGAAGTGGCGATGCTGAAAGCCGATGAGTTGCTTTATCAGCATAAACGGAGCAAGTACCCCGAGCGTAAGTGAGATGTTAGCTGTTACAGGCATTTAGACGTTTAGAAAGGTGAACCAGCACATTACTTCCTATCACGCTAGCCAACTGGATATTCAGCAATGGCATTAACATCTGTAAGTAACGCTACCTCCGATTTCATCTGCCTCTGCCGTTCGTGAATTCTGAAACCGTGTATCACCATTGCCTGCATCATCGCCGCCTCAAGCTGTTGCAGGAACGCAAAATTCACCGGAACATCGTGGTTATCTGCATCCGTCCAGAAGAATCCCTCCGGTAACTGTCCTGCACTGCCAGCCATAACCACGGGCGCAAGACGCGCCTGCGACGCTTTGCCTCCATCCCACCGGCGATTGCCCAGTTCAAAAATAATATTGGCGTTTTCCTGAACGTCCCGCCAGTTGCTGATTTCAGTCAGTTTCTGATTTCGTAAATCCTCCACCATCTTGTCAGTCACAATAAAAGGGGCTACAGGTCCATACTTTCCTGATTCAAGCTCGCTGTAGATACGGAGTCCATGCTCCTCAAAATCATTCTGACATGCAGTGAACGGCAGAAACTCATCAAACTCTGCAAATTTAACCCTGCAGTTAATTGCTGTATGTTCTTTATTCGCCCACTCAGGAGCCTGAATGTCCTCAATATTCATACAATCTCCTGCTATGAAATTCGCTGAAAAAGACCGGCATAATATTGAAAATTATACCCAGATATACCATTCGATGAAGTGCTTATAGTCCCACACGAACGCCATGTACCCGGCAAAGTGTATGCTTGGTTAGGACCCCAGATACAAAATGATGCTTCACGATTGCTGTTAGCTAGAATTCCACACACCCGTAAGCCACTCCCTGCAAAACTTACACCGGGATTCAAAGGATTTCTGGATGGTTCCATAAATGCCAGCGCAAACGTACCTACAGCATGAAGAGCACCAGCTGGTGCACCTGCTGGTCCCTGCGGACCTACAGGGCCAGTTGGTCCTGTTGCCCCCGTTAACCCGGTGTCTCCCTTGTCCCCCTTTTCACCTTTTGCTCCTGCCGGTCCCTGCGGACCCGCAGGGCCAATTGGTCCTGTTGCCCCCGTTAACCCGGTGTCTCCCTTGTCACCCTTTTCGCCTTTTGCTCCTGCCGGTCCCTGCGGACCCGCAGGGCCAATTGGTCCTGTTGCCCCCGTTAACCCGGTGTCTCCCTTGTCCCCCTTTTCACCTTTTGCTCCTGCCGGTCCCTGCGGACCCGCAGGGCCAATTGGTCCTGTTGCCCCCGTTAACCCGGTGTCTCCCTTGTCACCCTTTTCGCCTTTCGCACCTGCTGGCCCCTGCGGACCTGGCGGACCACTGAGGTCTTCACTTTCCTGTATCTCTTTAATGGTATCAGCGGCGGCTTTTGAGGCTGCACTTCTGGCCTGTTCAGCAAGAAGCTGTGCTTCATCCCTTGCCTGTCCACTTTCTTTCTCACTGGCAGCAGCAGCCTGTGCGCTGTTCCGGGCATTCAGGGCATTTTCCTGAGCTTCATCGCGCAGCGTCAGGGCCTCATCTCTGGCCTGTTCTGCGCGGGTGGCGCTCTCAGTGGCTGCATCTTTCTGGTTCTCAGCCGTTTCGGCTGCCTGCAGGGCTGATGCTTCACTTGCTGATGCCGCTTCTGCACTGGTTGCTGCTTCAGCTTCTGATTTAGCGGCCTTGTCGCTGGACTCTCTGGCATGCTGCTCACTCAGGGCCGCAGCTGCCGCGCTGTGATCCCCCTGTTCTGCCGCCTGCGTGGCCCTGATGGCGCTTTCACGCGCGGCATTTTCAGATAAGGCTGCATTACCGGCATGCTCACCCGCTGTTTGTGCTGACGAGGCGGCACTTTCGGCACCTCCAGCTGCAGACTGTGCTGAAGCACCTGCCGCCTGCTGCGCTTTCTGTGCCGTATCAGCGGCAGTTTTTGCCACTCCGGCCTGTTCCGTCGCTGTCTGTGCAGACGTTGCCGCACTGTCCGCATCTGCACCGCTGGCCAGAACGTCCTGTGCTGTCTGCCGGGCAGAATCTGTGGCAGATAGGGCAGACACATCAGCAGCATCGGCAGAGAGCGCCGCCAGGCGCTGTGACTCCGCCACAGCCGTTGCAGACAATGCTGCCGCATCATTGCTCTGCGCTGCTGACTGTGCGGCCTGTTCGGCGCGTTCCCGATCCTTCTCTGTTGCACCGCTCAAATCCACAACGCGGTGTACCATTTCCTCAAAGCGTTTCATCACCTCCGGACGTAGGTCCGCATCCTTCGGCGCATCGAGAAACGCATTCAGGGTATCCGGGGCAACGGTCGGGGCCACGTAAATATCACCGGCCACTGAGGGAGGAAAACCTTCCCGCAACAATGACACACTGTAATAACCCGGCTCAGCCTCAATGCTGTAGTGGCCGTTAGCGTCTGTCACAGTGGATGAAATCAACTCCACAACAACGGTCGGGCTGGTTTTCTTAGCGATCAGTTGAATAGTGCAGTCCTGTACTGGTTTTCCTGCCCCGTCTTTTAATACGCCAGAAATTTGTACTGACATATGTCATTACCTCTTGTTTTCAGCAATAAAAAAGCGCCCGAATGAGCGCTCGTTTTGGGATTCAGGCATCAGCGAATGCTGATACCATTGCTGTTCTTCTTCACCACGATAACCAGCAGGCTGCTGATAGAAGCCCCGGCGCCACCACCACCGTCAATAGATGACACCGTAAAGCTCAGGGTCACATTTCCACCTCCGGCTGGCATATCAAGGACTGTGCTGAATGATCTCGCTGATATCTCCGGGGTTGCGTTATATATCTCTCTGCCGTTGTGCTTCACTACAAGCCCACAGTCTGTCCATATCTCGTTGCTTGTCTCTGATTTTCCTTTTCTTCCTGCAAAGGTGATGGACGGAATGATTATTTGCCTGTCGAAACGCTGATCATCCTGTATCTGAACCGTGAGGGTTCCATTCGGGTGATTAGCACTTCCGGGGAAAGCCCGCCCCACAGCTTTAACAATATCGCCGACAATATTCTCTGCCCGCAGCGTCCCGTTTATGGTGCAGTTTTCCGCTATCGTCACATTATTAAGGGTGCCGGAATTCGCGCTGATATTACCGCTGATATCCGCATTACGAGCGGTCAGCCTGCCATCAGGCGTCAGCATAAATGTCGGCGGGTTCCCGCCGCTGGTGATGCTCGGGGCCGTCAGATATTTGAGGAATACTTCGTTCATAAATATCTGGTTACCCTGAGCCACAAACATCGGGGTCTCATTACCGTTTGCCGGGTCGATAAACGCGATACGGTTTGCTGCCACCAGGAACTGGCTTACCTTCCCTTCTTCCGTGTCCTCCATGCTCAGGCCCAGACCAGCAACATAGTGCTTCCCGTCTTTGGTCTGATCTATCTTCACACCCCACATGGCATTCCATTTGCCGTTCGCGTCCTGCCACTCTTCCGAAAACTGATCCAGCCGGCTGGCGTTGTCTTCCGTCAGCTCCACCTTCTCCAGCAGCTCTTTACCCAGGTGGCTTTCGGTGATTTTCCCTTTGAAGAAATCCAGGTAACCCGCCGCATCGTTGCTGGCCTGCCCTTTAGCCTCCACGAACGCCGATTTCCCGACCTGGTTCACGGCCCGAATATAGAAGTAATAATCCTTACCGGGTTTGATACTGCTGCTGGCCGCAATCCAGTACAGCGCAGTGCCGAGATAACGCGCATCGGTTTCCACCTGGCGGATATCGGCAATCTGCATATCTGTAAACCAGAATTCATACTGCGCCGTGGGGTCATATACCGCCTGGCGCGGGGTGGCAGTTATCTGGAAATAGCCGGGAGTCAGCTCAACATAAGAAGGTACTGCGGGCGCGGCGATGCTGAAATCAGTGCTGGCAGGCTCACCCTGCTGTCCCTGGGTATTCACCGCCCGCACCGTCAGGGTGTAACGTCCCGGCGTCAGGTTACGGAAAGTATGCTCCGTTTCGGTCAGGGTCAGGCTGCTGGCCAGCCGGTCGCTGTTATCTTCCGCTTTCACCGTCAGGCGCAGGGAAAAGTTAACCCCCTTAACCACACGCGGGGTATCCCATCGCGCCCGCGCCTGATACTGCCCATCCTCCGCCAGAATCTCTGTGGTCAGGTGCTGCACGGCAGGCGGCATATTCGTGATACTGGTGTCCGGCAACGGATCAAACGTCGCCCCGTTGTCCACGATGCTCTCTTTCTCCGGAACATGCTGTACGGCAGTAATGGCATACGTGCCGTCATCGTTTTCCCGTATGGCCACACAGCGAAACAGCCGCTGGCGCAGGTCCGGCAGTTTCAGCCCCCACACACTGTACGCCGTCACGCCATCGGGTAACTGGCTGACGGCCACGCGATCCGGGGCGGGATGCGCGGTGACCGCGACGGTAACAGGCTGGCCATTACTGCCCACCAGGCTCAGCACAACATTGCCGCCTGCCGGTATCTCCACCTCACGGTCCAGCGTGAGCGTTCGCGTCAGGCTGTCGACCGACAGAATGCGTCCGCCCACGGTCACGCCAGCATAATCACTGTCGCAGATCTCAATGATATCGCCGGGAACATGTCGCAGCCCCTCAGCCCCTACGGAAAAATCCACCGTCTGCGTTTCCAGTAATTCGGTGGTGATGGCCCACAGTCCGGCGCGGTGCGCCTGCCCACGGCTGGTACAGGCGAATGCATCCATCTTCAGAACGTTGCGACCGTAGCGCCGGATAGCAGCATCGTTTTCCACCAGCTCGGTGGACGTTTCCCAGCCGTTATTCGGGTCGGTGTAACGGACCTCGGCGGCATTATGGCGCTCTTTCAGTGCGCTGAAGCTGTAGATGAACGGCGCACCGTCAGCGGGCATCACTACATTACTCTGCGTATAGGTCCAGACTTTATCGGCGGGCCGGTCCTGCACAAACGTCAGAGTGCTGCCGTTCCAGACCGGCATACCGCGCATCAGGGAACAAAAGTCCCCCAGCACGTCCCACGCTTTACGCTGCTCCGTCAGATACGCATTGCAGGTGATACGCGGCTCTGTCCCGCCAAAACCGTCAGGAACAGGCTGATCGCAGTACTGTGCAATGGCATACAGCGCCCACTTGTCCACATCAGCAACACCAATGCGGCTTCCCATGCCATAGCGCGGGTGAGTCAGCATATCCAGCACACACCAGGCCGGATTATCTGTCCAAGCAGGTTTAAACGTCCCGTCCCAGAGTCCCGTATACGTCCGTTTTAACGGATCGTAATTTGACGGCACCGTCACAATACGCCCGCGCAGGAGATAGTTTCGCGTGACCTGCTGGCTGCCAAACTGCTCCGCGTCCACTTTTACGCCAATAACAGCGGTATTCGGGTAACGTTGTTTCACATCGATGATTTCGGTATAGCCCGACCACACCGATTTGTTCTGCAGCAGGTCTGTCGTGCTGTCATCAGTGAGGCGCAGCATGCGGACTTCAAACGGTCGGGGCGGTAAATCATCAATCACCACGGATGCCAGAAACTGCGTAGTCGTTTTCCCCGTAATGGTGATATCCCGCTCCACCTGCCACTGGCCATCCCGGCGAAACTGGATCAGCATCTGTACGCTGGTCGGGTTGCGGTCGCCTTTGGTACTGGTACTGACCAGCGACTGCACTCCAAAGGTAAAGCGCAGACGGTCCAGCGTTTTAGTGGTAATCGTGCGGGTTACCGGCTCTGACTTCTTCACCTCCACACCCAGCAGGGTTTCCGCGCCGGAGTCTTCGAACCCCTCCATCGCGGTCTGCTCATCCTCCCCCACGCGGTAAACCACGGTGACACCGTGAACCATCGCGTTACCGTCGCTGTCGAGGACCGGCGTTTTGTTAATTCTGACACTCTTCAGCCCGTCCACCGGGCCTTCTATCGGCCCCTCGCAGATGGCATCAACAACGGTCAGCATCTGGCTGGATTTCAGGTCGTCAGGAGCCTCATGCGGCGTTTTACTGCTGCCACCACCCTTACCCATAATCTGTTCCCTCTGAAACGACAGAACCGCCCGGAGGCGGTTCTATGTAAATACAAATATGCTGCAGTAAGTCAGCGACCGATAATCACCACCTGCCCCCCGCCACCTTCATCCCGTGTGCTGATTTCCTGGGAGATCGTGCGGGAGCCGACCAGCATTTCACCGTATAACACCGGCAGGGCATTACCCTGCGCCACCATGTTGTCCAGCGACGAAAAATAGGTGTTCTGTTTACCGTTATCGGTCTGCCTGGACGAGGGGATTTTTGCCTGCGGCGTCAACATCTGCGCCACACCACCCAGCATCATGGCAGCCCCCATAGAAAACAGGACTGAAGATGCTGAAATAGCACCGGCAGATAACGCTGCTCCCCAGGCTGCCAGTGAAGCCCCTGCTGTAAAAAAGGACGCGGCTATTGCCACTGCTCCCAGCACCACCTGGAACAGACCACCGGGTTTCGCCCCAGCCATGCGTGGGACAATATGGATAATGGCCCCGTCCGGTAGCGGCTCGTGCAGACGGGCTGACAGGCTGGTTTCATTCACATCCTGACCGGCGATGCGTATCTGATACCAGCCATCATTCATTTTCTGCCGGAACCCCGGAGCCTGCATGGCCAGCGCGTAAATAGCCTCGGCCCCCGTTTTTATACTGAGGCTGAAGCGGCGGCCAAATCGTTGTAAATCCCCGTGAAGGCAGACTCGTGCCATGCCCGGTGTCGCCATATCGAGTGTGTGCGGCGTTGCCATTTTTCAGAATACCTCTCGCGTTTACTGAGCTGATCAGGAATATGGTGCAGCAGCTCGCCATCGCCGCAGTAAATCGCGGCATGGTTGGCAATCGATGAACCAAAACAACAAATCAGAATGTCTCCGGGCTGTGCCTCTGCGGCATTCACACGGTAAAAGCCTGTCGCCTCCAGATTATCCAGATACAGATTATCCCCCTGCTTCCACCAGTCCTCCCTCCGCGCAAAATCCGGCATCTCAATCCCCGCCAGATGGTACGCATCACGGAACAGGGTGTAACAGTCAGCCACGCTATGCTCAAAAGCCCGCCCTGTGAGGAACGGCACGCAGCGAAATTTGTATATCCGGTCATCGCAGACCAGCCACCACGGCAGGCCACTTTGCACCTGCAGGCGGCGATCAACATCGCTGAGAAACGGCAGGCCATCGGGATGGCTGTGGACCAGGGCCACCACATCACCTACCGCCTGTGCCTGAAGGTAATCTGCCGGATCCATACGAAAATACATTGTCGGTTCAGCGGAAAGATTCTGGCAGGGAAAATACCGCTCCCCGGCAGGCGTCTTCACCACATAGCCGCACGATTCAGCCGGCGCACACGCAGCGGCATGCGCCAGGATAGTTTTGTTCATGGGTGTATCCATCAGGAAAGACGGTTAATCGAGAGGAAGCAGCCGATGCGAGGCAGGTTATCACGCAGCTCGCAGCCGGTACGGCATTTACTGCAGGCATCTTTTGCCGAGTCTGCCGTGGGCTTGTCAAATTCATCCGCCACAGGCGGCCCGGCATACCCACACTCCTGCGAACGGTAGGTCCAGTTGCAGACATCAGCCAGCATGATCCGTGCCGGAAACACGCTGCCGTCCGTTTCGGTCGGCGTGGCCAGCACAAAGGTCGCCGTGGTGGCTTTCAGCTCTGACAATTGTTCAATCACCCAGCGGCTGACCACTTCCTGTTCCGGATCGGCCTCCGGGTTGCCGCCTGTAAAGTTCACCGCATCGAGAAAACGGGCGTACACAACATGCCTTACCACCGTGGCCCCGACGAGGCTCTGCATATCTGCCGCAAGTCCCGTAACCATGCCAAACAGGTTCGACACCGCCAGCGTCGGGCGGGCGGATGTTCCTTTTCCGACCAGGTCGAACCCGGCTCCCTGTATCGGGTAAACGTCATACTTCCGGCCCTGCCAGGTGACCGGCTCGCCTTTCTCGTTCGCTTCATTTGAAAAATAGTAACGCTGGCCACCAAAGGCCGTCAGGTCGATTTCCCACAAATCAATGCGGGCCGACTGTTCGGTTTTCGTGGTTTCGTTGAGGGTGTTCTGAGGAATATCCTGCATAAGGATCCTTAAGCAATGACCTGCTCAAATTTACAGCTGAAATCGGAATACGTGACGTTGTCCGTAACAGACCACTCCCGGCAGACAACTTTAATCGTGCGGTTGTATTTTGGCGGTCGCCACAGAAAGGCTTTATATCCTCCGTGCTCGGCCAGAAACGCTTCAAGTGCGGTGCGGGAGTTGTCCGAAGTTATACGGAAAACAGGCTGGAAGTTAATTAACTGATGGTTGAGTCCGGTCGGGCGACGTTGCTCATAGCCATCCCCAAATTTAATGGTTGTCACCGAAGGGGAAACAGAAGACTGCATCCCCTCCCTGGGTGCCCAATGAAAGGTTTTCACTTATCCTCCCGCCAGCATGCCGCCATCGCGGCCCTGAGTTCTCAGGATGCTCATGACGCGCGTATCGATCATTTTGACCAGCATCTGCGATGCCTGCGGCCCTATCTCCCCGTTTTGCCCGTCATTCTGAATGGCAATGTGATACACAGGTGAATAAGTAATCCCCCCATTCATACCACCACCAGAGGAACCCGGGTCACCCAGCGCCCTGACACCCAGCGTACCGTCAGTCGTTTTCGCCAGAGGCATAATGGCTTCCGGACCAGCTTCACCAAACACGCCTGCCCCCTTTGCAAAAGCAAACAGGGTCGGGCTGTCATAGATGCCGTTGCTGTAGGCACTTAATGAAGGTGAGTCATAAACACCGCCTTTCGCATTAAAGCTAAAACTGCTGCCAAAACTGCTGATGGCCGTGCCGGTACTCGCGGTAGCTGCACCGCCAAAAAGACTGCCGCCGATACCCATGATGGATTTCAGGATGGTGTTGGTAATCAGCGCCTGCGCTGCCATATCGACAAGGTTTTTAATCACCGACTGTGTCAGGGAGGAAAATAACCCAATCATCCCGTCCCGGAGTGTCTGTGTACCATTCAGCATGCCGGTCAGCATGTTGGAGGTTCGCTCCTGGGTGGTTTCCATCAGGCCAATGGCGAGGCTGCTCAGGTTTCCCTGCGACTTATAAAGCTCCACCGCCGTCTGGTACTGCGCATCAGCGGAATCTTTATCCGCCTTTTGCTTCAACAGTTCGTACTGCTCTTTGTTGATCGCATCATTCTGGTAAAACGCCTGCAGCAGTGACTGACGCTCGGCCAGTTGATTGCGCAGTTCTGCCAGCGGATCAACCGTCCCGGCGATATCAATCAGAGGGGCAGACATTGCAGCTGCCTGTGCCTGTAACAGTTCGCGGGCCGTACTTTGTGCCAGCGTAATTCTGGCCGTCTGGTATTCCTTTTCATCCAGAATACGGGCATTCAGGAGCGACTTCAGCTCCTGGCTCGTTTCACGCTCTTTCGTAAGAGTTGCTCTGGCTGGCGCATACTGTTCTGCCAGTTCGAGGCGCTGTTTCTGATAGTTTTCAGCATTCAGCAGCAAAGTCATCTGAATATCAGCCTCGCTGGCTCCGTCAGCGCGGGCGGCTTCAAGAAGTTTTCTGGCGCTTTCTTGCTCCTGCAGGTTGATACGTCCGAGACTGGAGGCATGCGCCGCTTCGATTTCACGCCGCAGTTGCTCATACTGGTTAACCTTCGACTTTTGCCCCTTACCAGTATCCCCGCCTTCCCCGGTCCAGGGGGTATCAGGTTTATCACTCCCTGTTTCATTCCCTGGTTTATCCGGCTTCGGTGTGGGATCGGTTTTCCCTGATTTAGCTTGTTCTATGGCCTCTTTGACAATTTTTTGCCGTTCTTTGAGGAGTTTTAACCCCTGCTCAACGGCATCCAGATCCCCTTTGTAGCGGGTTTTATCGTTCTGTACGCCTTTTAGTTGTCCGAACGGATCGAAGCCACTCAATCCATCAATACGGCTTTCCGCATCCTGAATTTCTTTAATCAGTTTATTTCGCTGAATAACCTGATTCTCAAACTGTTCATCAATGTCCAACTGCTTCACGTTGAGCTGGTTAAGCGACAGTTTTTTTAGCTCTTCATTCGTTTCAACAACAGCATTTTTCAGGTCAATCGCTGACTGACGGGCATTTTTCGCCTGATTATGGAAATAGAGCAACGCCGAACCGGCCAGCATCGCTGCGCCCACTGGACCGCCCACCAGTGCCAGCGCCCCTCTGGCCATACCTACTGCTGCAGAGGCCGCGCGGGCTGAAACTGAAAGCTGTTTATTGGCAGCATTCAGCTGGCTCTTTGCCTGGGTGGAAAGCAGTGTCTGCTCGGTTTCCTGGCGGATTAAGCGGTTAAACTCGCTCTGGTAACTCACGTTAAGGCCAAATTGTCTGGCGCTTTTCTCCATTTCCCGATAACGCCCGAATTCTGCGTTATTCTGTGCCAGCGTAGCGGCGGTACTTTCCAGCGTTTTTCGCGCCATATCGGCCTGCGCCATCGCGCTGGCCCTGACTGCCTGCTGCTGCTCAACCCAGGCACCGATGTTCCCCCTGATACCTGCCGTCAGTTTTGTCGCCAGAACAGGAATCAGTGTATACAGCGCAACGTTGGCGACCGTATTAAAATTATCCGTCAGGCCATTAATGGCATCGGTAACGGTCTGAACACCACTGCGCAGCGGGCCGTTTCCGCTCTGTCCTACCTTAATAATCAGACCTTCAAAAGCAGAAGTCAGGCTGAGAAGATCGCCGTTCAGGTTATTTACCCTGATTTCGGCCTGCTCATGCGCGGTCTGCGTACCGGTCAGGGCGGCAGTCAGCGACTCCACCTTCTCGCGGTTCTGAACCAGGATAGATGCCGCGCTGAGGTTTTCCACCCCGAACAGCTTCACGGCCTGCCTGGTTGACAGGTTTTTTCCCGCCAGGTTCTCCAGCGCCTGGCTCAGCCCGACAACAGAAGGCTTCAGGGTCTTATCGGTGCCCTTCTCCAGATTCAGGATCACGTTACGCAGCGCGGTCCCGGCTTCGCCACCTTTCACTTCGCGCTCTGCCAGTACCTGTATGGCGGCATTGAGGGTTTCAAAACCCACGCCAGCCTGTGCCGCTGCCACCCCGCCATTTTTAATCGCGGCAGCAGTATCGGCTATCTCCGATGAGCCAAATTTCGCGCCAGCAGCCAGCACGTTGATATACCGGTCCGCTTCACTGGCTCCCGCCCCAAACTGGTTTAATGACAGGGCCAGCGTTCGGGTGGCATCCGGAAGCGTCGTCCCTGCCGCCTGGGCCAGCGTTAACGCGCTTTTGGTCGCCGCTGTCAGCCCCGCAGAGGTACTCAGCAGTTCAGGCTTTGACGAAGCCATCAGTTTAATGGCCTCGGCGGCCTGTGATGCGCTGTATTCCGTTGAGCGGCCCATTTCCTGCGCCGCCTGATCGTACAGTTTCATCTGCGCACTGGTGGCACCGGTGATAGCCTGCAAATCCGACAACGACTGGCTGTACTGCCGCGTGGTGCTGATAATGGTGCCCAGCGATAACCCCGCCCCGGCAAAACCTGCAAGCCTGCCAGCCAGCCCTGATACCGAAGCAGAAACACGCTTATAGGCATCCTCCGTCTTTTTCGCATCAGCCCGGGCATTGCGGTTAAACTGGCGTGACTGACTCTCAGCGCTGCCGTAGGCGCTCATCAGCTGCGATTTAAAGTTCGCTGCATTCAGATGCAGCCCAACGGCAAGAGAGGCAACGTCACCCATTACATTAATACCTTCATGACTGCCGCACACTGCGCATCCAGACTCGGATTCACAGCGGCGGTGGTGGATTTAACAGGGGGCGGGTTATTGTCAGAACCTTCTGGCGAAGGCTTTTTGAAAATGCCCTGTTTGAGGAAGAAAGCACGCCAGTGGAAAAGCGTGTCAGCCGGAAGCGCCGCAATTTTTGACGGGTCAGGCTCGCCCCAGCGGTCGGCCAGCCAGAAAATCAGCTCCAACCAGGGCGAGTCACTCAGTTTTTTTCGGCGGTTTCCAGCTTACCGATGGCGTGCTTTTTCACTTTGTCGATGGCATCCAGAAGCACAACGTTATCGTGTGCCGCCAGCAGCTCCTTCGCCGTGGGTTTGTCTTTGGCTTTAATCGGCGAGCCGTCAGGTTGAACCAGACTGTCGATAACAATCTGTACGCTCAGCTCAGACGCCATGCGGGCATTGCCAGAGGCCTGCGCCTCGATGAGTGCATCTTCATGATCAATAAGCTCAGCCGCCGTCAGCCGACGCAGGTAAACCTTTGTGCCTAAAATTTCAGTTTCAGTAGGCGTGGATTTCGTTTTGAGCAGTGCATTTTTCAGTGCGGAGAGGCTAAATTCAGACATGGTGTATCCTGTTTTTCAGACGAAAAAAAACCGCCCGGAGGCGGTGTGTAACGGGAAACGGATTACGCTCCGGCATCTGGCGCCGGGGCGGCAATCCCCCATTTAATGTTATTTTGCTTACCCTGCACCGTAATCTGGATAACCTCACTGGCAGGCGCTGTGATTTCGTTCATCTGCCAGCCTGAAAGCGCAAGGATCATTGAAGCCGTTCGTTTGTTCGGCAGCTCAATATAAAACTGAACGGTCTTACGCTGTTCCGCAGCATTGAGGAATGCAGTGAAATCTTCGTTTTCCGGGTCGTCAATGAAACCCAGCGATTTCTCCGGCCCTTCGGGCAGGTCTGACACCGACTGCTTACTCTTGTCCAGCAGGGTGGTACAGTCGACAAATCCTCCCGTCTGACCTGTCGCGCCCAGCGCCTTGCAGTTAATCAGCGGTTTCAACGCCGCTACAGCGGCTCCAACCTCCCCAAACTTCACCACCGTCCCGGCAGGAAGCATTGCGTACTCAGGGGATGATTTTGGCGTGTTATTTTCATCAGCCATAATGATTCTCTCTTAAATAGTGGGCAGCGGTTGCTACCTGTTCTGAATGCCATTGCGGATTTCTACGGTCAGAATGCGCAGAACCTGCCGGACGTTGTAATCCAGCGCCGGACGGATGAACGGATCGGCAACCTGTTTCACCGTACCGAACTCCTGGGCCAGCGCTTTCATGTAATGCTTTTTGCTGGGGCCAACCCGAAGGATGACCACCGTATTTCCGCGACCTTTCCGGGTGGATGAACGAATTTTGATGGAATCACGCATATGCTCTGCAGAGGACGCATCGTCGAAGCCGGCATGTTGTTTCATGTCTTCTTCCACCACTTTCAGCGCCTCACGCCCTGCATCACGTAACACCTTCGTGCCGACCTTTTCACCGAGCGCAGTAAGCTGCCGCTCCAGCTCGTCCAGCCCTTTTACGTCCATAGTGATCATGGTGAGGCGTCCCGGTAGTGAAAGGTAAAATCCCGCACGAGCCGGTACTGAATATTGCCGCTGGTCAGTACCGTTTTACTCTGCTGTATTCCACCCCGGACCACATTCTGCACGGGAAAACCCTCCAGCTGGCCATGCACGATAGCGGTCCATTCCGCGCTGATCTTCTTATCCAACTGTAACAGGCGGGTGTAGTCATTAAGCAGATGAATCGCTATCTGGAAGCGGCCCGCAATCAGACCTGTGCGCAACAGTCCGGCGTACAGCTCCGGATCGGAAATACACTGGTAAGTAATCCCCTCCTGCAGCTCATCAGGCAGGAGCAGAGGATAAACATCCAGCCCGGTCAGGCGTTCAAGTGCTGTCTTTAATGCCAGCTCGATCATGACGTGCGTTTGCCTCCCCTGTGATGATGATGCGGTCCGCAAGACGTTCGACGTTACGAACGATATAAACCCGGTCAGACGTCGTTATTTTCCAGTCGATATCAATATTCAGGTTCGGATGAGTGGTAAAAAGACACGTTTCAACAACCTGCTGTTGATCCAGTGTGCGGACCTTTCTGCCCGATACCAGCTCGCGCTTCGCCCAGGCTTTCCCGGTCGCGACCAGTTGTTCCGGCAGATGTTCACCCAGCGGCCCCCGGCCGGATTGCATATACCCAATCGAAAGACGGCAGGTCATTTCTTCCGGCTTCAGGCTCATACCGTGTTCTCCTGCAACGGGAAAAGAAGGTGCCGGACCGCAGCCGTCTCCAGCCACTGACCAGTGAAACCATTCAGATACGCATCCCCGACCAGATACTGCATGGCCAGCTGGATATCTTCATCCGCCACAAAACCGCGTACCCCTTCCGGCAGCGCCTGCAGTTCGTCATCGCTTCCCACCAGTTTGCAGTAGTAGTCACGCTCAATACTCTTCTGCGCTGCCGCCACCATTTTAGTGAGCATGTCGTCATGCTCCGTGAAATCCGGCTCCAGACGGAGCTGGGTTTTCACATCATCCAATGTCAGTATCATGGTCATCGGCTCCCTTGCGGGGACTCAGCGCCTTTTCCGCATCTTCTGGCCATACCGCAATATGGCGTTCAACCAGTTTCTCTGCGTACTCAGCATCAAAACAGGCCGTATCACCGCGTGAATAACGATGATAGGGTCCCAAGAAAAAAACTGCTTTCCGCGCCACTTCTGCTCCCGTCTGGCCCGTGGCCCCGTTTGTTTCACTTCCGGTCAGATCAACACCTGTATCACCTGAACCCGCTGCAGTATTCTGACCGCCATCCCCGTCCACTGTATTTTCCGGCGTCAGTTCATCCGGCTTTTTCACATCACCGGCTGCAGCCGCCGCTGCCGCTGCTTTTGCCGCTTTCGTCGTCATCGTTTTGCTCCTGAAAAGAAAAAACCCGCTGCTGCGGGCTTGGGGGATTACGTGCTTTTACGCTGTGCGACCGTGGTCGCACAGAGTGCAGGACCGGTTAAAACAGCACTTTTGTCCCGAGAACAAGACCTTCCGGATGACGGAAGCCGATATCGTGCTCCGTCACCACGCGGATCAACGACTGGTTACGGGAGAACGCGGAAACCAGATTGCCATCCCCGTCCTGGTAGGAGGCTTCCTGCGAGAACGACACCTTCATGTTGCCGTCTTCACCGATAACCACATCATTAAAGTCAGCGAAGTAAATTTCCGACTCTTTGCCTGCGTCACCGAGGTTTGCCGGGATAGCGCTGGTACGCTGAATCTGAAATCCCTTCAGGATCCCCTGGGCCATTTCCGGGTAGACCTTGTTACCGTTACCGTCGCGCAGACCGAACAGTTTCATGTAGGTACGGTTCGACATACCCCAGCCGCAGCTGATCATGTTGCTGTTGCCGTCCATAGCCATCAGGATGATGCTGTCGAGATAGGTATCAATCGTCTGCAGATTAACCTCTGCAGCAGCTTCCCACGGCAGCAGGCGGTTCCACTCAGTTGCCCGCGCTTTCATACCGACAGGCGTATCACCGGTACCGTCATCGCGCATAAAGGCTTTATCTTCACGAACAGAAATCGCGGTCAGAATATCCTGCAGGACCAGCTGCTCCACGTTGTAGCCAGCACGACCAATCAGCTGGTTGGAGATTGGCACCATCGCAATCATGGTTTTCGCAGTGAGTTTCACATCATCAAAGCGGGCTTCTGATACTTTCGCATCCTTGCCTTCCCCGGTGTAGCTCGCCGTCGCACCACCGGCCAGACGCGGCAGCGCCATATTGCCGTTCGGCAGCGGAATGGAGCGCGCGCCCAGCTTACGAACGATAGTGCGATCGCGCAGCAGTTCGATCACCTCGCTGTGCAGGTTTTGCGGAATAAGAACGCCACCTGACGCGGCGGCAGTGTTGATGGCCATCGAGACAGACTGGTCATTCAGTTCTTCAGCTGCAAATTTTGCAGCGTCCTGGACGTTACCCTGTGCTGCCGCAATCGACATCACAAGACGGGTCATGCCTGCGCCGGTATATTGCTTTGGCTCAGCCTTAATGCTGATACCTGGAGCCTGCTGTGTGCCTTTAACCGGTTTGGCGACAAGCGCTGCCGCACGTTCAGCCGCTTCCAGACGCTCAATCTTGGCGCTGATATCCGTGAACTGCTGCTGCAGGCTGGTAAATTCAGTTAACTGCTCCGCTGTCAGCGTTCCACCGGTAGTTTCAATCGTGGCCAGGGTCTGTACCTGTTCATTAATACCCGCACGCTGACGACGTAATTCTTCAATCTGTGGCATAGTTTTCTCTCTTTTTGGCATAAAAAAAGCAGCCAACGGGCTGCTTTCTGGTAATGACGCGTTAGCGCCGGGTCACATTCTGGTTTGCAGGTCCATCGCGGCGGCCTGCAACTTTATGGAAGTGGTTCGTTGAGGTTGTTTGTACTTTACTGCAATGGCATTAATCGCAGACTGAGGATCCGAAACTTCATCGGCAAGACCAGCAGAAATGGAATCAGCGCCGAAATAGATTCCGGCCTGTGTGTTAATCACTGTCTGAGGGGCAAGATTCCGGTATTCCGCTACAGAGGTAATAAACGTCTCGTACATATCGTCAATCATCCTCTGGAACATTCCCCGAGCGTCTTCACTCAGTGGCTCATGTTGTGTACCGTTATTTTTGTTATCTCCCCGAAAAATCGTGGTGAATGTTAACCCCATTTGCTCTTCCATCCTGGAAGTATCCAGGTGTTCCATGATCACTCCAATCGAGCCGACTCCACTGGTCTGGCTGACTACAATTTTGCTGCAGGCCGAAGCGATAAAGTAAGCCGCAGAATAGGCGCTGTAGTTCACAATTGCAGTAATAGGCTTAGTTTGACGTGACTGGAAAATATAATCGGCCAGTTCCTTGCATCCAACCGCCGCACCACCACCAGAATTTATATCCAGCACAATTTCACTGATGGAAGGGTCATTTAATGCAGCATGCACCTGGCTACGTATGCGCTCATAGCTGGTAAGTTCAGAACACATTGCAGTAATTTGCCCACGACGCGGAACCAGAATGCCGTGAACAGGAATAACTGCCATTCCACCAGCTGGTTGAACCAAATCTGGCGCCTGATTGTTATCAGGATCCTGCGTCATGTGAATTCCAGCCTCTTCTGATAATCCCTGAATACGGGGAACCAGCACAGCTTTTACAGAATCCATTGTCTGTCGTGTCACGTAATGTGGAACACCAAAGACCATAGCCGCCAGATGCGGCAGATTAATTAAATTTTTTGTCATGATGTTTACCAGGTCAGCCCGCACTGCGGGTGATATTCAGTTGCTGGACAGAATAGAGTTGATATCTGCCAGTTGTTTAGCTGTTGGCTCGTTATTGCCAGGTAAGATTTGTTTACTGTCGACCATATTCAGAGGCGTCAGGTATTTGTCCCCTCCGGCGATGGGTGGAAGGTTCTCCATGCGGCGAATGTCGTTAACCGATAACCAGCCCCACTGGCGGCCTAATGCATAAGATTCATAGCGTGACTTCTGATCACCGCGCAGCAGGCCAGAAACATTGAATTCAATGTACAGATCACCGCGCTCGCTGGGTAAAAGCAGATCGCGCATTAATGCGCCTTCATGACGCTTCAGCCAGGCCAACAGCGTGTACATCACAAACTGCAGCCCCTGGTGCTCAATGTTGTTATTCGTGGCTTTCGCCAGCATCTGCACCATATGAGGCGGGATTTTATAGAGTCGGCACACTTCCTCCACGCCCCACTGACGGGACTGCAACAGCTGCGCTTTCTCATTGTCCTGAGATAACTGCTTGTAGCTCATCCCTTCCTGAAGCAATGCAACCGAGAAGGCGTTTCTGACGCCGGAATATCTGTCCGTCCACTTTGCCAGCAGGCGGTCGATAGCATCCTGGCTTTTGATCGTCGGAGCGTCTTTTGGACGCTCAATAACGCCGCTCATCGTTGTACCACGGCGAAAGACCTGAGAAGCATGCTCTTCCACGGCAAGGTTTAGCCCAAGAACATCCGCGTTCGTCCGTATTGGGGAACTGCCGATATAGCCATCCAGTGAGAAGACCTTCACATGATGCATCATGCGCATTGGCAACGTTTCGCCAATTTCGGGTAGTTCATAATATGGCATCCCATCCGGGCCTTTCAGGACAATGACCTTTTGGGGATTAACCGGGATTAATTCGCGGGGATAACCTTTCCCGTCCCTGTCGATGATCGAGTAGCAATTCCCCTCCAGACCAAGCAGGCCCTGCTGCTGTTCAAAGTATTCAAATGAAGTGTCTTTTTTGTTGGGCTGGGAATGAATCAGATCATAAACAGGGTGGTCAGTCGCCCGTTCACGGCCTCCGTTAGCGCCTCGCCTGTAAAGTTCACACGGCAGTTGCGCCACCGATTCTGCCAGAAGCGTTACACATGCCCGGACCGCCGATAACGCCATTGCGGTTTCAGAAGTGATAATGATCCCCGCCTTGCTCTGGCTGGAACTCACACCACCCAGCATCGCCTGCCAGAAACTACCACCAGACTGAGATTTACCCCGAAACATCTGGGGAATGAACATTATTCACCCCCTGATTTAATTACGCTGGCAGACATTGATTTCGCGATTAAAAATGACCACAGCAGGCAGATTGAACCGCCAGTAATAAGCCCGGCAGCAGGTGAAATAAGCCAGGCACCGGCAGACAGTAATGCGGCTCCGGCGAGGCCGATAAAAAAACTTAAAAACGTCATTAGCATGCTACATCTTCCTCGTCGTAAACGGATGAATTACTCGCCCGGCTATTCAACATTGCCCGTCCGATTGCCATAATCAGCGAAACCGCGCCATCGATTTTGTTTTCGTTCTGCTCTTTGATGGGTTTAACCACATCGTCATTACCGGGCAAATATTTCCCGACGACGTTGCTGATACACCAGCTCATAATCGGGTTCCCGTCGTGATGAAAGCGGCCTGACTCAATGGCAGCTTCCAGCTCCTTCGTCGGATCAGACATATTGGTGTAGTTCTGAACGATAGTGATCGGATTAAGGCTTTCATCCGCCAGATCATGTGAAAGCCCCGTCGCGCCGAACGGGTCAATCGGTGACTCACTGACTGGGTTGAGCTTGTTTGCCGCCTTGGCCTCTTCAAGGATGTAGCGGTAATCAACTTCAGCGCCATCAGTAACTGTAAGCAGTCCCATTTCAACCCATTTCTGAAATCGCTCCGCAGTACGACGATCTTCGTTCTTTTCAACGCTGAATACTGCGTCGTAGGGAACCCAGAAGCGGGGAGCAACGCTGTAGTAATGTGTCTTGCCGTCAATTTCCCTGGTGAACAAGCGCGCCATACTGTTCATATCCAGCTTGCGCGCCAGGTCGAAAGACAGAACACATGGCTGTCCTTCGAATTGCTCCAGCGTAAGTGTCTTATCCTCACAGTTCTGCCAGGAAACCAGGTTGTAGAAAGCGGCACGGGCTGCAACCCAGATGTTGAGGTGTTTAGTTTTAAATACACCAGTCTGACGGGCGTTATTAATAGCTCTCTGTTGCTGGCTGAGGAGAAAGTCACGATAGACCGACACGCCCATATTCGGGTTAGCTTTTTCCAGCACTTTAGGATCGGTCCAGTCATCCCCCTCGTCGACGGTGTATATCACGCCGAACAATTCCTCATTCGGTACTGTGCCGTTCAGCATCTCAATCACTTCACGCCGTTTGTCGTAGCATGGACCCTCAATGTTGTAACCCGCCGTCGTGATCGCCCACATTAGTGGTTGTCGCCGCGCCCCCATACCCGTCAGCATAGTGGTGTAGAGCGAATCTGTGGGATGTTCGTGATACTCGTCAACAATCGCACAGTGCGGTGAAGCGCCGTCCCCAGGGTTACCAATCAGCGGCTCAAAACGCGCGCCATCTTCTGGCCGGTTCAGGTTGGACGCATTAACTTCAATCCCGAACGCTTCCACCAGCAGCGGGGTGCGCTTACACATCAGACGAGCTGGTCTGAATACTTCCCACGCCTGTTTTTCAGTTGTGGCCCCGGAATATACTTCAGCGCCAAACTCGTTATCACAGGTAAAACAGTACAGCGCCACACCTGCCGAAATAGCTGATTTCCCATTTTTACGCGGTATCTCCGTGTAAACCTCGCGAAATCGTCGAAGCTTCGACCCTTTCTGGACCCAGCCAAAGGCGCAGCACACAATAAACAGTTGCCATGCCTCCAGAGTGATCGGCATCCGCTTGAATGCCCACTCTCCTTTTGTATGTGGCAACAACTGGATAAATTTCGCGGCCTTTTCTGCCATGTCTTTATCGAAGCGGTAACGAAATTTCTTACTCTTTTCAGCCGCCATGTCATCGATATGACGCTGGCAGGCCTGAATGACAAACTGGCACGCCGGAATTTTCCCCCGCACAACGTTGCGGGCGTATTGATTCGCGGCGTTTACGTTGGGGTACGATTTCCGGCTCATGAGTTGATCATCTTCAGGAATGGGTTAGAGGTTTTCTTCTGTCCGGCAAGGCCGATTAGGCGTTGTCGACTGCTGGGATCAAGGCCAAGCATGGAGCCGGTAGAGCTCATCTCCGATTCCTGCTCTTTCTTTGCGGTTAGCTCAGGGTTTTTTATCTTCCCCCCCATAGCACCAGTGATAGTTAGCCCTTCTCTGGCGATATTTTTAACCGCCCTGCGCCAGAACTCATATGCAACACACCAGCGCTCAAGTACGGCAAGATCGGTAACACACAGTAATCCCTGTCCACATAATTCTTTCGTGGTCAGTTCCCACATGACGGCCGCCATTGGCAGACCATCATCCTCAGAAAACCAGTCAGGTGGTGCCACACCTTTAATCGGTGTGAATACAGGTTCCTCTTTATTCAGGGCTCGTTTGCCGGGGTTCCCTGCCAGCTCCTTGCGCGCCGTTGGCTTGGGGCGACGCCCGGAACGCCCCGCCGTTCCAGCCATAAGCGACACTCCTGGTTAAATTTCATTTTTCGCGGGTATAAAAATACGAGGAAGCGGGCAGTCCTGAAGTGCGAAAGGAGTCAGGGATTTGATCCCCCCTTCCCCAGACATCCGTCTGATTTAATCGAGATGAAAATCGTAATTCAGATTGCGGCGACTACAACTGCTCGCATTGTGCGAACAGGTATTCGAAAAATAGGCACTCAGCCCACAGTATATGTAATGGGCATAACTCATCGAATACGATCTCTTGCTGTCTTTGCTCTGTGGCATTCCCAGCACAACGACTCAAGGTTGGAATCGTCATCAGTACCGCCATGAGCTTTTGGAATGATGTGGTCAACGCTTGCCGCTTTCTTCGCTATCTTCTGCCGGCGATGGTTCTGACACAGGTATTTATCACGCTGAAGGATACGCGCTCGTTTAATTTCCCAGAGCCGCCCATATCCACGTTCTTGTCTGCTCTTTCCTGACTGATAATTCCGCCAGCCGTCACCAGCATGCTGCTTTCGGTGTTGGTCACAATATCCGCTGACATCGTTGGTGATTGCCGCACACCCTTTGTGTCGGCATGGGCGTTTAGCACGTGCTGGCATCGGCATAGTCCTGTTTGTTGGATACAAATTGTGTAATAGGCGGAAAGTAAAAATGAACCTGTAGTTGATTGAAAGTTCTCATAAATAGCGAGAATCTGCGCGGTTCTTGCCCCGTAACATCAAGGATTATCAGAAAGAAATAAAAATGAGAATTATTATCAAAACATTCAAGTGCGATCGCTGGAATAACAAACTCTTAATCTCTCAACAAAAATAAGGATTTGTTAAGCTTCATGATTTATGGTCGATGTAATACACCGTTTGAGGCAAGAATAATGGTCAAATTCTCAAAACTTCAGATTCGCTTACACTGGCTAACCCTGATATTAATAGCGATAACCTATGCAGCTATGGAGCTTCGTGGCTGGTTTCCCAAAGGCAGTAACACCTACCTTCTCATGAAAGAAACACATTACAATGTTGGGGTGTTTGTCTGGTTTTTAATGATAATACGATTAATTATTAAACATAAGTATCATGATCCAGCTATCACTCCCCCCCCACCAGCCTGGCAGATGATGGCTGCTAAAATAATGCATATCCTGCTGTACATTTCTTTTTTGGCTCTACCATTATTAGGTATTGCAATTATGGCTTACGGTGGAAAGGACTGGAGTTTATTAGGTTTTAACGTTGCATCGTTCGTTACTCCTGACGGGGAAAAAAAATCACTTATCAAAGATACTCACGAAACACTGGCAAACATCGGATATTTTTTAATCGCAGCGCATGCTGGTGCAGCGTTATTCCATCACTACGTCCAGAAAGATAACACTCTTTTGAAGATGATCCCTGATTGTAACGATAAGAAATAAATACAAATTTTAATGTTTAACATTACAGCAGGCACTCAGTGAATGTCTGCTGTAATGCCTGCTCAGCCAAGTTGAAGCACACCGTGTTCTTTTGAATCAGAGAATGCAACAAACCCAGTGTATTCGGGGATAGTGTTCCGTCATCAGCATCAAATGCTGAAATGGTTGCGTGAAGAATCAAAAATGCTCCAAATCCCGCGCCGCTGCTGCCCCTCGATGGTCAGAATCGTCAAGGAGGACCCGTTAAAAGGTAAGCAGAAAATCTGTGGTTAGAAGTGAAGGCTTTGACAACGTTCTAAATTTTATGACAGAAATAAAAAAGCATTACCTTTCAAGATAATGCTTTTTCACTCGAACTGAGTCTTATAACAATTAGATTAATGTGATTTTAATATCATAGCTTTCAAGCCCAGTCATTTTTTCACGAGCATTAAACTGGATATCGGAAACTTCTTTTCCTGTCTTTTTTTTGAGTTCAATAATTTTTTTTGTCATGAATTCAGAAATATCCGCTTCAGTTTTTCTTTTTAAATCTTCGACGTTCATTGTTTACCTCTCTTGATCTCTAACGTATCAACGCCAAGCATGTTACATTCCCCGTAGAGCACTTGTATAAGCGCTGATATGTTTAAAAGATAGAATAGAAAGACTCAATTATCAATAGTTTGCAGTACAATCTTCATGTAAAAGAGCTCGCGACCACACAAACCACTGTACTAAAATTCGGGTCGGTCACGAAACAACCAGATCTCATTTCAAAAGCTTCGAGGCTGCCTCGAGGATCTCTTCTGAACTGACATCACGATCAGAGGCTACATAAACTATTTTATGGTCTCCTGTCAGAGATGGAAATCCCGCTGACATCACGGGTAGGTGTGCTTTTTCCCCATTGGGAAACTCACGCATTATCGTAGTAATACCTTTCATTACGGTTACAACAACTGCTGGTTCTGCATTAAAAAAAACGATGACTTTTTTCATAATTTTACCGTGATGTCTCTTACAGAGATTGTCGGTTCAGCATACAAAAAAGGCTCCATAAGGAGCCTGAAATTTATTTTCTGAATTCTAACGAAGACTGACCAGAACGAATGTACAATGCAATATTATCAAATGTAATCATTGTTGATTTGCAAAAAATACATTTTGCTCCGAAAGGATTTTTTTCAGTAACATCAAAGTTTGACGTTCGGTACTGAGATCCGTGGCAACACGGACATCTGAAGTGAATATTATTAGTAATAACAGTTACCTTATACAGCCACGACATTAACTGCCGTGGGGCCTTTAGGTCCCTGTTCAACACTAAATTCAACTTCCTGATTCTCATTCAGCGTCTTGAAATCATTACTCTGGATAGCAGAGAAGTGAACAAACACATCTTTACTACCATCTTTTGGAGTGATAAAACCAAAACCTTTTTCAGGATTAAACCATTTAACTAAACCAGTCATTTTATTAGACATAAACATTACCTTTATTGAGTAAGCCCTTGGGCAGAATGGTCCGAAAAAAATTATCAGAGAGAAAAGCTAACAAGGAAATCTCAACAGGAACAAGGAATAAAATTATTACAGCGACTGCTTCAGATAAATTCGTTACAAACCAGACATTCATTAACGCATGATTAACCAAACATAGCAAGGTTTAGTTTTGTAAGTAAATCTCAGTGGGTTTTGATCATAAAAATTAATTTAAATAGCTTAAATCGAAAATTATGTCATGCTGCGTAAGACCTTTATCTATCACCCTAAGTTGTCAGGGATTTTGACTCAAGGAAGAGTCGTATTTCCTTCATAGTAAAAATTCACAAATTTATCCACGAAAACCGTCAACATCTTAATTTATAGAGCTATTATTTTTCCTCTACGGTTCATTGTTAGTATTTTTACGGACTCATAATTCCGCTCACATGTCATTCCTGCCCGGTAGTTTTCATCAGCGCGTTCAGCATGGTATCGAGCTTCTTCTGTCAGGCTTCCTGGCATGTCTACGAGCATTGTGGTGTCATGGCGGATGGAAAGTTTTGTTGATTCGTTAGTTATCGAGCTGTAGAACGCTATGCTCTAGCGACTTGGAATAGGCAATCAGCCCGGTGTACTCAGGGATAACCTCGCCATCATCCGCTTCGAACTCAGGGATTGTTCCGGTAGTGATGGTGTATTGTGGCTGGCCATCTTCTTTTGCGAAGGCAGCCAGGTCTTCAATCTGCTTAGCTGTAAGAACTACTGTAATGCTCATTCCTCAGTTGTTAAAAAGCCCCGCTATTGCGAGGCTTGATTGATTATGGCTAACGACTACATCGTAACGGTTATAAAAGAAGCTATTAGCCAACATGTGGTGTATGGTTGTTAACCGCCCACCAGGACAATCAACATGTCGATACTCAAAGATATCAAGATGCGTACTTTACGCCATGTGAAAAGTA
This sequence comes from Citrobacter sp. Cpo126, assembly GCF_030332445.1. Lineage (NCBI taxonomy): Bacteria > Pseudomonadati > Pseudomonadota > Gammaproteobacteria > Enterobacterales > Enterobacteriaceae > Citrobacter > Citrobacter sp. Cpo126. The sequence goes on from NZ_JAOWHT010000036.1 coordinate 70,566, forward strand.
CTTGTCCTCATTGCTCCCGCCAGTCAAAGCACAGTCTGTCGAGAATAAAAAACAATATAACGTTAATTTGCCCCTTCTGTGGAAACATCTATCTTCCATCGGAAAGCAAACCAATAAAGTAACTGATTGACTACCAAATAAAACTCATACTCTCAGAATGTGGCAAAGCAGACATAACCTTTTATTGTTGTTCTTATTTAAGAGAATGTAACACCCAGAGTGGAGAGGTTTTTTTTCTTCTCCACAATACGGCGATCAAGTTCAGCCACTGCATGCGGGCGTATGGCATCAAGAAAGGCGTTATCCTGATAGGTAGACTGGATTGTCACACCAAGTCCGGCACCACTTTCCAGTATGCTTTTCTGAAGTTGTAGTTCTTTTATATCGTTATTGAGGTAATACGCTTCACTTAGGTTTTCTGCGTTCATCGTCTAACCCTGTTGTTGTTTGACTGCCTCACTGAGTCGTAAATGCGCTCACACGTCATTCCTGCCCGGTAGCGTTCGTCAGATCGCTCAGCATAATATCGAGCTTCTTCTGCAAGGCGTCCGAGCATGTCGGCGAGCACTGCGGCGTCGGCTCCGGCTGTTTTGCTTCTGACGGCAGTGGCAAGATCTGCGGTGTGCTTTGCGGCGTCCAGGCGGGTGGCAAGCTTTGTTGCTTCGGTACGCAGCTGGTTAACAGTGGCAGACAGGCCAGCAGCAGTGGCAGCAGATTTAGCGGCTTGTGCTTGTGCATCTTTTACAGCCTCATCACGGGCAATTATGCGCCCTTGCTCAATCATGCGGGCGGCGGTCTGCGCGTTCGCAACCTGCGAAGACTTAGCACTATCACGTTCCGCCCATTTCTTTTGCCAGCCCCGGTCGCTCCAGACACTTCCGGCAATAAACGCACCAGCCAGCAGTAGAAACACAGCAAATGTTTTACTCACTGGCCTATCCCCCAGCATGTCAGAGCGCTTTCCTGGTCTCTTCGATCAACCTGTCCGTAGCAGCCGCTTTTCTGGCCTTTGGTCAGACGACAGTCGCGGCCACCGTCTTTAATCCACCAGCGGATCGCTTCACAGGCACCTCTACGGTCGCCCGCATTAATTCGCTTATAGAACGTAGATGGGAAACATTTTCCGGGGCCGATGTTATATGGGCAGAAGGACGCGATCCCGGCTTTCTGTGGTTCGGTCAGTGGTACCTTGATATTTCGCTCAACCCACGCCAGCGCCTTGTCGCGTTCTATGGCGTTTACCTGGGCACATTTCTCAGCAGAAAGCCTCATGTCCTGAACTACTGGCTTACCATCAACCATCGTGGCGCCACGGCAAATAGTCCAGATTCCGCCGCCGTCGCGATATGCTGTCAGGCTGTTACCCTCTTTCTCATCCAGAAACTGATCGAGAATCACGGGGGCGGAAGCCCCGGCAAGAATCAAACCAACGACCGCTGCGCTCAGTTTATTCTTCAGCTTTGGTGACATTGCCATTAAGCCGGTCCTCCCTTTCCTTTTTCCTGTAATACCAGTTCACAGCACAGGTGATAACGGTGCATGCGATACCAACAATAATTGCCCAGTCACTCAGGCTTAACCCTGCAATTCTGTCGGCCAACATCCAGGACACCTCTTTTGCTGTTTTAGCTGTTTCGGCATATGCCTTCGCTGATACACCGCAGCCGGTCAGCGTGGTTCCTGTTCCATATGAAAGTCTGCTGTAAATGGTGCTCATTCTGGTCATAGCCCTACCTCCGATTTTTCGGATGGTGTTGTGTGTGATTAAAGGGTCAGGCTTCACGGGCTGGATTTATCAACAAAGCACGTAGTGAGTGATACCCGTGAGCCTGAAAAAGAAGAGGCTGCCGTTTGGCAGCCTCGAATGATAATTGTCGTCTGTATCGGTAGATTGAGCAGTTCATAAAGTACATCTGCCATTAATCTCACCATAATGATGCAAAAATCCCATCACTGGTGCAATTGCACCTCCATAGAGCCTGGCTGAAACATTATGAAATAATTAAATAATCAGTGAGCATGATTTTTTGTTTGTTGTTGACATTTAAATCTGCCATTAATTAACAACCAACTCTGTGGAGGATATTAATGCTTAAACTTTTCCATTATCATTCTCAATACTGGATATTTCTGGCTATTGCACTTTCTCTTTATACAGTTGCATTTCGATGATACGCATCGTTTAATTGCATACCTTTTTCTAATATAACTTTATTTTATATAATGAGCTTTGGCTCAAACCTTAGCTCATAAAAATATACAGCGATAAGAATATCAGACATTCTAATATCAATACCCCTTCGTCTCATAACTGCCAGTGTAATGTTATGTTTTATAAGCTTTAAATCAATTTCGACTACAGACCCAAAGAATGAAGCATCCCAAAGATTAATGCCACTGTCCAGAACAGTGCGACCGTTGACGCTGTAGTCATCAGAGCTGCTATTTTGTATTTGCTCATCCTGCATTTTACCCAGATACTGTTGCCGATTTGAAATCGTCCAGAGACACCATTAAAGCAGATTTACCTGACCGAAGAAGGTACTTCATCTGAACCATGCTAACCATTTTCCGGAAACCACACAACAATTTAATAATGATTAAAGTCAACAAGTTAAATTTATGTCAGGTTATCATTCAATCTGTTCTCTGCACTTATACTCATAATGATAATCCCAAAGATAAAATGAGTATTACAGAATGCTCCCATCTTAATCACTCAATTAGCAACTAATTAACAACAGTAAGCCTGAATAGCACGCAGCGGTTTTAAAATTTAAAAAAGTAAGACTAGCTGTTTTTTTCAGTGTATACCTGAATATTCTTTATCGTTTGCTCTTAGTTAAAGACTTTAAACAATGAAAAAGAACATTTTTTCCGTTAAACGGAACAAACCGATAAGTCCTTTAGAACTAAAGATCTACCGCAACTACCGTATAGTGCATGGGATACGAATTGCTGTAGCGTTCGTTATTACGTTCTTATTGATAAGAATGTTGAATTTGCCAGACCACTCGTGGCCCCTGATTACACTCGTAGTCGTCATGGGACCTGTAAGCTACATGGGTAACGTTATCCCCAGAGCACTTGAGCGAATGGCAGGAACTGTAGGTGGTGCAATTCTGGGGATCATTGCATTACACATTGAAATGTACTCTCTTACTCTGATGATGCTCTGGTGTGGATGCGCTGCTTTCCTTTGCGGCTATCTGGCCATGAGTAAACGCCCGTATGCTGCATTACTTGTTGGGATAACGCTTGCCGTAGTCAGCAGTGCTCCTGCCGGGGACTTACAGACAGCATTATGGCGAAGCACCAATATTATTTTGGGATGTATTCTGGCTATGCTGTTTACCAGTATTTATCCCCAAAGAGCATTCATTAACTGGCGTATCCAACTTGCTGACTTTCTTGCTGATTACTTAAAAATTACTTCAGCCGGGGTCTCACGAAACGTTCTGAACCAGCCCAGAATGACCGGGCTTCAAACACGTGCGTTAACTAATGTCGTCAAAATGCGCGGTCTGATTACACCAGTGAATAAAGAAACAAAGATTGCAAAGAGTCTGCTTGAGGATATTCAGTCAATAACCCGAGATATGATAGCAGCCCAAAAATTTCAGATTAATGCCCACTGGGCATCGCGCGGTAGCCGGTTTCTGATATTGAACTCGCATACACTTTCCGACATGGAACAAATGACTCGCAACACTCTCAGTACGCTGGCTCATGCGCTGCATGAAGGTAACCCGTCACCAATAGCATCAAACAGCGAGCATCTTATTGAGATCACAAAAGAGTTGCATGGCCTTTTACTCGCAAATGAAAGTGATGAGGTAATGGAAAGTGCCGTTCATGGATATGTCTGGCTAAGTATCCAGCTTGCAATCCAGCTTGAAGCACTATCAACCTTGATAACGAAAGCCCTGACAGAAAATAAATGATTTTATTGTTAATTATGTAACGTCAGCCCGAAAATGAAAGGCACCGAAAAATGTCGGTTTCCAGAACGCTAAGAGTGCGGGTTACCATAATCCAATGCCATTCAGAACAACAACCAGGGAAACAATAATTAGTGCAATGCCTATCGATAGGCTGAGCCCGATCACGGTATTTCTGAAGGGCATTTTCATAACGCTATCTCTCCACCACGATGATAACAGTATGACTGGTTTAAGTTCAGTTGTGGTGCCGGGTGTCTCCCGGTGGTCCTTTGGCTGACAAACCATGCCCCGTGAGCGCTAAGCATGTCATTCCCTGACACTGTTTGCTGTCAGTTTCACCCATCCGTTTGGGGAGGACTCATCACAACCACTTCAAAACAAGAGCTTTTACTGGATACTCTATAACTTTAGAAATAATGAGAAAAGCCTGCAAACAAATAGCACTATTATTCTGAAAGTGGCAGGCTTCACGGGCTGAATTTATCAAACAGCACGTAGCGGATGATTCCCGTGAGCCTGAATGATAAAGGCCGCCGAATGGCAGCCTCAAAGTGAATGTGATTAATAATGGCGATTCTAACGGACTTAGGCTTTTCTTGCGACTGCCAGCAGATGCGACGAAATACCCAGCAATTCAGGAAATTCCTCAGTTAAGCGCAGATACTTCAGCAACAGGGCCTTTTTGTCCTCTACCTGCATTATCTCATCCGTATCAATGATGCTGGCAAACCCCTCTACAGCGAACAGTCTGATATCCTGAAACCCTGTTTGCTGAAGCTCCTGCATAATTAATGACGGGGTATGAAAAAAAGCGGTAGTGAAATAATTTGGGGTGCCATAAGGGTTTTCATGGTTTCCCGTCAGCAGATCGGTTTCCACTATACGTTGAAACACCGGGTCATTTATAAACTGGTATTTATATCCATCCACCAGCGATGCTGACCTCGATATATATGTAAAAATAGCTATGCCGCCGGGTTTCAGAACACGAAGGCATTCCTCAATGCATTGCATCCTGTCAACGCTTTCCTGCAGGTGATACAGAGCCCCCATCAGCATCACCATGTCAAAAGTGTTACCATCCCATGGTAGTTTTCGCGCATCGCCGCAGGTGTACGATTGCAACTTGAAAGCACTTTGTTGTCCGCGCTGTCTGGCCTGCTCAATATGTTTGCTGGAAAGGTCCAACAGATGTACATGATGCCCTTTCTCTGCCAGCCAAAATGAATAAAAACCATTTGCGCCGGCGATATCAGCGATAAGCATAGGGGAAGGCGTTAAAAATCGCTTAATAATCTCCTGAGAGCGGATAAATTCCAGCTGATTTACTTTGAAGCGGTTTGCTTCGTCGAAGTTACTCTCATAGAAGTCGTAGACGCTTTCATTGTTTTCCATAACCAACTGTCTCCCAGGGGAAAGTCCATAATAATCTGCTGTTTGGGTTCTTTGATCTTTGATTTAGTTGTTTTTTAAGTCATCACCATTAACACACTACAGCACTTTCTACAAGTACCCTGGGTTTCGCGATTCATTGCATCCAATAAGCACAGATCCCCGTCAGGACACCACCAGCCAGCCCAGTACCGAAAATCGGATCGGATATTTAACCCCTCTTAATTGCTGTGAGTCCTCCCAGAATGAGCGGAATAAAAAAAGGGCGCCAGTTGGCAGCCTCGAAGTGAGTTAAATTGTTTACATTGGCGGAGAGAGAGGACCTTCTAACACCTCTGCTTCACCGTTATGGCAAATGTCATCGCCTCTGGTCAAATGCCAGACACCTGTGATTGTTTTACCCGTCTCCAGATCATCAACAGTGTCATTCGTGTAGTACGCCACCTGTACAATGCCAACATGCTGAATCCAGTAATAGCCCTCTTTCATATGCGTGTCCATCCCGCCCTAGTTACAAAGCAGTATATGCCTTCAACGTTGCAGTTGGCATTAGAAATTCTACATGTTGAATTAAGCAGCAACTTTGTGGCATCAGCTTTTAGAGCATTACGTTCAAAACTATAAAAGGAATTTGACTCACCTTATTGCTGTGAGTTCTCTCAAAAAAAGGAATAAAAAACCGCCATATGGCGGTTATATTTTCATTTCATCAGCTAGTTATTTGTAGATAACTTTGCCATTTCTATTATCTCTCTATCCTTCTTCTTTAAATATCCTCTACACTGCATCAGAAATTCACCTCGCAATCTCGCCATAACCTTCACATCCACTTGCGATAATCTTTTGAAATCACAAAGATCATCCAATGACTTTATGAATAAGTTATCATCATCATTATCTAGATATGTCATGAGCATGGCTTGCTCTGAGATTAATTTATCAAAATTTGCAATTCTCTTTTCACTGTTTGCTAATATTTTCTTTCTAATAGCTTCTGTTTTTTTTATTTGGTCATCATATACTTCATCATAATCCCTTCCTACGGCAAAGCCTTCAAAGACAGCGGTTGCAAGCTCTATGCACTGGACACTAATCTTTCTGACGGAATCACACCTATTTTTGATAAGATCTATTTCAGTATTGAGTTTTGCATTTAGCTCAGCAATCTTAATTTGATGATTGGTATTTTCTATAAACTGAAATGTTTGGCTTTTAATATTCTCTTTGAATTGCAAATAAGAAAAAAAAAGAGCAAATAAAGATATTGCAGCAGGTAACAAAGCAACTATAAATTTTCCAACCTCAGACCAAAAACTAACTTCAGCACTCACTCTTACAGTAACAAGATGATCTTGTGGTTTTAACAATTCGATTAAATTAATGATGTCCATTGGCAGTCCCTAAATTTTTATTGGTCATCATAGCAAAAAACCCGCACATTGGCGGGTTTATGTTTTTCTCTGTTGCTCAGTACGCTTTACTGTCCCGAGCCTAGCACAATTTAAGCACTTCCTTGCTCACCCTGCAACTTAAATCTGTCGCTATTTGTGCCAAAAGAGTCACAAAGTGGAGCGTACAGGATCGATTCTGCCAGACTTAACCAAGAATCAATTCGGCGACGGCATGTGACAAGCGTCCAGTCAGGGTGTTTTGCATTTAGCTCGTTAGCCATTTGCAACTTGCTCTTACGCAGACGGTGACGGTCGACGATAACGCTATAGAGTCCCCGGTAGTCATTATTCATCAGGACCGAAGCGATGACACCATCCACCTTAAGTCCCTCTTCGTCTGAGCAGAACGCCAGGCCGCTTTTGTTTTTGCTCTCGAGAATTTCGCGAAGGTATGCTTCAAGCTCAGGTTTAGTTATGCCGGATTTCTTCATGCGGCGTAGCGCTTCTTTAATTGCAGTTTTGGTGATTTTCCCGGATGCAAGAAGCTGGTTGAACATGTTTCCACCACTACCACCACCGATATAAGACCAGCGCCCCCACATACGCAACTTACCCTGTATCCAGATGCTTTCCAGTGTACGTAGACGGACCAACTCGCCTGATTTACCAATCTCAGAAGGATTTATCATTAAATATTCTCCAATTACGTCAGAACGCCGAGCCCGTAAGCCCGGTCCAGCACTTTGATAATCATTACCGGCTGAGGAACATGTTTTTGCTCAAACTTCACCGGGTCGTTATGTAGTTCTGTATGGCACTGGCGACATAAAGGGATCGCGAAAATATCATGCGCCTTCGTTGCCATCCCTCCCTGCCCCCAGCCAATTAAATGGTGTGGGTCATCTGATGGTTTACCGCAGCATTCGCAGGGCTGTGTTTTAATCCATTCAAGATATCCGGGGGCCGTCCAGCGGATCCGCTTTGGACGTTTCATATAGGTTTGCGGGGACTCAGGATCGACCAGAACACCAACTACGGGTTTAACCGCAGGTATCTGCGCTAGCGGCATGTTCACGGTTACTGTGCTGGCTTTGGCTGTAACGATGCTGGTGGCGGTCACACCCGGTTCGATATCACATTCACGCATGACTGACTGATGTTCTTCCGAAGGAAAACGAAGCGCCCGGCTGGCTACTGATTCGGGAATTACGTCGGTAACACCCATACGAACAGCCCACCAGCAAAGCTCCGCCAGCGACAGTTCTCTGGAAGGATCCAGATTCAGCGCCACCATGATGCTGTTAATAATCCAGTTAATAACATTACGTCTCGCCAGCTCTGCAAGTTGTTTGCTGTAGTGGTCACGAAGATGGTTATCACAATGTCCACACAGGAGAACCGATCCGGGTCCATGACGCAGAGTGGTTAACTCGTGGTAATGGTAATTGCTGTGTGGCCACTGGCAGCAGCTACCGCCATAACGCAGAAGCCAGTAATCAAGACCACTAAAACCACCAGCAGCCTTTATAACTTTTTCATCCTGGAAGAACGGCCACAGGGACTCGTCACTGGCTAGCGGCTGGCGAACGTCAGGAACACGGCCTGCAGGCAACCTTTCCATGCTTGCAGGCTGACTTTCCACCAGCACACGCTCACACCTGAATAATGACATCAGCTCGCTGCCCGGCTTGAGCAGCACAATTCCAAGCTCACGTGCAATCACCGGCTTCAGCAACGCCCTCATTCTGCAATCTCCCCGATAATTATTTGTCCCTTCTCTCCCCATAACTTAGTGATGCGTGAATCCCAGATGTGAGCATCATCTTCGTAAATAGCATCCATCAGGGCTTTCATCATATTGTCGAAATCAGGTTTAGCCTGGTGTGGTTTACCATTGAACCCAGTCCGTTTCTTATTGCTCCAGCTCGCTGGCATAGGAAGAATGAAGGTGACATGCGAACCGCTTTCCGGCAGCTCTACACCCTGCAGACGAACTTCATCACAGAAAGCCCGGTAACGCAGAACCTCGGGGCGCTTTTTCCATTTGTCAGCGCGCGTCATTCTGGGCTTGCCCATTGGGGTGATATCATAGACTTTCACATTCACCTCCAGATCCGTTGTTGCCAGGTTCTCTCCTGACGCGGAGGCTTAGATGCTTCTGGCAAGAACGCGCTGATCGTCCAGTGAATGAAGTCATTATCCAGACTACGCTCTGTCTTTATCTGCTTTGCGCGATAGCGGGCTTCCAGTTCATCAGCCTGCTCAGTGGTGAGTTGAGTATGTTGAAACCAGCTTTTCTTCATAACGCACCTCTGGATGAGGCAAAAAGAAAATCGCTGGCGTTGGTTAACGTCAGTGCGGGGAGTTTTTGGATGTCAATTTGCGCCATTGGTTCTCTCCTATGGCGCAGCAGGTTCAGGTTGTTCAGGCCTGAGACTGAAGTCTAACAGAATGATGGATTATCGTAAAAGCTGTTCTGACCGTAAGAATTTCATCCTTACCTGTACCAGCAGCGTCCACCATTATCCGCCTGACTGGCATCAGGCAGTTCCTCACAATCAGGAAGAGTTACACCTTGCTTAGTGATCATGCGATATCCATCGGAGCTGGTGTAATCGTCATTCTGGCGGTCATGATGGTGATGATGGTGTTCCTTACGGTCCTGCTCGCGTTTCGCATCAGCGTAACGTTGTGCAAAATCTGCAGAACAGCCAGATAATAAAGCTGTGAGTGCAATAAATGTGATTGTTTTTTTCATGTGTTGTGTCTCTTTTATTATTAATCAGCGTACAACTACCGATGCAACCGCATCGTCCTGTCCCCAGACCAGGGTTGCATAATGCTCCCCCTTACGATATTTAGTGCCGTCCTGAGAAATACGCGTCCATCCGTCAGACTCCATTACATCGACTGCCTCTCCACGGAAAGATCCAACCACCATCTGATTTAAATGAGCGCGGATTACATCCGGAGAATTATTACCTCCATGGCGACGGGCATTTCGTTCATTCTGCTCCGCAGTTTTGTGAATATCACAAGTAGTTCCTGCATTCATTTCAGTACAACCGGAACGCTCAAGCTGAGCGCGGTATTGTGCATTAATAGCTAATGCCGGTGATGAGTGAATTGCAGCTACAATGGCAAAAGCAATTAACTTTTTCATGGTTTACCTCTTACTGGATTGTTAGTACTTACGACACTCGTGCGATATGCCTGAATTTCCGTTTCTGTGCAGGCTAACAAAGTGAGACGCAGCAACTCTTCTGCCTTTTTACCTTCCGGTTTTTTAGACATACCTTTTGAATTCATAACTGAATTGAACCCTGCCAGAGCTGTATCCGTATCTTTGTTAGCCTTTGATATTACATCTGAAATTGATTGCCCCTCGGCTTTGGCCTTACGCCCATTAATGCTGCATTCATCAAGCAAACTTGCTGTTGATTCAAGTTCGACAGAACTTGGCGTTATATTTGCTTCTTTGAATATGTTTTGTACTTTTTCCTGCGACGTTTCCTCGCCTGGTTGTTGGGAACATCCCGACAACACAAGTATTAATACTGGAAAAATCAAAACCATCCTCATAGACAACCTCATTGGATTGGTGAAAACACAAACTGACTGCCTTTATCTGGTCTATCTTTAAATAGGTGCAGGTACTGCAAAACAGACCAGATAATTCTTTAAAAAACCCCACTACTGCGTGGGGCGTGGGAGTTAAGTCCACAAAGAAGCAGATGGTTATTAAATTTCTCAATGAATATTTTTAATATCTACTTTCATAACAATCCCGCAATTAAACATTATAAAATGATGCTTTAATGTATACTCCGTTATTGAAACCCAATAATAACATAAGGTTACCACGCATGCAGTGACAGCATATTAGCTCATCAATCAAACTCATTAAGATGCAAATGATGCACATGTTTTGTTATGTGATAGATATCACTATTTATATGAGGCATGCAAATTATTTTAATCACCTACCACTTAATGAGAATATTCTGACTCTACATTTTACGTGCAAACCAAAGTAAACATTCACTCGTAAATATACAGCTATAACTATTGGCTACATGAAAAGTTGAAGGTTATTTACAGCAAGGTTACTAAATTATTAATGGAAGGCTGATATATAAATCATCGAGTTGTTTCAGTGATGTACTGCAAATGAAGTGATATTGTAGCGTAAGCCTGTTACCTTTCGTTAAGGCCACACACCCCAATGGCATAAGTATACGACTGGGGTTAATAGTTTTATGATAATTAATTCATAGCATAACAATACTCATTACCACATTTAAGAGCATCTACCTACTCCCAAGGAAACACGATAACCAGCCCTTTCTAACATCCGGGTAAACAATGTTGGCGTGCCGATAATTTCATCATCCTGAAGTGGCATAAATGACACCATACTACCGCGCCTATACATCAGGGCGCGCTCACACTCAGGAAATGATTGCAGCCTGGCAACGATGACCCCATCGTGACATCTGATGACTGCGTAGCCTTTTTTGGGCAATTCTAATTTTTCTTTCACTTAAACTCCCCCCCATGCAAACGGGATCAAAGTAACACCCAAAATAATTAATAAAACCAGTCGTCAGCGCTTTCCCATGTTTCCTGGAGGATAGTCTCTATTTGCTTTTTATCTTCCTTGTCCCCCCCAAACACGCTTAAACCATCGGAGCCTGTACGCCGTATGCTCAGGCTGCAGTTCTCATAGTGGTTGCCCAACCTTTTAAGTAACTCTTTCTCCAGAGCCGGAACTGCTCCCTTTGGAAGTTCTTTAGTACGATCAATGGTGAGTTCAACTTTCATATTAGCCTCCACTGCAATACTGTATATTTGTACAGTACACCGATACATTGAAATGATCAATGACTTAAGAGCACAAATTGCTAACCTTAGCCTATCAATTAGATGCAAAAAAACCCGCCGAAGCGGGTTCAATCCAATGCGGACTTGTTGTTTGAACACCATAGTAAGTATGGAGATATCAACGTCCTTAAATTTGGATAACTGTATTGATGGGGATTGATTGCACAACTTTCATACGCTCGCCCCCCCTGCAACGTTTTCTGGTTCTGTCTAACATACCCAATCAAAATAGCAACTGTGTCAGGTATCCCATAATAATCGCCATGCCCAAAATAACGGTCAGGAATGCAGCAATCAAGGGTGTTTTGAACATTGATTTAAGCAGTATTACTTCCGTCAGACTAGCTCCAGCGCTACCAATAATCAGAGCCATTACTGCTCCCGTTCCCATGCCTTTATCCATCAAGACTGATGCCAACGGAATTACTGCCTCAGCACGTATATACAAAGGTATTCCAATAACTGCACTTAATGGAATCGCAAACGGATTATCATGCCCGGCATGAGCAGCAATCCACTCTGCAGGTATAAAACCGTAGATAAACGACCCTATAACAATACCTAACATCAGATAAGGTAATACATCTTTAAATTGAGTCCAGGCATCCTGAAATGCCAGACGTATCGCACCAGGATCTCTTACTACACTTTTCGGGAAGAATTGTTTATTTGTTTGACCTGTCTCGCAGCTCAATTCACAATTTGTGCCCCGAAATGCTGAGAAACTCTTAAACGTTTCTTGTGGTTTAGAACAACTATTAGCCCCTATGTCCTGTTGATTTGATACAGAACAGCAAGCTGAAACACTCCGTAGTTTAGTTTCAAGAGTTTTTCCACTGCTAACACCACAACAGCTAGCCAGCGGTTTTGATGTTTCGACAATATGTCGGTCAAAACCAAGCACATCTAACAAAATACTTGCCAGTACGGAAACTGTTGCAGCTATAACAGCGTATAGCAGAGTAACTTTCCAACCAAAAGTAATCCACATCAGACCAATGATTATCGGGTTAAGCAGAGGTGAAACAAACAAGAATGTAAGTGTTGGACCGAAGCCTGCTTTTGCTGATAACAGTCCGCGTAACATGGGAATTGTAGAGCAGCTGCAAAACGGTGTTACAGCTCCTAACAGCGATGCAAGTATGTAACCTCTCCCCTTTCTCGCCCCTAACATTCTTTGAATCTTTTGGTCCGGAATTTTTTGCCTGATAAGGCTAACACCCGCACTAATCAGAAAAAAAAGCGCAGACAACTCGACAGCAAGAAACAAGAACATCTCTGCCGCGTTAGTAAACATAGAAATCCAGCTATTCATGAAACCCCCCATAAACTATATTTCTAGAATAATCGAATTATTGAGGTTAGATCAACATATTTCTGGTATTATCGAAATATCACTAGACGAGGAAGGCACCATGCAACTAGAAGAAGTAGCTAAAGCTATGAAAGAATTAGGACATCCGACACGTTTGTTTATTTTCAAACACCTTGTTAAAGCCGGTGAACAAGGTTTACCTGTAGGTGATCTACAAAAACAACTTGCGATTCCATCTTCAACACTGAGTCATCATATATCCGCTCTTGTTTCCGTTGGTCTGGTCAAACAAAATCGCGAAAGCCGCTCCTTAATCTGCGTTTCTCAATATGACAAGTTAGAATCGATTATTGATTTTCTACGCGAAGAATGTTGCATCAACAGTCCAAAGATTTAAATCGAGGCAATCCATTGTTTTTATTTGATAAAGGAGCCGCCTAAATAACAGGCGGCTCTCCTGTCGCTTATTTCAATTTTTTGCCTGCATCATCAACGACTTTCTCGCCATCTTCTTTGGCGAAAGCCCCTTTCTGAGCATCAGGAAGGATATCCAGAACAACTTCAGAAGGACGGCACAGTTTGGTTCCCAGCGGTGTTACAACGATGGGGCGATTAATCAGGATCGGATGCTGCAACATAAAGTTAATTAACTGGTCGTCAGTAAATTTATCTTCGGCAAGACCCAGTTCCTCATACGGCTCGACGTTCTTACGCAGCAAAGCCCGGACGGAAATACCCATATCAGCAATGAGTTTGACCAGCTCATCACGTGAAGGTGGAGTTTCGAGGTAAAGAATCACGGTCGGCTCATTACCGCTGTTGCGGATCATCTCAAGCGTGTTACGCGACGTGCCGCAGGCTGGATTGTGATAAATGGTGATGTTGCTCATATCAGTATCTCATTACAAAGTGAAAGAGAGACGTAGCGCCAGCGCTGCCAGCGTTACAAACAGCACAGGCAGAGTCATGATAATCCCGGTGCGGAAATAGTATCCCCACGTGATGGTCATATTCTTCTGTGAAAGTACATGTAGCCAGAGCAGCGTTGCCAGGCTACCAATAGGTGTGATTTTCGGCCCCAGATCGCAGCCAATCACGTTGGCATAAATCATCGCCTCTTTGATGACGCCGGTTGCGGTACTGCCATCAATAGAAAGAGCGCCAACCAGCACGGTAGGCATGTTGTTCATGATGGAAGACAGGAAAGCCGTCAGGAAGCCAGTACCCAGCGTCGCGGCCCAGAGTCCTTTATCAGCCAGCACGTTCAGAACACCTGAAAGATATTCGGTTAGCCCTGCGTTGCGCAGACCGTAAACCACCAGGTACATCCCCAATGAGAAGATGACGATCTGCCAGGGTGCACCATGTAGCACTTTACCAGTGTTAATGGCATGGCCTCGTTTCGCCACTGCAAACAGAATTATCGCCCCAACCGCTGCAATCGCACTAACGGGAATACCGAGCGGCTCGATGACGAAGAAACCAACAAGCAGGAGAATCAGAACTATCCAACCAGTGCGGAATGTAGCCGGATCTTTTATTGCTTCTGCTGGTTTCTTTAGGAGGGCCAGATCGTAACTTGGCGGGATGTCCTTGCGGAAAAACAGATGCAGCATAATTAGTGTGGCAATAATGGCGGCGATATCGACCGGTACCATCACCGAGGCATATTCGGTGAATCCCAGACCAAAGAAGTCCGCCGAAACAATATTCACCAGGTTCGACACGATAAGCGGCAGGCTGGCCGTATCGGCAATAAACCCGGCGGCCATGACAAATGCCAGCGTAGTACCTTTACTGAAACCTAATGCCAGCAGCATGGCGATGACAATTGGAGTCAGAATCAATGCCGCGCCATCGTTGGCAAACAGTGCCGCCACCGCTGCACCTAGCAGAACGATATACGTAAAGAGCAAACGGCCACGACCGTTACCCCAGCGTGAAACATGCAATGCCGCCCATTCGAAAAAGCCTGATTCATCGAGCAGCAGGCTGATGATAATCACCGCAATAAAGGTCGCTGTCGCGTTCCAGACGATATTCCACACCACCGGAATATCGCCTATATGCACAACGCCAGAAATCAAAGCCAGGCCCGCGCCCAGCGTTGCACTCCAGCCGATCCCTAATCCTTTCGGTTGACAGATAACCAAGACAATGGTCAGGACAAAAATAGCGCCTGCCAGTAACATACACCCTCCTGACAGGGCGGATCTGCCGCCCTGTATAAACAAAAAATTAACTCGCCAACTCTCTGAGTTTTTCAATACCTGTTGGCTCAGAAGCCAGTACCGGAACGAGCGCTATATGGTCAGCGTGCTGATTCTTAACAGCCTCAATCTGAGGCTGTTCCTGCTGAGCGCGCTGGCAAAGCAACGGAGAACGCGTATCCGCGATGGAAAGGCTGTTATTGATAATCCAGCCCCATGGATGAATCCCCGCTCTTTCAAGGTCAGCCTGTAGGCTTGCCGCTTCCAGTACCGGTGTGGTTTCAGGCAGAGTGACCAGCAGAACTTTGGTTCGTTCCGGGTCCTGAAGCTGCATCATTGGGGTAGTAAAATGACCTTTCTCCCCCATTTTTTTGGCAATCTCTCGGTGGTAAGCCCCGGTAGCATCCAGCAACAACAGCGTGTGCCCAGTGGGAGCTGTATCCATGACAACAAACCGCTTACCTGCTTCACGAATCACTCGGGAAAAAGCCTGGAACACGGCAATTTCTTCAGTACAGGGAGAACGTAAATCTTCTTCCAATAGCCGTTTCCCTGCTTCGTCCAGATCTTTTCCCTTCGTCTCAAGAACATGCTGGCGATAGCGTTCGGTTTCATCGTGAGGGTTGATGCGGCTGACCTGCAGGTTTTTGAGGCTGCCGTTCAGCGTTGTACTCAGGTGCGCAGCGGGATCAGAGGTGGTGAGATGCACGTCATATCCCATGTCTGCCAGCCTTACGGCGATGGCAGCAGCCATCGTGGTTTTCCCTACACCACCTTTGCCCATCAACATAATCAGGCCATGTTCACTGCGGGCGATATCATCGACCAGGTCAGAGAGCGATAAGTTTTCAGGCGTGTACAGGACGTTCGTTACCGGGAGCGGTAATGCATCAAAACGGGTATCCAGCAGCCCCTTCAACGCAGACACACCAACCATATTTACTGGCTGGAGTAATAAGGTATCTCTCGGTAGCTCAGATAAACCAGCAGGAAGATTTGCCAGTGCTTCCTGCTCCCGTTGCCATATCGCAGCAGCCAGCGCGTCATGTTCAGCTTCGGCTTTAGGCAGCACACCATTAATAACCAGGTACTGGTTTTTCAGGCCAATTGCGGCCAGTTCTTCATGGGTGCGGGCTACTTCCTGCAGCGTAGATTTTTGCAGTCGTGCAACCAGAACCAGGCGGGTACGTTCAGGATCGGACAACGCCTCTACCGCATGAGCATACTGCTCACGCTGCTTTTCCAGCCCGGCCATTGGGCCAAGACAGGAAGCACCATCCGGATTACTTTCAATGAAACTACTCCAGGCACCGGGAAGCTGGAGAAGGCGAATCGTGTGGCCCGTCGGCGCTGTATCAAAAATGATGTGATCGAAGCGGGTCAGCAGGGAAGCGTCTGTCAATAAGCCGGTGAACTCATCAAACGCCGCAATCTCAGTCGTACAGGCTCCTGAAAGCTGCTCGCTGATACTGTTAACAACGTCTTCAGGCAGAAGACCTTTGATAGGATCAACGATTCTGGAGCGGTATTGTTGGGCGGCTTCCTGAGGGTCAATCTCCAGAGCGGAAAGTCCAGTAACTGCTGTCACAGAGCGAATGGTGTTACCGATAGCCTGGTCGAATACCTGACCGACATTGGAGGCTGGATCTGTACTGACCAGCAAAACCCGCTTACCTTGTTCGGCAAGGCGGATAGCCGTCGCGCAGGAAATGGACGTTTTTCCTACGCCACCCTTGCCAGTAAAAAACAGGTAAGGCGGGATATTCTCTAAGAATTTCATATGTCCTCCTGACATATTCAGCAACAGGAAGTATTACCACCACAGCAGCTGGTGGGAGCTAACCCTACCTTCTCCAGCGGAATACCGAACCAGCGAGCCAGCTCAGCGCGTTTTGGGTATCGCCCAGCCATCACCGTTTCACCGTCCAACAGCAGTAGCGGAAGCCCTTCTGCTCCAGATGCTTCGAGGAATACTTTCGCTTTCTCATTATGAACAAAGCTCATGGGCTGCTGCGCCAGGTTATAACGTTCAACCTGTACGCCACGTCCTTTCAGCCACTGCACATCAGCAGAGAAATCAACCAGAACCTGATCGACATCTGAGCCACATACGCCGGTACTGCAGCACATTGCCGGGTCAAACACCGTTAACGTCTTCATTCTGAATACCTCACATTCGAAAAATCATATATGTTCAGGCAAATTTTTTAGATGCAAACAGCCTTACCGCTACCAGAGCAGTTTGCCGATGCCAGCTTACGGGCGATGGCCTGTACGTCGTCCTGTTGGCTTAACCAAGCCTGCTCAATTACCTGAGCAGCCCATGACGGAATATGCGGAGATAAGCGGTAGTGAACCCACTTGCCCTGCTTGCGATCCAGTAATAATCCACTTTCCCGGAGCATTGCCAGATGACGGGAGATCTTGGGCTGCGACTGATCCAGCGCAGTACAGAGATCGCACACGCATAGCTCTCCCATTTCTCTAAGCAGCAACACGATGCCCAGCCGAGTTTCATCGGAAAGGTTTTTGAAGAGTTGTAGAGAAGTTAGTTCAGCCATTTTAGTCTCCTGAATTCTCTCCGTAGTTTCCTGCAATAGTTGAGTGTCGTCAACCATCACATTCGAAAATTCGAATATGATGGCTATGTGGTTTTAATATCAGATTTACTGATTGTTCATTATTCAATTTGTTAATCCTGCCGCTTTTCGACGCCTGTATTCATCTATCAGTAATTGTGCTGGCGTTGGTCCTGCCGGATGGCGCGGCGCTTCCAGTTGACGTCGAATTGGTGGGACACTTAGTCCATTACCAACATGCTTCGACCACTTCGTGAGTAACTTTTCTGCCAGTCGTTTCAGCTCCCCCTCTGTCATTTGTCGTTCTACGCCCGTTCTCCGCATTTCAATGCAGATGTGATACAGCACGGGCTGAGGCCATGGATATTTATCGCTTCCTGAATACCGATATGACTCATTGCGCCAGCGCCGGTATTCCGTCATAACCTGCTCCGATTTCAGTCCGAATGGATTCGCCCCACTCTCTGAAACCAGAGAAACAAACTCAGCCAGGTCAGGCGGCCATGTATTTCCCATCGCGCAGCGCTCCATGCATTGCTGACAGACCAGCCGAATTTGAGGTTCAGTCATCGAACCTATCTGGGCTATCCAGATAGGCGAAGGCTCCGCCCCGTTCTTCTGGGTCCATCGGTTCGAATACACCTCCCCCATGACCTGCCACAGTCGCCAGGCTGTTTCCGTCGCCATCAAGTCCATTCCTGCGGCGCCACTCTGCGTGTGCTGACTGAATTTGCTGAACTGCCCGGGATGCTGTTGGTTCTGATCCTGCTCCCACATGACTGTTACCTCCGGTTTCTGGTTTTACCTGCGTTCTCACCCGGGCTACATGTCGGGCAAATTTTTGTTCCCACTGGATTTGAGTAAAAACTTTCCCTTCCGACTCCCAATACGCGGTGAATTCTGCGAGTTCAGTCAGAAGGTAATCTGGTTCAGGCAGGGAGATACCCCACGATGCGGCGCGCTGTCGGAAGTCTCTGGAGGGAAGCCAGCTATCTGCCATGCTGAATTTCCCGATCGGTTCATCAACACCGTCCAGGTACCGGGGCATGGACGGGGATGGCAGTTCCTCCCCATTCGGATTTTTCATCGCGCCCGCGTTAAGAGAGGGGGTTAAGATCTGTTTACTGCTAACTGCTTTCTGGATACCTGATGGCAAAGGTTTAGCCAAAGACTTAGCCTTATCCTTAGGCAAGGCGAAAGCCTTATCAAAAGCCATCCCCATAGCGTCAGAAACCCCGAAGCAGGCGACTTTGAGAGCTTCATAAGCTTTATCTTTCAGTGAACATTCGGGCAGTAATTCAAACGATCTTGCCCAGGATTTGATCACGTTTACTGATGCTGGCGGATTATGTTTCACCGCATTAGGCAACCAAAAAACTCTGGCTTTAAGATCGGCTTCCACCATACCTAACGCTATGGCTTCACCTAAGGCTAAGTCGAAGGCTTCGACATCCCAGTTTAATTCTTCGGCCATAGCCGCCCTTCCCGCCTTATAAAGCCCGGGAATAATCCCTGTGAATGGACCTGTAAGCAGGTAAATAAACAGACTCTGCCCACTTGGCGGGAGTGGTGATAAGGCTCGAAACTTAGGATCATCCCACATGGTGATCTTCACCTTACGGTAAGGCTCGTTACTAGCCTTACTCTTAGGCATGGCCTTAGCCAAAGGATTAGGCATACTTCACCCCGCGAGTTGCAGTAATAATGGTCATAGGTCAAAACTCGATTAAAACAATTGCGGCGCTACGGCGCTTATACTCGCCAGTAGTGGTCCCACCGCGTCAGCAGGTAGCATGTTGAACAATGCGATTGCCGCCTCACGAATTTCCTTCTCGAGCTTTTGTAATGGAGCGCCAATTAATTTCGCATGGTGTGCCTCACTGCACTCTTTGATAGCGTTCGCCACCAGCTCCGCTTCTGTGCTCGCATTACTTAACCCGTGCTTCCTGGCAATCTGAACTGGCATAGCAGCAATGATTGAGTCTGACAGCTGCATAACGTAAGCCGTGTACTTTTCTGACCCCCCTTCATTTTTCAGATATCGGAATAAATTCTGCTTATTAACAGCAATTCCGCGCCCATCTGCTTTGGCCCACTCTTCAGCCACCAGCTGGGCGATTCGTTCCTGTGCCTGTCCTGGTAAGGTCGATTCCCATTCACGAACGGCAACCCAGATTTTTTTGCACTTCATCCAATCCCGGCGACAAACAGAAAACTGATTTTTTGTTTTCTGAGTTCTCACCATCGTCGGGGTATGGTTTTTAAAAGAGATGGTTTGCATGGTCACTCCTTAGGTAATCCATCCGTTGGATTTGGGTATAAGTCGGGTCTAAGTTCGTGGGGGGTAACCCCTGTAGCGCTAAAGACTTGAAGTACCCGTGACGAAGGAACAATACCTTTTGCTTTCCACTGACTTACTGCCATTCCGCTTACACCAATCGTGCAAGCTAATTTATTGGCTGAGCCAGCTACTCGAATTGCGTTATCAATGGCTGTCATAACTATCTCCTTTTAAATTGGGAGCAATAAACCATAGGTTTACATAAATTGCAAACTTTAAATTTATTGTGACTATAAACCAAACATTTACAATGGGTGTATGAAAAACACTGACGATCTCAATAACCAACTGGTAGCCCGCTTAGAACAAATTACTCAAAGAGGGATCAGCAAAGCTGATATGGCTCGCATTGCAGGAGTTACGCCTCAAGCTGTGAATGGGTGGTTTAAGAAGGGAGTTATCAGTAAGAAGTCCGCCATAGCAATTGCGGAAGCCGCCAACGTGTCCGTTACTTGGTTGTTAGGTGAGAAAGTATCAGAAGATTCAGGTCTCAAGCCTAACGAGAGCAAAATGCTTAACTTGTTTAGGCAGCTACCAGAGGCAGAGCAAGAGCGAATGATCGATACCTTTGCACTGCGGTTAAAAGAAATTGATGATTACGTTGAGAAATATCTTCGTGGTCGTTTTAAGGCTAACGATGTGAACTAAGAGTTTATTCCCATCCATTGAAACCGGCGTTTGCCGGTTTTTTTTCGCCCTTTCATCAGAACCTCCCTCCCTTTAGTTTTTCACGCCTGATAAAGCAAATGTTTGCCTCATCATCAATTGATGATTGACACAAACATTAAACCAATGATTTAATCATTCTATCGAAAACGTCATCTAGGCAGGACGCCCACGAAGTAGCTGCCGGCGGCATACGAATCACCGGATGAGATGGCGAACATTAATGCGCAGCAGTCAGTACCGTTCCGCTTGCCAGCGATAAGGCTAAATGAAGAACCCCCTGTATCACTGTTACTGGACACAGGGACAGAATGTTGAGGGAAACATTATGAGGATCGAAATAACTAAAGTTGGAGGCAAGGTTTGCTTAGTCATATCCCCTATCAAGTTCTCTGTCGCGGATCGCATAGCTACTGCCATGGAAAACAGCGAAATCGTTGCAGCTCTTGGTGCTTATTTCACAGCCATTGGAGAGGCACCAAACGGAGAACTCGTTGGGCTCTATCTCTATTTTAATAACTTGGATACCGCTACGTTCGTAACGCTCAATCATTTGATTGAAACGGATGAGCCAGTCCCGATAGTCATCAGGTAATACCCACGAATCGGTCAGAACTTCTTTACAGGAATCATACTGTGCGCGGTTCTTGAACCAAAAAACACTTATTGGTCGAGCGGCCATTTTTATGTCCTTGCTGGCTAGATGGGAAATACCAGCTTACCACCGAGCCTGAAATGGAGAAATGACCGGTAAAACAAGGAAACCAAAATGATTGATTTTGCGCGTAAACCAGTGCGGTGTCAGGCCGTACATCTAAATCGCATTGAAGTAATCATTCGACTGATTTGTTACACGCTCGCCCAGAAGGGCGACCCGTCTGCCGACCAACAGACTGCAGTTCGTTCATAACGAGTTTGACCAATGGCTGTTGCCAGCATCAGTAAGGAAGTGACTATGGAGTTTGGAATAAAACGTGTGGTGGCTTCAGTTCAGGTCGTTGCCATCCTCAACAGAATTTACAACGGCAGCCCGGTTTCCATCGCATCAATCAGCAAGGAATCAAAGCTGTCTGTGTCTTATCTCGAGCAGATTTTCTCGAAACTGCGCAGTAGTGAAATCGTGACCAGCCAGCGTGGCGCTGGTGGCGGATACCACCTTAGCAAAGCAAACCCCAGCGTGGCTGACGTCGTTCGTGCCGTTACTCACACGCCTGATTCATTTGAGCCTGTGCTGAATGCTCTGGAGTGGGTTCCCGTCGCACAGCTGGTGCAGGGAAAATCCCCTACCCCATAAAGCACAAAACCCGCGCAAGGCGGGTTAAGTACCCGGTCAGCCGACCAAAGCTTTCCGGAACGAGTTTTGACCAATAACCACTACCTTAGGCGGCGATCATCAGCTGCCGGGTATCTTACAATCCTACGGAGCCCGAACGCAATGTTAACGTATGCGTATCTTATTAAAGCCAAAGCGAAAGCAACTGAGGCAAAAAACCTGTTTTGCTGGTTCTCTGCGAAATCAGATTCCCGTGCAGAACGCGAAATCCTCAATATTCTCGAAGACAATGGTATTGCCGTCGGTCGTGGTGCCGATTATCAATTACCAGTCCGCACCAACTGGTTTGTTGTTGACGATCTTCCTGAGGAAAGCACACTTGATGACACATGGTGCGATCGTTACGAACTGGCAGAAGACCAGCAGACGTGGCAACTGAAACAGAGGACTGATGATGAAAATCAGGAGACTTCCAGCCAGCAAAAACCTGAAACTTCCAGTGCCAATGTACCCACCAGCGATGCGCCAGCATTGCTCCGTCCCATATCTCGCCTGCGCCTGTCTCAGCGGCTGATTGCACACCTGTTAAATGACGGTGAAGAGAAGGAAATCAGTGAAGCGCGGCACATCCAGATCGGACAGATGGAACTGGATGAAAATGATCTCTATGTGCAAAACCTGTTACAGGCCGTTGCGAATATGCCAGCGGTGAAAGAGCTTTCTGCTCATGTCGAGTGGAAGCTGGCAAGCGCTGTAAAAGAAGTCTTCGACCGTGAACAGGTCTATACCGTTGCTTCATTTGAGCAATTTATTACCGAATGGATTGCAGAACCAGAAAAGCGAGCTCTTACCGTTCAGGAGTGGGTTAATCAAAAGAAAGCAGGAGTTGCGGGTGATGAACATGCCACTCCACCTGTAACGCCAGAGCTTATTACCGTTGCGACTCTGCCGCTACGCCAGCGCCTCTTAGCTCAGTTTATTTCTGAAGAATATGCTTACCATATTGATACTGAGCAGAAGAAAACCATTCAAGAACTCGAGCTGGATGTGGATAACAGCTATGTGCAGAACCTGCTGCTTGCCTCCGAGAATGTAGAACCATTCAGGAAAGCGCCAGAGATCGATATCTGGAAGATTGTCAGCGCGCTGAAAACCGTTTTTCCGGTTGATGGAAAACGAGTTGATCTGGTCACCGTCATTCAGTTCTTTAAGGCCTGGTTCAACACTGAACACATTGACCGTGGGCTGCTGGTTAAAGAGTGGTGTAAGGGCAATCGTGTGTCGCAGATTCAACGCACTGACTCCGGAACCAACGCTGGTGGAGGCAATAAGACCGATCGCAACCCGCAACTTGTCCACACGCTGGATACTCTGGACATTGATATTGCGCTGGCCACACTTCCAATGGATTTCAACATCTACGATATTCCTGGTGGCGTTTTCCGTCGTGCAAAAGAGATCATTTCTAAAAACGAAAGCCCGTTCAAAGAGTGGTCCGCCGCCCTGCGCAAACGCGCTGGCATCCTGGATTATTCCCGCGCCGCTATTTTCGCGCTTATTCGTAGTGCAGAAGAAAACACTCACCATTTCCCGGAACTGCTGAGCCGTTACATCAACAAAAACCTGACTGAAACCGACCACCAGCACCCAACTGAAGAAACCCTGGCGGCAGCCGGTCACGTACCAGAAAAAAGCTGGGAAAACGAGATTAAAGAGAAGCCCACAGCTGAACAGAAGGCAATAACCGAGCAACCAGAAATCGCCAACATGGGCAACGGTGTTTTCTCCATTGATGGCCTGATGGGTAACCAGCCGGCGCCAGCGCTTTCTGTCGTAGACCAGGTACGCCAGCGCGCCGTCGAAGAAAAATTACATCAAGCCAATACCGAGGAAACCACCAGCGATGTGCAGATGGAAAAAACTGACAACAGCGAAATCAAAGCCAATCCTGATGTGCCTCAGGGCGAAGCAGCAGCTTTGCCAGTTGAAAGCACGGATGCAACTGGTGAGCCTCCATCTTCCCTGAATAATGAACCCGTTCACCATATAGATACGGATCACCTGAACGCTTTTTATACTCACCTGATGGTTGATTTGGAAACTATGGGCAGCGGTCCTGATGCACCAATAGTCTCTATCGGCGCCGTATATTTTGATCCTTCAACTGGTAACACTGGTGCCGAATTTTACCAGGTTGTCAGTCTTGAATCATCGATGTCGTTTGGCATGAAACCGGATGCGTCAACAATTCAGTGGTGGTTGAAACAATCATCTGAAGCCCGTTCTGCAATTCTGGTTGATGAGGCCATGGGGCTGCGTGAAACCCTTGAACTACTGGCTGACTTTATTGCTGAAAATGCTGCTAACGGTAGCCACACTGTTCAGCTGTGGGGTAATGGATGCTCGTTTGATAACGTCATTCTCCGCCGCGCATATGCATTAACAGAAACTCCCTTCGCTGTTCCGTTCTGGAATGACAGGGACGTAAGGACCATGGTTGAACTGGGTAAATCTGTCGGTATCAACCCGCGCTTCGACATCCCGTTTGAAGGCGACATGCACAATGCGCTTTCTGACGCCCGGCATCAGGTCAAATACGTATCTGCAATCTGGCAGCACCTGACAAAAAACTGATTTTAGGTTTTCACTTACAGCCAGCTGCAGCATGTACTGTTGTGGCTGGCGGCATCGGAGTTATGTATGTCGCAACTCATTTTCAGCGAAGAGTGGATGGTTGAAGCGCGACTAACAGAAAAGACCGGCTTGTCGGAAAGACAAATTAAAAGTTATCGGTTGAATTTGTGGATCGAAGGCGTGCATTTCAAACATCTGACAGCTCTCGGGGAAACTGACAATTCGAAAGGTCTGCTTTGGTACAACTATCCAAAGATTAACCAATTAGTACAGGAAGCATGATGGACTTTCCAACCGGCGTTGAGCTGCATAATGGAAAAATACGGATCACATTTACCTATCGCGGCAAACGTTGCCGCGAAGTCCTTCGGGGCTGGACGGTGAACAGCAGCAACATCAAAAAAGCTGGAAATCTTCGCGCGCTCATCACAAGTGAAATACAGCTCGGTAAGTTCGACTATGCGGAACGCTTCCCGGAATCCAAAGCGCTTAAGAAGTTCATCACAACCAAAAAAATCACTACGTTTAAAGAACTGAGTGATTTTTTTACAGACACCAAAGCCTTAGAGGTATCTGGTGCAACACTGCTATCGCTTACTTCGGTCGTAAATACGTTACTGCGTGTAATCGGAGAAAATACCCGTCTGGTAGATATTGAGCATGCCGATATTTTGCATTACCGAAAGGAGTTATTGACCGGGACAATTATTAACCCGGCAATGCCGAATCTGGCCAGGCAGGGCCGCGCGCCCTCAACAGTCAATAAACAGATGGCAGTTTTATCAGAAATGCTTAAGCTCGCAAACCGAAGCCAGTTTATATTGCATGCTCCTTATGAAGGAGTGTCGCGACTCAAGTTATCTAAAAATGATCCCGACCCACTTTTACTTCATGAGTACCAGGCACTGATAGCCGCCCTTCCCCGTAGCCAGGCATTAATCATCATTGTTGCCGTACATACGGGGATGAGGCCGGGCGAGATATGCGCCCTGGCATGGGAAGATATTGATTTGGTAAAAGGTGAAATCCACGTATCCAGAAGTTTGACGAATAAGCGAGTATTTGTGCCTCCTAAGACAGATGCCGGAATAAGGACGATAACGTTGCTTAGACCTGCTCTGGATGCACTGAAGGAACAATACGAAATCACCGGTGCTAATCCGAAGCAAGAAATTCGATTTCACCATCGGGAGATCGGAAAAACTGAGCAGCAATCTCTTCGCTTCGTTTTTTCACCGACAGCATATTCGTCAAAAAAAGGCAGTTACTTCTCCAAGAACTCGATTGCCTATGGCTGGAAGCGAGGCACTAAACTTGCAAATATCCGCGAAAGGAATCCTTATCAGTCACGGCATACCTACGCATGCTGGACGTTGATGGCCGGAGCGAACCCGTCATTCATAGCGAGTCAGATGGGACATGAAGATGCGCGCATGGTGTACGAGGTTTACTCCAAGTGGATTGGCGACATGAACCAGGATCAGGTCAACATGCTGAACAATCAGATGCCAACAGCACTGCCCCCAGGGCGCCCCCACGGGCAGGGGAACATGAGAAAAGTTATTTAATTTCATAGCGCTGCTTTCAATCCACATAATCAGCGTTAAACTATTCATACCATTATTTTAGGGAGAAACGATGATGCGCGTACTGGTTGTCGAGGATAATGCTTTATTACGCCACCACCTCAAGGTTCAGTTACAGGATTTAGGGCATCAGGTGGATGATGCAGAAGATGCGAAGGAAGCGGACTATTATCTGAATGAACATCTGCCGGATATCGCGATCGTTGATTTAGGACTCCCCGATGAAGATGGTTTGTCGCTGATCCGCCGCTGGCGCAGTAATGAGGTTTCGCTGCCGATTCTGGTATTAACCGCGCGTGAAGGCTGGCAGGATAAAGTGGAAGTCCTCAGCGCTGGCGCTGACGATTACGTCACCAAACCGTTTCACATCGAAGAAGTGGCTGCGCGCATGCAGGCACTGATGCGCCGCAACAGCGGTCTGGCATCGCAAATTATCTCCCTTCCGCCTTTTCAGGTGGACCTCTCTCGACGCGAGTTATCCGTCAATGATGAAGTTATCAAGCTCACTGCATTTGAATACACCATTATGGAAACCCTCATCCGTAATAATGGCAAAGTGGTCAGTAAAGATTCGCTCATGCTGCAGCTTTACCCGGATGCCGAGCTGCGCGAAAGTCACACCATTGATGTTCTAATGGGGCGTCTGCGTAAGAAAATTCAGGCGCAGTATCCGGACGACGTCATCACCACCGTGCGTGGTCAGGGATATCTTTTTGAACTGCGCTAATGAATAAACTATTGCGTCATTTTTTCCCGCTATCGCTGCGGTTGCGCTTTTTACTGGCAACCGCAGGCGTGGTGTTGGTGCTCTCGCTGGCCTACGGCATGGTTGCTCTGGTGGGCTACAGCGTCAGCTTTGATAAGACAACGTTTCGCCTGCTGCGGGGTGAAAGTAATCTGTTTTATACCCTGGCAAAGTGGGAAAACGGCAAGATAAACGTCGAGCTGCCTGAACATCTCGATATGCAAAGCCCAACAATGTCGCTGATCTATAACGAAAGCGGTGAATTGTTGTGGGCGCAGCGCAATGTTCCCTGGCTGACGAAAAGTATCCAACCGGACTGGCTAAAAACCAACGGTTTTCATGAAATTGAAGCCAATGTAGACGCCACCAGCACTTTACTGGGCGAAGATCACTCCGCTCAGCAGCAGTTAAAAGAAGTCAGAGAAGATGATGACGACGCCGAAATGACCCACTCCGTGGCGGTGAACGTCTACCCCGCCACCGCCAGAATGCCGCAACTGACCATTGTGGTTGTCGACACTATTCCTATAGAGCTAAAGCGCTCGTATATGGTCTGGAGCTGGTTTATTTATGTGCTGGTCGCCAATCTGTTGCTGGTCATTCCGTTGTTATGGGTGGCTGCGTGGTGGAGCCTACGGCCGATTGAATCACTGGCGCGTGAAGTCCGTGAGCTTGAGGAACATCATCGTGAGATGCTAAACCCCGCCACCACACGCGAATTGACCAGCCTGGTTCGTAATCTCAATCGACTTTTAAAAAGTGAACGTGAGCGCTACGATAAATACCGCACCACGTTAACCGATCTCACTCATAGCCTGAAAACGCCACTGGCGGTACTGCAAAGTACGTTGCGCTCAATGCGTAATGAAAAGATGAACGTCAGCGACGCAGAGCCTATCATGCTGGAACAAATCAGCCGTATTTCCCAACAGATAGGCTATTACCTGCATCGCGCCAGTATGCGTGGCAGCAGTGCCCTACTCAGCCGCGAGCTGCACCCGGTCGCGCCGTTGCTGGATAAGCTCACCTCGGCGCTGAATAAGGTATATCAGCGCAAAGGGGTCAACATTAATCTCGATATCTCACCTGAGATAAGCTTTGTGGGCGAACAGAATGATTTTGTCGAGGTATTGGGCAACGTCTTGGATAACGCCTGTAAATATTGTCTGGAGTTTGTCGAGATTTCGGCGCAACTGTCTGAGGATCAGCTGCATATTCTGGTCGAAGACGATGGTCCTGGTATTCCGCAAAGCAAACGGGAAGTGGTGTTTGACCGCGGACAGCGCGTAGATACGCTACGTCCAGGACAAGGCGTCGGTCTGGCGGTGGCGCGAGAAATCACCGAACAGTATGACGGGCAGATTATTGCTGGTGATAGCCTGCTGGGTGGTGCGCGCATGGAAGTTATTTTTGGCCGCCAGCAGCCGGGCCAGAAAGACGAGTAATCATCGCATGTAATAAATATGTACTGACTTCACGCTTGAGGTTAAGTATCCGTTATAATCGGTTGCAGATACCAGCCTGCGGGATGCTCACTATGGAATACCAACTCACACTTAATTGGCCCGATTTTCTTGAACGCCACTGGCAGAAACGCCCGGTGGTCTTAAAACGCGGGTTTAACAACTTTATTGATCCTCTTTCTCCTGACGAACTGGCTGGACTGGCAATGGAAAGCGAAGTCGACAGCCGACTCGTCAGCCATCAGGATGGTAAATGGCAGGTTAGCCACGGTCCCTTCGAAAGCTACGACCATCTTGGCGAGAACAACTGGTCTTTGCTGGTGCAGGCGGTCAACCACTGGCACGAACCTACCGCCGCGCTGATGCGCCCGTTCCGTGAATTACCGGACTGGCGCATCGACGATCTGATGATTTCTTTCTCTGTACCCGGCGGCGGCGTTGGCCCGCACCTGGATCAGTACGATGTATTTATCATTCAGGGAACCGGTCGTCGTCGCTGGCGCGTAGGCGAAAAACTGCAGTTGAAGCAGCACTGCCCTCACCCGGATCTCCTTCAGGTCGACCCGTTTGAAGCTATCATCGATGAAGAGCTGGAACCCGGCGATATCCTGTACATTCCACCGGGATTCCCGCACGAAGGCTATGCGTTAGAAAACGCGATGAACTATTCGGTTGGCTTCCGTGCGCCAAACACTCGCGAGCTGATCAGCGGGTTCGCCGATTACGTTTTACAACGCGAACTGGGCAGCACCTATTACAGCGATCCTGATCTGCCTCCGCGCGATCATCCGGCAGATGTTCTGCCGCAGGAAATGGACAAGCTGCGCGAAATGATGCTGGGCCTGATTAATCAGCCAGAACATTTCCAGCAGTGGTTTGGCGAGTTTATTTCTCAGTCTCGTCATGAGCTGGATATTGCCCCGCCGGAGCCACCGTATCAGCCAGACGAAATTTATGATGCCCTGAAACAAGGTGATGTGTTAGTGCGTCTGGGCGGATTGCGCGTATTGCGCATTGGCGACGACGTCTACGCTAACGGTGAGAAAATTGATTCACCGCATCGTCCTGCGCTGGAAGCGCTGGCCAGTCATATTGTGCTGACGGCTGAGAACTTTGAGGATGCGCTGGAAGATCCTTCTTTCCTTGCCATGCTTGCCGCGCTGGTCAACAGCGGGTACTGGTTCTTCGAAGGGTAATGCGGACTGTGCCTGATGCGACGCCATGCGTCTTATCAGGCCTACTGGAGTGAAATATTGTAGGCCGGATAAGCAAAGCGCCATCCGGCAACTACACATATTTTATTTTTGTTTCGCGGCCAATTCAGCAATACGCACAATCACCTGCACCGCTTTTTCCATTCCTTCCAGGGTTACAAACTCATGCTTGCCATGATAGTTGTAGCCGCCGGTGAACAGATTCGGACACGGTAATCCCATAAATGACAGCTGTGCGCCGTCAGTGCCGCCACGGATTGGTTTCAGCACCGGCTCAATATCGCAATCGCGCATCGCCTGCTGGGCGATATCCAGCACGTGCGGATGCTCAATCACTTTTTCGCGCATATTGTAGTAACTGTCTTCAATCACCAATTCGATATAACAGTCCGGGTGTAACCCTTTGCCGACCTTCTTGGCGATATCCATGATCTTACGTTTACGCGCTTCAAACTGCTTACGGTCAAAATCACGAATAATGTAGTGCATATCCGCCCGATCGACCGTCCCTTTCATGCTCGCCAGATGATAAAAGCCTTCGTAGCCTTCCGTCTTTTCCGGGCTTTCATCTGCCGGAACCTCTGCATGAATACGCGCTGCCAGCGACAGCGCATTCACCATCACCCCTTTTGCGGTGCCGGGATGCACATTGTTGCCAACAATTTTGATATTAACCGACGCGGCGTTGAAGTTCTCAAACTCCAACTCACCTACGCCACCACCGTCAACGGTATAGGCCCACTGCGCATCGAATGCCGCAACATCAAAATGCTTCGCCCCTTTACCCACTTCTTCGTCCGGCGTAAAGGCCACGCGGATATCACCGTGCGGAATATCTTTTTGGATAAGCACAGCCAGCGCGGTCATGATTTCCGCCACGCCTGCTTTATCATCCGCGCCCAGCAACGTTTTACCGTCTGTGGTGATCAGCGTCTGACCCAGAAGTTGATGCAGCACCGGGAACATCACCGGCGATAAAACTTCATCACCAATGCCTAACGCAATATCGCCACCGCGATAGTTTTCAACGATTTGCGGATTGACATTTTTACCGCTGAAATCCGGTGAGGTATCCACATGGGAAATAAAGCCGATCGCGGGAATATTGCCAGCAACGTTCGCGGGTAACGTTGCCATCAGCGTACCTTTTTCGCTCAGTGAAATATTAACCAGCCCCATCTCTTCGAGCTGTTGTTTGAGCAGTTGTAATAATTTCCACTGTCCTTCGGTGCTGGGAACCTGCCGCACGCCCGATTTTGATTGGGTGTCCAGCGACACGTAGTGTAAAAAACGCTCAAGTAGTTTATCCATGCAGTCACCCTCACTTTTTGTGACAACATTATCAATAAGCAACAAAAGACAAATATTGCGTCAGGTCACTTTTATCCCCGCAAGTGAGAATATTTCGCCCTGACATCCCCTCTGACTATAGGGCTAAGTCAGTAATTCGCAACAAGGATTGGCGATTACAATGGTTTGCCGTAGAATAACGGCCCTCATTAAGAGTCATCAAGGTGGTTAACCACAAACCCCGCATCGGTCAGCCATCCGTTGCGTTTACATGGGACAGAGTAAAAAATTGAATAAACAACCGCGTTCGCTTTCTCCACTGGTGCAATTAGCGGGAATTCGCAAAAGTTTCGATGGCAAAGAGGTGATTTCCAGCCTGGATTTGACCATCAATAATGGCGAGTTTCTTACGCTGCTTGGCCCCTCTGGCTGCGGTAAAACAACCGTTCTTCGCCTGATTGCCGGTCTGGAAACGGTTGATTCCGGTCATATTTTGTTGGACAACGAGGACATCACTCACGTTCCAGCGGAAAATCGCTACGTGAATACCGTCTTCCAAAGCTATGCGCTATTCCCCCACATGACTGTGTTTGAAAATGTGGCCTTTGGTTTGCGCATGCAAAAAACGCCCGCAGCCGACATTTCTCCCCGCGTTACCGAAGCCCTGCGCATGGTGCAACTGGAAGAGTTCGCCCAGAGAAAACCGCATCAACTTTCCGGCGGACAGCAGCAGCGCGTAGCGATTGCCCGAGCAGTGGTCAACAAACCCCGCTTACTCTTGTTAGATGAATCCCTCTCTGCGCTGGACTACAAACTGCGTAAGCAGATGCAGAATGAACTGAAAGCACTGCAGCGTAAGCTTGGTATCACTTTTGTCTTTGTCACACACGATCAGGAAGAAGCGCTAACCATGTCCGACCGCATCGTGGTGATGCGCGATGGTAAGATTGAGCAGGACGGTACGCCGCGCGAAATCTACGAAGAGCCAAAGAATCTGTTTGTCGCCGGGTTTATCGGTGAGATCAATATGTTTAACGCCACGGTGATTGAACGTCTGGATGAACAGCGTGTTCGTGCTAACGTTGAAGGCCGCGAGTGCAATATTTATGTCAACTTCGCGGTAGTTCCCGGACAAAAGCTGCACGTCCTGTTACGCCCTGAAGATTTGCGCGTTGATGAAATCAATGATGATAATCATATCGAAGGCCTGATCGGCTACGTGCGCGAACGCAACTACAAAGGCATGACGCTGGAGTCGGTTGTAGAACTGGAAAATGGCAAGATGGTGATGGTCAGCGAATTCTTCAACGAAGACGATCCTGACTTTGACCACTCGCTCGACCAGAAAATGGCAATTAACTGGGTAGAAAGCTGGGAGGTCGTACTGGCTGATGAAGAGCACAAGTAAATTCCAGAGTGTGGTGATCTTCACCATTGTCGGTTGGCTTGTGTTATTTGTCTTTCTGCCCAACCTGATGATCATCGGCACCAGCTTTTTGACCCGTGACGACGCCAATTTCGTCAAAATGGTCTTTACGCTGGAGAACTATACGCGCCTGCTCGATCCGCTCTATTTTGAGGTACTGGTTCACTCCCTCAATATGGCGCTGATTGCCACGCTCGCCTGTCTGGTACTCGGCTACCCGTTTGCCTGGTTTTTGGTGAAACTGCCGGAAAAAGTACGCCCGCTGCTGCTGTTCCTGCTGATTGTTCCGTTCTGGACCAATTCTCTGATTCGCATCTACGGACTCAAAATTTTCCTCAGTACCAAAGGCTATCTCAACGAGTTTCTGTTATGGCTCGGCGTTATCGATACACCCATTCGCATTATGTTTACCCCCAGCGCGGTGATTATCGGGCTGGTATACATCCTGCTGCCGTTTATGGTGATGCCGCTCTATTCCAGCATTGAAAAGCTCGATAAACCGCTGCTGGAAGCCGCACGCGATTTAGGCGCAAGTAAGCTTCAGACCTTCACCCGCATCATTATTCCGTTAACGATGCCGGGGATTATCGCCGGATGCCTGCTGGTCATGCTGCCCGCAATGGGGCTGTTTTACGTTTCCGACTTAATGGGCGGAGCGAAAAACCTGCTGATTGGTAACGTAATTAAAGTTCAGTTCCTGAACATTCGCGACTGGCCGTTTGGCGCCGCCACCAGCATAACGCTGACTATCGTGATGGGGCTGATGCTGCTGGTCTACTGGCGCGCCTCCCGCCTGCTGAATAAGAGGGTAGAACTCGAATGATCGGTCGACTGCTTCGCGGCGGTTTTATGACCGCTATCTACGCGTATCTGTACATTCCAATCATTATTTTGATTGTGAACTCCTTTAACAGCTCGCGCTTTGGCATCAACTGGCAAGGTTTTACGACCAAGTGGTACGGTCTGCTGGTGAACAACGACAGCCTGCTGCAGGCGGCGCAGCACTCGCTGACCATGGCGGTGCTCTCCGCCACGTTCGCCACGCTGATCGGTTCACTTACTGCGGTCGCGCTTTATCGTTACCGTTTTCGCGGTAAGCCGTTCGTCAGTGGCATGCTGTTCGTGGTGATGATGTCGCCGGATATTGTGATGGCAATATCTCTGCTGGTGCTGTTTATGCTGATCGGCATTCAACTGGGCTTCTGGTCGCTGCTGTTCTCGCATATCACTTTTTGTCTGCCTTTTGTGGTGGTGACGGTTTATTCTCGCCTGAAAGGTTTTGATGTCCGCATGCTTGAGGCGGCTAAAGATTTGGGTGCCAGCGAAGTAACTATTCTGCGCAAGATAATACTGCCACTGGCTATGCCTGCGGTGGCTGCGGGTTGGTTGCTGAGTTTTACGCTGTCGATGGATGATGTTGTTGTTTCATCTTTCGTCACCGGACCGGGTTATGAAATTTTGCCATTAAAAATCTACTCAATGGTTAAAGTCGGCGTATCACCAGAGGTGAACGCGCTGGCGACCATTTTGTTGGTTCTGTCGCTGGTTATGGTGATTGCCAGCCAGCTTATTGCACGTGATAAAACCAAGGGCCGCTAAGGCCCTTAATTCAGGGGACGTTAAATGATGAAAAAATGGTCACGCCACCTGCTCGCGGCGGGTGCTCTGGCACTGGGCATGAGCGCCGCTCACGCGAATGACAACAACACGCTCTATTTCTATAACTGGACTGAATACGTCCCACCGGGTCTGCTGGAACAGTTCACCAAAGAAACCGGCATTAAGGTTATCTATTCGACCTACGAGTCGAATGAAACCATGTACGCCAAGCTCAAAACCTATAAAGACGGCGCATACGATTTGGTGGTCCCGTCCACCTATTACGTCGATAAAATGCGTAAAGAAGGCATGATCCAGAAGATCGACAAGTCGACGTTGACCAACTTCCACAACCTCGATCCGGAAATGCTCAACAAGCCGTTTGACCCAAACAATGACTACTCCATCCCGTATATCTGGGGTGCAACGGCCATTGGCGTCAACAGCGATGCTATCGATCCGAAAACCGTCACCAGTTGGGCCGATCTGTGGAAGCCGGAGTACAAAGGCAGTCTGCTGTTAACGGATGATGCGCGAGAAGTGTTCCAGATGGCGCTGCGCAAGCTGGGATATTCCGGCAATACCACCGATCCTAAAGAGATTGAAGCCGCCTATAACGAGTTGAAGAAGCTGATGCCTAACGTTGCGGCATTTAACTCTGACAACCCGGCCAACCCGTATATGGAAGGCGAAGTTAATCTGGGGATGGTGTGGAACGGCTCCGCGTATGTTGCGCGTCAGGCGGGCACACCGTTGGAAGTGGTATGGCCGAAAGAAGGTGGCATTTTCTGGATGGACAGCCTGTCTATTCCGGCTAACGCGAAAAACAAAGAAGGTGCGCTGAAGCTGATTAACTTCCTGCTGCGCCCGGACGTCGCAAAAGAAGTCGCAGAAACTATCGGTTACCCGACGCCGAACCTGGCAGCACGCAAGCTGTTAAGTCCTGAGGTCGCGAACGACAAAACGCTCTACCCTGACGCGGAAACCATCAACAAAGGGGAATGGCAAAACGATGTCGGTTCCGCCAGCGCTATCTACGAAGAGTATTATCAGAAGCTAAAAGCAGGACGCTAATACTCGTGCAACCCGGCAGGCGTCGCTGCGCCGGGTTGCTACCTGCCAATCCCTACTTTTTACGCCTTTCGACTGATTCCCGCTCCCCAGTTTCTGGCTATGCTTACAGTATTCCAGGCCGGCTTCTGAGGCTTCCAATGACAACGCTCTGGCTGCTACTTGAGTTGGCTAATCTGATCGTATTTACGCTGGTGATTCTCCCACGTAAGCAGCCGGTAAACGCTCGTCCTTTGCTGCCTGTCACCGCAACCCGCCTGCTACGGCTCACCTTTTTAATACCGATCCTGGTTTTTGGTTATAGCCTGTTTTTCAGTCATCAGATTGGTCCGGTGGAGTGGGGATGTATGATTTTGGCGATCGTAGGTAACGCGCTGGTCATCAAAGGAAAATGGGATTTGGGGGAGAGCCACACATGGACAGGCTACTATTTACCTCGTGCAAAAAGGGTTACGCGCGGCATTTTTGCCTGGATTGCGCACCCCATGTATACCGGAATTATTCTGGTGATTATCTCGTGCAGCCTGGTTTACATTACCCGACTACCCATATGGCTGAGCGCACTGGGGCTGATCTGTTGTTTTTACATCGTTGGATTTTTGATTATGGCGGCCCTGCGTGAGGACCGCCAGCTTGTACAGGCTTAAACAGTATTATCCGGATAGCCGTTACAGCCCTTTTAATAACTTCTCAACGAACTCAGGCACCACCTGGCTTGCCGGACCGTAATACTTCTCTTCAAACTCGCTGCCTACCTGGCTCGGTTCGAGATTGAGTTCTACCGTATGTGCCCCATGCAGCCGCGCCTCATGCACAAAACCCGCTGCCGGATAAACATGTCCCGATGTGCCAATCGCAATGAACACATCTGCCATTGCCAGTGCCATATAAATTTCATCCATTCCCAGCGGCATTTCACCAAACCACACGACGTGTGGTCGCAGCGGTGCCGGAAACTGGCAGCAATGACATTTATCTTCCGGGGTCACATCGCCCGTCCATTCCAGAATCTGCCCGCTTTGCGAACAGCGAACTTTGAGCAACTCGCCGTGCATATGGATAACGTTCTGGCTGCCCGCACGCTCATGCAGATTATCAATGTTCTGCGTCACCAGTAAAAAACGATCGCCCAGCTCGGCTTCGAGTTTTGCCAGTGCGATATGCGCCGCGTTGGGTTGGATTTCAGGCTGCTGCAACTGATGGCGACGGGCGTTATAAAACGACTGAACCAGTTCCGGGTTTCGACTAAATCCTTCCGGAGTCGCAACGTCCTCTACCCGATGTTCTTCCCAGAGACCATCCGCCGCGCGGAATGTTCGAATTCCTGACTCAGCGGAGATTCCCGCTCCAGTCAGTACCAGCACTCTTGGTTTTTCCATCAATTCAGGCACCACTCTGTCTCTGAAAAAGATTCGTTGACGCAGGCGATCGCGCAAATGGCGTTTATTTTTACGAAAGCGGCTTAACCGATGACCCCGACGCGACAGCATAACAACCTCTTTGTATTAATCGGTAAGATGTAGGAAAGCAGCCCCGCGCATCCCGCCGGCATCACCGTGCCGTGCCTGCTCAATACGCGGTACCCGGGCAACCGGCAGCAGATGACGTGGCAGTCGATCCGCCAGTTGCGTCGTAATAGCGGTAAAATTCGACAAGCCTCCGCCAATCACCACCAAATCAGGATCGACGATAGTCAGGATATTCCCAAGACACACTGCCAGCAAATCCAGATAGCGTTCAACGTGGGCACGCGCGTGTTCATCACCCTGCTCCCACAGCGCGATAATTTCGCGGGCATCCAGCGGTTGATGGTAGTAATGCTGATACAACCACGCAAATCCACCGCCGGAAAGATAGCTTTCGATGCATCCCAGTTGACCGCATCCGCAGCGGCGCAGCGGGAAATCAAAGCCCATCAGCGTCAGCGCATCGACCGGCAAACGAATATGACCAAACTCACCGGTGATATAGCTGCGTCCGGTGATGGATTTCCCATTAAGCACCAGGCCGCCGCCGACGCCCGTACCGAGGATCAACCCCATCACCAGCGGATATTGGGTGAACTCGTCATCCCAGGCTTCGGAGAGAGCAAAACAGTTCGCATCGTTATCCAGACGCACATCGCGGTCAAGGCGAGCGCTGAGATCGGCGCGGAGCGGTTTGCCACTTGCGGCAGGAACATTGGCCGCGTACAGCGTGCCGTCTTCGGTTTCCGGCATGCCCGGAATGCCGATGCCTACCGAACCTTTGATGCCGAACCGCTGATCCGCTTCCGTCACCAGATTGCAGACCGCATCAAGGAAAGCGTCGTAGCTGTCGCGAGGCGTAGGAACGCGAGTTTCCCATTGCAAACGACGTTGCTTATCAAACACGCCAAGCGCAATTTTGGTCCCGCCGATGTCAAATCCGTAATACATCACCGCTCCTTGATACACGTCATCCTTCAAGATGCCTCTACGTTAGTTACGCCTTGATGCAGCATGAATGCTGTCGTGTATTATTGTTGTTATTGGCCGCTAAGTACTCTCGCAGGATCAATATTGCTGGCGCGACGCGCCGGATACCAACTTGCCAAAAGACTCAGCACGAGTGCTGTCACCAGCACGTAAATCACATCCAGCCAGTGTAATTCCGATGGCAGGAAGTCAATGAAATAGATATCGCCGGACAGGAACTGATGGCCGATAAGCGCCTCAATCCCGTTTATGATCGGCGTCAGTTGCAACGACACAACCACCCCGATGACGACGCCTATCAGGCTACCGAACAGACCCGCCAGCAGGCCGTACCAGACAAAAATGGCACGGATCAACCCATCTTTCGCCCCGAGGGTTCTTAATACCGCAATATCGCCGCTTTTGTCTTTTACCGCCATCACTAACGTGGAAACGATATTAAAACAGGCCACGCCAATCACCAGCACCATAGCCAGATACATAATGGCGCGGATCATCTGAATATCGCGGTACATATAGCCGTAGGTGCCGATCCAGCTCTTGATGTAAACATAGTTATTGGTGACTTCACCCGCGTCTCGCACCAGCTTATTGGCGTTAAACACGTCGTTAACCTTCAGCGCGATCCCGGAAACGCTGGTTCCCATATCAAGATATTGCTGCGCATCTTCCATTGGGATCATGGCAAAGCTGTGATCGAGCTGACCACTAAGTTGCAGGATCCCCGTCACGTGCAAACGCACGCGTTTAGGCTGCTGTAGCTTATGATCCGCACTGGCGTTAGGGATCATAATCGACACCCAGTCGCCCTGCTTCACCTTCAGCGCATCGGCAATACCCTTACCAATGATGATTTGTTGTTCACCGGCTTTAAAATTATCCCAGGCGTGGTTTTGCACAAAGGATGGCAACGCGCTTAAACGCTGTTCCTGTTTCGGGTCTACGCCCTTCACCTGCACCGCGCGTAAGTTCGCCCCGCTCTCCACCAGTCCGGTAAAGTTGATATAAGGCGCCGCGGCGACAATACCCGGCACTTTTTGTACCTTGTCGAGCGCTTCCTGCCAGTTATTCCACGGCTGATTTACGGCTTCAATCTCTCCGTGTGGGACTACGGCCAGAATACGGTTGTTCAGCTCACGCTCAAATCCGTTCATGGCACTTAAACCGACGATCAACACCGCCACACCCAACGCGATGCCAACGGTAGATATCACCGAAATTAACGAAACCATACCGCCGCGCCGCCGACCACGGCTAAAGCGCAGACCAATCAATAACGATAAAGGCGAAGCCATTACTCTGCTCCCATCAGGCTCAGTTCAGCCGTCAGGCGACCATCGCGCATTTCAAGCTGGCGACTCATCCGCTTCGCCAGTTGCAGATCGTGCGTCACCACCAGAAATGCCGTGCCCTGAGAGCGGTTCAGCTCACCCAGAAGCTCGAAAATGCTGTCCGCGTTACGCGCATCCAGGTTACCCGTTGGCTCATCCGCCAGGACCAGACGCGGGTTATTCACCAGCGCACGCGCGATGGCCACCCGCTGGCGTTCGCCGCCAGACAGTTCAGACGGGCGATGACTGGCACGATGATCCAGCCCTACCGCTTTCAGCATATCCCGTGCGCGCTCGGTGATTTCAGCCGGTTTTTTCTTGCCGATCAGCAGCGGCATCGCTACGTTTTCCAGCGCGGTAAAATCCGGCAGCAAATGGTGGAACTGGTAAATAAAGCCCAGCTTCTGATTGCGCAGTTCCGCTTTCGCCGCCGACGAGAGCTTGCTCATTGGCTGACCGCTAAAAATGACGTCGCCGGAAGTCGGGGTATCCAACCCACCTAACAGATGCAGCAACGTACTCTTGCCGGAGCCGGAGCTGCCGACAATCGCCATCATCTCACCTTCGCCGACGCAAAAACTGACATCGTGCAGTACATCGGTCTGCACAGTGCCTTCCTGATAGCGTTTGCACAGGTTGTCGCATTGCAACAGGATCTTATTCATAACGTAAAGCCTCAGCGGGTTGAGTGGCGGCAGCGCGCCAGGAAGGATAAAGCGTAGACAGCAGCGCGATGGCCATCGCCACCAGCGCAATGACGATAACCTGTAGCGGCTCAATGGCGACCGGCAGCGCAGCGCCATCCAGCAGCACACCAATAATTGGCATCAGATTGTTCAGTTGGCTGGCGAGCAATGCACCCAGTACAGCGCCCAGCAGCGCGCCAATCACCCCGGCACTGGCCCCCTGAACCATAAACACCATCATTATCTGCCGCGGCGTTAGCCCCTGCGTTTGTAAAATCGCCACTTCCCCTTGCTTCTCCATTACCATCAGACCCAGCGAGGTAATAATATTAAAAGCCGCCACCGCCACGATCAGGCTAAGCAGCAGCCCCATCATGTTCTTTTCCATGCGCACGGCCTGGAACAGTTCCCCTTTGCGCTCGCGCCAGTCCTGCCATTTGGTGCCTTGCGGCAGCGTTTGCTGGCTCAGCGTGTCAACTTTTAACGGTTCGTTCAGCCACAGACGCCAGCCAGTGATATTACCCACCGGATAGCGCATCAGACGCGAGGCATCCTGAATGTTGGTCAGCATCTGGTAGCCATCGACTTCGCTGTTGGCGGCGAAAGTGCCAATCACCGTAAACAAACGCTGGCTCGGCAAACGCCCCATCGGCGTAAACTGGCTGGCCGAGGGCACCATCACACGGATTTGATCGCCACGGTTCACGCCCAACTGCCCGGCAAGCTGCTCGCCGAGGATGACATTATACTTACCCGGTTGCAGATCTGTTTGCTTCACATTGACCAGATACGGCGTTAACGGATCTTTTTGCGCCGGATCGATACCGAGCATCACGCCGACCGCCACGCTACGCGCACTTTGCAGCACCACATCTCCCGTAGTTATGGGTGCAACGCGGTTGACGCCGTTCAACGCCACCGCTTTTTCCGGCAGTTGTTGCGGGTTGAGGGAACCCTGTTCAGACGAGAGTACGGCCTGAGGCATCAGGCCAAGAATATTGTTTTGCAGCTCGCGCTCGAAACCGTTCATCACCGACAACACCGTGACCAGCGCCATTACCCCGAGAGTAATGCCTATGGTGGAGAGCCAGGAAACGAAGCGACCGAAGCGATCTGCTGCACGCCCACGCATATAACGCAGGCCGATGAATAGAGCGACAGGTTGGTACATGAAATCCGTCTGGTTGCTGTTAGCAAAGTCACGAGTATATAAGCGAAAGCGGAATGGGTAAATGACTGAACCGTAAGTGTTCGTCAGCACTATTCCTAAAAGTATAAATAAATCAATTCGCTAAAGTTGTCCCTCTTTCCTTCAGCCCGGGTCCCTGATCTTTATCTTAAAAAAACAAAATGCAGACAGTTACGCATTACAGCGCACAGCGGGTTGCGCAGGATGGCAGGCTATAGCCAACAATATGGATACGCCGTCTCGATGAAGAAAAAAGAACTATGGATTAATCAAATCAAAGGGTTATGTATTTGTCTGGTGGTAATTTACCACTCGGTAATCACGTTTTACCCGCACCTCACTACTTTTCAGCATCCGCTTTCAGAGCTGCTGAGCAAATGCTGGATTTACCTCAATTTGTACCTGGCGCCGTTTCGCATGCCGGTCTTTTTCTTTATTTCGGGGTATCTGATCCGTCGCTACATTGATAGCGTCCCGTGGACAACCTGCGTGGATAAGCGGATCTGGAGCATTGCCTGGGTGCTGGTGCTTTGGGGAGTGGTGCAATGGCTGGCGTTAGTCGCGCTCAATAACTGGCTGGCCCCACAGCGCGATCTGAGCCATGCCGCCAACGCTGCGTATGCCGATTCGATCACAGGTTTTACCCACGGAATGCTGACCGCCAGCACCAGCTTGTGGTATCTGTACGCGCTGATTGTCTATTTTGTTCTGTGTAAGATTTTCAGCCGCTGGGCGGTGCCGCTGTTGGCGTTATTTGTGGTGCTGAGCGTGGCGATCAATTTTGTCCCGACGCCGTGGTGGGGAATGAACAGCGTGATTCGCAATCTGCCCTGGTACAGCCTCGGTGCATGGTTTGGTGCAACGCTGATGGTATGGATCAAGGAGGTGCCCCTGCGCCGCCATGCGGTCATTGTTCTGGTTAGCGCAATCGCCGCCGTCGTCGCGTGGCTGGCAAATGTCTCACTATTACTTTCTCTGCTTTCCATTGTGCTGATCATGAAGCTGTTTTATCAATTTGAGCTGCGCTTTGGTATGCGTGAGTCCGGCCCGTTAAGCGTGATTGGTGCCAATACCATCGCCATCTACACCACCCACCGTATTCTGGTTGAGCTGTTCAGCTTAACGCTAATCCCCAAAATCAATCATACCGCCTGGCCAGCATATGCGGAGCTGGCCCTGCTGCTGGTGTATCCGTTCGCCTGCCTGCTACTGTGCACCTTGTTTGGCCTGTTGGTACGTAAAATTTCACAAAAAACAGTGGCCGACCTGCTCTTTTCCCCGCCTTCTTTATCGGCTGTCTCGCACTAGCCCCTACGCGCTTTTTGCCCCCATCAGGGGGCGAATCAATTTGCTTATGAGAAACGATCACGGATAATAAAGAACATTGCTTATCAGATGTATATCTAAACGAGATCCTGACAACCGAATGCCTGAACAACATCGTTACACTCTCCCGGCGAAAGCTGGCGATCAGCGCCAGTTAGGTGAGCTTACCGGTGCCGCCTGCGCAACGCTGGTCGCCGAAATCGCCGAACATCACGCGGGTCCAGTGGTCCTGATCGCGCCGGACATGCAAAATGCGCTGCGTTTGCATGATGAAATTCGTCAGTTTACTGACCAGATGGTGATGAACCTGGCCGACTGGGAAACGCTACCCTACGACAGCTTTTCTCCCCATCAGGAGATTATCTCCTCGCGGCTCTCCACGCTGTATCAACTGCCTGCCATGCAGCGCGGCGTGCTGATCGTTCCGGTAAATACACTGATGCAGCGCGTTTGTCCGCACAGCTATCTGCACGGTCATGCGCTGGTCATGAAAAAGGGCCAGCGACTTTCACGTGACGCTCTGCGTGAACAGCTGGACAGTGCGGGCTATCGCCATGTTGATCAGGTCATGGAACACGGCGAATACGCCATACGCGGCGCGTTGTTGGATTTGTTCCCGATGGGCAGCGAGTTGCCTTATCGTCTGGATTTCTTTGATGACGAAATCGACAGCCTGCGTCTGTTTGATACCGACACCCAGCGCACGCTGGAAGAAGTCGATGCCATTAATTTGCTTCCCGCACACGAATTCCCGACTGACAAAACGGCCATCGAGCTATTCCGCAGCCAGTGGCGTGATACCTTTGAGGTGAAACGCGACGCCGAACATATTTACCAGCAGGTCAGCAAAGGCACGTTACCTGCGGGTATTGAATACTGGCAACCGCTGTTTTTCAGCGAGCCGCTGCCGCCGCTGTTCAGCTACTTCCCCGCCAATACGTTATTGGTGAATACCGGTGATATCGAGACCAGCGCAGAACGCTTCCAGGCCGATACCCTGTCGCGCTTTGAAAATCGCGGTGTTGATCCGATGCGCCCGCTTCTGCCGCCGGAATCGCTGTGGCTGCGGGTTGATGAGCTGTTTTCTGAACTTAAACGCTGGCCGCGCGTTCAACTGAAAACCGAGAGTCTGGCGAACAAAGCAGCGAATACTAACCTCGGGTTCCAGAAGCTGCCGGATATCGCCGTTCAGGCACAGCAAAAAGCGCCGTTAGATGCGTTACGTAAATTCCTTGAAGGCTTCACCGGTCCGGTGATTTTCTCGGTGGAAAGTGAAGGCCGCCGTGAAGCACTTGGCGAACTGCTCGCCCGTATCAAAGTGGCGCCGAAGCGGATATTGCGACTCGATGAAGCCGTAGATAACGGTCGTTATCTGATGATTGGCGCAGCTGAGCACGGCTTCATCGATAGCAAACGCAATCTGGCGCTGATTTGTGAAAGCGATCTGCTTGGGGAACGCGTGGCGCGCCGCCGCCAGGATTCTCGTCGCACCATCAACCCGGATACGTTAATTCGTAACCTCGCAGAGCTGCATCCCGGTCAGCCGGTGGTGCATCTGGAGCATGGCGTGGGTCGTTATGCCGGTATGACCACGCTGGAAGCGGGCGGCATAACCGGTGAATATCTGATGCTCACCTATGCCAACGACGCCAAACTGTACGTGCCGGTGTCGTCACTGCATCTCATCAGCCGCTATGCAGGTGGCGCAGAAGAGAATGCGCCGCTGCATAAACTTGGCGGCGATGCCTGGTCACGTGCCCGACAGAAAGCCGCTGAGAAGGTGCGCGATGTTGCGGCAGAGCTGTTGGATATTTATGCCCAGCGCGCGGCGAAAGAAGGCTTTGCCTTTAAGCATGACCGTGAACAGTATCAGCTGTTTTGCGACAGCT
This sequence comes from Citrobacter sp. Cpo126, assembly GCF_030332445.1. Classification (NCBI taxonomy): domain Bacteria; kingdom Pseudomonadati; phylum Pseudomonadota; class Gammaproteobacteria; order Enterobacterales; family Enterobacteriaceae; genus Citrobacter; species Citrobacter sp. Cpo126. The sequence goes on from NZ_JAOWHT010000036.1 coordinate 114,466, forward strand.
TCCCGTTTGAAACCACGCCTGACCAGGCGCAGGCGATTAACGCGGTACTCAGCGATATGTGTCAACCGCTGGCCATGGACCGCCTGGTCTGCGGCGACGTCGGCTTTGGTAAAACCGAAGTCGCGATGCGCGCGGCCTTTCTCGCCGTAGAGAACCACAAGCAGGTTGCCGTGCTGGTGCCGACCACCCTGCTCGCACAGCAGCACTTCGACAACTTCCGCGACCGCTTTGCCAACTGGCCGGTACGCATTGAGATGTTGTCCCGTTTCCGTAGCGCCAAAGAGCAAGCGCAGATTCTGGAGCAAGTTGCCGAGGGAAAAATTGATATTCTCATCGGCACGCACAAACTGCTGCAAGCGGATGTAAAGTTAAAAGATCTGGGTCTGCTGATTGTCGATGAAGAGCACCGTTTCGGCGTTCGCCACAAAGAACGCATCAAGGCGATGCGCGCAGATGTCGATATTCTGACCCTGACGGCAACGCCAATTCCACGTACGCTCAATATGGCAATGAGCGGCATGCGCGATCTGTCGATTATCGCCACGCCGCCCGCTCGTCGTCTGGCGGTCAAAACCTTCGTGCGCGAATACGACAACCTGGTGGTACGCGAGGCGATCCTGCGTGAAGTTCTGCGCGGGGGACAAGTTTATTATCTGTTTAACGACGTCGAAAACATCCAGAAAACCGCTGACAGATTAGCTGAACTGGTGCCGGAAGCGCGTATTGGTATCGGTCACGGACAAATGCGCGAGCGCGAACTGGAACGCGTGATGAATGATTTCCACCATCAGCGTTTTAACGTGCTGGTGTGTACCACCATTATCGAAACCGGGATCGACATCCCCACCGCTAACACCATCATCATCGAACGAGCGGATCACTTCGGTTTAGCGCAATTACACCAGTTGCGCGGTCGTGTGGGACGTTCTCACCACCAGGCTTACGCCTGGCTGCTGACGCCGCATCCGAAAGCAATGACCACCGACGCGCAAAAACGTCTGGAAGCCATCGCCTCGCTGGAAGATTTGGGCGCAGGTTTTGCGCTGGCGACCCACGACCTCGAAATTCGCGGCGCCGGGGAGTTACTGGGTGAAGATCAGAGTGGTTCCATGGAAAGCATCGGCTTCTCACTGTATATGGAACTGCTGGAAAACGCGGTCGATGCGCTCAAAGAAGGGCGTGAGCCGTCACTGGAAGATCTCACCAGCCAGCAAACCGAAGTTGAGCTGCGCATGCCGTCTCTGCTGCCGGATGGCTATATCCCGGATGTAAACACCCGACTATCGTTCTACAAGCGCATTGCCAGTGCGAAAGGCGAAAACGAACTGGAAGAAATTAAGGTTGAGCTGATAGACCGTTTTGGCTTGCTGCCCGACCCGGCTCGTACGCTGCTGGATATCGCCCGTTTACGCCAGCAGGCGCAGAAACTGGGGATCAGAAAGCTCGAAGGCAATGAAAAAGGCGGTACCATTGAATTTGCCGAGAAAAACCACGTCAACCCGGTCTGGCTGATTGGTTTACTGCAAAAGCAGCCGCAGCACTTCCGTCTGGACGGTCCAACCCGGCTGAAATTCATGCAGGAGTTGAGCGAGCGTAAAACGCGGATCGACTGGGTCCGCCAGTTTATGCGTCAGCTTGAAGAAAACGCCGTAGCATAAGCATAGTGAACAGGCCGGGTGAGCACACCACTCACCCGGCCTGATGAATTTACAAACTCTTTGCACTTCCCTGCACTTCCCGACACAGCAAACAGCCATAATTCTCGTTTACTTTTACATAATAAAAACCACGTAAAAACAATGGATTTATGGTGATGTTAAACAATAAACGACTCTCTCGCTGGCTCGCGTTTTTTACGCTTGCAGCGACATTCGCGTTAGCACTTCCGGCTCAGGCAAACACCTGGCCGCTGCCGCCACCGGGAAGCCGTCTGGTGGGTCAGAATGCCGTTCACGTTGTTGAAGACAATGGCGGTTCTCTGGAAGCGATTGCGAAAAAGTACAATGTCGGCTTTCTCGCGCTGCTGCAGGCCAACCCTGGCGTTGACCCTTACGTACCACGTCCGGGCAGCGTTTTGACGATCCCGTTACAAACTCTGCTACCTGATGCCCCGCGCGAAGGTATTGTTATCAACCTCGCCGAACTGCGTCTTTATTATTACCAGCCGGGGACCAATTCGGTGACCGTGTATCCTATTGGTATTGGCCAGTTAGGTGGTGACACGCTGACGCCTACGATGGTAACCACCATCTCTGATAAACGCGCCAACCCCACCTGGACGCCGACGGCAAATATCCGCGCGCGATACAAAGCAAACGGGATTGACCTGCCTGCCGTTGTGCCTGCCGGTCCGGATAACCCGATGGGCCATCATGCGATTCGCTTAGCGGCATACGGCGGCGTGTACCTGTTGCACGGTACAAATGCTGATTTTGGCATCGGAATGCGCGTCAGCTCCGGCTGTATTCGTCTGCGCGACGGTGATATAGAAACCCTGTTCCGTCAGGTAACGCCCGGAACTAAGGTCAATATTATCAATACGCCGATCAAAGCATCCGTTGAGCCTAACGGCGTGCGCCTGGTGGAAGTACACCAACCGCTGTCCGAAAAAATCAATGACGACCCGCAACTGCTGCCGATCGTGCTGAACGCGTCCATGCAGACATTTAAAAATGCGGCGCAAACAGATACCGCCGTCATGGATCATGCGATGGAGATTCGCTCAGGCATGCCGGTCGATGTGACCCGTCATCATGACGTTGCTCAACAACCGCTGTAAACGTAGTGTATAAAAAAACCCCCGCTGGATTTTATTCCGCGGGGGTTTTTTATTTAACTCGCAGTGGCATTGCGATGGGTTAAATCTTATTTGTAGATAACTGCAGTTCCGTGAAGAGTGTTAGGACCGGTAACGGAAGTAATACGGAAAGACTTCGCACCCATCTCATCGGCTTTCTGCGCCAGTTGATCTTCCAGAGAACCTAAGTTAGTCCCCGCATTCGCAGAAATAGTACCGACTTTCTCTTGACCCGCAGGGGTGGACTGAACTTCAACAGCGGCAAAGCTTGCAAATGACAGCGAGCTAAGAACAGCAGCAACAAACAGTGTTTTTACGTTTTTCATGATAGTGACCTTTAGCAGATGAATAGGTGTCGAAAAGATTAACTTAACGATCGATAGGTAAATCATAGATGTGATCCAGGTCACACGTCAACATTTTTTATAATGATCGTTATATAAAATATAAAGGTCTTATTTTTCATGCTAATAGCTATAAATTATTTTTATCGTGAATCCGCTGGAGTGTGCAGTCGAATATTTTTATAATGGTTATTCAATAAACCCAACAAAGGTACATCGGCACCATGACAACTGAAACGACAGGTTGTGCAAAAAAAAGCCGTGGCCGACCAAAAGTGTTCGACAGGGAAGCCGCGCTTGATAAGGCCATGACACTCTTCTGGCAGCACGGATATGAAGCGACCTCGCTCGCCGATCTCGTGGAAGCCACCGGCGCAAAAGCGCCTACGCTGTATGCGGAGTTCACCAATAAAGAAGGGTTGTTCCGTGCCGTACTGGACCGCTACATCACCCGCTTTGCGGCGAAACACGAAGCCCAGCTGTTTTGTGAAGAAAAAAGCCTTGAGTCCGCTCTGGAAGACTATTTCACCGCTATAGCGACCTGCTTTACCAGCAAGGACACCCCGGCAGGATGTTTCATGATTAATACTTCTGCGACGCTGGCAGCCTCTTCCCGCGATATTGCACACACGGTGAAATCCCGCCATGCAATGCAGGAACAGACGCTTACCCAGTTCCTTCACCAGCGCCAGCAACGAGGCGAAATTCCGGCCCATTGCGACGTGCAAAAACTGGCCGAATACCTGAACTGTATTTTACAAGGTATGTCGATCAGCGCCCGTGAAGGCGCAACGTTTGAAAAACTGATGCAGATCGCACACACAACTCTGCGGCTGTGGCCCGAACTCGTCAAAGCTTAAGCCTTTCCCGCAATTCCCCGCTGTACTCACACCACCGGGAGCTGATAAAGCCCCCGGTTAGATTCCCGTTCTATTGTCCCTACATTTCTCATTGTTTTCATCGTGTTACCCGATCATTTTTTGTAAAAAGTATTGATAACGACAATTATTATCAGCAATATTCGCATTTGTTTTAATGCCTGTTTCACAATGTAACCATCGGTTTCTCTACCGCTATAACAAAAACAGACCGACTTTTTTAAAAGGAATACAAATGCATAAGCGTCTCTGGGTGCTCAATCCTCTCCTGTTATCTTTAACTCTACCCGCTGTTGCGGCTGAGGAAGAGAACCTCATCGTCAGCGCCAACCGTAGCCAGCGCACAGTGGCAGAAATGGCGCAAACGACCTGGGTTATTGAAGGAAGCGAGATTGAACAACAGGTTCAGGGAGGTAAAGAGTTCAAGGATGTTCTTGCTCAGCTAATCCCAGGAATCGATGTTAGTAGCCAGGGACGCACAAACTACGGCATGAACATGCGCGGTCGCGCCATTGTCGTGCTAATTGACGGTGTCCGTCTGAACTCCTCGCGAACCGACAGCCGTCAGCTTGACTCCATTGACCCATTTAACATTGCGCACATTGAAGTCATTTCAGGCGCAACCTCTCTTTATGGCGGTGGCAGTACCGGCGGATTAATCAACATTGTCACCAAAAAAGGTCAGCCGGAGCGTGAAGTAGAACTCGAACTGGGGAGCAAAAGCGGCTTTAACAATAGCAACGATCATGATGAACGCGTTGCCGCGGCGGTGAGTGGCGGAACCGATCGCGCTTCCGGGCGTATGTCCGTCGCGTATCAACGATTTGGCGGCTGGTATGACGGTAATCACGATGCCCTGCTGCTCGATAACACCCAAACCGGGCTACAGCACTCCGATCGCCTGGACGTCATGGGCACAGGGACGATTGAACTTGACGACAACCGTCAGTTGCAACTGGTTACGCAGTACTATAAAAGTCAGGGGGATGACGATTACGGGCTGGATCTCGGCGAGAACATGTCCGCCGTAACCGGAAACGGCAAAGCATACACCAGCAGCGGACTGAATTCCGATCGTATTCCCGGCACCGAACGTCATCTTATTAGTCTGCAATATTCAGATGCAGATTTTTTTGGCCAGAACCTGGTCAGCCAAATCTATTACCGTGACGAATCGCTGAAATTCTACCCCTTCCCTACGCTCAGCAAAGGCAAAGTCACCAGTTTCTCCGCATCACAGCAGGACACCGACCAGTTTGGTGCCAAAATTACCCTCAACAGCCAGTTGATGGATAACTGGGAGCTGACGTGGGGTGTCGATGCCGATCACGAAACCTTCGACTCCAATCAGAAATTCTTCGATCTGGCCTGGTCCCTGCCCTCCGGCGGCATGGACAACCGTACCGCTTATACCACCGGGCGTTACCCCGGTTACAGCATCACCAACTTCGCGCCTTTCCTGCAAAACAGCTATGACATTAACGACATTTTTACCCTCAGCGGCGGCGTGCGCTATCAGTGGACCGAAAACAGGGTTGATGATTTCGTTGGCTATGCTCAACAGCAGGGAATCGCGACCGGGCTTGCGAACTCTGCCGATACCATTCCGGGCGGCAAAACCGATTACGATAATTTCCTGTTCAACGCCGGTATACTTGCCCACCTGACCGACCGTCAGCAAACGTGGTTTAACTTTTCTCAGGGCGTGGAGCTTCCGGACCCAGGGAAATATTACGGTAACGGTACCTATTCGCTGGTTGGGGATCATTACCAGCTCCAGCGCAGCGTCAACGTGGCGGATTCACGTCTGGAAGGGATTAAAGTTAACTCGTACGAACTGGGGTGGCGCTACACCGGCGATAGTCTGCGCACGCAACTGGCCGCTTACTACTCGACTTCGGATAAATCGATCGTTATCAACCGTAGCGATATGACCATTAACGTTCAGCCCGACGATCGCCGCATTTATGGCCTTGAAGGTGCAGTAGATTATTTCATTGCGGACACGGACTGGAGTCTGGGTGGCAACTTCAACGTCATTAAATCGGAAGTGAAACAGAACGGTAAATGGCAAAAATGGGATGTCACGCTGGCCTCACCGTCCAAAGCAACCGCGTGGGTCGGCTGGGCACCAGAACCGTGGACCTTGCGCGTACAGAGCCAGCAAACATTTGATCTGACCGACGCCAGCGGTAACAAGCTGGATGGCTATAACACGATGGACTTTATCGGCAGCTATCAGCTCCCGTTGGGTAAACTGACCTTCAGCGTGGAAAACCTGCTGAATGAAGAGTACACCACACTGTGGGGACAACGTGCGCCACTGCTGTATAGCCCAACCTACGGCAGCCCGTCACTGTATGAATACAAGGGCCGGGGTCGTACATTTGGTCTGAACTACGCCTTAACCTTCTGATAAAAAAAGCCCCCCAGCCTGAGCGAATGGGGGGCTAATGTTCAGGATAATGCTATTTTACGCTTTGTTATTCAGTACCAACTGTCCGTTGTTATCCAACGGAATTTGCGCGCCGGGGTCCTTATCCATACGGATTTTCCCCTGCTGATCGCCAATTTTGTACGTCACGTCGTAGCCCAGCATCTTTTCAGATTTGTCATACACCGTTTTACAACGCTGCTGCGTGGTGGTGTAAGTATCGTTTTCCTGCATCGAACCCTGAATCTGGTTACCTGCATAGCCGCCGCCTAAAGCACCGGCCACGGTAGCAATATCTTTACCACGTCCACCGCCAAACTGATGCCCAATAACACCACCCGCAACCGCGCCCAGTACGGAACCCGCGATACGGTTTTCATCTTGTACCGGCTTGCGGTGGGTGACCGTTACGTTCCGGCACTCCTGACGCGGTATTTTTACCGACTCTTTAATCGGTGTTGCAGAGACAACTTGCGCATACTGTGGGCCACGCTCGAAAACGTTCAGACTGGCCACCGCTGCAACACCCAGCGCAGCAGCTACGCCAATCCCTATACCCGCCAACATTGATTTATTCACGGGACTACCTCCTTTTTTGCTATTAGCAACAACTTTGCAACAGAAGGTAAGGAATGCCAATCAGATTACGGATGAAAATAGCGGGAGGTGGAGCGAAAGCGGAATGATTCAGACAACTCTGAAGGAAGGCGTCGGATGCGTAAAATCATCCGACGCCACAGGTCGATATTAATGCAGTTTCAGACGCGGGCGAATCACCCGGTTGATACTGCCGACCAGCATCATCAGGCCGGTTTTGAAGTAGCCGTGCAAAGCAATCTGGTGCATGCGGTACAGTGAGATGTACACAAAGCGCGCAATACGTCCTTCCACCATCATCGAACCACGGGTCAGGTTGCCCATCAGGCTACCCACGGTAGAGAAGTTAGAGAGCGAGACCAGAGAGCCGTGATCTTTGTACTGATACGCTTTCAGCGGCTTACCGTTCATCTGTGCCAGAATATTGTTCATCGCGCAGGTCGCCATCTGGTGTGCTGCCTGAGCGCGCGGAGGCACAAAACCGCCTTCCGGGCGAGCGCAGGAAGCGCAGTCGCCAATCGCGTACACGTCAGGATCGCGCGTGCTCTGCAGAGTTGGCTCAACCACCAGTTGGTTAATACGGTTCGTTTCCAGACCGCCAATGTCTTTCATAAAGTCTGGCGCTTTGATACCCGCCGCCCACACCATCAGATCGGCTTTAATGTATTCGCCATCTTTGGTGTGCAGTCCCCCTTCGTCAGCGCTGGTTACCATCGTCTGGGTCAGTACGCGTACGCCCAGTTTGGTTAACTCATTATGCGCAGCACCGGAAATACGCGGCGGCAACGCAGGCAGAATACGCTCACCGGCTTCGACCAGCGTAACGTTCAGCGCGTCATTGGTCAGCCCTTTGTAACCATAGCTGTGCAGTTGTTTTACCGCATTGTGCAGCTCAGCGGAGAGTTCAACACCCGTCGCACCGCCGCCCACAATGGCGATATTCACTTTTCCGTTAGCGCCCAGATTCGCGGAATACTTCAGGAACAGATTCAGCATCTCCTGGTGGAAACGACGCGCCTGATGCGGGTTATCGAGGAAAATGCAGTTTTCTTTCACGCCAGGGGTGTTGAAATCGTTGGACGTACTGCCCAACGCCATCACCAGCGTGTCATACGGCACTTTACGCTCAGGAACCAGCAGCTCACCCTTCTCATCGCGCAGCTCAGCGAGAGTAATGGTCTTCGCTTCACGATCGATATCCACCACCGAGCCTAACTGGAACTGGAAGCCATGGTTACGAGCATGAGCCAGATAACTCAGCGCATCCACACCTTCGTCCAGTGAACCCGTCGCCACTTCATGCAGTAACGGTTTCCACAAGTGACTGTGGTTTCTGTCTACTAGTGTGATTTTGGCCTTTTTCTTACGCCCGAGTTTTTTACCCAGCTGCGTCGCCATTTCCAGTCCGCCAGCACCGCCGCCGACAATCACGATCCTTTTCAATGGTGTAGTCAACGTGACCCCCTCAAATTTATTAACCAATTGTTAATTAAAAGTTATGAACATAGCCTTTAATTAACAACAAGTTACGGTAATGAAAATGTTCTTCGAGAGTGAGAATAACACGAACGGTGCATTGGTCATACCAAAATTGATATGTATCAAGTTTTGATGCTGAAAAGATAGACAACCGGAACTTTAAGAACAAAAAAACCAGCCCGATGGCTGGTTTTTTACACACTCAATAAGGATTAACCTAACGTCTTGAACGCTTTGATGCGCTGCAAATGCGGAGAGATATTCTTAAACTTATGCGTCTGCTCTTCGTCCCAGACTATCTCGTAAAAATGATGCAGCTCTTCCGACGAACGCTGACTGTTAAGCGCTTCATCATGACGTGACAGGATCACCAGGCAGCGATCGCGATTCTTCTCACGGAAATTGGTCACGCATTTTGTTGCGATGTCTGCATACTCCTCAGGTCTGTCGATTTTGCCTTCCATGTTCTCATACGGGAACAGGTTGGGATTAAACACTACCTGACGAATATCACACAGGAAACCAATCCGTTCAGCCCAATATCCCCCGAGCCCCACACCACAAATCAGCGGACGGTCATCCACATTCAGCTGCAGCATTTTGTCCACTTCTTTCAGCAGATGCTGCATATCATGTTTAGGATGCCGCGTACTGTAGCTAATCAGCCTGACATCCGGGTCGATGAATTGCAGCTGCAACACCTTCTCATGGTTGCCCGGGCTGTTAGAGTCAAAACCGTGTAAATAGATAATCATCGCATCCTCGCCAAACTTGCGTTAATGACCTGCTTTCTCTTCCTGCCAGCGCTCATGAAGTTGGTTAAGCTGAGCGCTTACCGTCTTCCAGCGTGCCGAGTCCATCAGTTCCTGACGTGAAAATGAACCTTTATGATACAAACGTGTAACACGTTCTGCATTGATCGGCGACAGATTATCTAACACACTGACCGCTCCCTTACGATTATTGCAGACCAGGATCATATCGCAACCTGCATCCAGCGATGCCTGTCCACGCTCCGCATAGCTTCCCATAATCGCCGCCCCTTCCATCGACAAATCGTCGGAGAAAATGACACCATCGAAGCCAAGCTCCTGGCGTAGCACCGTTTTCAACCAGTGAGGTGAGCCACTCGCCGGACGCGGATCGACATCACTGTAGATGACATGCGCAGGCATAATGGCATCCAGTTTGTTTTCCGTAATCAACGTCTGGAACACGGACATATCTTTCGCACGAATCTCGGCTTCTGGGCGTGGATCGGTTGGCGTTTCTTTGTGTGAATCCGCCGTCACCGCCCCATGTCCTGGGAAATGTTTACCGGTCGTTTTCATGCCAGCAGCATGCATCCCGTCAATGAAGCGGGTGGCCATCGCCAGCGCTTTTAGCGGATCGGCATGGTAAGAACGCTCGCCGATTGCCGCGCTGATATGGCCCACATCCAGCACGGGTGCAAAGCTGATATCAATGTCCATCGCGATCATTTCGCTGGCCATCAACCACCCGGCGTCCTGAGCCAGTTTGCCGCCCTCTTCCAGGCCGTGCAACGCAGCAAAGGATTGAGCCGCAGGCAGGCGGGTAAAGCCCTCACGAAAACGCTGTACGCGTCCGCCTTCCTGATCTACAGCCACCACCAGATGGTTACGTGACGCAGCCCGGATCTGACGCACTAATTCACGCAGCTGTTCCGGGTCATGATAATTTCGGGTAAAGAGGATCAACCCACCTACCAGCGGATGTGCCAGAATCTCACGCTCTTCAGCGTCCAGCTCATACCCTTCGACATCCAACATTACTGGGCCCACACTGCTCTCCTTATCCTTTCATTGTTAGCTGCCGCCAGGTTTCATCGGCCAGCCTGATAAATTGTCGATCGCCGGTTTGCCGCCAGCGATACTCAAACCACCCCGCCTTCAGCATCATTATCCAGGGTTGCCATTGTCTGACCTGTCGCCACAAAACGTCTGGCTCAATGTGCGCTCGTTGGGCGTAGGTGCTAACCAACTGTTGGTGCTGGGATTCATCGCTAACCCATACTGCCGCCAGTTCCAGGGCAATATCACCGTCTCCGGCGTATTCCCAGTCAATCAGCCGCAGTCCTGATGCCGTATGTACGATGTTGTCACCGTGAACATCCATATGCAGCGGCCCCAGACGCAAAGGTCGAGGCTCACCTCGTTTCCTTAGCCTCTTCAGCGCGCGCAGCCAGCATGGTGTACGACGCGCCGGATCGCCACACTGCCAGTACTGTTCAAGTAGCGGAAGCAGGTTGATTCGCCAGCCCAATCGGGGTTGCTGGTGCAGATGATACAGTAAGCCTGCGAGTTCGTCGGCGTCCGGTAATCTGGATTCTACCTTACCGTGAAAAAACTCGACTGCCATCCACCCACGCGTATAAAAGTGAGGACGTGGCGCAAGGCTTTCTGGCAGGTGTTTTAGCGCATGATATTGGCGTAAGAAATGAGATTCCGGCGCGTCAGGGTCGTGATGGCAGCGCAGTACCAGCCGGTGGGAACGGTGTTCAATGATGCAGCTCCCGCCGCTCAGGCCGGTTTGGCTGGTTGCGACGGGATGATACTGCGGGAAATAGCGCGACAACACTTCGCCGCGCGTGAGTCTGTTATTGTTGCTGAACGGCACCTTTACCTGACCAGATTATCTCGCCAGTTTGTACCAGCATTAATTGCATTTGCAGCGCAGGCGAATTGACGTTGCCGGATGCGCTGGAATAAAGCACATACTGCGCGCCAACGTTACGGGCGATACCAATCGCTTTACTGCGCGTTCCCAAACTGTCATTCGGCGACAGACCTAACTGCTGTTTGGCGACAGCCAGCTGTTGGGCAGAAATCAGCGTAAACTTACCGTTATTCGCCAGCGCGTTACGTAAGGTTTCGGTGGCTTCACCCGCGTTCAACGAGCCGTTGGTGCGGTTATTCACGCTATCAACCAGCAGAACGCCGCCCGCTTTGACGCCGTCTGCCTGCAGCATTTTGCCGACCATCGGCTGCATAGCCCCGTTCCAGTCATAGTGACGTTGACGTGGCGTCGGCTGCGCCGTTTGGTCCTCATGCTCAATTGGACCCGGTTGCTGCGGTATGCTTGGCACCGTTGGCACAACCGGCACCGGCTGTTGCGGCTGCACAGGCTGTTCCGGTACCGGCTTCACTTCCTCTACCGGCGCGGGCTCACGTTGCGCCACACAGCCAGAGAGAAACATCGCCAGCGCGGCAATCAGTGCGTAGCGATTCATTTTGTTCATCAAGATTCACCCCTTACAAATAAAGATAAAGTCTAACCTTGTGCGCCCCCAGAAAATTGGCGCTGCCGTACAGCGTCACCGACGAATGAGCCGGAATAGTCACACTGCGTGGCGCTTCCAGAGGGTGCATTTCCAGCCCTCTGGCGTCATACCAGTAAAACCGATAATGAACGGTAACGGGTTCTTGTCTTTCGTTATAGAGTCGCGAGGATGCCGAAGCCTGAATATCAGACGTTGTTAACGTGGGCTGCTCTGCTGTAATACCCGCCGCCAGAATTGTTGATTCCATCACCAGCGACTGTTCATCACTTACTGGGATTTCAGGGTGTGAACGACAACCCGCCAGCAACAACAAGCCCAGTGAAAGCGCAATGCATCCTCTGGTCATGCTTACAGACCTTTATGCGCAAGCATTGGGCCAAGCGCACGTCCACCCAGCAGGTGCATATGAATGTGATACACCTCCTGCCCCCCGTGGCGGTTGGTGTTCATGATTAAGCGGTACCCATCTGCAGCAATGCCTTCCTGCTCAGCAATTTTCGCCGCAACGGTGATCATGCGGCCCAATGCCTGTTCATGTTCCGCCGTCACATCGTTGACAGTTGGGATCAGAATGTTAGGAATGATCAGGATATGCGTTGGTGCCTGAGGGGAAATATCACGAAACGCAGTGACCAGTTCATCCTGGTATACGATATCCGACGGAATCTCACGACGAATAATTTTGCTGAATATAGTTTCTTCTGCCACGACGTTTTCCTTTTTCATTAACAGCCCAAGCGTTTTGCCATGCTACGCCGGGTAACTCTGCGAGTATAGAGTATGAGCGAGTTCCTCACGCTCTTTCAACTTTAACCCTCGATTTTTTAAGCGAAAACCTCAGTCAGTGCTGCTCTTATAACCATTTTCCTGCGCTATTGCTCAAGCATAGTACTGAAACAATATTTCATTTATGTCGTAGCATCTGTTTACACATTAATTGCTAATGCGTATATTTCGCATTTGTATTTACATGCGCATTTAATAGTTTACAACCAAAGGGTTCATCACAACTACCGGTGATTCGAACTTAATATTAATAATTATCAAGGACTTTTCGATGTCTTTCACAACACTCAACGGGAATGTTCAACGCCAACCGGGGCTTGCCCCTTCTTTGCTGGCAGCATGCATCACGCTAGCCCTTTTACCTTCCACCAGCCTCGCAGCCCCTGCAGAAGAGACAGTGATCGTGGAAGGTTCTGCTCCTTCGGCATCCAGTGAGGAGCAAGATTACAGCGTTAAATCAACGACCGCTGGCACAAAAATGCAAATGACACAGCGCGATATTCCGCAATCGGTCAGCATTGTCAGCCAGCAACGCATGGAAGATCAGCAATTGCAAACGCTGGGCGATGTGATGGACAACACGTTGGGGATAAGCAAAAGCCAGGCGGATTCAGATCGCAGCAGCTATTACTCGCGCGGATTTCAGATTGATAACTATATGGTCGATGGGATCCCGACCTATTTTGAATCCCGCTGGAATCTCGGTGACTCCCTTTCTGACGCCGCCCTTTTTGAGCGTGTCGAAGTGGTCCGTGGCGCAAACGGGCTAATGACCGGGACGGGTAACCCTTCAGCCTCCATTAACGTGATCCGTAAGCATGCCACCAGCCGCGAGTTCACCGGTAATGTTTCAGCGGAATATGGCAGTTGGAACAAACAACGCTATGTGACCGATCTGCAAAGCCCGCTTACGGCAGACGGCAACGTGCGCGGTCGCATCGTGGCGGGTTACCAGAATAACGACTCCTGGCTTGATCGCTACAATAGCGAAAAAATGTTCTTCTCCGGGATTGTCGATGCCGATTTGGGTGACACCACCAGCCTGTCTGCGGGCTATGAATATCAGCGCATTGATATCAACAGCCCAACCTGGGGTGGATTGCCGCGCTGGAATACCGATGGCAGTAAAAACAGCTACGACCGTTCGCGCAGCACTGCGCCGGACTGGGCTTACAACGATAAAGACTTCAACAAAGTGTTTGTCACCATCAAACAACGTTTTGCCGATACCTGGCAGGCGACCATGAACGCCACCCACTCCGAGGTCAAGTTCGACAGTAAAATGATGTACGTCGATGCCTATGTTAATAAGGCCGACGGCACGCTGATTGGCCCATATGGCAACTATGGTCCGGGATATGACTACGTCGGAGGAACCGGCTGGAACAGCGGCAAACGTAAAGTGGATGCTGTCGATCTATTTGCCGACGGCGGTTACGATCTGTTTGGTCGTCAGCATAATCTGATGCTGGGCGGCAGCTACAGTAAACAGAATAACCGTTATGAAAGCTCGTGGGCGAACGTTTTCCCCAACGAAATCGGCAGCTTCTATACCTATGATGGTAACTTCCCTGAAACCAACTGGAACCCGCAGTCATTGGCTCAGGACGATACCACGCACATGAAATCGCTGTACGCCGCAACGCGTATTTCGCTGGCCGACCCACTGCATTTGATTGTTGGCGCACGTTACACCAACTGGCGTATCGACACCCTGACCTACAGCATGGAGCAAAACCACACCACGCCGTATGCGGGTCTGGTCTATGACATTGACGATAACTGGTCTACCTACGCCAGCTATACCTCAATCTTCCAGCCGCAGAACAAGCGCGACAGTTCCGGTAAATATCTCTCTCCGATCACCGGCAACAACTATGAGCTTGGCCTGAAGTCCGACTGGATGAACAGCCGTTTAACCACCACGCTCGCGGTGTTCCGCATTGAACAGGATAACGTAGCGCAATCAACCGGCGTGCCAATCGCCGGTAGCAATGGCGACACGGCCTTTAAAGCGATGGATGGTACGGTCAGCAAAGGGGTCGAATTCGAGATTAACGGTGCGATCACCGATAACTGGCAGATGACGTTTGGTGCGACACGCTATGTTGCTGAAGACAACGAAGGCAATGCAGTAAACCCGAATCTGCCGCGGACCACGGTCAAACTGTTTACCCGTTATCGCCTGCCAGCCATGCCGGAACTGACCGTCGGCGGTGGAGTTAACTGGCAGAATCGTGTTTACAGCGATACGGTCACGCCTTATGGCACATTCCGCGCAGAACAGGGAAGCTACGCCCTGGTAGATTTGTTCACCCGCTACCAGGTAACAAAAAACTTCTCAGTGCAGGGTAACCTTAATAACCTGTTCGATAAAACCTACGACACGAATATCGACGGTTCTATCGTTTATGGTGAGCCGCGCAACGTCAGCGTTACCGCCAGCTATCAGTTCTGACACCGGGTATTGCGTAGAATCGCTAACTCGCTGACTTAGGTTGCAAATTCTCATCAAACTCCAGCCGCTTTCTGTCGGGTTCTACCGCAGTCAGCGGCTCCACTTCTGCAAGCGTCTGCTGACAGCGCCCCACCAGCACCTGATACTCGCGAGTGCCCTGTTTTTTCCACACCAGTTCCTGCTCAGTTAACATGCGAATCGCTTTCGCCGGGCTGCCGACAATCAGATGGTTGGCGGGCATCTCAGCGCGCGCTTTCACAAACGCCGAAGCACCAACGATACTGTTTTCACCGATGATCGCGCCATCGATAATCACCGCGCTCATGCCGATCAGCGCGTTACGCCCAATCACACAGCCGTGCAGAATCGCGCCGTGGCCGATATGTCCGTCCTCTTCCACCACCGTATCCTGGCCGGGAAATCCGTGCATCACGCAGTTATCCTGGATATTCGCCCCATCTTTAACCACGATACGCCCAAAATCTCCGCGCAGGCTGGCGTTGGGACCAACATAAACACCTTTGCCGAGAATGACATCGCCAATCAGCACTGCGGTTGGGTGAACATAGCTTTCTGCAGGAACTACCGGGATCATCCCGTCAATCTGGTAAATCGGCATGGCTTCTCCTGTTACACCTCGGCTAATCCGCCGAAGCGTTGATAATAGAGCGGACCCGGCGCGGGCAGTTCCCCCACCGAGCTCTCGCCTTTTTCGCTGACGAAAACCTGGGCGCCGGGCGCAACACGTTGATAAATATTAATGCACAGCTGACGCGCCGTCTGACCCAGCCAGTGAGCAGGCAACAATTCTTCCGGCAACAGCGGATCTTTGAGCACAACCCGACGATAGAAGTGAATGAGCAACAGGCGGATCTGGAAGCAGCGCTCTGGCGTAAGTTCGTCCGGCCCGGCGTCACGCAGTAGCGGTAACAACGGACGGAACAGCGTGATAAACGCCTCGTACATGGTATTTTGTTCGGTTAAGTGCCAGCACCCTTCTACCCGCTCACGCAGCGCAGCGCGGGAGAGTGCCAACGGCGAATGCGCCTCAAAAACGATGACGTTTTCCGCTACCCCAGCTTCATGAAGCAGCGACTGTACGTCCGCCAGCTTTTGCGAAGGCGACGCCAGCAGACTCGGCGCCAGTACGCCAAAACCTTGCCATAACAGCTGCTTTTTAACTTCGGCCAGGGTATTTTTCTCCAGCCCCTCCGACAGCAGCAGCAGCCAGGTACCGTCCCACTCAGGGGCGCTGGCACGGTAGATTTTGCTCTCGGCTCGGCGCGTCAAGCGTAGCCCTTTATCACTCAGGCGGTAGAAACTGCGGCGGCCGATACGTACTACGTCCAGCCATTCTTCTTTATTAAGGCGAAACAGCGCGGTACGTACAAAACGTTCACCGAAGCCAAGCCCTTCCAGCAGCGCGGCAACACTACCGAGCCAGACTTCTCCACCGCGTTGCGATAAACAGTCCCCGTAAAGCGAGGCGATAAGCGAGGTGCCGCTGACCGGCATTGCGGTTACCGCCTGCTGAATAAAACTATCGAGTTTTTCCATATGATTCATACTGTTGTCTTTTTTGTCCTTTTTGAATCATAGCACAGGAAAATTTGCGCGATATGGCAGGAATTTGTAGGCCGGATAAGGCAACGCCGCCATCCGGTAACTTGTGCGCTCTCGCCTGATGGCGCAGCGCTTATCAGGCCTACGAGTCTTAACCGTTGGCGGCAACTTTGCGCAGGTCGAACACCCGGCACGCCTTTCCTTCTGAGCGCGGGATGCTGCCGCAGTTAACAATGCTTACGTCCGTTGAAATACCGACCATCGACTTAATACGATGACGCAAATGATGGCAAATCTGGCAGCGCTGCTCATGGCTTAGCACCAGGCTACTCTCTTTAAGCTCCACGCGTACCGAAAGCGAATCAAGATGCCCTCGGCGATCCACTTCCAACTGGTAATGTGGAGCCAGATGTTCAATCTTGAGGATCTCTTCTTCCACCTGCGATGGGAAGACGTTGACGCCGCGAATAATCAGCATATCGTCGCTGCGCCCGCTAATGCGATCCATACGACGCATCGTGCGTGCGGTACCCGGCAGCAGGCGCGTCAGGTCGCGGGTACGATAACGAATGACCGGTAGCGCTTCTTTCGTCAGCGTGGTGAACAGCAGTTCGCCGTGCTCTCCGTCGGCCAGTGGCGTACCGTCATCCGGATTGACCACTTCCGGGAAGAAATGATCCTCCCATATTGTCGGACCATCACCCGTTTCGATGCACTCCATCGCCACGCCCGGCCCCATCACTTCCGAGAGGCCATAAATATCCAGCGCCGTAATACCCAGGCGACGTTCGATCTCCGCGCGCATCCCCGTTGTCCACGGCTCTGCGCCAAAGACACCGGTACGCAGCGAACAACCCCGCGCGTCACCGCCCATCTGGCGCTCCAGCTCTTCAATCAGGTTCAGACAGTAGGATGGCGTAACCATAATCATGTCAGGTTTGAAATCGCGAATCAGCTGCGCCTGTTTCTCGGTTTGACCGCCGGACATCGGGATAACCGTTGCCCCCAGGCGTTCCGCGCCGTAGTGCGCGCCCAGTCCGCCGGTGAAAAGGCCATAGCCATAAGCGACGTGGATTTTATCTTTCGCGGTACCGCCTGCGGCACGCAGCGAGCGGGCGACGATGTTAGCCCAGGTATCGATATCATTTTGCGTATAGCCCACCACTGTCGGTTTACCCGTGGTGCCGGATGATGCATGGATACGCACCACCTGCTCCATCGGTACCGCGAAGGTGTCGAAGGGATAGTTGTCACGCAGATCCTGCTTGGTGGTGCAGGGAAACTTGCTCAGATCGCTCAGCTCACGGAAATCATCCGGGTGAACCCCCGCCGCGTCGAACTTACGGCGGTACATCGGGACATTTTCATAGGCGTGTTTTAACGTCCATTTCAAACGCTCGGTTTGCAAAGCCTGTAATTCGTCACGCGATGCGGTTTCAATCGGATCTAATTTTGTTGTTGTCGTTGTCATTTTGTAGGGCACTCGCAGGTCAATTAGCTCACACTCGCTCAAGGATCATGGCAATGCCCTGACCCACGCCAATACACATCGTACACAGCGCATAACGTCCATTGCGTCGTTCCAGCTCCAGCGTTGCGGCCAGCGCTAACCGCACACCGCTCATCCCCAGCGGGTGACCTAAAGCGATAGCCCCCCCATTGGGATTCACGTGTTCTGCGTCATCTGCCAGTCCAAGCTGTCTCATCACACCCAACGCTTGGGCGGCAAAGGCTTCATTCAGCTCAATCACATCCATATCGTTGATATTCAGCCCGGCGCGCTCCAGCACTTTTCGTACCGCAGGAACTGGCCCAAGCCCCATAAACTTCGGCTCCACGCCCGCCGTCGCCATCGCGACAATGCGTGCACGCGGCGTTAGTCCCTGGGCCTTTATGTGTTGCTCGCTGGCTACGATCATTGCTGCCGCGCCGTCGTTCACCCCAGAGGCATTGCCTGCGGTGACCACGCCGTTCTTACGAAACGGTGTTTTCAGTTGTGCGAGTTGCTCCAGCGTGGTTTCTGCACGCGGATGTTCATCTTCACGTACTGCGCTAACTGCCCCTTTCTTGCCAATGATTTGTACCGGCACAATTTCCTGCGCCAGAATGCCGTCACGCTGGGCTTTCGCCGTGCGCTGCTGGCTGCGATACGCAAAGGCGTCCTGGTCTTCTCGGCTTACATTTAACAATTCAGCTACATTCTCCGCCGTTTCCGGCATGCTGTCAGTTCCGAATTGTTGCTGCATGAGCGGGTTCACAAAACGCCAGCCAATGGTGGTATCAAACATTTCTGCCTGACGCTGGTATGGCGTCGTTGCCTTACCCATCACGAACGGCGCGCGGGACATTGACTCAACACCACCAGCGATCAGCAGGTCGGCATCACCGGCTTTGATCGTGCGAGCAGCGAAGCCGATCGCATCAAGCCCGGAGCCGCACAGACGGTTGATGGTCGTGCCGGCAACGCTGTGCGGATAACCCGCCAGCAGGGTCGCCATATGCGCCACGTTGCGGTTATCCTCGCCCGCCTGGTTGGCGCAACCGAAGATCACATCGTCAATAGCGCTGGGATCCAGGCGTGGGTTGCGGTTGAGTAATTCACGCAACGGGATGGCCGCCAGATCGTCGGCACGCACGCCTGCCAGCGCCCCGCCGTAGCGACCAATCGGGGTACGAATACCGTCACAAATAAATGCGTCACGCATTAGACTTCTCCTGTAATCGTGCCACCGATGCGGTGGGATTTGCCGCGAAACAGAGCCACGGTTTTGTGTTGCTGATTGACAATTTCAATGTCGTAAACGCCAGTGAGTTTGCCTTGCTGCTTGACCCGCGCGGTGGCGGTCAGTTTGTCACCTGCAAAGGCCGGGCGCAGAAAGTCGATACTGCCCGCTGAGGCTACTGCTGCCAGTCCCTGACTGTTGCAGGCGTAAGCAAAGGCAGTATCCGCCAGTGAAAACAGTTGCCCGCCGTGACAGGTCTGATGGTCATTCAGCTGCGACGGCGACACGGTCATGGTCATCTGCGAATAACCGTCGTCCATCTCAATAATTTCAATCCCCAGCGCCTGCGCGCAGGTGTCTTTCACATACATGGCGCGGGCGTTGCGCCAGGCTTCATTACTCATGACGCATCTCCATCAGCGCTTTCTGGCGCAGCAGCGCACTCGGGCGATAGCGTTCCTCGCCATAGTGCTGTTGTAGATTTTCCAGCAGACGCAGCACACGTCCCCAGCCGAGCGATTCACCCCAGGCCAGCGGCCCGTGCGGGTAGTTGACCCCCAAACACATGGCGGTATCGATATCCTCGGCGCTGGCGACTCCTTTTTGCAGCGCATCCAGCGCTTCGTTCGCCAGCATCGCTACCGTGCGCCATACCAGCAGCCCTGGGTAGTCGGCAATACGCAGCACCTTTTTGCCCTGCTGCTGGAAGTAGTACACTGCTTTGTCGGTGGCTGAAGCCGGGTTGGTTGGTGCGCTTGCCAGCACGACGGTGTCGCCCGCAGCATGGTCATACACCACCACCGGGCGCTGGTGCTGCACGCTTAAGGCCAGCGCGGTTTCACCGGTAGTTTCAAGGAGCAGCACATCATCCAGTTCAGTGACAACGTCACGCTTGATATTTTTTGCTGCATTTTCAGGCGCTACCGCTGCAACAGCCAGTTCAGGCGATACTTCAGCAGGCCAGCGATAGACGCCGTGGCCGCTCTTCTTGCCCAGACGCCCCGCCAGAGCGAGCTCCTGTTGCAGCAAAGACGGTAGAAAACGGCGGTCCTGCCAGAAGGCGTTAAACACCGAACAGGTCACGGCAAAGTTGACGTCCTGGCCAATCAAGTCGGTCAGCGCCAACGGTCCCATCGGGAAGCCGCCGCCGTCGCGCAGTGCCGCATCAATCACTTCCGCTGACGCAACCTGTTCTTCCAGCGCGCGCCAGGCTTCAGCGTAATACGGACGTGCCACGCGGTTGACGATAAAACCCGGCGTTGAGCGGCAGCGCACCGGCTGCTTGCCCCAGGCGATTACGCACTGGCAAAGCTGCTCGACTACCTCGGTTGAGGTGGCAAGGCCGCTCACCACTTCCACCAGTTTCATCACCGGTGCAGGGTTAAAGAAGTGCAGCCCCGCCACACGTTCCGGATGCTTCACTCCCGCCGCAATTGCGGTAATTGAGATCGACGAGGTATTACTGGTTAGCAGCGTTGACGGCAAACAGATCTCCGCCAACTGACTAAACAGCGCTTTTTTAATTTCCAGCCGCTCGGAAGCGGCTTCAATCACCAGTTGTGCATCGGCAAGCTGATTCAGTTCAGTCGCGGGTGCGATCCGTGCCAGCAGCTCACTGGCCTGTTCCGCGCTGATTTTTCCACGACCAACACGAACGTCGAGTCGCTGGCGAATACCCTCAATGGCGCGAGTAATCGCCTCAGCGGAAATGTCATACAGCAGGACCGAATGTCCGGCGCTGGCAGCCACCTCGGCAATGCCTGCACCCATTGTTCCGCCGCCGATCACGGCAACGCGGGGAAGAGTTTGCGTCATGGCTTATTTCCCGCTGAACTGTGGTGGACGTTTGGCGAGGAAGGCGCTGACCCCTTCGCGATAGTCGTCGCTGCGACCGGCCATGCGCTGGTAATCGCGCTCAAGCTCAAGCTGCTGATCCAGCGTGTTGGTTTCGGAAAGCTGCAAGGCTTTCTTAATCAGCCCCAGGCCATAGGTCGGCTGCGTCGCGAAATGGCGCGCCATGGTCAACGCGGTATCTTTCAACTCGGCATCGTCGACCACTTGCCAGATCATGCCCCACTGCGCGGCCTGTTCGGCGCTGAGGTTATCGCCAAGCATCAGCAAACCCACGGCGCGAGCGCGACCGACTACGCGCGGCAGCACCCAGCTTCCGCCGCAGTCCGGCACCAGGCCGAGTTTGCTGAAGGCCATAACAAACTTCGCCGAGCGCGCGGCGAGGACGATGTCGCAGCCCAAGGCCAGTGTGGCACCGGCACCAGCGGCAACGCCGTTGACGGCACAGATAACCGGCTTCGGCAGCGCGGCTAAGCGGCGCACCAGCGGGTTGTAGAAGCGTTCCACCGAAATGCCCAGATCCGGCGCGGGGCCGCTCGGGTCAACGTTACGGTCGTTCAGATCCTGTCCGGCGCAAAATCCGCGTCCGGCACCGGTGATCAGCAGGCAACGAATGGTGTCGTCGCGCTCGGCCTGTTTCAGGCAGTCGGCGAGCTGCTGGTGCATCACGTCGTTAAAGCTGTTGAGTCGGTCCGGGCGGTTCAGGGTGATAGTCATCACGCCCTGCTCCACTTCGCTGAGAATAAATGCGTCCACGATTAGCGTCCTTTAAATTCCGGTGTGCGTTTTTCTAAAAAGGCGCTGACGCCTTCACGACGATCTTCGGTGCCGCTCAGTAGCGTAAACAGCTGACGTTCCTGCACCAGACCGGCCTGGAGCCCCACTTCTTGCGCAGCGCGTAGAGACTGTTTTGCCGCCCGCAGCGCCAGCGGTGAGTGACGGGCGATGGTCGCCCCCAGCTTGAGCGCGTATTCATCGGAGAGATTCACCGGGTGAATGTCACTCACCAGCCCGGCCTGTTGCGCTCGTTCTGCATCAATGCTTTCACCGCTCAGCACCATTCGGCTGGCCAGCGCTTTACCAACACAACGGATAAGCCGCTGCGTACCGCCCGCCCCTGGCATGGTGCCGAGAGTAATCTCCGGCAGACCAAAGCGCGCGTTATCCCCGGCAATCACCAGGTCGCACAGCAGCGCCAGCTCGCAGCCCGCGCCCAGCGCGTAACCGTTAACCACCGCGATCAGCGGCTTGTTGAAGGCATCAATACGTGCCCACAGGCGAGGACGAACATCGTCGAAAGTGGCGGGCAGATCTTTTTCCGCCATTTCATTAAGATCGGCCCCGGCGGCGAAATAGCGCGGGTTGCCGCCAATCACGCAAACGCTGATGCTGGCGTCCGCCGCCGCGCTTTCCAGCGCGTCAGCAATCTGCGTTAGCAGCGCATTGTTCAGGGCGTTACGCGCCTGCGGACGGTTCAGAGTCAGTTGCAGTACACGGTCGTGACGGGAAATCAGCAGTTCGCTCATGCCATCCCCCGCGCATCGAAGTCGACCACTACGTCACCGCTGGTTGGCAGCGCCTGGCAGCTCAGCACATAGCCCGCCGCCAGTTCATCGGCTTCAAGGCTATAGTTGGCGGCCATCGCCACCTCGCCGCTGACCACCTTGCATTTGCAGGTGGCGCACACGCCGCCTTTACAGGCGAACGGCAGGTCAGCGCCCTGGCGCAGCGCGGCGTCGAGAATGCTGTCATCTTCCGCATTCAGTGAAATCAGGCGATCGCGCCCATCCTGACGAAGGGTGACCGTGCGGCCTTCCGCCTGCACGCCGGTGGCGCGTTTCACGCTGGTCCCCGGCGTATTGAAACGCTCAAGGTGAATGGATTTTTCCGCTATGCCCAGTTCGCGCAGTGCCACTTCGGCTTCATCCATCATTGCCGATGGGCCACAGATAAAGGCGTCGTCAAAGCGGCTGAAATCGAGCAGGTTTTTGCCCAGCGCACGCAGTTTGTCGCCGTCAATACGACCCTGTAGCAGATCGCTGTCCATCGACTCCTGACTGAACAGGTGCACCACCTGTAAACGCTGCGGATAGCGGTCTTTCAGATCGGCCAGCGCCTGACGGAACATCATGCTGTGGCTGCTGCGGTTGCCGTAGATCAGCGTGAACTGGCTGGCCGGTTCGGTCGTCAGCGTCGCTTCAATAATCGCCATCATCGGCGTAATGCCGGACCCGGCGGCAATCGCCAGATATTCGGCTTCGCGCTCGGCCTGCGGCTGGTAGCCGAAGTGCCCCTGCGGCACCATCACTTCCAGCGCCATACCCTGCTGGATATCCTGCTGGGCATAGCGGGAGAAACGCCCACCGTCGATAGCTTTAACCGCGACGCTAATTTCCGACGGCGAGCGGCTGCGACAAATGGAGTAACACCGACGCAGCTCTTCTCCACCGAGGTGAGCTTTCAGCGTCAAATGCTGGCCCGGTCGAAAGGCGTAGTCATTACGCAGCGCGTCAGGAATGGTGAAAGTGATGGTCACCGCATCGCGCGTTTCCGCTTCGACGTTGGCCACGGTAAGCGAATGAAATGTTGTCATCGCAACCTCAAATACATTTAAAGTAATCAAAAGGTTCACGGCAGCTGTCGCAGCGATACAACGCTTTACAGGCCGTGGATCCGAATTCGCTAATCACCGAGGTATGGGTGCTGGCGCAGCGCGGGCACTGTACGTCAGTTGGCATTTCGGCATGGCAGGCGTGGGCCTGCGGCGGGCTGATACCATACTGGCGCAGGCGTTCGCGGGCGTCCGGGCTCATCCAGTCAGTGGTCCACGGTGGGTCAAGCTGCAGGACGATATGTACTGGCGTATAGCCGTGCTCCGCCATCATCATGCGAATTTCACCCAGTAGATGCTCGGTGGCCGGGCAGCCGGAGTACGTCGGCGTAAAGCCGATTACCCAGCCGTCGCCGCAGCGCTCAACGCGGCGCACCATGCCGAGGTCGGTAATGGTCAACACCGGGACTTCCGGGTCTGGAATGGCGCTTAGCAATCCCCAGACGGTACGCACCTCCGGGGGTGCGATTGCGGTAAGACGTTGCATAGCCACCTCCTGCTACCACTGCTGCCCAGGATACGCACGCTGCAAGTACTGCATCTCGGCCAACATCGGCCCGAGATGTTCGCTGTGTAGCCCCTGCTTACCGCCGTTGCGAAACGCCGCCTCTTGCGGAACCTGTAAACCAGAATCAATCAGCGCAGTGTGTACCGTCATTTGCCATTCGGTTTGCAGTTCGCGCGGATCGACGGCAATACCCTGCCTGGCCAGAGCGAGCTCCAGTTCGTCGGCAAGAAACAATTCGCCGGTGTAACGCCACAGATTGTCCACCGCCTTCTGCATCAGTTGCGCGGAGTAATCAGTACCATTCCCCAGTCGTTCCAGCCAGCCGCGGCTGAAGCGCAGGTGGTAACGCACTTCTTTCAGTCCTTTGGCAGCGATAGCGGCAATCTGCTTATCGCGGCTGTTAACCAAACGAGTGAACAGCGCCACATGCCAGACGTCGATAAAGAACTGGCGAGCGATCGTGTCGGCAAAGTTGCCGTTAGGCTGTTCCACCAGCAACAGATTGCGGAACTGACGCTCGTCACGGCCAAAAGCCAGCGTGTCTTCGTCGCCGCTACCCGCCAGTTCGGCTGCGTAGCTGAGGAAGTTGCGCGCCTGCCCCAGCAGGTCGAGGCCGATATTAGCCAGCGCCAGATCAATCTCCAGCTCCGGCGCATGACCGCACCAGGCCCCCAGACGCTGAGCCAGCACCAGGCCGTTATCGCCCAGACGCAGGGCATAGGTTGCAACGGGATTCAGGTTATTCATCGTTGCCTCACATATGTTCCATGCCGTCCGGCACGGTGTAGAACGTGGGATGGCGATAGACTTTGCTCTCCGCCGGGTCAAAAAACTCACCGCGTTCTTCCGGCTGTGACGCAACAATTTCGCTGGCTTTCACCACCCAGATGGAGCAGCCTTCGCTGCGGCGTGTATAGGCATCGCGTGCATTTTCCAGCGCCATCTGGTCATCGGCGGCATGCAGACTGCCAACGTGACGGTGTGATAACCCCTGTTTGCTGCGGACAAAAACTTCGTATAACGGCCAGTATGTTTTGCTCATGACTCTCTCCTTACGCCGCGTCGCGGGCCTGTTGCTTTTCGGCGTGCGCCAGTGCGGCCTCGCGCACCCATGCCCCTTCTTCCCAGGCCTTACGCTTTGCGCCCAGACGTTCGTGGTTACAGACACCACGACCGTTGATGACCTCATTAAATTCCTGCCAGTCGATCTCACCGAATCGATATTTCCCCGTCGCTTCATCAAGCTGTAGGTCGGCGTCCGGCACGGTCATACCGAGAATTTCTACCTGCGGGACCGTGTTATCAACAAAGCGCTGACGCAGTTCGTCGTTGGAGTGCAGTTTGATTTTCCACGCCATGCTGCGGGCGCTGTTCGGTGAGTTGTCGTCGTTCGGGCCAAACATCATTAGTGCAGGCCACCAGAAACGGTTGATGGCGTCCTGCAGCATCTGACGCTGATCCTCGCTACCGGTAGCCAGCGCCATACACGCTTCGAAGCCCTGACGCTGATGGAAGCTCTCTTCTTTGCAGATTTTGACCATCGCCCTGGCATACGGGCCGTAGGAGGTACGACACAGCGCCACCTGGTTAACAATCGCCGCGCCATCGACCAGCCAGCCGATCACACCGATATCCGCCCAGCTGAGGGTTGGGTAGTTGAAGATGGAGGAGTATTTCATCTGGCCGTCGAGCATCTTCTGGTACAGATCTTCACGCGCGCAGCCCAGTGTTTCCGCCGCGCTGTAGAGGTACAGACCGTGTCCGGCCTCGTCCTGTACTTTTGCGAGCAGAATGGCCTTACGCCGCAGCGTAGGTGCGCGGGTTATCCAGTTGCCTTCCGGTAACATGCCGACAATTTCCGAGTGTGCATGCTGGCCAATCTGGCGGATCAGCGTCTTACGGTATGCGTCCGGCATCCAGTCCTGCGGCTCGATGGCCGTTTCCTGCGCGATGCGCTGGTCAAAGCGTTGTTCTTCTGTCACGTCATCACCTTATGATTCCGATAATTTCAACAAATCAATATTTGCGAATCACTTTGTTTTATAAAAGTTACATCTTGGTTAAATAAAACCACAAATTTTGTTTGCTGATTTTGCGATACTTGTCGCAAATGGTTTTTGTTTATTCATTAATAACAGATAGATAACCAATAAAGGTAAAGTGTTCGCGATCTCATTGTTAACAAATTATTAAAATCTCACTTGCATTTTGTGATTCATAAAAGAACTATTTAAAGAGATATTACGGAACACATCTGGAGATTAACGATGCAGCAGTTAGCCAGTTATTTATCCGGTGCCTGGCAGACAGGCCGGGGCCGCACCCGCACCATCCACCACGCCCTTACCGGTGAAGCGCTTTGGGAAGTGACAAGCGTTGGACTGGATATGGCGCAGGCGCGCCGCTTTGCGATTGAGCACGGCGGCAAAGCGTTACAGGCAATGAGTTTTATTGAGCGCAGCGCGATGCTAAAAGCGGTGGCGAAGCATTTAATGGAACTGAAAGCCGATTTCTATGCCATATCCGCGCAAACCGGAGCAACGCGCGGTGACAGCTGGGTCGATATCGAAGGCGGTATTGGCACGCTTTTCACTTATGCCAGTCTCGGTGGCCGCGAGCTGCCGGACGATACGCTGTGGCCGGAAGACGAACTGATCCCGCTGTCCAAACAGGGCGGTTTTGCCGCACGCCACGTGCTGACCTCCAAATCCGGTGTTGCGGTGCATATCAACGCCTTTAACTTCCCCTGCTGGGGTATGTTAGAGAAGCTGGCGCCAACCTGGCTTGCCGGGATGCCAGCCATTATCAAACCTGCAACCGCCACCGCGCAGCTCACTCAGGCAATGGTGAAAGCGATTATCGACAGTGGCCTGGTACCGAACGGCGCAATTAGCCTTATCTGCGGCGGCGCGGGTGACCTGCTCGATCACCTCGACAGCCAGGATGTGGTGACCTTTACCGGTTCTGCTCATACCGGACAGCAGCTGCGCGTGCACCCCAATCTGGTGGCTAAATCGGTTCCTTTCACCATGGAAGCGGATTCACTCAACTGCTGCGTGCTGGGTGATGACGTCACCCCAGAACAGCCTGAGTTTGCATTGTTTGTACGTGAAGTCGTGCGCGAGATGACGACCAAAGCCGGGCAGAAATGTACCGCTATCCGCCGCATTATCGTGCCACAGGCGCAGGTGAAAGCGGTCAGCGAGGCGCTGATTACCCGTCTGCAAAAAGTGGTAGTGGGCGATCCGGCGCAGGAAGGCGTGAAGATGGGGTCGCTGGTGAATAACGATCAGCGTCAGGACGTGCAGGATAATGTGAATCGTCTGGTTGAAGCCGGGTGTGAGGTGCTGCTGGGCGGAAAAGCAGATCTGAGCACGGCCGGGGCTTTCTTCCCGCCAACGCTGCTGTTTTGTCCGCAGCCGGATGAAATTGCCGCGGTACATGCAATTGAAGCCTTTGGTCCGGTCGCCACGCTGATGCCGTATCAAAATACCGAGCATGCCATGACGCTGGCGCGCGCCGGTGAAGGCAGTCTGGCAGGAACACTGGTGACGGCGAGCGGCGAACTGGCGCGAGAGTTTGTCCTCGGTGCGGCCCGCGCCCACGGGCGTATTCAGGTGCTGAACGAAGAGTCCTCGGCGGAATCGACCGGTCACGGCTCTCCGCTGCCACAGCTGGTCCACGGCGGGCCTGGACGTGCAGGCGGCGGTGAAGAGCTGGGTGGTCTGCGCGCGGTGAAACACTACATGCAACGCACCGCCATTCAGGGCAGCCCAACCATGCTCGCGGCGGTAAGCCAACAGTGGGTGCGTGGCGCTCGGGTGGAGGAAGATCGTATTCACCCGTTCCGTAAATACTTCGAAGAGATCCAGCCGGGCGACAGCCTGCTGACGCCACGTCGTACACTGACCGAAGCGGATATCGTTAACTTTGCCTGCCTCAGCGGTGACCACTTCTACGCCCATATGGACAAGATTGCAGCAGCCGATTCCATTTTCGGCGAGCGCGTGGTGCACGGTTACTTCCTGATTTCCGCCGCAGCCGGTCTGTTTGTTGACGCGGGCGTCGGTCCGGTGATTGCCAACTATGGCATGGAAAACCTGCGCTTTATCGAGCCGGTTAAGCCGGGCGACACTATCCAGGTGCGTTTAACCTGCAAACGCAAAACGGTGAAACGTCAGCGCAATGCCGAAGAAAAAGCGACCGGCGTGGTGGAGTGGTCGGTGGAGATCTTTAATCAGCACCAGCAGGCGGTGGCGCTGTATTCCATTCTGACGTTGGTTGCGCGTCAGCATGGGGATTTCCCGGCGTAAGATTCCGGCGTAGCTTCGCTCGATCAGGCTTGAAACATAAAGCAAAAAGCCTGCTTAGTTTCCTAAGCAGGCTTCTTAAATATGGCTCCTCTGACTGGACTCGAACCAGTGACATACGGATTAACAGTCCGCCGTTCTACCGACTGAACTACAGAGGAATCGTTGTGGAGGCTTATCTTAGCGGCGAAAAAAATTTTGTCAAACCCCATTTCCTCGAATGCGAATCAATTGATGCTTCTCTCGACAGTTTGTTGCATTTACAGACATTTTAAATAGAAAAAACTTTGCAGCTTTTTTGATTCTCCCTCATCATTTGAAATGAGGTTTCAACTTTCTTCGTTAAGGTCCACTTTGAACGTCTCCGCTGCCTTACGCCAGGTCGCTTCCCGCACGCCCTGGTATGCCAAACGCAAGAGTTATAAGGTTCTCTTTTGGCGCGAAATCACTCCGCTGGCTGTCCCCATTTTTCTGGAAAACACCTGTGTGCTATTGATGGGTGTTCTCAGTACCTTCCTGGTCAGCTGGTTGGGAAAAGAAGCGATGGCCGGTGTCGGACTCGCCGACAGCTTTAATATGGTCATCATGGCATTTTTCGCCGCCATCGATCTGGGCACCACCGTGGTTGTAGCATTTAGCCTCGGGAAACGAGATCGTCGACGGGCCAGAGCCGCGGCCAGACAATCACTGGTGATCATGACAATTTTTGCTACCGTTCTGGCAGCTGTCATTCACTATTTTGGTCAACAGATTATTGACGTTGTCGCAGGTGAAGCAACGCCAGACGTTAAAGCTTTGGCACTCACCTATCTGGAGCTGACGGTGCTCAGCTACCCGGCAGCAGCCATTGCGCTGATTGGCAGTGGCGCACTACGTGGAGCCGGAAATACAAAAATACCGTTGTTGATTAACGGCGGCATGAACATCCTGAATATCATCATCAGTAGCATCCTGATTTACGGGATCTTTTCCTGGCAAGGTCTGGGATTTGTGGGAGCAGGCCTGGGACTGACCATTTCGCGCTACATCGGGGCGATTGCCATCATCTGGGTACTGATGATTGGTTTTAACCCCGCGCTGCGAATTCCCTTCAAAAGCTATTTTAAGCCACTCAATCTCGCCATTATCTGGGAGGTGATGGGGATCGGCATTCCGGCAAGTATCGAGTCAGTGCTGTTCAATGGCGGTAAACTTTTGACGCAGATGTTTGTTTCAGGCATGGGAACCAGCGTTATCGCCGGGAACTTTATTGCATTTTCTATCGCCGCGCTTATCAACTTACCGGGTAATGCTTTAGGTTCCGCGTCGACAATCATTACCGGCAGGCGTTTGGGAAATGGCCAGATTGCCCAGGCTGAAATCCAGCTACGGCATGTATTCTGGCTGTCGACGATCGGCCTGACGGCAATTGCCTGGTTAACCGCTCCTTTCGCCGGGGTGATGGCCTCATTTTATACCCACGATCAGGATGTAAAAGAGGTCATAGTCATCCTGATTTGGCTCAACGCAGCATTTATGCCGATATGGGCAGCCTCCTGGGTATTACCAGCAGGCTTTAAAGGTGCGCGAGATGCACGTTTTGCTATGTGGGTATCGATGCTGGGCATGTGGGGCTGCCGCGTAGTCGCGGGTTACACCCTGGGTATCGTATTAGGATGGGGAGTTGTCGGCGTTTGGTTAGGTATGTTCTTCGACTGGGCCGTACGCGCCGCGTTATTTTACTGGCGTATGGTCACCGGCCGCTGGTTGTGGAAATACCCGCGCCCCGAACGCGAAAAGTGCATAAAACAACCGGTTGCGTCTGAATAAGCGGCGAAATGGGGAATATTTCAGCAAACGATCGCATTTATCCATTCAGGCTTTGACAACGCTGAGCGGCATCGCTAATATTCGCCTCGTTCAAACGATTCCTCTGTAGTTCAGTCGGTAGAACGGCGGACTGTTAATCCGTATGTCACTGGTTCGAGTCCAGTCAGAGGAGCCATATTTAAGAAGCCTGCTTAGGAAACTAAGCAGGCTTTTTGCTTTTCTGCGATCCCATTAGCCAGGTAGAGCGCTTCACTCCACACCAGTTTTTTCCATAGTGCCGACAGGAGAATGTCCGTCTGCTTATGCAAAATGTCTCTATGATCCAATTCGTTAACGTCATGGTTAAGTATCTTATCGTGCAACGACATCAGAATGAGACCCATACTTGCCCATGCCGATACTGCTGAAAGCAGCGCTAACCGCTTTATTAGTAATTCCATTGAGTACAATAGCCGGTGAGAAAGTCACGCTACGTTGCCCGGACAGAGGCTGGGCGGAGGTGACATTTCATCTGTTCCAGCACGTTAGCGTGCTGTGGGAAAACAATAGTTTTTATGTTTCCGATGCCCGGCGTAGTCAGAGTAATAAATTCTATACGTTTACCAATCGAGATGTTCTTTCGGTGAAGAATGGATTTCAGTTTATTTATGCGGATTCGGGACGGGCGGTGTCTTGTTCGATATTGTCGCGGGTGCCGACGCAGGATCTGAGGCTGGAGACCTTGAGGTAACGCAGCTTTCTACCCGCCATTCGGTGACGTCAGAGAAGCCCGTTTACTCACGGGCTTTTGTAGTTAAATCTGATAATCAATCACCACCTCATCTGGCTCCATCGCCTGACGCTTAATTTCATCGACGGATAACCCTGCATTGCATAGCTCGATGAATCGCCAGACGTAGTTGCGCTGCAGCTGTCCGCGTTTAAGCCCCAGCCAAACGGTATTTGCATCAAACAAATGCCGGGTATCCAGACGAGTTAAGGTCCCCTCTTCCTGCTCGCCGCTGGATTGCTCTGCCACCAGCCCAATCCCCAACCCCAGCGACACGTAAGTTTTAATCACATCCGAGTCCTGGGCGCTGAGAATAATATCCGGTATCAGCCCTTTGCGAGCAAATGCTTCATCGATGCGGGAACGCCCTGTAATCCCCTGACGATAGGTAATTAACGGCCAGTGAGCAATAGACTCCAGCGTGAGCGGAGAGGCTTTCACTAACGGATGGTCATGAGGAACAAGCAGGCTGTGGTGCCAACGAAACCAGGGAAAAGCCACCAACAATGGATCGCTGCTCAGCCGCTCACTGGCAATTCCGATATCTGCCCCGCCATTTTGTAGCAGGACATCAATCTCCTGTGGCGTACCCTGAATAAGTTCCAGACGCACCTCAGGGAACAGCTCACGAAAATCTTTTATCACCGCAGGCAAGCTATAGCGTGCCTGGGTATGCGTGGTGGCAATCGTCAGAACGCCGGACGTGTCATTGGTAAACAGATCCGCCAGTCGACGAACATTGCTGGCCTCATTCAGAATACGCTCGGCAATAACCAGCAAGGCTTTACCCGGTTCGGTCATGCCCAACAGGCGTTTACCGCGACGGATAAAAATCTCGATGCCAAGTTCATCTTCAAGTTCACGAATGTGTCGGCTGACGCCCGACTGCGAGGTGTACAGTATATTCGCGACCTCTGTCAGGTTGTAATCCTGACGGGCCGCCTCGCGGATTATTTTAAGTTGCTGGAAATTCACGTTTCGCTCCGGGCACATCAGACATTACGCTATTGTTAAAGTCTGATGCCCGGCATAACAAATAATAAAAACCTGCATCTTATTCCTTGCGGGAATAAG
The DNA here is from genome assembly GCF_030332445.1 of Citrobacter sp. Cpo126. NCBI lineage: Bacteria > Pseudomonadati > Pseudomonadota > Gammaproteobacteria > Enterobacterales > Enterobacteriaceae > Citrobacter > Citrobacter sp. Cpo126. The sequence continues at coordinate 146,758 of NZ_JAOWHT010000036.1, forward strand.
GTTTAGCTGACCAGTTGCAGCTCGCGATTTTCCAGCGCCGGACGGCTGACCAGCGACAACAGGATCTCCTTCACGGCCTGCGCCTGGGGCGATAAGCTCCCTCTGGCGGATACGTTCAACGATAATGGCAGATTCATCGACGGTGTTGTGATGCGCGCCATCCAGCCGTTAGCCGCATTGCATAATGAACGGGCGGCCGACTCAGGCAACACTGTGACACCCATACCACTGGCAATGGCGGCCGTTAGGGTGGAGATAGACTCAATTTCGCCAATCACTTTAGCCGTTAAGCGACGTAGCGAAAAAGCTTCATCCACGCGCAGGCGAACCGCGCTGTAATCCCGTGGCAAGAACAAATTCATCTGCGCCACTGCGGCTAAATCGACGCTTTGGCCAGGACACTCACGCGTGCCGACCAGGTAGAGATCCTCTTTAAGCAACGGTTGACTGCTGATGCCCGCCACAGGAGAACGCTCATAGAGCACTGCCATATCTAATTGCCCGCTGAGCAGCTTGTCATTCAGCACTGCCCCACTGTTTTCATGCAAATAGACCAGCACATCAGGCAGTTCGGCACGTAGCGTCTGCAATAACGGCATGGTAATGGATGACGCGACTGTCCCCGGCGCAAGACCGATAGAGACCTGTCCACTCAAGGTCTGGCCCACGTTATTAACCGCAAGTTGCGCCTGTTCGCACTGACGTAAAATCGTCCGGGCGTGGGTATATAGCACTTTTCCTGCTTCCGTCGGCGTGACGCCACGCTTGGTACGAATCAGCAATTGCTGATCCAGCTCACCTTCCAGCGTAGCGACCTGCTGGCTCAGCGCGGGTTGCGCAATGTGCAACACTTCCGCTGCCTGGGTCAGGCTACCAATATCGACGATTTTCACGAAATATTTCAGTCGTCTGAAGTTCATTTTGCCTCCTGTCGGAATACCAGAACCCGTGCTGGCAGTCATTAAATTCAGGATTGCAAGATGCTTGCCACTTTCGTCTAAAACGGTGTTTTACGGTTAAAGCCGCGTAAAGTCAGGAGTAAAAGCGAAGGAAGATCATTCTGCGCACCTAAGTATCTCATTCAGGCTGCCCTGGTAGAGGTAGACACGCACCAGAATGGGGCAAAAGCATAAAAAGACGGAAAGATCGCCGCTTTGCTGATTTTGTCAGCAAACGAACACACAAATGTATTTACCCCTTTGACAAGCCTCACCACCCTCGCTAATATGCGCCTCGTTCAAACGATTCCTCTGTAGTTCAGTCGGTAGAACGGCGGACTGTTAATCCGTATGTCACTGGTTCGAGTCCAGTCAGAGGAGCCATATTTAAGAAGCCTGCTTAGGAAACTAAGCAGGCTTTTTGCTTTTATGCCATTGCTCATTGCGCATATCAAAACCTCAACTTAGTCTGGCCAACACTTCATTCATAATAGCCTCAGGTATTTGTTCCAGACGCTTGCCGTTTCGGGCTTCCATATTAATAGACAGGAACAACAATGAGTTGAGATGTCCACTCTTCGCTCACAGTAGACTTTAAACTCACCCAGTACCTTCGCTCTGTGCCAGCAGAGGACTTTTCTATCACTGCTGATATATTAATCAATGTAGAGCAGGCCATATTTATAATATAAATTGACGGGTACGCTGAATTTTACAGGAACATCTCCAATGAATATTGCCGCCTCAATTGCCCTTTTGGGCGCTTGCCCATTTGTGAGTCTGGCGGCAGTACCGGAGACCTTTTCCGAAACTGTCCTGGATGCCGCAGGGCCAAAAGGCCCTTTGAAAGGCACGTTACTCACCCCGAATTCAAAACCAACAGCCGTTGTTCTTATCGTTCCTGGCTCCGGGCCAACCGATCGGGATGGAAACAACCCACTTGGTGTGAATGCATCGCCTTACCGACTTCTTGCTGAAGGCCTTGCTGCCAAAGGTTTTGCGACACTTCGTATCGACAAACGTGGAATGTTCGCTAGCGCAATGGCCGTAGAGGATGCCAATGCGGTGACGATTGCTGACTATGTTGACGACGTTCGATCCTGGGTAGACGTGCTTAGACGTCACATGCATACTCCCTGTGTTTGGATTTTAGGACACAGCGAAGGGGGCGTAGTCGCACTTGCCTCGGCTCAAGAAGAGAATGTGTGCGGTGTGGTTCTTATCGCAACGCCTGGGAGGCCGATGGGCGAGGTGTTGAGGGGGCAACTTAACGCTAATCCGGAAAATGAAATTCTATTAAAGCAGGCGCTGCCGATAATTGATGCTCTGGAGCATCGGCGGCGAGTCGATATTACGAATATTCACCCAGCACTGCAAAGTATCTTTAATCCCGCTGTTCAGGGGTTTTTGATCAATGCGTTTTCATATAATCCGGGTCATCTCATTTCGAGTATTTCCAAACCCGTGTTAGTGCTACAAGGGCAACGCGATCTCCAGGTGGAAGAAACGGATGCAAGACTGCTTAAGGCCGCGAATCCTCAAGCGTCCCTGGTTATACTGCCCAATATGAACCATGTTATGAAAGAGGTGACTTCGGACGATCGCAAAGCGAATATCGCGACATACGCTGAACCCGCGCTCCCCTTAGCTCCCGGTTTAATCGACTCGATTGAGCATTTCCTGATCCGCAACTCACCTTTTCCCGAAAAGTAACAGCTGCTCTGCTCTCGGTGTCCTCCCAAGACGGTTTACTTTTAAAGAGTTCAGCATGCTTTAAAGCATTCGTCTGCTCCATGCTCACAGCAGACATGGTCAGATGTCATTCCAACCGTCACATGCCAGAAGCAGACTCCCCTTCCCCATCCGATATCCACCTCATAACATTTTTATAAATAACAACGCATTAAGAAGTTCAACGTAATACAATTATATTTCTAATTGTAATGATAACCATTCTCATATTACTATAATCGCGTGATAATTAACTTTTGATACATTCCACATGTCTGACCACGCCACTACCACTGCTTCCTTTACGCTCGAGTCGCTTTATGGCGCACATCACGGCTGGTTGAAAAGCTGGCTGACGCGCAAACTCCAGTCCGCCTTTGATGCAGATGACATTGCCCAGGACACTTTTCTACGGGTAATGGGCAGCGACTCGCTCTCGACGATCCGCGATCCGCGCTCCTTTCTGTGCACTCTCGCCAAACGGGTGATGGTCGACCTGTTTCGCCGAAACGCGCTGGAAAAAGCCTATCTGGAGATGTTGGCGCTTATGCCGGAGGCGCTCGCGCCTTCCCCCGAGGAACGCGAGAGCCAGCTCGAAACCCTGCAACTCATCGACAGCATGCTTGACGGGCTGAACGGAAAAACACGAGAGGCGTTTCTGCTTTCGCAACTGGATGGTCTGACATACAGCGAGATCGCGCTGAAGCTCGGTATCTCCGTCAGTTCGGTGAAAAAGTATATGGCAAAGGCTATCGAACATTGTCTGCTGTTTCGTCTGGAGCACGGTCTGTGAACGCTTCTATCACCGATTCTCGCCGCCAGGCATTGCGCTCGGCATCGCACTGGTATGCTGTATTGAGCGGCGAGCGTGTCAGCCCACAGCAAGAAGCGCGCTGGCAACAATGGTACGAAGAGGACAAAGATCATCAGTGGGCCTGGCAACAGGTTGAAAACCTGCGCAGCCAGCTCAGCCGCGTACCGGGCGATGTCGCCAGCCGGGCGCTGCACGATACGCGCCTTACCCGTCGTCATGTCATGAAAGGGCTACTGCTGCTGCTCGGCGTAGGCGGCGGCTGGCAGCTCTGGCAGTCTGAAGCCGGTGAAGGTCTGCGCGCGGATTACCGCACCGCTAAAGGCGCGGTCAGCCATCAGCGGCTGGAAGATGGCTCGCTGCTGACGCTCAACACACAAAGCGCCGCGGACGTTCGTTTTGATACGCGTCAACGCGCTGTCCATCTCTGGTACGGCGAAATTGCTATTACTACCGCAAAAGACGCGCAGCAGAGACCTTTCCGCGTTGTGACCCGCCAGGGCCAGCTCACCGCATTAGGCACAGAATTTACCGTCTACCAGCAGGACAACGTCACACGCGTTGTCGTTCAACAACACGCTGTTGAAGTCTTACTGGCAAATCGTCCGCAGGAAAAACGCATCGTCAGCGCTGGCGAGAGCCTGCAGTTTAGCGCGTCTGAATTTGGTGCAGTAGCCTCAGCGGATGATGAAAGCGCCACCTGGACGCAGGGCATTCTGAGCTTCAGCGATAAACCTTTGGGTGAAGTGATTGCCACGCTGAGCCGTTATCGCAACGGCGTGCTGCGCTGCGATCCGGCTGTAGCCGGGTTACGCCTGAGTGGCACTTTCCCGCTGAAAAATACTGATGCAATCCTGGATGTTATTGCCAAGACTCTTCCAGTGAAAATTCAGTCAGTTACGCGATACTGGGTAAATATTTCTGCATTGTAAGAAAAATAATTCTCATTTCGATTGTCCTTTTTCCCCTCCTCATCCGACTCATAGATGAACACAACAAAAATGATGATGGAGAAGGTATGACGCCTTTATGCGTTTTTCGCAAAACAACACCTTTGGTTAACGCCGTTCGCCTGAGCCTGCTGCCGCTGGCCGGGCTGTCGTTATCCGCCTTCGCAGCGCAGGTTGATATTGCACCGGGTTCGCTCGACAAAGCCCTTAATCAGTATGCCGCGCTCAGCGGAATTACCCTGTCGGTTGACGCCAGCCTGACGCGCGGCAAACAGAGTAACGGTCTTCACGGTGACTACGACGTCGAAACTGGCCTGCAACACCTGCTGAACGGTAGTGGCCTGCAGGTGAAATCGCTGGGTAATAATAGCTGGACGCTGGAGCCCGCACCAACACCGCAAGAAGATGCCCTGACCGTGGTGGGCGACTGGCTGGGGGATGCGCGCGAAAACGACGTATTCGAGCATGCCGGCGCACGTGACGTCATCCGCCGTGAGGATTTTGCCAAAACCGGCGCAACATCCATGCGCGAGGTACTGAACCGCATTCCTGGCGTTACCGCCCCAGAAAACAACGGCACCGGTAGCCACGATCTGGCAATGAACTTTGGTATTCGCGGCCTGAACCCGCGCCTGGCCAGCCGTTCAACGGTGCTGATGGACGGTATTCCCGTGCCGTTTGCCCCTTACGGCCAGCCGCAGCTTTCACTGGCGCCCGTCTCACTCGGAAATATGGACGCCATCGACGTGGTTCGCGGCGGTGGCGCGGTGCGTTACGGGCCACAGAGCGTGGGCGGGGTGGTGAACTTTGTTACCCGCGCTATTCCGCAAGACTTCGGCATGGAAGCCGGCGTGGAAGGCCAGCTCAGCCCAACATCTTCACAAAATAACCCAAAAGAAACGCACAACCTGATGGTGGGTGGCACGGCGGATAACGGTTTTGGTACCGCCCTGCTCTACTCCGGTACACGTGGAAGCGACTGGCGCGAACACAGCGCGACCCGCATCGACGACCTGATGCTGAAAAGCAAATATGCGCCAAACGAAGTGCATACCTTCAACAGTCTGTTGCAATACTACGACGGTGAAGCTGACATGCCCGGCGGCCTGTCTCGCGCGGATTACGATGCCGACCGCTGGCAATCCACGCGCCCTTACGATCGCTTCTGGGGGCGCCGCAAGCTGGCAAGCCTCGGCTATCAGTTCCAGCCGGACAGCCAACATAAATTCAATATTCAGGGCTTCTACACTGAAACCCTGCGCAGCGGCTACCTGGAACAGGGAAAACGCTTCACCCTTTCACCGCGTAACTACTGGGTACGCGGCATTGAACCACGCTACAGTCAGAGCTTTATGGTGGGTCCTTCCGCGCACGAAGTGGGCGTGGGATACCGTTATGTGAGCGAGTCGACGCATGAAATGCGTTACTACACGGCCACCAGCAGCGGACAACTGCCGTCCAGCGCCAGCCCTTACGATCGCGACACTCGTTCGGGCACCGAAGCGCACGCCTGGTATCTGGATGACAAAATCGACATTGGCAACTGGACTATCACACCGGGTATGCGCTTTGAACATATCGAGTCATACCAGAACAACGCCATCAAAGGCACACATGAGGAAGTAAGCTACAACGCCCCACTTCCGGCGCTAAACGTACTTTATCACCTGACTGATAGCTGGAATCTTTATGCAAACACTGAAGGCTCATTCGGCACCGTACAGTACAGCCAAATTGGCAAGGCTGTGCAAAGCGGCAATGTGGAACCGGAAAAAGCGCGAACCTGGGAGCTCGGAACCCGGTACGACGATGGCGCGCTGACGGCGGAAATGGGGCTATTCCTGATTAACTTTAATAATCAGTACGACTCCAACCAAACCAACGACACCGTTACCGCACGCGGTAAAACGCGCCATACCGGACTGGAAACTCAGACTCGCTATGATCTCGGCACATTGACGCCAACGCTCGACAACGTTTCAGTCTACGCAAGCTATGCGTATGTGAACGCTGAGATCCGCGAGAAAGGCGATACCTACGGCAATCAGGTGCCCTTCTCACCAAAACACAAAGGCACGTTGGGCGTGGACTATAAGCCGGGTAGCTGGACCTTCAACCTGAACAGCGATTTCCAGTCCAGCCAGTTTGCGGACAACACCAACACCGTTAAAGAGAGCGCTGACGGCAGTACCGGTCGCATCCCTGGCTTTATGCTCTGGGGCGCACGCATGGCCTATGACTTTGGTCCGCAGATGGCAGACCTGAACCTGGCGTTTGGCGTGAAAAATATCTTCGACCAAGAGTATTTCACCCGCTCTTACGACGACAACAACAAAGGCATCTACGCAGGCCAGCCGCGCACGCTGTATATGCAGGGTTCGTTGAAGTTCTAAACCCCGTTTACCCGGCCTGCATGCTGTTTTGTAGGTCGGGCAAACGAAACGCCACCCGACACAGGCAATTTACATGTTCACACCATTACGCACGCTATTCGCCGCTCTGCTGCTCACCGGCCATGCTTTTGCCGCCACGGTTCATGACGAACATGGCACCTTTACGCTTGATAAAACGCCACAACGGATAGTGGTGCTGGAACTGTCGTTCGCGGACGCACTGGCTGCTGTCGATGTCAGTCCGGTCGGCATTGCCGACGATAACGATGCCATGCGCATTCTTCCAGAGGTTCGTGCCCATCTGAAACCCTGGCAGTCTGTCGGCACGCGTGCGCAGCCGAGTTTAGAAGCCATCAGCGCGCTGAAACCGGATCTGATCATTGCCGACAGCAGCCGCCATGCGGGTATTTACAGCGCCTTACAGCAAATCGCACCTGTGCTGCTGCTCAAGTCTCGCAATGAAACTTACGCTGAAAATCTGCAATCTGCGGCCATCATCGGTGAAATTGTGGGTAAAAAAGCACAGATGCAGTCACGCCTGGCGCAACACCAACAACAGATGTCAGCGTGGGCCAGCCAACTGCCAAAAGACACAATGGTGGTGTTTGGTACGTCCAGGGAGCAGCAGTTCAACCTGCATACTCAGGAGACCTGGACCGGGGGCGTCCTGACCTCTTTGGGGCTGACGGTGCCTGCAGCTATGGCGGGTTCGTCTATGCCGTCCATCGGTCTGGAACAGCTGCTGGCGCTCAATCCGGCATGGCTGCTGGTCGCGCACTATCGTGAAGAGAGCATCGTGAAACGCTGGCAACAAGACCCGCTGTGGCAGATGTTAACTGCGGCGCAAAAACAGCAGACGGCGTCGGTCGACAGTAACGCCTGGGCGCGGATGCGCGGCATTTTCGCAGCCGAACGCATTGCCAGCGACACGGTAAAAATCTTTCACCACCAGCCTTTATCCGATGTGAAATGACAATTTTCAAACATCCAGCGCTACAGTGGGGGCTTCCCCTTGTCGCGCTTATCGCTATCTTCTGGCTGAGTCTATTTTGCTACTCGGCCATTCCTGTTTCCGGCGTTGACGCCATTGACGCCCTGCTACCAGGCCATACGCCGACGCTTCCACAAGCGCTGGTGCAAAACCTTCGTTTGCCGAGAAGCCTGGTCGCTATTTTGATCGGCGCAAGCCTGGCTCTGGCGGGAACGCTGCTGCAGACCCTGACGCATAATGCAATGGCCTCCCCTTCACTACTCGGTATTAACAGTGGCGCAGCGCTGACGATGGCGCTTACCAGCGCTATCAGCCCTGCGCCCGTTACGGGTTACTCCATCGCCTTTATCGCCGCCTGCGGCGGTGGCGTAAGCTGGCTGATGGTGATGACCGCAGGTGGTGGATTTCGCCACACCCAGGACAGAAACAAACTGATCCTCGCGGGCATCGCGTTCTCGGCTTTCTGCATGGCCCTTAGCCGCATCACTCTGCTGCTGACGGAAGATCACGCCTACGGCATTTTTTACTGGCTTGCGGGAGGCGTATCCCACGCACGTTGGCAGGAGTTCTGGCAGCTTTTCCCAATGGTAGTGGTTGCTGTACCGGTGGTATTGCTGCTGGCTAATCAACTGAACCTGCTTAACGTCAGTGACAGCACCGCCCGCACGCTGGGGGTGAATCTGCCTAAGCTCCGTTTGATCATCAATGTTCTGGTGCTGCTTCTGGTCGGTACCTGCGTCAGCGTGGCAGGTCCGGTGGCGTTTATCGGTCTGCTGATGCCGCATCTGGCTCGCTTCTGGGTAGGATTCGATCAGCGCAAGGTCCTGCCGATGAGCATGCTTATGGGCGCCACGCTGCTGCTGCTGGCTGATGTTCTGGCCCGAGCGCTGGCCTTCCCTGGCGAATTGCCCGCGGGGGCAGTAGTGGCGCTGATTGGTGCACCCTGTTTTGTCTGGCTGGTCAGGAGGCGTGGATGAAAATTGCGTTCGTCATTTTCATCGCCCTCGCGCTGGCAGGACTTTCGGTTTTGTCACTACAAATGGGGGTGATCGCCGTTCCCTGGCGTGCTCTGCTGAGCGACTGGCAGACCGGGCGCGAATATCATTTCGTATTAACGTCGTACCGCCTGCCGCGACTGCTGCTGGCGATGCTTGTTGGTGCAGCCCTCGCAGTGGCAGGCGTGCTGGTGCAAGGGATCGTGCGTAACCCTCTGGCATCACCGGATATCCTCGGCGTAAACCATGCTGCTAATCTTGCCTCTGTGGGCGCGCTGCTTCTCTTACCGTCACTACCGGTGATTACTCTGCCGCTACTGGCCTTTGCCGGTGGCATGGCGGGCCTGATCCTGCTGAGAATACTGGCGAACACCAGCCAGCCGATGAAGCTGGCGCTCATGGGTGTTGCGCTCTCTGCCTGCTGGGCCAGCCTGACGGATTATCTGATGCTTTCGCGTCCGCAGGATGTGAACAACGCCCTGCTGTGGCTGACCGGCAGCTTATGGGGCCGTGACTGGAGCTTTGTGAAAATAGCCGCCCCACTGCTGATTTTGTTTCTGCCGCTGAGTCTGCGTTTTTGCCGCGATCTCGACCTCCTGGCATTGGGCGATGCGCGCGCCACCACGCTCGGTGTGTCGGTGCCGCGTATTCGGCTCCAGGCTTTACTACTGGCCGTCGCCATGACATCGACCGGCGTGGCCGTCTGCGGCCCAATTAGCTTTATTGGTCTTGTGGTACCGCATATGGTGCGCAGCATTACCGGTGGACGTCACCGCTGGCTGCTGCCCGTTTCAGCCATGACAGGTGCGTTACTGCTGGTGGTTGCCGACCTGCTGGCGCGAATTATTCATCCTCCTCTGGAACTTCCGGCTGGCGTGCTGACCGCCATTATCGGTGCACCATGGTTTGTCTGGCTGCTTGTGAGAATGCGATAAATGACATTACGAACTGAAAATCTGACGGTCTGTTACGGTACAAACAAGGTGCTTGATGGCGTTTCACTCACCCTACCAGCGGGGAAGACAACCGCCCTGCTCGGCCCTAACGGCTGCGGGAAGTCAACGTTGTTAAACTGTTTTTCACGACTGTTAACGCCGCAGTCCGGCGGCGTATTTCTCGGCGATAGTGCCATCAATACGCTCTCATCACGCCAGCTAGCCCGCACGCTGGCGCTGCTGCCCCAGCACCATTTAACTCCCGAGGGGATCACCGTCCAGGAGCTTGTTTCGTACGGTCGCAACCCGTGGTTGTCACTCTGGGGGCGTCTCTCCGTTGAAGACAATACGCGGGTCCATGATGCTATGAGCCAGACCCGGATCCAACATCTTGCTGACCGACGGTTAACCGATCTTTCTGGCGGTCAGCGACAGCGCGCATTTCTGGCGATGGTCCTGGCGCAGGATACGCCCGTTGTACTACTCGATGAGCCAACCACCTATCTCGATATCAATCATCAGGTGGAACTGATGCGGCTGATGGGCGAACTCCGGGCTCAGGGGAAAACGGTGGTCGCCGTGCTGCACGACCTTAATCAGGCCAGCCGGTACTGCGACCATCTGGTGGTCATGGCGAACGGACATGTTATGGCGCAAGGCACACCAGAAGAGGTGATGAACCCTGGATTGCTGAGAACCGTATTCAGCGTGGATACGGAGATACACCCCGAACCAGTATCTGGCAGGCCGATGTGTGTAGTGAGGTAGATGATACAGTCTGTAATGGTACCATGGCTTCAACAGGTCGCCTGTCATATCACTCACGCTGCGATGACTTTACTCTGCCCTGTGAGTTCAATCGGTCGATGCAACACTATCCTTAATCGAAGGGGGACGTTGGACGTTCACTAGAATACGGCAGATTCCGGTGTGATGATTAACCATTACGCGTGGTTGCCGTTGTATCAACGTACTATCCTGGAAAGGATAAAATCCACACATCCCTCTACAGAAACGCATAGCAATTCATAAGAAAATCTGTCTGCGCGTCATCGCTGATTTATTTATGAAAATTATTTGACTGATCGTTCCATAATCAATACTATGCCGCCTCAACTCATTTCAAGTCCCACATCCCTATGAGTGCTGAAAAACCAACCTTTCCAGGTCGTCCACGAAAGTTCGAAGATCAGGATGTCATTGATGCTGCCGTCGCTGTTTTCAGCGCCAATGGTTATGCAGGCACCTCTGCGCAAGATTTATGCAATGGTACGGGATTAGGGCGGGGAAGCCTATACAATGCCTTTGGAAGCAAGCAAGCCCTGTACGAGCAAGCTTTGTTGCGCAGCCACGAACAAACTATGTCAGCACAGTTAACAATACTCACACAGCCAGGTCTGGTAAAAGAGCGATTGCATACCCTTCTGCTCTGGGGTATTGCCGAAGATCTTTCTCAGCCAGAGCAGCATGATGCGATGGTCTTATTTTCAGCCCTGGAGATGGGCAGTAAAGATGAAGCCGTTGCGAGCCTGAATAATGAATATCGTCAGCATTTAGAAAAAACGCTGGTGTCGGTATTCATCGAAGGCCAACGAAGCGGCGAACTGAACAATAAAGCATCAGCCGTCGAAATGGCGAGAGGCTTTATGGCAGGCTATTACGGTTTACGTGTACTGAATAAAAACATTTCAGATAGAAAAATCCTCGAAGATGTCGTCGCTGGTCTGTTAATCAATTTATAAATTTAAGCGGAAAAATTCATTATTTACTTGCACTCATTTTTGTAACGATCATTCCAATACAAGGAAAAATAAAAAAACATGCCATTAGTCGTTTATATTTTAGGGTTAGCCATTTTTTCATTAGGTACAGCAGAGTTAATGGTGGCGGGTATGATGACCACGCTATCTGAAGCATTTGGTGTTACAGTCGGCGAAGTCGGGCATTTGATTTCATATTATGCATTCGGTGTAATGCTAGGTGGCCCGGTATTAACCTACACCTTTCTTAAGTTTAAAGCGCCCTATCGCTCAACATTATTATGGCTGTTAGGGTTATATGTTATCGTACAAGGATTAAGCGTCTTTGCCTCTGATTACAATGTGTTAGTTGCCATTCGCATCGTGACAGGTATTTTATGTGCAGGGTGTTTAAGTCTTTCACTCGCGACAAGTATGGCTCTTGTATCTGTAGAAAATCGCCCTCGTGCCGCATCAATAGTGATAGCAGGTTTTATGGTATCCAATGTCTTTGGTGTACCTATCGCGACAATCATTGACCAGCACTGGGGCTGGAAAATGAGTTTTGGGCTGGTTGCGGTCCTGGTTTTCATATGCCTGCTAGCATTAGTACGTTTATTGCCACATATGAGCGGCGGCGGTGCTATCAAGATGGCTGAAGAGATTAAGGCATTTAAAAATAAAGCCTATTGGAAAGCCTGTGCAACCAGCTGTTTGATTTTGGGAGCAAGTTTTGCGGCATTCAGTTATTTTGTTCCCGTGCTGACTGATGTCAGTGAATTTACAATGCAGACGGTTCCCTTCATTCTGATGCTTTATGGACTAGCCAATATCATCGGGAATATGGTAACTGGACGTCTTGCATATCGCCATAGTTTAACTGTTATGGTTGTCGGCTTAACAATATTGAGTATTTCTTTGCTCGGCATGGCGCTATTTGTTCAATATCAGGTCATTGCTATTCTGGCTGTTATACTTATCGGTTTATCTGGCGTGCCAATGAATCCGGCAATGATGGCAAGAATTGTCAGCGTGGCACATCCAGGGCCAATGGTCAATGCTGTTCATACTTCCGTGATCAATATTGGATTAGGTGGCGGTTCTTATTTAGGTGGAATGGCAATTTCATCTGGATTCGGTTTACGTTCAGCTCTATGGATTGGAATGGTATTAGCGGTTCTGGCTTTATTATCCGTATTACCTTATATCCGTCGTAGTAAACAAGGCTGGAGTTAATAGTTTCTGAAGATAAAAATGCCCCACTTATAAAAATTACGGGGCGTCGATTTAGCCGTTAAATTTTATTCAAAACTGACTGGCTGCATGTCGCTCAAAGTTGACCCTCAGCTCCACGACAGGTGCGGAGTAAACCCATCCGTGTAAGTGCACAATTTTCATGTGTCAATAAAGCAGTGTGTTCCCATCAACATTCAGTCAGCTTTATACGCCTGCCACTCGCGCCAGACATTCTCAGGATCAATATCGCGGTAGCCGCGCTCTCTGATTATGCCCTCGGCTGCTTCGGCCGGCAGGCGGATGGCTGTAGCGCCATCGCGGATGGACTCAACCTCATCGCGGGTCAATTCCCGTCCCATGTCCTGTTCTTTATCAATCAGGACGGCGATCAACGCAGGGATAAAAACAATCTTCATACTGATAAGCCTCTGAAATATTCGCATACCACTGTATCACTGACAGTTTTGATATAGTTCAGTAATCGTTAATTTATTACCAGGACAGGAATCATTCATGACATTACAAATCCGTGAAGCCACACCTGCCGACGCGATGTTGCTTAATGCGCTGGGCTACCGCATCTACCGCGCACACTTTGAACAAAAGGCAACAATTTTTGAACACCCTGCTTTCGAGCGGTTTTTTTGCTTTTCTGTTTTCTCATTCATCTTATTTTTCATGTTGCCATCAGATGAGGGAGATAATCGTTTTCACTTCCCGTCTGTCGCGGTAATCTCATAACGGTCGTTAATATTGCGACTGCAATGTGTGTAACCCAACTCAAATACTAATAACTAAAAAACAGTACAGACAGGATAACTATGGATTCCTCCCTCACCTCCACGGGTCCCCAACAGGACGCCTCTTCACTTAACCGCGCCCGACGCGCTGCGCTTGGTAGCTTCGCGGGTGCCGTGGTCGACTGGTATGATTTTCTGCTTTACGGCATCACTGCCGCACTGGTCTTTAACCGCGAGTTCTTCCCGCAGGTCAGCCCGGCAATGGGGACACTTGCCGCATTTGCTACCTTTGGCGTCGGATTTTTGTTCCGTCCGTTAGGCGGGGTGATCTTCGGCCACTTCGGCGATCGCCTGGGGCGTAAACGTATGCTGATGCTCACCGTCTGGATGATGGGGATCGCCACTGCACTGATAGGGATTATTCCTTCCTTTGACACCATTGGCTGGTGGGCTCCCGTTCTGCTGGTGACGCTGCGTGCTATTCAGGGATTCGCCGTTGGCGGTGAATGGGGCGGGGCGGCGTTGCTCTCGGTCGAAAGCGCGCCGAAAAATAAAAAAGCCTTCTACAGCAGCGGTGTTCAGGTCGGTTATGGCGTCGGGTTACTGCTTTCTACCGGTCTGGTCTCGCTGATTAGCTCGCAAACCACCGATGAGCAGTTCCTGAGTTGGGGCTGGCGTATTCCATTCCTGTTCAGCATCGTGCTGGTATTGGGCGCGTTGTGGATGCGTAACCGAATGGATGAATCGGCCGAATTCGAACAGCAGCAACAGGCGCCGCAACCAGAGAAAAAGAGACTACCGGTAGTCGAGGCGTTAATCCGTCATCCAGGTGCCTTTTTGAAAATTATCGCTCTGCGCCTGTGTGAACTGCTGACGATGTATATCGTCACTGCGTTTGCCCTAAATTACTCCACGCAGAATCTGGGCTTACCCCGTGAACTGTTTCTGAATATCGGCTTGTTGGTGGGTGGGCTGAGCTGTCTGACCATCCCCTGCTTCGCCTGGCTCGCCGACCGTTTTGGTCGCCGGCGCGTTTACATTACCGGCGCACTGGTCGGGACGCTCAGCGCATTCCCGTTCTTTATGGCGTTAGAAGCGCAATCCATTTTCTGGATCGTGTTCTTCGCGATTATGTTGGCCAACATTGCACACGATATGGTGGTCTGCGTGCAGCAACCTATGTTTACCGGTTTGTTTGGCGCAAGCTACCGCTACAGCGGCGCGGGCGTTGGTTATCAGGTAGCAAGCGTGGTTGGCGGCGGTTTTACCCCCTTCATTGCTGCTGCGCTGGTAACATTCTCCGGCGGAGACTGGCACAGTGTGGCCATTTATCTGATGGCGGGTTGTCTTATTTCCGCCACTACAGCATTGCTGATGCGGGATAAGCAGCACGGTTAAGCCAGGGTGCGGAGGCCGTCCGGTCTTCGCACAATCTTCCTCAACGTCTGACTTTTGTTTCACATTCCTGTGACATACTATCGGGAGAGCAGTACATCTGTGGAACAAGGAGACAGACATGAACAATAAGGGCTCCAGCCTGACCCCAGCTCAGGCACTGGATAAACTGGACGCGCTGTACGAGCAGTCGGTTAAAGCACTGCGTAGCGCCATTGGTAAGTATATTGAAACAGGGACGCTCCCTGACGTAATCGCCCGCCATAACGGTCTTTTTGTTTACCCATCACTGTGTGTCACCTGGGATGGCAGCGCCACCAACCCCCCGAAAACCCGCGCCTATGGTCGTTTTACCCATGCGGGCTGCTACACCACTACGATTACCCGTCCGTCGCTTTTTCGTCCGTATCTTGAAGAACAACTCACGCTGCTGTATCAGGATTATGATGCGCATATCTCAGTTGAGCCGTCGCAGCATGAAATTCCCTATCCGTATGTCATTGACGGTTCTGAACTGACGCTCGACCGCTCGATGAGCGCCGGCCTAACGCGCCATTTCCCCACAACCGAGTTGTCACAGATTGGCGATGAAACAGCCGACGGTACCTATCATCCGGCGGAATTCTCCCCGTTGTCGCACTTCGACGCCCGACGAGTAGATTTTTCGCTGGCTCGACTACGCCACTACACGGGAACACCGGTTGAACATTTTCAGCCTTTTGTGCTGTTCACCAACTACACCCGCTATGTCGATGAGTTTGTGCGTTGGGGTTGCAGCCAGATCCTCGACCCGGACAGCCCGTATATCGCGCTTTCTTGTGCGGGTGGGATCTGGATCACCGCTGAAACTGAAGCGCCTGAAGAAGCCATCTCCGATCTCGCCTGGAAGAAACACCAGATGCCCGCCTGGCATTTAATCACCGCCGACGGTCAGGGGATCACGCTGGTTAATATCGGCGTTGGCCCGTCTAACGCCAAAACCATTTGCGATCATTTGGCCGTACTGCGTCCTGATGTCTGGCTGATGATTGGTCACTGTGGCGGGCTGCGTGAAAGCCAGGCGATTGGCGACTATGTTCTGGCCCACGCTTATCTGCGTGACGACCACGTGCTGGATGCCGTACTGCCGCCAGATATTCCAATTCCGAGCATCGCGGAAGTGCAGCGCGCACTGTATGACGCCACCAAAGAAGTCAGCGGTATGCCCGGCGAAGAGGTTAAACAGCGCCTGCGTACCGGTACCGTCGTCACCACTGACGATCGCAACTGGGAGCTACGCTATTCCGCTTCTGCGCTACGCTTTAACCTCAGCCGCGCGGTGGCTATCGATATGGAAAGCGCCACCATCGCCGCCCAGGGATATCGTTTCCGCGTTCCGTACGGCACGCTGCTGTGCGTTTCCGACAAGCCGCTGCACGGTGAGATCAAACTGCCTGGTCAGGCCAACCGTTTTTATGAAGGTGCCATTTCTGAGCATCTGCAAATAGGTATCCGGGCTATCGATCGTCTGCGTGCTGAAGGCGACCGACTGCACTCCCGTAAATTACGTACGTTCAACGAACCGCCGTTCCGTTAAGGCCTGAAGGTAACTATGCACAACTCAACTCCTCTTTCCGCCCTGCGTAACCTGCTGATAGCGCAGGGGCTGGATGGCATGATTGTCCCGCGCGCCGACGCTCATCAAAGCGAAGATTGTACGCCGCATGACAATAAGCTGGCCTGGCTGACCGGTTTTAGCGGCTCTGCGGGACTCGCGCTGGTCCTGCAAGACCGCGCATTAATGTTTGTCGATGGACGTTATCAGGTCCAGGTGCACAATGAAGTCTCGCTGGATGATTTTGAAATTCATCATTTACACGATGAACCGCTGGCCGACTATTTGCAGTCTCATGTTGCAGCAGGTAAACGTATCGGCTTTGAACCGATGCTGATGGTCAATAGCCAGTTTGAAGCGCTTTCAGCAACGCATTGCGAGTTGGTGCCTCTTGCACAGGATCCTTTCGACCAGGTGTGGCTCGACCGCCCGGCGGCACCCTGTAGCATCATTCGTGAAATGCCCATTGAAATCAGCGGGGAAAGCAGCACGCAAAAGCGTGCCCGCGTCGTGGAACAACTCGCTCAACACCAGGCTGACGTGCTGGCAATTACCCTGCCGGATAACATTGCCTGGTTATTGAATGTGCGCGGTTCGGATCTGGCCATGGTACCAGTGCCGTTTTCGTTTGCCCTGCTCCATCGCAGCGGTGAGCTGGAATGGTTTGTGGATAGCAATAAAACGCAACAGCTCCCCGCATCACTGCTGGATACGCTTACACTGGCCCCGCAAGAGAATTTTCTGACTCGCTGCCAGCAATTAGCTAATGGGAAGCGTTTCCTGGTCGATAAAGACTACGCCCCGGTCGCATTGCGTTTTGCCATTGAAGAACACGGTGGCAACGTTCTTTGGGCGCCCGATCTCATCACTCTGATGAAATCCCACAAAAATGACGTTGAACTGGCAGGCTATCGTGAATGCCATGAACAAGATGGCGCAGCCTGGGTAAACTTCCTTGCCTGGCTGGCCCATGAAGTTCCTTTGCGCGAAGCGGCAGGCAATCCGGTCACCGAGCTGGAAGCGCAGGCCAAGCAACTGGAATTTCGCCAGCAGCAGCCGGGATTTATCGAGCAAAGTTTCAGTACGATTTCGGCCTCTGCCAGCAATGCCGCAATGTGCCATTACCACTCCAGTGAAAAAACCAATACGCCAATTACCTCACAGGCCATGTATCTGAATGATTCCGGTGGCCAGTATCACAATGGTACGACGGATACGACGCGTACCCTCGCATTTGGCCCACAAGATCCGCAACGTCGCCTGCATTACACTGCCGTGTTGAAAGGCTTTTTGTCGCTTATTTCGCTGCAGTTTCCCAGCGGGACTCAGGGCCATCAACTGGATGCTTTTAGCCGCCGGGCGTTGTGGGAGCTGGGTCTGGATTTTGATCATGGTACGGGACACGGCGTGGGTCACCAGTTGCTTATTCATGAGCAACCCCATCGCATCGCCAAAAAAGTAAACCCGTGGCCACTGGTCGCAGGCAACATCATCACCATCGAGCCGGGTTATTATCTGGCCGGACAATATGGGATCCGTATTGAGAATCAGGTGGAGATTATCAACAGTCGTCCTGGTTTCTGTCGTTTCTCAACGCTGACGCTGGTACCGATTGATTTGAATCTGGTCGAACTGCATCTGCTGAGTGATGCTGAGAAACAGTGGATTGATGATTACCACCAGCAGGTCAGAGAGACGCTATCCCCGCGCGTGAACGCAGAGGCACGTCCCTGGCTGTTCGCTGCCACCGCACCGATTCGCGTTCAGGCTAATTAATGCAATAAAAAAGGCAGCCCGCAGGCTGCCTTAGTTCTCCCCAACTTCTTACTGCTTAGCTGTTACGGATGTACTCATCCATTTCAGTTTTCAGGTTATCGGACTTAGTCCCGAAGATAGCCTGAACACCGGAACCAGCTACCACAACGCCTGCCGCACCCAGTTTCTTCAGGCCAGCCTGATCCACTTTAGCAACGTCAGCCACGCTGACACGCAGACGAGTGATGCACGCATCGAGGTTAGTGATGTTTTCTTTACCGCCGAATGCAGCAACCAGAGCCGGAGCCATTTCACCGGTCGCACCTGCTTTGCTGTCTTCGGTAGCATCTTCACGACCTGGCGTTTTCAGGTCCAGCGCTTTGATCAGCACACGGAAGATGGTGTAGTAAACAATCGCATAACCGATACCGACAATCGGGAACAGCCACAGTTTGCTGCTGTTACCGGACAGAACGATAAAGTCGATCAGACCGTGGGAGAACGACGTACCGTCGCGCATACCCAGCAGGATACAGATCGGGAATGCCAGACCAGCCAGAATCGCGTGGATGATGTACAGGATCGGCGCCACGAACATGAAGGAGAACTCGATCGGCTCGGTAATACCGGTCAGGAACGAGGTCAGCGCCGCGGAGATCATGATACCGCCCACTTTCGCGCGGTTTTCTGGTTTAGCAGAGTGCCAGATAGCGATAGCAGCAGCCGGCAGACCGTACATTTTGAACAGGAAGCCACCGGACAGTTTGCCCGCAGTCGGGTCACCCGCCATATAGCGAGGAATATCACCGTGGAACACCTGACCCGCAGCGTTGGTGTATTCACCGATCTGCATCTGGAATGGAACGTTCCAGATATGGTGCAGACCAAACGGTACCAGGCAGCGTTCAATGAAGCCATAGATACCGAACGCTACGACCGGGTTCTGGTATGCAGCCCACTGAGAGAACGTCTGAATAGCAGTACCAATCGGCGGCCAAATGAAGGACAGAACCACACCTGTGAAGATGGCAGCCAGACCAGAAATGATAGGAACGAAACGCTTACCCGCAAAGAAGCCAAGATACTCAGGCAATTTGATACGGTAGAAACGGTTGAACATATACGCTGCAATCGCACCGGAGATAATCCCCCCGAGAACACCCGTATCAGCAAGGTGTTTAGCGGCGATCTCTTCAGCAGGTAAATGCAGAACCAGCGGCGCAACAACAGCCATGGTCTTAACCATGATGCCGTAAGCAACAACGGATGCCAGTGCAGATACACCGTCATTATTAGTGAAGCCTAACGCAACACCGATAGCAAAAATCAGCGGCATGTTCGCAAAAACAGAACCGCCTGCTTCTGCCATTACGTGCGATACAACGGCTGGCAGCCAGCTGAAGTTAGCGGAACCGACGCCCAGCAGGATACCTGCAATCGGGAGTACGGATACCGGCAGCATCAGCGATTTACCGACCTTTTGCAGGTTAGCAAATGCATTCTTAAACATAATTAGGAGTGCTCCTGAGTATTTGTGCTTATACACTTCATCCTTCAAACCGCCTCAGGGCGGGCTGCGCTCGCTCATCCCAGTCACTTACTCTAGTAAGCTCCTGCAATTCACTCACTTGCCGCCTTGATGCAGCTTGATTGACTTTGTGTATTCTACGTTCTCACGCATTGGCGAGGGGGGAGAACCTCGCCGTGTACAGGGCATCTAAGTACCCTTTATTTATTACACAGAGTAAAATAATTCAGTTTGTTTTTGTTTGACGGCTATCACAGTTCAGTCGTGAATGGCCGCAAAATCCGCACATTCCGATAAAATGAGTTTCTGAATGTGTCAAACTGATTATTCACCGCCCATTTTGTGGCGGTGAACTTTACTCGCATTAGTGATTAATTACGAGCTTTAAAAAAAGTCAGTTAACGAACAGATTGCAGGCGAGAAGCGTCGATGTGAAACAGGCGGGCAAAGTTATCAGTGGTTGCCTGCGCCAGTTCTCCAACGGCAACACCTTTCACTACGGCCAAGTACTCTGCAACGTCACGAGTCATGGCGGGCTGGTTCTCTTTTCCACGATGCGGTACAGGCGCAAGGTAGGGAGAATCCGTCTCGACCAATAACCGGTCCAGAGGAACATAGCGGGCGGCATCACGGAGCTGCTCAGCATTTCGGAACGTGACTATGCCGGAAAACGAGATATAGAATCCAAGGTCCAGTAATTTGCCCGCCGTTTCTCTGTCCTCTGTAAAACAGTGTAGTACGCCGCCACAATCCGTCACTTTTTCTTCGCGCAGAATAGACAGCGTATCGGCTCGCGCATCGCGGGTATGCACGATAACCGGCTTCTGTAACTCACGGCCGATCTGAATATGGTGGATAAAAGATTCCTGCTGGCGCACCTTTGTTTCCGGCGTGTAAAAATAGTCCAGCCCGGTTTCTCCCATCGCCACAACCCCCTCTTCGGCGGCAAAACGACGCAGGTCCTCAACATCATAGGTTTCATCCTGATTTAACGGATGCACGCCGCAGGAGAAAACCACATTATCACGCTCACCGACCAGTTCGCGCATACTGCGATATCCTGGCAGAGTGGTCGCAACGGCAAGACAGAATTTCACATCACGTGCGGCCGCTTTCGCCAGCACGTCATCCACGTCCTTATGCAGAGATTGATAATCCAGGCCATCAAGATGGCAGTGTGAGTCGACTAAAAACATAATGTCTCTCTCAAAGATGGGGAACAGGCAGTACGGTGCCTGGTTGCAGGTAATGCTCAATACGAAGAATAAGATCGGTTAACACCAGCTCACGGTTTACGCCTGTTACGTTCAGCAGTTGCTGACGACAATGACAAACGTCACCGAGTATCGCCTGTATCTGGGCAACGGATAACCGTTCTGCGATAGAAGATATCAGGTCCAGCGCATCAGGATTCGTTAAATGGGAAACCCCATACGGACGTTTCAACGCATCCGTCAACAACGTTGCCAGCCAGTGTAAACGGGCGGCAGCCTGATCGTGGTTTAACGCCGCGAGCAAGATATACCAGTCGCCTGCATTTAATGTGTTCCCCAGTGCCGCACAAAAATCTGTGCGGTGCGCCCAGCTTTCAGCCTGTAACAACGTAAGTGCCGCGCCAGGCGAACCAGCACTCAGGCGTAACGCGCTAAGCAGCGCTTCTGACGACGCAGTCACCTCACGAGCGAGCCAGGAGATCGCATACGACTCCGGAGGTGGCGCAAGATGATGTAACCGGCAACGACTGCGTAATGTCGCCAGCAAGCGAGCTGGCTCTGTGCTGGCGAGGAAAAACCAGGTTTGTGCCGGGGGTTCTTCCAGCGTTTTCAGCAAGGCGTTGGCGGCGGCATCGGTTAACTGGGCGGCATCCGGGATCCACACCACTTTCGCACCGCCGAGACGCGAATGCTCGTACAGCTTTTCACTGACTTCGCGTACCGCATCAACCCCCAGCGTGCTTTTGCCTTTTTCCGGCAGCAGCGAATAGTAGTCAGGGTGCGTCCCCGCCTGCATTAGCTGACAGCCGCGGCACTGTCCACAGCTTTTATGCCCTTCCGGCTGCTGGCACATTAAATAGCGGCTGAGGGCGTAAATCAGCGCGTCGTCGCCCATTCCGGGTAACGCCTGAATCAGTAACGCATGGTGACCACGACCCGTCTGGTAGCTAGCTACCAGTTTTTCAAAATCTGGTCGTAACCATGGGTACCATTTCATGCGCCCTGCTCCTTCACCCATTGGGTGATGGTATGACGGATATCAGCCATCACAGCCTCCAACGGCTGCGTAGCGTCTATAGTACGAATGCTGGCGTCTTTGGCAGCCAGCTCAAGATAGCGCGCGCGAGTACGATTAAAGAAGTCGAAAGATTCCTGCTCAATACGATCCAGCTCGCCGCGGGCACGGGCACGCTTCAACCCGACTTCTGGTGTCACATCCAGATAAATCGTCAGGTCCGGGCGAAAATCACCAAGCACCGCATCACGCAGGGTTGCCAGCATGTTTTGATCGATACCGCGTCCGCCGCCCTGATACGCCTGGGTCGACAGATCGTGACGATCGCCAATTACCCACGCGCCTTTCGCCAGTGCAGGTTTAATAACGGTTTCGACCAACTGTACACGCGCCGCGTAAAACATCAGAACTTCGGCTTTATCGGTAATGACCTCGTCACCGACCGATTTAATATCCAGCACCAGACTTCTTAGTTTCTCAGCCAGCTGCGTTCCACCAGGTTCACGGGTGAAAACCATGTCACGAATACCGAGTTGCTCAAGTGTCTCCACCACCACGTTACGCGCGGTGGTTTTTCCGGCGCCTTCCAGGCCTTCAATGACGATATAGTTACTGCCCATTTTTTTCCTTAAGCACTTTCAGGTAATCCTGCACGGACCGGTTATGGCTGGCAAGATTGGTGTTAAACGTGTGGCCGCCTTTACCGTCAGCCACAAAATAGAGATACGGCGTTTTTGCCGGATGCGCCGCGGCCTGCAATGAAGCCTCTCCCGGCATGGCAATCGGGCCAGGCGGCAGTCCCGTAATGGTATAGGTGTTATAGGCGGTCGGGGTGTCTAAATCCACACGCGACAATTTGCCATTATACCGTGTACCCATCCCGTAAATCACGGTCGGATCGGTTTGTAAACGCATACCGATACGTAAGCGGTTAATAAAGACCGAAGCCACCTGGTCGCGCTCGCTGGCAACCGCAGTTTCTTTTTCAATAATAGAAGCCATGGTTACCAGCTGATTTTTGTCCTGATAAGGCAGGCCATCAGCGCGCCCCTCCCAGACAGTATCCACCGCTTTAACCATTTTCTGATGCGCGCGTTTTAGCAACGCTACGTCAGTAGTATTGGCGGTATACATCCAGGTATCTGGCCAGAACCAGCCTTCTACCCATTGCGGGTTTTCCAGCTTAAGTTCCTCGGCCACGGTCTCATAGCTATCGTCGCTTAACGTATGTTTGATATACGGCGCATCACGCAGCTGTTTGAGGTAATCGCTCAGGCGCATCCCTTCAACCAGACGTAACGGGAACTGCGCCTCTTTGCCGCTTTCCAGCAGTTGCAGCATGTCCCGCACCGTCATGTCAGGCGTGAAGCGATATGTTCCGGCCTTAAAATGCGACAACTCGGGCTCCACACGCAGCAGCCACTGGAACACGCGCGGACGATTGATAACTTTGTCTGCATACAGCTGTTCGCCGAGAGCCAGACGGCCCGTCCCCGCTTTCAGCGTAAAAATCGTTTCTTCTTTAATCAATAATTTGCTGTCCGCCAGATGGCGAACTTTCCACATTCCCACTCCAGCGGCAATGCCCAGCACAACCAGCAATAACAGGACAACAAGTAACAGTTTTTTCATGACTAATTCGGGTGCTCACAAAGTGGGGCTAAATAATCGAATAACAAACGTGAAGACAACAACGTGTCGCCACAGGCACGCACGGGAATAATGGGCATTAACGCGTTACAGACGACGATTTCATCAGCCTGCATTACCTCCTCCAACCCGGCATACACTTCGACAATACTGAATGGCGATTGTGCCAGCATCCGGATACAGAATTGTCGCATAATACCGTTCACTCCGGCCTGGTCCAGCCGGGGCGTGTAAACCACATCGCCTTTACGCCAGAACAAATTAGCCGCACAGCATTCCGTAACCCATCCCTCACTGTCAAGGACCAGCGCTTCATCTGCGTCCGTCTGCTCAAGATGAGAGCGAATCAACACCTGCTCCAGTCGATTCAGATGTTTAAGTCCGGCAAGTAGCGGATTACGCCCCAGTCGCACTGGGCTTAGCGCCAGCGTAATGCCTTCTTGTCGCCAACGATCGTAATGATCGGGCCAGGCTGAAACGGAGAGGATGCGTGTGGCACTATGACAATTTTTGCCACTGTAACCCCGGCCTCCACTGCCACGGCTGATAATCACTTTCAACACACCGCGTACGTGCCCTTTCGCCAGCATTTTCATTTCATTTTGCAGCTCGGACCAATCTTCAAAAGAGATCAGCAGTTTTTGGCAAGCGTCTTGTAAACGCTCAAGATGCGCTGCAAAGAGAGGGATTTCACCGTCGATAATACAGGCAGTGGTAAAACAGCCATCACCAAATTGGGTCGCTCGATCGCTTGCGGCCAGCATATCTTGCTCGCAGCCATTAATTAAGAACATGGTGGCTCCTTATTTCTGGTCCGCTAGTTTGGCAGGATGAGTAACACAGGACAAGGGCGGAAAACCGAATAAAAAAAGGCCCGACAAGCGGACCTTTTCAATTTGCTATCGATGCTAGCGCATCACCTGACGGACTTAAATCTTTTTAAAGATCAAAGAGCCGTTGGTACCACCGAAGCCAAAGGAGTTACACAGCGCATACTCCAGACCACTAACCTGACGCGCTTCGTGAGGTACGAAGTCCAGGTCACAACCTTCATCCGGGTTATCCAGGTTGATGGTTGGCGGAATAGCCTGATCGCGCAACGCCAGGATAGAGAAAATTGACTCTACCGCGCCCGCCGCACCCAACAGGTGTCCGGTCATGGATTTAGTGGAGCTTACCATTACACGGCTTGCCGCATCGCCAAAGACAGATTTCACTGCCTGGGTTTCAGCTTTATCGCCTGCAGGCGTAGACGTACCATGTGCGTTGACATAGCCAATCTGACCCGCTTCGATAGCCGCATCGCGCAGTGCGTTGACCATTGCCAGCGCAGCGCCTGCACCGTTTTCCGGTGGCGACGTCATGTGGTAAGCATCGCTGCTCATACCGAAGCCAACGACTTCAGCATAGATTTTTGCACCGCGCGCTTTCGCATGCTCGTACTCTTCCAGTACCACCATGCCAGCGCCGTCGCCCAGCACAAAACCGTCACGCTCTTTGTCCCATGGGCGGCTTGCCGCTTGTGGATTATCATTACGCGTAGACAGTGCACGTGCCGCGCCAAAGCCACCCACACCCAACGGCGTACTGGCTTTTTCAGCACCACCCGCAACCATCGCGTCTGCGTCGCCGTATGCAATGATACGTGCGGCATGACCGATGTTATGCACGCCTGAAGTACAGGCGGTCGCGATGGAGATGCTTGGCCCTTGCAGGCCGTACATGATGGTCAGGTGACCAGCCACCATGTTAACAATCGTCGACGGAACGAAGAACGGGCTGATCTTACGCGGTCCACCGTTTACCAGTGAGGTATGGTTTTCTTCGATAAGACCGAGACCGCCAATACCAGAGCCGATAGCGGCGCCAATACGATGAGCGTTCTCTTCCGTAATTTCGAGGCCAGAATCCTGCATGGCCTGAACGCCAGCGACAATTCCATATTGAATGAAGGCATCCATCTTGCGCTGTTCTTTACGCGAGATAATGTCTTCACAGTTAAAATCCTTTACTAAGCCAGCAAATTTCGTTGCATAGGCGCTAGTATCGAAATGGTCGATCAGGCTGATGCCACTCTGACCGGCAAGGAGAGCTTTCCAGGTAGACTCTACGGTATTGCCGACAGGAGACAACATGCCCAGTCCGGTCACAACTACACGACGCTTAGACACGGTTGTCCTCCAGGGAGGGAAAATAATTCAAGTGGGATAAAAAGATAAAACTCAGGCGGTCGAATGACCGCCTGGAGATGTTCACTTACGCCTGGTGGCCGTTGATGTAATCAATGGCAGCCTGAACGGTAGTGATTTTCTCAGCTTCTTCGTCCGGAATCTCAGTATCAAACTCTTCTTCCAGAGCCATTACCAGCTCAACGGTGTCAAGAGAATCTGCGCCCAGGTCTTCAACGAAGGAAGCATTGTTGGTTACTTCTTCCTGCTTAACGCCCAGCTGTTCGCCGATAATTTTCTTAACGCGTTCTTCGATAGTGCTCATACTCTTAAATTTCCTATCAAAACTCGCTTTCGCGATGGTTTTCGTAGTGTATAAAATGTTGAAAAATTTGCAACTAAATCCCGGCAGGTCTTACCACGATTTTACGTTATTTTGAGGCCAAGACCTACAATAACGCAAATATTTTTCATCGTGGTTAAACCATGTACATCCCGCCGTTGACGTGCAAAGTCTCACCTGTGATGTAACTTGCTTCGTCAGAAGCTAAAAATGCAACCGCACTGGCGATTTCCTGAGCGCCACCGAGGCGACCCGCAGGAACCTGCGCCAGAATACCCGCACGCTGATCATCAGACAGCGCACGCGTCATGTCCGTTTCAATAAAGCCCGGAGCAACAACGTTTACAGTAATGCCACGAGACGCAACTTCGCGCGCCAGTGATTTACTGAAGCCGATCAGACCCGCTTTCGCCGCAGCGTAGTTAGCCTGACCCGCATTTCCCATGGTACCAACCACAGAACCGATAGTGATAATACGCCCATGACGCTTTTTCATCATAGCTCGCATTACCGCTTTTGACAGACGGAAAACAGATGACAGGTTGGTTTCGATGATATCGTTCCACTCGTCATCTTTCATGCGCATTAACAGGTTATCACGAGTAATCCCGGCATTATTGACCAGGATATCGACTTCACCAAATTCTGCGCGAATATTTTCCAGAACAGATTCGATAGATGCCGGATCGGTCACATTCAACATCAGACCTTTACCATTTGCACCTAAGTAATCGCTAATGGCCTGCGCGCCGCTTTCGCTGGTAGCAGTACCGATAACTTTCGCGCCACGGGCAACAAGTGTCTCAGCAATTGCGCGGCCAATGCCACGGCTTGCACCGGTAACCAGCGCGATTTTTCCTTCAAAACTCATGGTCTTCCTCTTTTATTGCTCTAGCGCCGCAGACAGTGCCGCCGGCTCATTCAGTGCCGAAGCAGTCAGGGTGTCAACAATACGTTTCGTCAGACCGGTCAGAACTTTACCCGGACCGACTTCATACAGGTGCTCTACGCCCTGGGATGCCATAAATTCAACGGTTTTAGTCCACTGAACCGGGCTATACAGCTGACGAACCAGCGCATCGCGAATTGCGTCTGCCGTGGTCTCGCACTTCACGTCGACGTTGTTCACAACCGGAACAGTCGGCGCGTTAAAGGTGATTTTCTGCAGCTCAACGGCCAGTTTCTCAGCGGCAGGCTTCATCAGCGCGCAGTGAGAAGGAACGCTGACCGGCAGCGGCAGCGCACGCTTAGCACCCGCGGCTTTACATGCAGCACCAGCACGTTCTACGGCTTCTTTATGCCCGGCAATAACCACCTGACCCGGTGAGTTAAAGTTTACCGGTGAAACCACCTGGCCTTCGGCAGACTCTTCGCACGCTTTAGCGATAGCGGCATCGTCCAGACCGATAATAGCAGACATGCCGCCAGTGCCTTCCGGAACCGCTTCC
Source organism: Citrobacter sp. Cpo126 (assembly GCF_030332445.1). Taxonomy (NCBI): domain Bacteria; kingdom Pseudomonadati; phylum Pseudomonadota; class Gammaproteobacteria; order Enterobacterales; family Enterobacteriaceae; genus Citrobacter; species Citrobacter sp. Cpo126. The sequence goes on from NZ_JAOWHT010000036.1 coordinate 174,327, forward strand.
TGCATGAATTTGCCACGCAGTTCAACCAGACGTACGGCATCGGCAAAACCGATAACACCCGCACATACCAGCGCAGAATATTCGCCCAGGCTGTGACCCGCCATCAGCGCAGGTGTTTTACCCCCCTGCTGCTGCCATACGCGATAAAGCGCAACGGATGCGGTCAACAGCGCGGGCTGCGTCTGCCAGGTTTTATTCAGTTCTTCAGCCGGACCTTGCTGAGTCAACGCCCACAGATCATAGCCCAGTGCAGCTGATGCTTCAGCAAATGTTTCTTCAACAATTGGGTAGTTTGCTGCCATTTCAGACAACATCCCAACGGTCTGGGAACCCTGCCCCGGAAACACAAATGCAAATTGCGTCATGATTAAATCCTTATACTAAAAACGAACCAGCGCGGAGCCCCAGGTGAATCCACCCCCGAAGGCCTCAAGCAATATCAACTGCCCAGCTTTAATACGCCCGTCGCGGACGGCTTCGTCCAGCGCGCACGGTACGGAGGCAGCAGAGGTATTACCATGTCTGTCGAGCGTCACGACAACATTATCCATCGACATACCCAGCTTTTTAGCTGTCGCGCTGATAATGCGCAGGTTAGCCTGATGCGGCACCAGCCAGTCCAGCGCAGAACGGTCGAGATTATTGGCTTCCAGCGTTTCATCAACGATGTGCGCAAGCTCGGTCACCGCGACTTTAAATACTTCGTTACCCGCCATCGTCAGGTGGATCGGGTTTTCCGGGTTCACGCGATCGGCGTTAGGCAGCGTCAACAGTTCGCCGTAGCGACCGTCAGCGTGCAGATGCGTGGAGAGAATGCCTGGCTCTTCTGATGCGCTCAGTACAACCGCACCAGCCCCATCACCGAAAATAATGATCGTTCCGCGATCGGTTGGATCGCAGGTACGGGCCAGGACATCGGAGCCAACGACCAGAGCATGCTTAACTGCGCCAGATTTAACGTACTGGTCGGCAACGCTCAGGGCGTAAGTGAAGCCAGCACAAGCGGCTGCAACGTCAAACGCTGGACAGCCTTTGATCCCCAGCATACTTTGGATCTGGCACGCCGCGCTTGGAAATGCGTGAGTGGATGATGTGGTAGCAACCACAATCAGACCAATTTGTTCTTTGTCGATGCCCGCCATTTCAATCGCACGGTTTGCGGCGGCAAAGCCCATCGTCGCAACTGTTTCATTTGGCGCTGCAATATGGCGTTCACGGATACCTGTACGAGTGACGATCCACTCATCAGACGTCTCAACCATTTTTTCCAAATCGGCGTTAGTACGCACTTGTTCAGGCAGATAGCTGCCAGTACCAATAATCTTCGTATACATGTACGCTCAGTCACTTTTTGGTTATATACCGCTACGAGCAAATCGCTGATACGTTGGCCACATTCACAAACGCACCGTTATCTGTGTGCTCGTGATTTTGCGCTTTCGCCACCGTCCAGCAGTTCGAATCCAGCTGGGTATACAGATTCCAGGCGAGCGGCAATTCGCTGAGGAACTTGTCGCTGCACCGCCTGCACTGCCTGTTCAATCGCGACTTCAAATGCTCGCTGATTGGCCGCACCATGACTCTTAATCACCGTGCCGCGCAATCCTAACAGACAGGCGCCATTATACTGGTCGGGGTTGAGGTGACTAAATCGCCTTGTCAGGCTTTTTTGTAACCAACGTTTTAATAACAGCAGCCACCACGACCGTTTTTTGCCCTCACCCTGAGATTTCAGCAGTGAAAGGAACATTCTGACAACACCTTCCATCGTCTTTAATGTGACATTACCTGTAAAACCGTCACAGACCAACACATCGGTTTTGCCAGTCAGTAACTCATTGGCTTCAAGATAGCCGATATAATTAATGGAAGGGATTGTTTTTAGCACAGCTGAAGCATCTCGAATACTGTCGAGACCTTTCGTTTCTTCTTCGCCGATGTTGAGTAACGCTACGCGAGGATTGGCAATGCCAACAACCTCTTCTGCCAGCACGGAACCCATGACGGCAAATTGCACCAACATCGTGCTATCACAATCTACGTTGGCGCCCAAATCCAGCACCACCGTTTTGCCCTTTTGCTGATGAGGTAACACCGTCACCAACGCAGGACGCTCAATCCCCTCAAGAGGTTTGAGCAATAACTTCGCAAGTCCCATGAGTGCGCCCGTATTACCGGCGCTGACACAAGCTTGTGCCTGACCTTCTTTCACGAGCTCCAGGGCAACACGCATTGAGCTTCCACGACTGGCGCGAATAGCTTGCGAGGGCCGGGCATCACTGGCAATAACTGACTGAGCAGGGATAATCTGCAGACGCGAACGTTGTTCGAAGTCAGCTTTGGCAAGTAATGGCGTGATTGTATCGGGATCCCCGACTAAAAGAAGTGTGAGTTGCGAATTAGAATTCAGTGCCTGCAATGCTGCAGGCACTGTCACGGTAGGGCCAAAATCTCCCCCCATGACATCTAACGCCAGGGTTAGACGTGTCAAGGTATCGTCGCTGCCCGGTTAGGTGTTTCCCCAGTTACCCGGGGAAAGCCTCACTAAGCTTCATCACGCGTTCACTCTTTGTCTTTCTCACCAGAAGTGGGAAAGCCATTGAGTCATGCGTGATTACTTAGCGATTACCTTACGGCCACGGTAGAAACCGTCGGCAGTGATGTGGTGACGCAGGTGTTGTTCACCAGAAGTTTTGTCTACAGACAGGCTGGTGACTGCGGTCAGAGCGTCATGAGAACGACGCATGCCACGTTTGGAACGGGTTGGTTTATTCTGTTGTACGGCCATGGACCTTACTCCTCAATTACTTACGCTTTAAGCTGGCTAATACGGCAAATGGGTTTGGTTTTTGCGCTTCATCAGGCAATTCGCCAAAGACCATGTCCGCCTCGGACACTTCACAGTGTTCAGAATCATGCACCGGAACTACCGGCAAGGAGAGGATAATCTCATCTTCAACCATTGCAAGCAGATCGATTTCACCGAATTCGTTAACCTCAATCGGCTCATACGCTTCCGGGAGTGCTTCAGCCTGCTCGTCAGAACGGACAGGACTAAAACAATATGTTGTGTGAACATGAAGTGGGAACGGTTTCCCGCAACGCTGACATTCGAGCGTAACCGATACCTTCGCATCACCGGTTATAACGGCGAGACGCTGGTTATCGATAGCGAACGACATGGAGCATTCCACATCACTGTCCACACTGACTACAGAATCGGCGACGCGCTCAACCAGATCAGAAGTATAGATACCTTCATAATCGAGGCGTTTTTGAGCCGTACGAACCGGATCAAGAGTCAGGGGTAATTTTACCTTTTGCATAGGGCGCGCATATTAACTTTGTAACGTCATATAGTCAAAGAAAAAGGCAGCCTGTGGTTGCCTTTTGCCAATAATTCGCACACATTGCGGGTCATCGACTTAAAATCACTCAAGACAAGCCACTACAGCCAGCTTGTAGGTCGAAGTCCATAGTTTAAAATGGCTCTCATCAATACGCTATATGCGAGGGAAAAAATATGCCTCAACTTATTCTTGCTTCTACCTCCCCCTGGCGTCGCGCTTTACTCGAAAAACTGGCAATCCCGTTTGAATGCGCTGCGCCAGAGGTTGATGAAACGCCGTTGCCCGGCGAAGCACCACGCCATTTAGTCTTGCGACTGGCGCAGAAAAAAGCGCAATCTCTCGCCCACCGTTACCCATCGCATCTGATTATTGGCTCCGATCAAATTTGTGTTCTTGATGGTGAAATAACCGGCAAACCATTAACTGAAGAAAATGCCCGCCAACAATTACTCAAAGCCCGTGGCAATATTGTGACGTTTTACACCGGACTGGCGCTGTATAATTCTGCGACCGGACATTTACAAACTGAAGTAGAACCTTTTGACGTCCATTTCCGTCATTTAAGCGAGGCGGAAATTGATGATTATCTGCGCAAAGAGCGCCCGCTTCATTGTGCAGGTAGTTTCAAAAGTGAAGGGTTAGGTATTGCACTCTTTGAACGCCTGGAGGGTCGTGACCCAAATACCCTGATCGGTTTGCCGCTTATCGCGTTGTGTCAAATGCTGCGGCGGGAAGAGATGAACCCGTTGAATGCCTGATTGATCTGCCTGATGGCGACGCGATGCGTCTTATCAGGCCTACGGTGCATCACACGGTTGTAGGCCTGATAAGCAACGCGCATCAGGCTTTACTGCGTAAAACCTCGAGGCAGCGCTTCAATTGCTTATCCATCGGCGCCTCAATACGCATCACTTCACCCGTTCCAGGATGGGTAAATTTCAACGCTGCGGCGTGCAGGAAAAGTCGATTCAACCCCGTATCCGCCAGTTGCTTATCGAACTCACGGTCACCGTAGCGATCGTCAAAAGCAATTGGATGACCGGCATACTGGGTATGCACACGAATCTGGTGCGTACGTCCGGTCACCGGGCTACAGCGCACAAGCGTGGCAAACGCATAGCGCTCTTCCACTTTAAAACGTGTTTCTGACGGTTTGCCTTCCTGGTTCACCCGCACGATACGCTCGCCACTTTGCAGAATGTTCTTTAACAGCGGCGCCTGCACGGTTTTGACATGCGACTGCCATTGACCTCGAACCAGCGCGAGATAGTCTTTCTGCATGCCTTTTTCACGCAGTTGTTCATGCAATAAACGCAAGGCTGAGCGTTTTTTGGCAACCAGCAGCACGCCGGAGGTATCCCGGTCGAGGCGATGCACCAGTTCAAGGAAACGCGCTTCCGGGCGCAGTGCTCGTAATCCTTCAATGACGCCAAAGCTTAACCCGCTTCCGCCATGTACGGCCGTACCTGAAGGTTTGTTAAGCACCAGAATGTGGTCATCTTCATATAAAATGACGTCGGTCAGCGCCGCGACCTTTTGCAGGTTCGGTGAAATGGCCTCTTCTTCACGTTCAGCGACACGCACAGGTGGAATACGCACAATATCCCCGTCTTCGAGTTTGTACTCGGGTTTAATGCGTTTTTTATTCACCCGCACTTCGCCTTTACGCAAAATGCGATAAATCATACTTTTCGGCACGCCCTTAAGCTGGGTGCGCAAAAAGTTATCGATGCGTTGCCCTGCTTCGTCGGCAGTAATGGCAACTGTTTTTACGGCTGGAGTCTCTGTTTTCATGGGGGCCGATTTTAAATAGCCATCAAGATTCGCGCCACACATTTTTCTATGCTTATATTAACTGCTATACCCTATTACTTAAGTTTGACATAGCCGATTTGGTGGTTATTAAAGCAATCACTACGCGGAAGTGAAAAAACTGTGAGTAACCGGGTGATAAATGGCAAAAGTCATCTTGCTATAACAAGGTTAGCAGTGGAATAATGAGGTTGTTTCCGTGTTGAATCTTGTTAAAACAAGAACTTTTCCGGAATGACCCAATTTTGCCCGACCGATCATCAACGCAGCAATGGCGTAAGACGTATTGATCTTTCAGGCAGTTAGCGGGCTGCGGGTTGCAGTCCTTACCGGTAATATGGAAGCTTTTCTGGAGAGTAACACCCAGACTGTTCCCCTGATAATTGCGCTGTGTTTCCGTATGAAATGCAGGCAACCGACACTCTGCGCCTCTTTGAGCTGACGATAACCGTGAGGTTGGCGACGCGAATAGACACGAGGCCATCGGTTCACACCCGGAAAGGCATTACTCTGCCCGCAGCTTAGTCGTCAATGTAAGAATAATGAGTAAGTTACGATGAAAAGAATGTTAATTAACGCAACTCAGCAGGAAGAGTTGCGTGTCGCCCTTGTAGATGGGCAACGTCTGTACGATCTGGATATCGAAAGTCCTGGACACGAACAGAAAAAAGCCAACATCTATAAAGGCAAAATTACCCGTATTGAACCGAGTCTGGAAGCTGCTTTTGTTGATTACGGCGCTGAACGTCACGGTTTCCTCCCGTTAAAAGAAATTGCCCGCGAATACTTCCCCGCTAACTACAACTCCCATGGTCGTCCCAACATTAAAGACGTGTTGCGCGAAGGTCAGGAAGTCATCGTTCAGATCGATAAAGAAGAACGCGGCAATAAAGGCGCTGCGCTGACTACCTTTATCAGCCTGGCGGGTAGTTATCTGGTTCTGATGCCGAACAACCCGCGCGCGGGCGGTATCTCCCGTCGCATTGAAGGCGACGACCGTACCGAATTAAAAGAAGCGCTGGCAAGCCTGGAACTGCCTGATGGCATGGGCCTTATCGTGCGTACCGCAGGGGTCGGCAAATCCGCCGAAGCGCTGCAGTGGGACCTGAGCTTCCGCCTGAAGCACTGGGAAGCGATTCAAAAAGCCGCTGACAGCCGCCCTGCTCCGTTCCTGATCCACCAGGAAAGCAACGTTATCGTTCGCGCTTTCCGTGACTACTTACGTCAGGACATCGGCGAAATCCTTATCGATAACCCGAAAGTGATGGAGATGGCGCGTCAGCACATCGCCGCATTGGGTCGTCCGGATTTCAGCAGCAAAATTAAACTGTACACCGGCGAAATCCCGCTGTTCAGCCACTATCAGATCGAGTCTCAGATTGAGTCCGCATTCCAGCGCGAAGTACGTCTGCCGTCCGGCGGCTCAATCGTTATTGACAGCACAGAGGCCCTGACCGCTATCGATATCAACTCCGCGCGTGCAACTCGCGGCGGCGACATCGAAGAAACTGCGTTCAACACTAACCTTGAAGCAGCCGATGAAATTGCCCGTCAGCTACGTCTGCGCGACCTCGGCGGTCTGATTGTAATCGACTTCATTGATATGACGCCGGTTCGCCACCAGCGCGCGGTTGAAAACCGTCTGCGCGAGGCCGTACGCCAGGACAGAGCGCGTATTCAGATCAGCCATATTTCTCGCTTCGGTCTGCTGGAGATGTCTCGTCAGCGTCTGAGCCCGTCTCTGGGTGAATCCAGCCATCACGTGTGCCCGCGCTGTTCCGGCACCGGTACCGTACGTGATAACGAATCACTGTCGCTGTCTATTCTGCGTCTGATCGAAGAAGAAGCACTGAAAGAAAATACGCAAGAAGTTCATGCTATTGTTCCTGTGCCAATCGCCTCTTACCTGCTTAACGAAAAACGTACCGCGGTTAATGCTATCGAAACGCGTCAGAATGGCGTGCGCTGTGTGATTGTGCCAAACGATCAGATGGAAACCCCGCACTATTCTGTGCTGCGCGTACGCAAAGGGGAAGAAACACCGACCCTGAGCTACCTGCTGCCGAAACTGCATGAAGAGGCAATGGCATTGCCGACGGAAGAAGAGTACGTCGAGCGTAAACAGCCTGAGCAACCGGCGCTGGCCACCTTCGCTATGCCAGACGTTCCGCCAGCCCCTGCTCTGCAGGAACCTGCCGCGAAAGCCGCCGCGCCTAAAGCTGCAGCAGCAACCGCAGCCGTTGCCGCACAGCCCGGTTTGATTAGCCGTTTCTTTGGCGCACTGAAGTCCATCTTCGGTGGTAGCGAAGAAGTGAAACCGGTTGAACAACCTGCGCCGAAAGCTGAAGAGAAAACCGAACGCCAGCAGGATCGTCGTAAACCGCGTCAGAACAATCGTCGCGACCGTAACGATCGTCGTGATAACCGTGATAATCGCGGTGACCGCGACAACCGTAGCGAACGTTCAGAAAACGGCGAAAACCGTGAAGATAACCGCCGTAACCGTCGTCAGTCCCAGCAGCAAAATGCGGAAGCTCGCGATAACCGCCAGCAAACCACTGATGTTGCAGACAAAGCGAAATCCGGTGATGAACAGCAGGCGCCGCGTCGCGAACGCAACCGCCGTCGTAACGATGACAAGCGTCAGGCTCAGCAGGAAGTTAAAGAGCTGAACCAGGCTGAACAACCTGTGCAGGATACTGAGCAGGAAGAGCGCGTACGTCAGCCTCAAACCCGCCGCAAACAGCGTCAGTTGACTCAGAAAGTTCGTTTCACAGACAGCCCGGCGGTTGAAGCCGAAGTGGCTACTGTTGCTGCAATCGCTGAAACTGCTGTTGCTCAACCAACAGAACAGCCGGTACCGGCACAGCGCACCGAACTGGCGAAAGTTGATCTGCCAGCCGTCGTTGCGACTGAGCAGGAAGACAACAGCGAAGCTCGTGACTCCAACGGTATGCCGCGTCGTTCTCGCCGCTCTCCTCGCCATCTGCGCGTCAGTGGACAGCGTCGTCGTCGTTACCGTGACGAGCGTTATCCGGTTCAGTCACCGATGCCGTTAACGGTCGCCTGCGCATCTCCTGAATTAGCGTCCGGTAAAGTTTGGATCCGCTACCCTGTCGCACGTCCTCAGGATCAGCAGGTTGAAGAACAGCGTGAACAGGAAATGGTCCAGCAGCAAGCTGCACCTGTCGCCGTAGAACCTCAGGTTGCTGCCGCTGCCGTTGAACACATTGTGGATACCCCTGCGCCGGTTGAAGCCGTGCAACCAGAGGTTGTCGTAGCTGAGCCTCAGTCCGCCGTTGTTGAAACCACACAGGTTGAAACCACGCATCCGGAAGTGATTGCGACCCCGGTCGAGGAACAACCGCAAATTATCGCTGCATCTGATGCGCCCGTAGCAGAAGAAATCGCCGCTGAAGCCGAACCTGTGGCTGACGTTGTGACTGCACCAGTTGCCGAAGAGCCTGCAGAGGTGGTTATTCCCCAGCCAGAAGTGGTTGAAGAGATTACTGAGGTTGTGGAAACAGCGCCAGTTGTTGAAGAGGTTGCAGCGCCGAAAGACGTTGTTGCCGCGCCTGTCGTCGAAACTGAAGTCGTTAAGGCTGAAGTTGTCGCAGCCAGCGCTGATGCTGAACACCTGCACAGCCATGCAACCGCGCCAATGACCCGCGCTCCGGCACCGGAATATGTGCCAGAAGCGCCGCGTCATAGCGACTGGCAGCGTCCGGCATTCGCCTTTGAAGGCAAAGGTGCCGCAGGTGGACACAGCGCAACGCATCAAGCGACTGCGCCAGCAACACGTCCACAGCCTGTTGAGTAAGCCATAATCAATATCAAAGCCGGCCCTCGGGTCGGCTTTTTTATATCTGATCTACACCTTTCATCCCCGTCAGCTGCGGCATAACATCCTTCATTAGGGCCAGAAACTTGCGTAAGCGGGTCGGATAGTAACGCGCCCACGGATAAACCAAATGTACAGGCAACGGCGCCGCATGCCACTCAGGTAGCAACGCAACCAGACGTCCATTGGCAATATCCTCCGCCACCATCCAGCTTGAAACAATTGTCACTCCCAACCCCGCCAGCGCGGCATTTCTTGCGACATAAATACTGTCTGTGCTTAATCTGGGTGAAATATTCAGCGTGACTGGCTCATTACGCAATTGGTGCAACAACGAAATGCTATGCTGATAAAACGTGTTCACGGCAATCCAGGGCAGCGCTGATAACTGCTCAGGATGAGAAAGCTCGCCATATTGCTCCAGCAGTCCTGGACTCACCACCATACTACGGGGAACTTCAGCCAGTAAGACGGAAACCGTGGCCGGATCCACCTCAGCACCAACCCTGATCGCACAATCAATATTATCGCTCAGAAAATCAACGGTTTTATCGTTGAGCATCCACTCTACTGCCAACTGGGGATAGCGCGAAAGAAACTGCAAAAGTGGCTCAAGTAGTTGTTGTTGCCCGAAGGCATGCGGTGCGCGGACTCGCAACGTCCCCACCGGTTCATCTTCTGTGACATTAAGTCCATCTTCCAGCGCCAGCCAGGCATCAATAATCTTCTTAGCATGCTGATAGCCTCTTTCGCCATCGTCGGTCAATTTCATCGCATGCGTGGTACGCATAAGCAGTTTCACACCCAGCAGCGTTTCCAGCGATTGCAGCCGTCGGCTAACGGTCGCCTGCGTCGTCCCTATCTGTTTTGCCGCTGCCGAAAGCGATCCTGCTTCAACAATACGTACAAACGTACGCATCAGCTCCACCCTGTCTATACGCTCATTTTTTATCATTTTCAGTTTCATCATACGCCTGACGTATAACTGTTTTACCACTGCGCTCGCTACCGCGCCACTCGCTGAAGGATAAAAATAGCCGCACATCCTGTGATTGAGGAATCATTTGTGAACACACATACCGCACTTTCCCGTTGGGTCATTTTTGTTCTGGCAATGGGCGCCGGATTCAGCGTGGCCGCTATCTACTACGCCCAGCCTCTTCTGCCTTTAATGGGTCAAGATCTGGCCTTAAGTCTCACCGGTATGGGGTTGGTCCCGACGCTGACCCAGGCGGGATATGCGTTAGGTATATTGTTTTTATTGCCATTAGGCGATCGTTATGACCGCCGGACATTAATCCTGCTGAAAAGCATCTCTCTTGCCGCGCTGCTGCTGGCCTGTAGCTTTACCGGTCAGTTGCATTCGCTATTACTGGTGAGCCTGCTGATGGGAATGGCGGCAACCATGGCACAAGATATTGTGCCTGCGGCGGCAATACTGGCGCCCGAAGGCAAGCAGGGAAAAACGGTGGGCACGGTGATGACGGGCCTTCTGCTGGGGATTTTACTCTCACGTACCGTCAGTGGACTGGTGGGCGAAGCGTTTGGCTGGCGCGAGATGTACCAACTCGCTGCCGTCAGCATTGCCGTAATTACCGCGATTATGTGGAAAGTACTGCCTCGCTTTACGGTCCATTCCACGTTGAGCTATCCATCATTAATGCTCTCAATGGCGCAACTTTGGCAACGATATTCCACCTTGCGCCGCGCAGCACTGGCACAAGGCTTTCTGTCCATAGCCTTTAGCGCCTTCTGGTCTACGCTGGCGGTAATGTTATCTGAGCATTACCACATGGGTAGCGCTATAGCGGGTGCTTTTGGTATCGCGGGGGCAGCCGGAGCGCTTGCCGCACCGATGGCGGGCCATCTTGCCGATAAAGTGGGTGCGGCAAAAGTGACGCAATTGGGTGCTTTGCTGGTAACGGTATCTTTCGCACTGATGTTTTTGTTACCCGCCCTGCCCGTTCAGGGGCAGTGGCTGCTCATCGCCCTTTCGGCTGTAGGTTTTGATCTCGGATTGCAATCCAGCCTGGTTGCCCACCAGAATCTGGTCTATAGCCTGGAACCTCTGGCACGAGGACGATTGAACGCTCTGCTGTTTACGATGGTGTTTATCGGTATGGCGCTGGGTTCGGTTCTCGGAAGTCAGGTCTACGCCCTGGCCAATTGGGAAGGTGTCGTTGCGTTGGCTACCTTCAGCAGTGCAATTGCGTTGGTCATAAGACTGACGGGGAACCCGTCGCTTAGTAATACGTCGGTTGCCTAAAAAAATGCCCGCTCCGGGGTGTTAAAGGAGCGGGCAGACAAACATACCCAGTTTCAAGATATGTTTCAAAACGAGGCGTTAACGATTGAGCTGGAACAACGACATTCCCTGCATATCGGTAAACGCTTTGTATGATGCCTGTAGCGCAGCTTGCTGCATGACATAAGACGAGATCGCGGCGTTCCAGTCGACATCCACCAGATTACTCATCTGCTGAGTTTGGCCTAATGCACGATCGGCACCCAGTGAATCCAGCGAGCTTAATTCACTCAGCTGCGTACCTAATTCTGCACGAACGGACAGGACGTTATTCAACGAGTTTTTCAGGCCACGGTTGGTTTTATCAATGGCAGCAGCGGCGGTAGCTTTTGCCACGTCATTACCCTCAATAGGGGTTTTGAGCGCATCAATAGCGGTATCCAGCATTTTGAACAGGTTCTTTTCCTGAGTGCCGCCACCAGGTTCCGGTACAGCGTTGCTGGTCAGGTTGGCGAATACTTTATCGCCAGTATGACCAATCACCATGGTTCGGGAGGCATCGACCTGTTGGGTAACGTTTGTTGTACCGCCGCTGTAAGCGCCATCTGCCTGGGCAAACGGTGCGGATTCTGTTTTATATCCACCGAAAATATAGCGACCATTACCGTCGGTACTGTTTGCCAGGTTCATCAGCTGATCGCGGATCCCCTGCAGGTCGGTGGCCAGCGATGCACGGTCATCATCACTTAACGTTCCGTTCCCGGCATAAACGATTTTTTCCTGTGCAGCCTGAATTGCCGTCGTCACCTGGCTCAGAACATTCTCTTCCAGCGACACCTTTTGCGTCGCGAATGAGCGTGCCAGCGTATATTGGCTGTTCTGCGCCTGAGCCTGAGAAAGTACCACGGCCTGCGAGGCGGCAATCGGATCGTCTGATGGGTTGATCACGCGTTTGCCCGTTGACATCTGCTCGCCGAACTTCATCCATTCAGCCTGAGAGTTAGTGATGCCACGCATATTCTGCTGGTACATCATCTGGGTGCTGATACGCATTGTGTCCCTCTCCCTTAGCGGATATTAATCAGTGCATCAAACAACGCATTCGCGGTCTGCAGCACTTGCGCGTTAGCCAGGTAATACTGCTGAAAACGCTGTAAATTACCGTACTCTTCGTCGAGGTTAACGCCGGAAATAGATTGTTGCTGCCGGTAAAGCTGTGTCACCACGTTGTTCTGGGTGGTGGCACTGGTTTTCAGCGTAGCGGTTTTGTTCCCGACATCGCTTACCAGCGTGGCATATGCATCGTTGAAGGTCTTATTGCCGACAGTCGCTTTGGTTTGCAGATCTAACAGTTTCTGACCGTTACGGTTGTCGCTCTTGCCTTTATCGATGGTGGGGTCCGTATCATTTTTAGACACTTGAGCCATGGCGATTTTCGACTCGTCGGTCACCATAACTTTCATATCAACGATAGCGTTACTCACGGGTTTTACAGTAAAACTGTCATTAGCTTTCGCGCCAGCATTAACGGTGATTTCCATCCCGTCAAAGGACATTTTTCCACCGGTCACGGTGGCTTTGAAGCTGGTATTATCCGCCAGGCGAGTAACCTGCCAGTCCGTCCCATCAAAAACGATTTTATAATCTGTCGCCTGCACAGCGGAGCTGTCAGTGATCTTAGCGCTTAACGATCCTGTACCCGTATTTTTCGCGTTGTTGAAGACTTCCGGGCTGCCGATAGCAAAGAAATCCTTACCCTGATCGCCGTTGGCATCAAAACCTTCTTTATGCTGGGCGTTAAATGCACTGGCAAATGCAAGCGCCAGTTGGCCGAGGGTATTACGCGTCTGATCCAGCTCCTGAGAACGGAAGGTGAGCAGTCCGCCCAGTGAACCGGTATTCAGCAGTTTCTCCGGAATTTCAACAGCTCCGGCAACGCCATCAACGTAGGCCACGGTTGTACGATTAGGGTCATCGCTGGAAGGCACTGCCGCCAGTTGACGCGCATTGCTGCCCTGCACCAGCGAATAGCCGTTGGCCATGGTCAGGTTGTAAGTGCCTCCATCCTGAATGCTGACTTCAACACCGACAATCTGATTCAATTCACTGACCAGCTGATCGCGCTGGTCAAGCAGGTCGTTAGGAGACGCACCTGCGCCGACGCCTGTCATACGAGAAATCTGGTCGTTGAGGCTGGCAATTTGTTTCGAATAGTTGTTGATCTGATCAACGCTGGCTTTAATCGCGGTATTGACCTGCTTATCCTGATCGCGCAGATACTGGTCGGTCGTTTTAAACTGATTTACCAATCCATCAGCTTTACCGATTAGCGCCTGGCGTGCCGCCGGATCTTCGGCGTTGCTGACCAGCGTTTGCAGGCTGGTAAAAAAGTCCTGCATGGAGGTCGAAATAGAACTGGTTTTGCTGGAGAGCAGATTGTCGATTTTTGACATTTGCTCATAACGTGTCGTCAGACCGCTGCTCTGGTTCTGCGCTGCTCGCAACTGGTTAGTGATAAAGGAGTCATATTCACGTTGTACACCAGAAACATAGACACCATTGCCTACCCAGCCCCCCGCACCCAGCGTGCTGTTCGCTTGCGCCATAATTGTCGTCTGTCGGGTATATCCGGCAACGTTATAGCTGGAGATGTTGTTACTGGCAGTATTCAACGCGGCCTGCGCTGCGCTGAGTCCACTCATCGCGTTATTAATCAAGCTGGACATGGAGGTTCCTTGTAATCCTTCAATACTCGTTATTATCGGCAGCAGGTCGGTAGACTTGAGCTATTTAAAAGAGATTATCGATGTTCGTGCTGTAGGTTTTGCTCACTTTTTCACTCATCGATTTCAACTGCTGGATCATGCTGGTTAATTTTCGCGCATAGTTAGGGTCCGTGGCGTAACCCGCATTTTGCAATGCCTGCGCCCCTTGCTCGGCTGTCGCGGCAGCGGTCACTGCCGCATAGCGCGGGTTACGCGATATCAGACCGACATAATCCGACAACGCCTCAAGGTAAGAGCTATAGACGCGGAATCTGGCTTTCACCTTTTTCGCCTCACCGTTCTCATATTCAGTCGTGGTGATTTCAGTGGTTGGACCTTTCCAGCTTCCTGAAGCCTTCACGCCAAAAATGTTAAAGCTCGGTTCACCGTTCTCACGGCGAATTTGTCGCTGCCCCCATCCGGATTCCAGCGCCGCCTGTGCCAGAATCAGATGATGCGGGACGCCGCTTTGCTGGCTGGCCAGCTTAGCCGGCAGCGATAGCTGGGCGAGGAAGTCTTTACTGTCACCTGACAGCGGCTCATCATTGCTTTCCGTCGCCCGGGGGATGGCTTTGCGGACCAGTTGCGTCAATGCCTGATTTTGATAGCTGGTCACCGTTTCCAGTGAAAACTTCATCGGCACCTGCGGCGCGTCATCCGCAGGTTGCGCTTGCCCTTCAGTCATCTGCTTGACCATCATTTCAGCCAGCCCCAGACCTTTGCCTGCGGTCATTTGCTGCGCAATTTGTTGGTCATACATACTGGTATACAAGCGCGTTGAATCGCTGCTAAACACGCCATCTTTCGGCAGCGCTTCACGCATGCTTTTCAGCATCATCTGCACGAACATCCCTTCAACCTGACGGGCGACCGGACGGATATTCGCCGCCGGATCCTGACCCGCTTTCGCTTTCAGTTCGTTCAGTGATTGCGCATCCCAGGCCGCGCTGGTCAGCAGTTTGCTGTCACCAATCATTAGATGATTTCCAGTTTGGCGCGTAAGCAACCCGCGCTCTGCATCGATTGCAGAATGGACATCAGATCCATCGGCGTTGCCCCCAGCGCATTCAGCGCACGCACCACATTGTTCAGGTTGGCGCTGGAACGCACGCTTTGCAGTGAACCACCGCTCTGGCGCAGGTCAATCTGGGTTTGTGGCGTCACCACGGTTTGTCCACCACCAAACGGTGTGTCCGGTTGGCTGACGTTCGCCTGGCGGTTCACCGTGATCGACAAGTTGCCTTGTGCCACGGCACAGCTATCCAGCGTCACTTCACGGTTCATGACGACAGATCCGGTGCGCGAGTTGATAATCACTTTCGCATCCTGCGGCGTGACGTTCACCTCAATATTCTGGATATCAGCGAGGAAACGCACCTGCGAGCTGTTGCCGCTTGGTACGCGAACCTGAATGGTTCGGGCATCCAACGCCGTTGCGCTACCAAAGCCACGCGCGCGGTTGATGGTGTCGGTAAT
Organism: Citrobacter sp. Cpo126; assembly: GCF_030332445.1. Taxonomy (NCBI): domain Bacteria; kingdom Pseudomonadati; phylum Pseudomonadota; class Gammaproteobacteria; order Enterobacterales; family Enterobacteriaceae; genus Citrobacter; species Citrobacter sp. Cpo126. The sequence goes on from NZ_JAOWHT010000036.1 coordinate 189,816, forward strand.
CTGCTGCGCCATCGTGAAATCTTCATTATTAAGCTGCAGATTAATGGTGTTACCACCGCCGAACTGGCTGGGTAATTCACGTTCGATAATCGCGCCGTTGGTAATGCGTCCACCATTGAGCTGGTTAACCTGCACACTACTGCCACCTGCAGCCGCGCCCGCACCGCCCACCAAAATATTCCCCTGTGCCAAGGCATACACCTGACTATCGACCCCTTTTAACGGGGTCATCAGCAGCGTACCGCCGCGCAGGCTTTTGGCATTCCCCATAGAGGAAACCACCACGTCAATGGTTTGTCCCTGACGACCGAATGCAGGAAACGACGCGGTAACCATCACCGCCGCCACGTTTTTCAGCTGCATATTGGTGCCAGTTGGCACGGTTATCCCCAACTGCGAAAGCATGTTATTGAGCGTTTGCGTCGTAAACGGCGTCTGGGTGGTCTGGTCACCCGTACCATCCAGACCGACTACCAGCCCATAACCTATCAGCGAGTTTTCCCGCACGCCCTGAACGCTTGTCAGGTCACGAATACGGTCAGCATGCGCAAAGGTGGTTATCAGCACCAGTACCATTCCAACAAAAGATTTAAACACTGGGTACCTCGCTTACATCGGCGACAAGTTAAGGAAGAAACGCTGCAACCAGCCCATATTCTGCGCTTCATTGATGTAGCCGTTACCGACGTACTCAATACGCGCGTCCGCAACCTGGGTTGACGGTACGGAGTTGCTGCCACTGATGGTGCGCGGGTTAACGACCCCGGAGAAGCGAATGAACTCAGTGCCCTGATTAATGGCGATCTGTTTTTCACCCACGACATGTAAATTGCCATTCACCAGTACCTGATCGACCGTCACGGTCAACGTACCGCTGAAGGTATTGCTGGCGTTCGCGCCGCCTTTACCGTTAAAGGTGTTGCCGCCGGAGGCTTCTACGTCGGCACGTTCGTTACCAAACAGCCCTTGCAGGTAGCGCGGTACGGTATCAAAACCAAAGTTGGTCTTGCCGTCGCGGCTGGCGTTTGCCGAGGAGCTTTTGCTCGCGCTGACGTTTTCTTGCAATACGATGGTCAGCGTATCGCCAATATTGCGTGGACGACGATCTTCAAAGAGTGGCTGATAACCATAGTTAATCGGTTGTGCCGACTGGAAGATTGAGCCATTCGCCACCGGCGTCGGGCCTGGAACCGGCTGAGCAGACGTTGCGCCCTGCACGAGCGGCGTGGCCGGGATCCAGGCACATCCTGTTAGTGAAACCACCAGCAGGGCTAAAATTGGGTATGGGTGAAGCGCGTATTTTCGCATTGCGGTCATCTTCAAAATCAGTGTGCCGGTGAGGTTTTCACCCCACCGGACTCCACTTTAGAGTTGCGTCAGTTTTTGCAGCATCTGATCGGTGGTCGATACCGCTTTACTGTTGATTTCGTAAGCGCGCTGAACCTGGATCATGTTTACCAGCTCTTCCGCCACATTGACGTTAGAGGTTTCAACATAGCCCTGATACAGCAGACCCGCGCCGTTCAGCCCCGGCGTGCTCTCATTCGGCGCACCGGATGACTGCGTTTCGGTGTACAGATTCTCACCAATGCTTTCCAGACCGGTATCGTTCATGAAGGTTGTCAGGTTAAGCTGTCCTACCTGAACAGGTGCCGCCTGCCCCTGTTGGGTCACGCTGACAATACCGTCGCGTCCAATGGTGATACTGAGCGAGTTAGCCGGAATGGTGATGGCAGGCTGAACCTGAAAACCACCCGCCGTCACCAACTGACCGTTCTGATCCACCTGGAAAGAACCGTCGCGGGTATAAGCGGACGTACCATCGGGCAACATGACCTGGAAAAAGCCCTGGCCTTTAATCGCCACATCTTTACTGTTGTTAGTCTGCGACAGGTTACCCTGACTGTGTAAACGCTCGGTCGCAACCGGACGTACACCGGTACCAATCTGCAAACCAGACGGCAGTGTGGTCTGCTCAGAAGACTGTGCGCCAGGCTGACGAATCGTCTGGTACAACAGATCCTCAAACACGGCACGTTGGCGTTTAAATCCGTTGGTGCTGACGTTTGCCAGGTTGTTGGCAATCACATCCATGTTGGTTTGCTGTGCATCCAGGCCGGTTTTGGCGATCCATAATGAACTGATCATAAAATGTCCTGTATTAACTCATCGACAGCAGTTGGTTGGCGCGGCCCGCGTTATCATCCACGCTACTGATAATTTTCATCTGCATTTCAAAGCGGCGGGCGTTGGCGATCATGTCGCTCATCGCAGCAACCGGTTTAACGTTACTGCCTTCCAGCACGCCCGACATCACACGGATGCTGGGGTCGGCCTGTAACGTTGCACCGCGGGTAGCCTGCGCGGCCTGGGTCAGACGGAACATACCGTCATCGCCACGTTGCACTTCAAGCCCTGTAGCCTTCACCAACTTCAACCGTCCCACTGGCGCGACCGTATTAGCCGGATCGCCTGGGTTAAGTGCAGAAATTGTCCCGTCCGCCGCAATGGTGACTTCCGAGCCTTCTGGTACGGCTATCGGTCCGGCTTCGCCAATTACCGGGTGTCCCTGAATAGTCAGTTCACCCGTTGGACTTACCTGAATAGCGCCGTTACGGGTATATCCTTCGCTACCGTCTGCGGTCTGCACAGCCAACCAGCCATCCTGTTGCAGCGCCACATCCAGCGGGCGGGAGGTATAGTCCATCTGACCGGGCGTCATATCAGCCCCCGGCGTGGAGGCCACCACCAGCGTACGCGTCGGTAAAGACAATCCTTCTACAGGAACCGCGCGCAGTGCATTGAGCTGCGCACGAAACCCTGGCGTGGAGGCGTTTGCCAGGTTGCTGGCCGTCACCGCCTGTTGATTCAGCGTCTGACTGGCCGCGCCCATGGCGGTATAAATTGCGTGATCCATTAAGCCATCCCGTCAGGCGCTTAGCGCAGGTTGACCAGCGTGTTGAGGATCTGATCCTGGGTTTTGATGGTCTGCGCGTTCGACTGATAGTTACGCTGGGCGACAATCATATTCACCAGTTCTTTACTCAAATCCACGTTTGACGCTTCCAGCGCACCGTTGGTCAGCTTGCCGAAGTTGCCTTCGCCTGCGGTACCCAGCAGCGCCACGCCGGAAGACTGAGTCGCCGCCCAAACGTTATCGCCCTGAGACGCCAGACCTTCGTTGTTGGCAAAGTTTGCCAGCACGATCTGCCCCAGAACCTGTTGCTGTTCATTGGAGTAGTTACCGACCACCGTACCGTCATTGTTAATCTGGTAGCTCACCAGATCGCCCGGCTTGTAGCCGTTCTGATTCGTGGCAACGATGTTGTTGGCACCGGTGTTCTGCTGCATGGAGTTCAGGAAGCTCAGGGAGAAGTTCGCCGGAACTGCGCCATTGATCGGACCGGTTGTAATTTTGATATCCGTTCCTGCTGGCGTCCCAGTTGCCGTGGCGCTCATCCCTAAAAACGCGCCATTGTTGTTAAACTTCATAAACCCGGCTGATTTTGCAGCTTCGCCAGTTGAAGCATCCTGAGTGCGAATTTCCCAGGTGTTGCTCTCTGCGTTTTTGACATAAAAAATGTTCATGTCATGGGCGTTACCCTGGCTATCGAAAACGGTAACGGTGCCTTTTTTGTTGTAGGAATCCGCATCGCTTGGATTAAACGGGGTCTTGGCTGGCACTTTGTCAGTGGAGTTCAGGTTGACCTGCATTGACGCAGTGGTGGTTGATTTAGCCGCCATCAGCGTATTCGGGATAGTGATCGGTGCCGGGTTCGCACCCTGCTGTATGGTTGGCGGTGTACCGGTAGCCGGATAGCCCGTCAGCTGCAGCCCCTGCATGTTAACGATATTGCGGTTTTCATCGAGCTTGAACTGACCGTTACGGCTGTAGAAAACGGAACCGTTGCTGTCTACCATACGGAAAAAACCGTTCTGGCTGATAGCAACATCCAGACCACGTCCGGTGTTGGTGGTCGTACCGTCGGTAAAGTCCTGAGTAATACCCGCAACTTTAACGCCCAAACCGACTTTCGAACCGGCAAACATATCGGCAAAAGATGCCGTGCCAGATTTAAAACCGTAGGTGGCGGAGTTGGCGATGTTGTTACCAATGACATCGAGGTTGGTCGCTGCAGCGTTCAGACCGCTGACCGCTTGAGAAAAGGCCATGACTTACTCCTGATAAGTGTGAAGGCTTAAATTATCTGCCGTACTTCGTCGAGGGTGGTGGTTCCATAGGTGCCCAGATCCAGCGTATTACCGCCGTTACTGCGAATAACGCCCTGCACCAGCGCAAACTGAAGCGGCTGGGCCACCAGTTGCGTTCCGCCATTACTGGCAGCAATTGACACGTTGTAAGAACCGCTTGGTGCATCCGTGCCATCGGTCATGGTGCCGTCCCAGGTGAAGGTATGAACGCCTGCTTTCAACCCGCCAATGTCAATGGTGCGCACCACTTTGCCGTCTTTATCGGTAATGGTTGCGGTAACCTTATCTGCCGGTTGCTGCAGCTCAATTCCAAATGGTGTTGTCGTGGTTTTGGCACCCTCTTCTGTCCCTTTACCGGTCAGGATGGTGGTACCCGGGATCATGACACCGTGGCCAATCAGCGTACTGGCCTGCAGCGACTGACTGTTGTCGATCTGCCCGGAGATCGACCCTAACGTGGTGTTCAGTTTCTCAATCCCGCTCACGGTACTGATTTGCGCCAACTGGGTAGTCAGTTCGTTGTTTTGCAGCGGGTTGGTAGGGTCCTGGTTTTTCAGTTGTGCAACCAGCAGCGTAAGAAAGCTGCTTTGCAGGTCAGCGGCGTTGCTGCCCGTCAGGGAGCTGTTCCCCGTGGCGGCATTAACTCCCGTCGTGCTCGGGTCATTCATTTTTACAGCAATAGACATGTGCGCCTCCTTTACTGGCCTAGCGTCAGCGTTTTAAGCATCAAGCTTTTCACGGTGTTGAGCACTTCGACGTTTGCCTGGTAGCTACGTGAGGCAGACATGGTGTTGACCATCTCGCCAACAACGTCCACATTCGGCATTTTTACGTAGCCGTTCGCATCGGCCAGCGGATTACCGGGTTCATAAACCAGCTTATCCGGCGCCTGACTTTCAATGACGTCAGCAACTTTTACGCCACCGGTTGCCGCACCTGGCGCAGCATCTACCTGAAAAACAACCTGCTTCGCGCGATACGGCTGACCGTCGGGTCCGCTGACGCTATCCGCATTCGCCATGTTGCTGGCCGCGACGTTCAGGCGTTTAGACTGAGCCGTCAGCGCAGAACCTGCGATATCAAAAATATTTAACAGCGCCACGAATTAGTTCCCTCCTTGCAGCACGTTCATCATGCCTTTGATTTGTCCACCCAGCGCCGTCAGCCCCATTTGATATTTGAGGCTGTTGTCTGCAAATTGCGTGCGCTCCCGGTCCATATCTACCGTGTTGCCATCAAGAGACGGCTGGTCAGGAATACGGTAGAGCAGCTCCGTAGACGGCGCAGAAACGGTCTGGGCTGGGATGTGTTGTGCAGAGGTCAGCGTCAACGAAACGCCGCCGGTTTCTTCCCGTCCTCGCACCATGACTTTTTTTAATTCACTGGCGAAATCCAGATCGCGCGCCTGGTACCCCGGCGTGTCGGCATTGGCAATGTTGGCCGCCAATATTTCCTGGCGTTGGGCGCGCAAATTCAGCGCTTCCTGTTGAAAACGTAAGGCGGCGTCGAGCTTATCGAGCATATCTCCTCCGCAAATGACAAAATTCAGCCGACAGCTTAAATCCCATTACGCGCGCGTTATCGCCGGAATAAACGCAAAATGCGTCGCTATTTGTTGCGTTGATGACTGCGTCACACAGGTAAAATCCTGCCACTACCTGAAAAAGCGCGAGGTTTTGATGCAAACGTTTAAACGTGGAATAGTCGTGGCAGCACTGCTGTTCAGCCCTATGACGCTGGCGCAAGACCTGAATTCGCAGCTAACGGCATGGTTTTCCCAGCGCCTGGCCGGATTTAGCGATGAGGTGGTGGTCACTATCCGAACGTCACCAAACTTATTGCCCAACTGCGAACAACCAGCATTAAGCGTGTCAGGTAGCGCGAAACTGTGGGGCAATGTGAATGTGCTGGCCCGCTGTGCCAACGAAAAACGTTATCTGCAAGTGAACGTGCAGGCGACGGGAAACTACGTTGTTGCCGCTGCGTCCGTAGCGCGAGGTAGCACCTTGACCCCAGCCAGCGTAACGCTGAAACGTGGTCGACTGGACCAACTACCGCCGCGCGCGGTGCTGGATATGAGTCAGGTGCAGGATGCAGTGAGCCTGCGCGATCTGGTGCCGGGCCAACCGATACAGCTTTCGATGTTGCGCCAGGCATGGCGGATCAAGGCCGGTCAGCGCGTGCTGGTAATTGCTAACGGAGATGGCTTTCGGGTCAATGCCGAAGGTAAAGCGCTGAACAACGCCGCTGTCGCACAGAATGCGCGAGTGCGGATGATTTCAGGCCAGGTGGTGAGCGGCGTCGTCGATTCTGATGGGAATATTCTTATTAACCTATAATAGGTTAAAGATTTTTTAGCGTGTGCCGATAGATAAACAACCAATGATTACAGCGGGCCGCTATAGCGTAACCCCTCGATGAGGAAAAATAAAATGAGCATTGATCGTACCTCACCATTGAAGCCAGTAAGCACCGTTCAGCCGCGTGAAACCAGCGATGCGCCGGTGCAAAAAGCGCGGAAGGAAAAAACCACCGCGACCACCAGCACCAGCGTCATGCTGAGCGACGCTCAGGCCAAACTGATGCAGCCCGGCACCAATGACATCAATATGGAACGTGTGGAAGCACTGAAAACCGCAATCCGTAACGGTGAATTGAAAATGGATACCGGAAAAATTGCCGACTCGCTGATTCGCGAGGCGCAGAGCTACCTACAGAGTAAATAAAGTATGACTCGTTTGTCAGAAATACTTGACCAGATGACGACCGTCCTCAATGACCTGAAAACGGTAATGGATGCTGAACAGCAGCAGCTTTCCGCAGGGCATATCAACGGCAGCCAGCTACAGCGTATTACAGAAGAAAAAAGCTCCTTGCTGGCAACCCTTGATTATCTTGAGCAGCAGCGCCGCCTGGAACATGACGCCACGCGCAGCGCCAATGATGAGATTGCTGAACGCTGGCAGACTATCACCAAGAAAACACAGCATTTACGCGACCTCAACCAGCACAACGGTTGGCTGCTGGAAGGGCAGATCGAGCGTAATCAACAAGCAATACAAGTGCTGAAACCGCACCAGGAACCGGCGTTGTATGGCGCAAACGGTCAAACCTCTGCTGCGCACCGCGGCGGGAAAAAATTCTCTATTTGATGTCAGCCTGATAACGTTTTGCTTATCAGGCCTACGCCTTTTGTAGGCCGGATACGGCGTTATGCCGCCATCCGGCATTGATCCATTACGCCGTCCGGCGCACAAACTCTTTTACTTTAAAGCCCAGTACGGCGAGTGCTGCGAAGTAAGCGGCAATACCTGCCACCACGACCGCCATCAGACGCAGCAGACGCCACAACATCGTTCCCTGCGACCAATCCGGCATGATGTAGAGCATCCCAACCAGCACCGCAGACATCACCAGCACGGAAATCACCAGACGCGCCAGGAACCAGGTCCAGCCCGGTTGTGGGGTAAAGATTTTCTGTTTCCGCAGTTGCCAGTACAGCAGTGAAGCGTTCAGACATGCCGCCAGACCAATCGACAGCGACAATCCGGCATGCTTTAACGGCCCGATAAACGCCAGGTTCATCACCTGGGTCATAATCAGCGTCACAATGGCAATCTTCACTGGCGTTTTAATATCCTGGCGCGAGTAAAAGCCCGGAGCCAACACTTTCACCACGATCAAGCCAATCAAACCTACCGAGTACGCCACCAGCGCACGCTGGGTCATCGCGGCATCAAAGGCGGTAAATTTACCGTACTGGAACAGAGACACCGTCAGCGGTTTGGCCAGAATACCCAACGCTACGGCACTCGGTAATGCCAACAGGAAACACAAGCGCAGGCCCCAGTCCATCAGGCGACAATATTCATCATGATTACCGCTGGAAAAGCTTTTGGACAGCGATGGCAGCAGGATAGTCCCCAGCGCCACGCCCAGAACACCGGACGGAAACTCCATCAGACGGTCGGCATAATACATCCATGAAACTGAGCCAGAGGCCAGAAACGAGGCGAAAATCGTATTGATGATCAGTGAAATCTGGCTGACCGATACCCCAAGGATCGCCGGGCCCATTTGCTTGACGACACGCATCGCCCCCGCATCACGGAAGTTCACGCGCGGCAGCACCAGCATGCCAATTTTCTTCAAGTGCGGAAGCTGATAAATCAGCTGTAGCACGCCACCAACCGTAACGGCCCACGCCAGCGCCAGCACCGGCGGGTTAAAATAGGGTGCCGCAAATAGCGCGAAGCCGATCATGCTGATATTCAGAAAGGTCGGGGCAAACGCAGGAATGGAAAAGCGGTTCCAGGTATTAAGGATCGCACCAACGAGTGAGGCCAGTGAAATCAGTAGAATATAGGGAAAAGTGATCCGCAGCAGTTGAGTGGTCAGCGCAAATTTATCCGCTGTGTCGGCAAATCCCGGCGCGGTGACTAATATCACCCATGGCGCAGCCAACATCCCGGCTACCGTCACCACGGCCAGCGCCAGCGTCAACAGTCCGGAAACGTAGGCAACAAACACGCGGGTAGCATCTTCCCCCTGCTTGCTTTTGTACTCAGCAAGAATCGGCACAAATGCCTGCGAAAATGCGCCTTCGGCAAAAATTCGGCGCAACAGGTTAGGAAGTTTGAATGCCACAAAAAAGGCATCTGTCGCCATCCCTGCACCAAAGATTCTGGCGACAATCGCATCACGCGCAAAACCCAGCACACGTGAAAACATCGTCATCGAGCTGACGGCTGCCAGCGACTTTAATAAATTCATCTATGTTGTATTCCAGACTCTGAGGCAAAACCCCGACAAACCTGCCCGTAGGTCGGATAAGGCATTCTCGCCGCCATCCGACACTTTTGCTGTGCCTGATGGCGACACCCTGGCACCTTATCAGGCCGACAAACCAGCCTATGGTTGAAAAGAGGTGTTATTTTGAGTGGGCATATAGTACCTGGATTACAATGAATTACTACCGCCAGATGTTACAGGGGGTTATTCAGCCATCGCCTCCCGCCACAGCTTTTCAACAACACGCTGGGCCAGTAGCGCCTGCTCGCCTGCCGTCTGGGGAACCGTCTGATTTTGCACGCACTCAATGAAATGACGCGCACATCCGGCAAAACCACGCTGTTCTAAGGTCGTTTGCCAGCCCGCTATCGGCTTATGAACAACACCTTGCCCACGCTCCTCCCGCCATTCCCGCATATCAGTGACGTCAATCAGGCCGCCGTCCGTCACCGCCTGCACGCTCTCGCGCTGGCTACCGGCACGGCGATGCATACTGGTCGTTATCTGCATTTGACCGACAGAAAAATGATGCTCGGCGTAGAGCATCGCACCAGATTCATTGGTCAGCAGCGTGCCGTTATTTAACTGCGCCTGCCCTCCCGCCAGCCACAAAGCGGTATCGACCACGTGCAGATAGTCGTCCAGCAGAGTGAAGCGCAGATCGTGCGGCCCAACGCTATCCGTACGGTGCTTATCCATACGTACTGACGCTGCGGTGCCCAACTGGGTTTTGAGATCCTGGTACAGCGGTGCAAATCGACGGTTAAACCCGACCATCAGCGTGAGTTTTTTCCGCGCGGCCAGCTCGACCAGTTGCTCAGCCTCGTGCAGGTTTTCCGCCAGCGGTTTATCCACACACACGTGAACTCCGGCATTCAGCAATTCACTAACTACCGCATAGTGCGTCGCGGTACTGGAATGGACGAAAACCGCGTCGCAGGTTTGCGCCAGATTCTTCAATGAATCCACGTAGGGTATTCGCCAGGTGTCACAGATACGCTGTGCTTTATCGCGTGAAGGTGAAAATGCGCCTTGCAGCGTCCAGTCCGCGGAGGTGCCTAGCACGGGTAGCCAGGCCTTTTGTGCAATACCTCCCAGGCCGACTACGCCGATACGTAATTTTTTCACGTTAGTCTCCCAGGTGCGCCAGCAAGGAATCAAGTCGCTGCTTAAGCTCTGCGACTTCCGTTTCCAGCGCTTCCACGCGCGCCTGCAGATCACCGGAGGCTACAGGGGGTTCATCTGCCGCGGCAATGGCTTCATCAACCTCACCACAAAACAGGTGCATATAGCGACTTTCACGTTTGCCCGGCTCACGCGCCAGGCGGATCACATAAGGCCCATCTTCCCGGTTCGCCAGATTTTCCAGCGTCGACTCCACTTCGGCCATATCGCTGAATTCGTACATACGGGATGCGCGGCTACGCAGTTCACCAGGCGTCTGAGCGCCCCGCAGCAGCAGTGTGGTGATTATGGCCACCTCTGCGGCACTAAGCTTCAGATTGCCAAATTCAGAGTTGCAGAAACGCTGCTCATATTTCGTGACGCGATTGCCAAAACCGCTCACCGTGCGCAGAAAATGTCGCTTAACCAGGTTATCCAACTGCTCCTGCACGTCCGATTCCGACAGGTTCATCACCGGTTCACGATTCGTTTTTTGATTGCAGGCTGTTACGACTCCATTAACGGAGAGTGGGTACTGTTCCGGCGTGGTCACTTGTTTTTCTAATAAACAGCCAATCACTCGTGCTTCGGTGGCGGTTAATTCGTATTTCATCGTCTTCTCCATTAATCATGGCTGCATCTGAAACTTAGCGGCCGGGGGTCCATTCTGATGTGGTCAACGCCGTCAGCACGTGATCGCGCCACTGCCCGTCAATCAGCAGGTAGTCTTTGGCATACCCTTCTTTTTCAAAACCCAGTCGCGCCAGCAGGTCACCGCTGCGCTTATTATGTGGCATGTAGTTAGCCATAATGCGGTGAATATGCTGCGTGCGCTGCATATAACGGATGGCCGAGGTTAAGGCTTCATACATTAGCCCCTGCCCCTGCCATTTCTGCGCAATGGAGTAGCCGAGATAACAGGCATGGAAGGATCCCCGCACCACGTTTGAGAAGTTCGCAACGCCGATAATCTCTTTTTCGTCCGGATCGAGCAGCGCAAAATAATAGGCGGTGCCCTGTTTATGAAACTCAGAGATCATGCTCAGACGCGCCTGCCAGCCGGACGGATAGCAGTGGCTTTCATCGCGAATAGGTTCCCAGGGTTTTAAGAAATGACGATTTTCTGCGTAATAATCTGCCAGACGCCAGGCATCACGCTCATGCACTAAACGCACGACCATGCGGTCGGTGGTTAAGCGCACTTTTGGCACGTTACTGCGATAGCCAAACATTCTATACCTACTCCTTCCCGTAACGTCTTCAATACGCTATTCGCATTACTATACCTGTGCGAATACGCCCTGTGAAAAGAGCAAAATGCCATTTTTTGAATTATTCACACATTTTGATGAAAACTCTCTATCAAGACGGACTTTTGATAAAAAAATATTGTCCCGCGAAGGGTGGGAAAAGCGATGACGACACCGCAGAATAGGAGGTGCTTATCTTTTAAACTCTATCCAGAGTGACGAGTTTTTCCCTGGAGGGGAAATGTCGCAAGTCTCGCAGGCAAGGAACCTGGGTAAATACTTCCTTCTCATCGATAATATGCTGGTCGTGCTGGGTTTCTTCGTCGTTTTCCCGCTGATCTCAATTCGTTTCGTCGACCAAATGGGCTGGGCCGCCGTGATGGTCGGTATTGCACTAGGATTACGTCAATTTATCCAGCAGGGGTTGGGTATTTTCGGCGGTGCTATTGCGGACCGTTTCGGTGCAAAACCGATGATCGTCACCGGCATGCTGATGCGCGCTGCCGGGTTCGCCACCATGGGCATTGCCCATGAGCCGTGGCTGCTGTGGTTTTCCTGCTTTCTCTCCGGACTGGGCGGTACACTATTCGACCCACCCCGTTCGGCGCTGGTGGTTAAACTGATCCGACCGGAAAAGCGCGGGCGCTTTTTCTCTATTCTGATGATGCAGGATAGCGCCGGGGCCGTGGTTGGCGCGTTGCTTGGCAGTTGGTTATTGCAATACGATTTCCGTCTTGTCTGTGCCACCGGCGCAATTTTGTTCGTTCTGTGCGCGGCGTTTAACGCCTGGCTGCTCCCGGCATGGAAGCTGTCGACAGTGAAAATTCCAGTGCGCGAAGGGATGAGCCACGTGATGCATGACAAGCGCTTTGTCACCTATGTGCTGACACTGGCGGGCTATTACATGCTGGCGGTACAGGTGATGCTGATGCTGCCAATCATGGTGAACGACATCGCAGGTTCACCGGCCGCTGTGAAATGGATGTATGCCATCGAGGCATGCCTCTCATTGACGCTGCTCTACCCAATTGCCCGCTGGAGTGAAAAACGTTTTCGCCTTGAACATCGTCTGATGGCCGGTCTGCTGGTGATGTCTCTGAGCATGATGCCGATCGGTCTGGTGGGGAATTTGCAGCAGTTGTTCACCCTGATCTGTACGTTCTATATTGGCTCGATCATCGCCGAACCCGCGCGTGAAACCCTTAGCGCCTCACTGGCGAATGCACGTGCCAGAGGAAGCTATATGGGCTTCAGTCGACTGGGGCTCGCTATCGGCGGCGCAATTGGATATATCGGCGGCGGCTGGCTGTTTGACATGGGCAAAGCCCTGGCACAGCCTGAGTTGCCCTGGATGATGCTCGGTATTATCGGCCTCATCACCTTCCTGGCGCTGGGCTGGCAATTCAGTCTCAAACGCCCAACGAGAGGCATGCTGGAGCCAGACGCCTGATAGCCGAACCTGCGTCCGGGCGCTTTTCAGTTTTTTCTGCTGGCGTCCGGGGCGCTGGTACTCGATGATGCTTTGTGTCACGATTACGCCACATGCATCATGTTGAGGAACCCCATGAAAAAGTTTTTTTTTGCCGCTGCACTGATTGTCAGCGGCCTGTTGGTTGGTTGTAATCAACTCACGCAATACACGGTTAGCGAGCAAGAAATTAATCAGGCCCTGGCAAAGCATAATAACTTTTCTAAAGATATCGGCTTGCCCGGCGTTGCTGAAGCACACATCGTACTAAATAATCTCGCCAGTCAGATTGGCCGTGAAGAACCCAATAAAGTGACGCTGACCGGTGATGCCAACCTGGACATGAATTCCCTGTTTGGCAGCCAAAAAGCGACCATGAAGCTGAAGTTAAAAGCCTTACCGGTATTCAACAAAGAGAAAGGCGCAATTTATCTGCAAGAGATGGAAGTCGTGGATGCGACCGTTACACCAGAAAAAATGCAGTCGGTACTGCAAACGCTGATGCCTTATTTAAACCAGTCGCTGCGTAACTATTTCAACCAGCAGCCAGCCTACATTCTGCAGGATGACAGTAGCCAGGGTGAAGCACTGGCGAAAAAACTGGCGAAGGGAATTGAGGTGAAACCGGGGGAAATCATCATCCCGTTCACCGACTAATAAAACTGAGGGCGCCGATGCGCCCTTTTTTTTCGTGCAAACGAAAACGTTTCCGCTTATCCTTTGTTTCCGGCAAAAAAGACTATCCTCAGCCGGAGCATATTAATGACTGCACCATCCCAGGTTTTAAAGATCCGCCGCCCAGACGACTGGCATCTTCACTTTCGCGATGGCGACATGTTAAAAACTGTCGTGCCCTACACCAGTGAAATTTATGGTCGCGCCATTGTCATGCCGAACCTGGCACCGCCCGTCACCACGGTTGACGCGGCTATCGCTTATCGCCAGCGCATTCTTGACGCGGTACCTGCTGGACACGACTTCACACCATTAATGACCTGCTACTTAACGGATACGCTGGATCCCAACGAGCTGGAACGTGGATTTAACGAAGGCGTATTCACCGCAGCAAAACTCTATCCGGCCAATGCCACCACCAACTCGACGCATGGCGTAACCTCTATTGACGCCATCATGCCGGTGCTGGAGAGGATGGAAAAATTGGATATGCCGCTGCTGGTGCACGGCGAAGTGACGCATGCAGATATCGATATTTTCGATCGCGAAGCGCGCTTTATTGAAACGGTGATGGAACCGCTGCGCCAGCGTTTGACCTCGCTGAAAGTAGTGTTCGAGCATATCACTACCAAAGATGCTGCCGAATACGTGCGCGACGGTAACGAGCATCTGGCAGCGACTATTACGCCACAGCACCTGATGTTTAACCGCAACCACATGCTGGTTGGCGGGATTCGTCCTCACCTGTACTGCCTGCCGATCCTCAAACGTAACGTCCACCAACAGGCGCTGCGTGAACTGGTTGCCAGCGGGTTTACGCGCGCCTTCCTCGGTACCGACTCAGCGCCGCACGCACGTCATCGCAAAGAGTCAAGCTGTGGCTGTGCTGGATGCTTTAATGCACCGACCGCACTAGGCAGCTATGCCACCGTGTTTGAAGAGATGAATGCGCTGGACCATTTCGAAGCCTTCTGCTCACTCAACGGCCCACAGTTCTATGGTTTGCCGGTAAATGAGACCTTTATTGAGCTGGAACGCGTGGAGCACCTGATTCCTGAGAGCATAGCGTTGGAAGACGATACGCTGGTGCCTTTCCTGGGTGGCGAAACGGTACGCTGGTCAGTAAAAAGCTAAAAAAAGTGTAGCCAACCGATTCGAATAACTGTATAAATAACCAGTATATTCCACAGGGGGCTACTATGCGTATTGAAGTCACTATTGCCAAAACTTCACCTTTACCTGCCGGTGCAATTGACGCACTGGCAGGTGAACTCTCCCGCCGTATTCAGCACCATTTTCCGGATAACGAAGGTAACGTTACCGTCCGTTATGCCGGCGCAAACAATCTGTCGGTTATTGGCGCGACCAAAGAGGACAAAGAACGCATCAGCGAAATCCTACAGGAAACCTGGGAAAGCGCGGATGACTGGTTCATCAACGAATAAATAATGATATGCAGTGATGTTTGTTTGCCGGGTCGCCCCGGCTTTTTTATACACGCTATCTTGTAATCAATCGCGCATTTCTTCTGACGAGCATTTAATTTAATATTAACCCACCGATTATCTTTTAACCAAAACAACAAAATAATTGTGCAACATACTAAAAAAAAATGAATAACATGTCGGTTTCTTAGTCAGATAACGCTGAAAACAAAAATTTTATGCCCTTCCCTCTTTAAATTTTCAATGAATACCCTTATTTATTGATATACTGAAGTTGCTTCAGAAAAAAACGCATTGAACCTCGAAAACCGTTGTCTAGTAACACGAATTAGGGGGCATGATGGAAAAGAATAATGAAGTCATTCAGACTCATCCGCTTGTAGGGTGGGACATCAGCACTGTTGATAGCTACGATGCGCTGATGCTGCGTTTGCACTACCAAACCCCGAACCGCCCTGACCCGGATGGGACTGAAGTTGGTCAAACGCTCTGGTTAACCACTGATGTTGCCAGGCAATTTATTTCGATATTAGAAGCAGGAATCGCCAAAATTGAATCTGGCGATTACCAGGTAAATGAGTATCAGCGACATTAAACCTGATACATCCAACCATCAAAGGCACCTTAGCGGTGCCTTTCTTATTTCCAGGTTGAATATTCCAGGTCAGTTATTTACCCTTCTACTATCGCGATTGCAGAGAGAAGCGGATGAAATACGACTTAATCATTATTGGCAGCGGTTCGGTAGGCGCCGCAGCTGGATACTATGCCACTCGTGCCGGTCTGAAGGTTCTGATGATCGATGCGCATATGCCACCACATCAACAGGGCAGCCACCACGGCGATACTCGATTAATTCGTCATGCTTATGGCGAAGGCGAAAAATACGTTCCGCTGGTGCTACGTGCGCAAACATTGTGGGATGAACTGTCCACCCATAATGAAGAACCGATTTTTGTTCGCTCCGGAGTTATCAACCTCGGTCCGGCAGAGTCAACCTTCATAGCAACTGCAGCGCAAAGCGCAAAACAGTGGCAACTTAACGTTGAACAATTAGATGCAGCGGCCATCATGGCTCGCTGGCCGGAAATTCGCGTACCTGACAACTATATCGGTCTGTTTGAAGCGGAGTCCGGTTTTTTACGCAGTGAGTTAGCAATTAAAACCTGGATCCGTCTGGCGGAAGAAGCAGGCTGTGCGCAACTGTTTAAATGCCCGGTCAGCGCAATTCATCACGGTGATGATGGCATCACGGTAGAAACGGCTGACGGTGACTACCATGCGAAAAAAGCAGTGATCAGCGCCGGTACCTGGGTGCAGGCTTTAGTCCCTGAACTACCGATACAACCGGTGCGCAAAGTGTTCGCCTGGTATCAGGCCGATGGGCGCTACAGCGTTAAGAATAACTTCCCGGCTTTCACCGGCGAGCTGCCAAATGGCGATCAATACTACGGTTTCCCGGCTGAAAACGACGAGCTGAAAATTGGTAAGCACAATGGCGGACAGGTAATCCATTCTGCAGAAGAGCGTAAGCCATTTGCCGCTGTAGCCAGCGACGGTTCTGAAGCCTTCCCATTCCTGCGCACAATTCTGCCTGGCGTTGGCTGTTGCCTGCACGGCGCATCCTGCACTTACGATAATTCACCAGATGAAGACTTTATAATTGATACTCTGCCGGAACATGACAACACGCTGATCATTACCGGACTGAGCGGACATGGCTTTAAGTTTGCCTCTGTACTGGGAGAGATTGCGGCAGACTTCGCTCAGGACAAACCGTCTGACTTTGACCTGACCCCCTTCAGGCTAAGCCGTTTTAAGTGATAATAAATGAATGGCCTCGTTGGTGAGGCCATTTTTAATGACAGGAATAACGTCAATGCGCCGTATCTTTCACTATCTGGTTAATAATATTCGCGAGCATCTTATGCTCTACATTATTTTATGGTCACTGCTGGCCATTATGGATGTAATATATATTATGTTTTTCTGATTCCTGCGCGCTGACAATAATTGACAAAAATTGAGATTAGCTTAATTTTCATTGCAATAAACTGAACAATAACAAAAACCATAACATCCCATAGACTAAGCCCCGCCACATATTTTCGCACTAATCCCTTGATGATTACCTCAACAATCAGTCAACTTAATTGAACAAAAAATAAATATCATCACTATTGTTATTTATTAGTTGCATTAATGTCTTTTACACGCCATTTTCATTCACTTCTGAAATATCAATCGGTGTACTTATGCAATTCAATAATACTCCACAGCGCTATGGCGTAGTGTCAGCCACATTACATTGGCTGATTGCGATTGCTGTATATGGCATGTTTGCGTTGGGGTTATGGATGGTCACGCTTAGCTACTATGATGGCTGGTATCACCAGGCCCCCGAACTGCATAAAAGCATCGGCATCCTACTCATGATGGGACTGGTTATCCGCGTTATCTGGCGGTTGTTCTCCCCTCCGCCTGCTGCGTTGGCAAGCTACTCCCGTTTAACCCGTATCGCCGCGGCAATGGGTCACCTCGCACTTTATTTGCTGCTCTTTTCAATAGTCATCAGCGGATATCTGATTTCCACCGCAGATGGCAAAGCGATAAGCGTCTTTGGCTGGTTCGACATTCCCGCCACCCTGGCCAATGCGGGTTCCCAGGCCGACCTCGCCGGTAGCTTGCACCTGTGGCTTGCGTGGACCGTGGTGATTTTATCCCTACTACACGGACTGATGGCCCTGAAACATCACTTTATTGATAACGACGATACCCTCAATCGCATGTTGGGAAAATCGTCATCTGACTATGGAGCTTAAAATGAAAAAAAACCTGCTGGGACTTACACTCGCTTCTCTTTTATTCACCACCGGGTCGGCCGTGGCGGCAGATTACAAAATTGACAAGGAAGGACAGCATGCCTTTGTTAATTTCCGTATTCAGCATCTGGGTTACAGCTGGCTGTACGGCACTTTCAAAGATTTCGACGGTACGTTTACCTTTGATGAGAAAAATCCCGCAGCCGATAAGGTTAACGTAACCATCAACACCAACAGCGTTGACACTAATCACGCCGAACGCGACAAGCATCTGCGCAGTGCAGATTTCCTTAACGTGGCAAAATTCCCGCAGGCGACCTTCAGCTCCACCAGCGTGAAAAAAGAGGGGAATGACCTAGATATCAGCGGTAATTTGACCCTGAACGGCGTTACCAAACCGGTTACGCTGGACGCGAAGCTCATCGGTCAGGGTGGCGATCCCTGGGGCGGTACGCGCGCTGGTTTTGAAGCGCAAGGTAAGATTAAGCTGAAGGATTTCAACATCACCACCGATCTCGGACCTGCATCGCAGGAAGTCGATTTGATCATCTCAGTGGAAGGTGTTCAGCAGAAGTAACGCATGAATTACCGGATGAGGTTCTGCCCCTCATCCGGCATCATGTTATTGCGCAGGGTCTGGAATACCCAGTTTGGTATTCAGGTGACCGCGTGATTTATTGAAGATTTTATTGCCATTTTCACGTCCCGCACGACGACGCCGTTGTTCCTCTTCCGGCAACTCACTCTCTTCGCTACACAGCTCGCTACAGCAGCCTTTATATTTCTGCGCACAAGCCGGGCACTGAATAAACAACAGATGGCAGCCATCATTTTTGCAATTAGTATGGCTATCGCACGCCGTGCCGCACTGATGGCAATGCGCGATAACATCTTCAGAGATCCTTTCGCCCATACGCTCATCAAAGACAAAGTTTTTACCGACAAAACGTACCGGAAGTCCCTGTTCACGCGCCTTGCGGGCATACTCAATAATACCGCCCTCAATGTGCCAGACTTTGCTAAATCCATTGTGTTTCATCCAGGCGCTGGCTTTCTCACAGCGGATCCCACCCGTGCAGTACATCACGATTTTTTTATCTTTATGCGCCTGCATCATTTCAACAGCTTTCGGCAACTGGTCGCGGAACGTGTCTGCCGGGATCTCCAGCGCATTCTCGAAATGACCCACCTCATATTCATAGTGGTTGCGCATATCAATGAATACCGCTTCAGGATCGTCCAGCATGGCATTTACTTCTGCAGCCTTGAGATAATCCCCCACGTTGCTGGCGTCAAAGTCTGGATCGTCAATACCATCCGCCACGATACGTTCGCGGACTTTCATACGCAGTACCCAGAACGATTTACCGTCATCATCCAGCGCAATATTCAGACGTAAATCCTTCAATGCAGCATCAAACGCATAGAGCTGCTGGCGAAATGCCTCGACGTTGCTTTGCGGTACGCTGATTTGCGCGTTAATTCCTTCATGGGCAAGATATACTCGCCCGAAGACGTTCAATGCGGTGAACATCTGGTACAGCGCATCACGCGTGTGCTGAGGATTGGCAATGGTGAAATATTTATAGAATGAGATCGTCGTGCGCGGCTCGGTCTCGGCCAGCATTTTGGCTTTGAGGGCGTCGTTCGAAATGCGGTTGTGTAGCACTGGCATGGTGTACGTATCCTGCAAATAAGGAATAAATGAAAATCGGCGGCATAATAAAGCAAACATCGCCAATTTACATCCACACATTTTACGCTACATTTCATACTTCACGATAAAATCGCAACAACAATTGCGGAATTAATCACCGTTCTCCCGTCACAAATTTTTGATACGCGCGAAAAAATGCGACAATACAGGGAATTGGTCGTTTGAAGACAGGATAGACATGACGAATTTACCCAAGTTTTCGGCTGCGTTACTGCATCCACGCTATTGGTTAACCTGGCTGGGTATTGGCATCCTTTGGTTAATCGTGCAGTTACCCTACCCCATCCTCTTTAAGTTGGGCTGTGCATTAGGTCGACTGGCGCTACGTTTGATGAAACGTCGGGCAAAAATTGTTTCCCGAAATCTGGAACTGTGCTTCCCGCAGATGAGTGAGCAGGAACGCCAGCAGATGGTCGTCAAGAACTTTGAATCAGTAGGCATGGGCGTAATGGAAACCGGGATGGCCTGGTTTTGGTCCGATAAGCGTATTTCGCGCTGGACGGAAGTGATAGGAATGGAACATATCCGTGATGTTCAGGCGCAAAAACGCGGGATTCTGTTAGTGGGTCTGCACTTTCTGACTCTGGAACTGGGTGCGCGCCAGTTTGGCTTGCAGGAGCCGGGTATTGGTGTGTATCGCCCTAATGACAATCCGCTGCTGGACTGGCTACAAACCTGGGGCCGCATGCGCTCGAATAAATCAATGCTCGATCGTAAAGACCTGAAAGGGATGATTAAAGCCTTGAAAAAGGGCGAAGTGGTCTGGTACGCGCCGGATCATGATTACGGCCCTCGCGCCAGCGTGTTTGTACCACTTTTTGCCGTTGAACAAGCCGCAACAACCTCAGGGACCTGGATGCTTTCGCGCATGTCCAATGCCTGCCTGGTACCGTTTGTTCCCCGCCGCAAACCTGACGGTAAAGGGTATCAATTGATTATGTTGCCTCCAGAATGCTCACCACCGTTGGACGACGCAGAAACCACTGCTGCGTGGATGAACAAAATTGTTGAGCAATGCATAATGATGGCGCCAGAGCAGTATATGTGGCTGCATCGTCGCTTCAAGACGCGTCCTGAAGGCTCCCCTTCTCTGTACTGACGCAGTGTTGCAGTCCAGTGGGCTGCAACACCCTCCCAACCCGTTTTAGGTTTAACTGCTATCCGCATTGCAGCAACTATCAACCAGGCGCATAATTAGCCTGCTTACTTATATTCAATCGATAGCGCAAACAGCGCATCACACTGCGGATCGCTATGTCACCCTCAGATGCCCCCATAAACTGGAAACGCAACCTCACCGTTGCCTGGTTAGGTTGTTTTTTAACCGGAGCAGCATTTAGCCTGGTCATGCCCTTTTTGCCTCTTTACGTCGAGAGTCTCGGCGTCACGGGTCATAGCGCCCTGAATATGTGGTCA
The DNA here is from genome assembly GCF_030332445.1 of Citrobacter sp. Cpo126. NCBI lineage: Bacteria > Pseudomonadati > Pseudomonadota > Gammaproteobacteria > Enterobacterales > Enterobacteriaceae > Citrobacter > Citrobacter sp. Cpo126. Next base: position 210,776 of record NZ_JAOWHT010000036.1, read on the forward strand.
GGCCTGGTCTTCAGCATCACCTTTCTCTTTTCAGCCATTGCCTCTCCTTTCTGGGGTGGCCTTGCCGATCGCAAAGGACGAAAAATCATGCTACTGCGTTCCGCGTTGGGCATGGCAATTGTGATGCTGCTGATGGGACTGGCGCAAAATATCTGGCAGTTCTTAATCCTGCGCGCCTTGTTAGGGCTGCTTGGTGGATTCATCCCCAATGCGAATGCACTGATCGCCACCCAGGTTCCACGCAATAAAAGCGGCTGGGCACTGGGAACGCTTTCAACCGGTGGCGTTAGTGGCGCACTGCTCGGGCCGCTAGCTGGCGGGCTGCTCGCGGATCAGTACGGATTACGCCCGGTATTTTTCATCACCGCCAGCGTGCTGCTGGTCTGCTTCATCCTGACGCTATTTTTTATCCGCGAGCGTTTCCAGCCGGTGAGCAAGAAGGAGATGCTGCACATTCGTGAAGTCGTGGCCTCTTTAAAGAACCCCAAACTGGTGCTGAGCCTGTTTATCACCACTTTGATCATTCAGGTAGCCACCGGTTCTATCGCGCCAATACTGACCCTGTACGTTCGAGAGTTGGCTGGCAACGTCAGCAATATTGCGTTTATCAGTGGGATGATAGCCTCTGTCCCCGGCGTTGCGGCATTAATCAGCGCCCCAAAACTTGGCAGATTAGGCGATCGAATTGGCCCGGAGAAGATCCTGCTCGTCGCGCTGATCGTTTCTGTGTTACTGCTTATTCCAATGTCATTTGTACATACGCCCTGGCAGCTTGGTGTTCTGCGCTTTTTATTGGGTGCGGCCGACGGCGCTCTGCTCCCGGCGGTACAAACGCTGCTGGTTTACAACTCGACCAATCAAATAGCTGGACGTATTTTCAGTTATAATCAGTCATTTCGCGATATCGGTAACGTAACAGGACCTCTAATGGGGGCAGCGATATCCGCCAACTACGGTTTTCGTGCCGTTTTCTGTGTGACCGCGGGCGTCGTACTGTTTAACGCCCTGTACTCGTGGAATAGCCTGCGCCGTCGTCGGAGTACAGAGGTCGTGGGATGATTTGTGTATTTGTATTCGCCGGTTCGGAATAATAAACTTATCTTACACGGCGTATATTTCAACCTTAATGATAATAGTAACACACCTTATTTCTGCCAGAATTTTTGGCTTCATACAATGCGGCATCGGCGTATGAAACAACTTTATCCGCTGATTCATCATCAATTTTGCTGCAATATACACCGATACTGATCGTCATTTTTTCCTTTAACTCATATGAGTTTGGTATTGTCGTACCATTCTCTACATTTCGCCTAATTCGCTCTGCAACAACAATTGCCTCATCTTTATCGTTACACTTAAGAAGGATCGCAAATTCTTCGCCACCTACTCTGGCAAAAATATCCGTATCTCTGATTGATTTATTGATAATATCAACAATACTGATTATCACTCTGTCACCTTCCTGATGACCGTAGGTATCGTTAATCCGTTTGAATTTATCAATATCCAGAACCATTACACATACTGCGCCTTTTGCTAATGATGATTTTAATGACTTATAGAATAGTTTACGATTATATATTTTAGTCATTGCGTCTTTAATAGCTGAATCCGTTTCTTTTTTTAAGATGATGAAGGTGTTGTACATCAGTATTGAGATTATACACAGGGCACTTATCACCTCAATCCCCCGGCTTACATACCAAATATACATGCTATATTCATCCAGGCTCAGAAGTAGTACATTGGTCAATATTGCTGAACAACACAGTAGCCCTATACTTTTCCACAAGATGTTATGCGTTCTGGTTTTAATGATTAAATACAACAGGACCAGTCCCCAGGATACAATAAGCGAATAAATGTACCCAATATGCCAGTGCACAGTGACATTATCAGGCTTCAGGCTTGTGATCTCGAGTGTAAAATTAGGGTTGTAACTGGCCAGAGCGTGCGCCACCACTGAGATAACAAGCATGATTAAAAAAGACAGAACGATATAGCAAGGTTCTCTTTCTTTGGTTTCAATAACTGTCGAGGATGCTTTATAAGATTTTAATGAAACAAATAGCAGAGCGATGAAACTAATCTGCCGAAAGTAATAGAATATGGCTATGTCGTTAGTTCTTTTTTCGATTGAGGCATAATCATTAATCAAGCCCTGAACGATGTAGATAGTCTCGATGAAAAATATGTTATTCCCAAGAAACGCCATACCTAATATCATGAGGCAGGTGAGATCTTTTCTACAAAGATACTGGAATAACATAAACAGGAAGATTATCCCATATAAAAAGAACAACCCTACAATTATAATCAGATATACTGTTTGCGGGACACTTTGTATCGTTAATTTAAATTGTGTAAGACACACTCCACCAAGAACATAGCTAGCCAAACAGATTATATAGAAAGCCATTAACCTTCTATTATTTGAATTGCCGTTATCCATAACAACCTTAAGGGCTTTCTTGATTTTGCATTTTATATAATAAAGCATAAGATTTTGCAAACTATTATATCTGCACAGATTCAATGACACTAATTCATTTCTTATTTAATGGTTTCTTATAGATTTATAACCTTTGTCATTAATAATATTTTATTATGTATACTATTTAAGTATCACTCACACCATTCACAGCCCCCATACACAAAAGATACTTTGTCACTACCAGAGACACCACTAAGTTTAGCCACTTTCATTGATTGCCCCTGCGACACTTCCGTATTGTGCATTAATTTTCTTCTTTATTTTTATTAAGTTATGAAATATTACGTCATAAGCGATCGGATTCCCCCTCTAAAAAACATAAAAAATAACGTTTAACACTGAAGATTTCCTTATATATCGTCATTTTTTAATTTTTCGATTTTCATTACTACATTGAGAAACACATACATTACTATTTTTTCTTGAATTTTTTTCCTGATATTACGTCGGCTTCAGTATCTGCCAATGTAAATTTTTCATAAACAACCGAAGTTACTTCCCCCCAGTCTCGTAGGCATTGCAGGCAGTCATCATCTGATTGAGTGAGCCATGCAGCTAACGGGTTTGACGCTCTGCGGATCGCCGTCTATAGATTGAATCTATCCCCCCTTTACTGTTCGCCTTAGGAGAAGAAATATGGCAAAGAATGACATGAATTTTTATGCCACGTTGGAAGAGGCTATTGATGCAGCTCGTGAAGTGTTTCTGGCTGATAACCCTGACCTTGAGTCAGACGACGCCAGCGTTCAACAGCTAAGCGTCCAAAAATACGTGCTACAGGATGGCGACATTATGTGGCAGGCGGAATTCTTTGCTGACGAGGATGATGTAGATGGTGAATGCCTTCCAATCCTGAGCGGAGAAGCGGCCCAGAGCGTTTTTGATGGCGACTATGATGAAATTGAAATCCGCCAGGAGTGGCAGGAAGAAAATACGCTTCACGAATGGGATGAAGGTGAATTCCAGCTGGAACCTCCCCTTGATACTGAAGAGGGACAGACCGCAGCCGATGAATGGGATGAGCGATAATTACTCGTAAGGTCCATGATGTATGTCGAGCGGCAGCAGCAACGTATCAAACACCAGCGAAAATGGCAGATCGAGGATAGTGACGTAGCGCCATGCGGAGTCCCTAACATCCCATTGCACGCCAGGATAGTATTGGTTTCCGTGTCCTTGCCCTGGGATGGTACGACTAATAATGCTGCCGCATCCGCTCAGGAAGAAGATCATTATTCCTACAGCCAATATTCGCACCTGCTACCTCACGACTCATTCTATTCAATATAAAAAAATACCGGCACCAGGCCGGTATTTTCACGTTACAGAACGCTTATTTTTTCCTGAGCGCCAGCGGGTTCAGTGTCAGTCCCTGATAGTAGTTCACCCACGAAGAATACTTATCAGGTGAATTCCAGACACGGTAATGTAAACGCGCCATGGTCACCGGATCGCTCAACAACACCAGGCGACGATCGCGATTCAGTTTCTCCGGCGTTTCGTTCAGTGCCTGTTCCACATGACGATCGCGTGCAATCTCCAGCACGTTGCTGGCGCGGTGGCGTGCAGTCGCCATGGCCGTGGCCAGTGCGTTAAACGACGGATTAAACACCGCATGCATAAAGCCATCGTCCAGCGTACGTTTACGGTTCATCACCAGATAGGTATCGGTATCCACCAGCACCTGCGGCGGAGAATACTCTTCCGGGATCAGGAACAGCTTCCAGCGCTTGGTACGTAACCCCACCGTGGAACGGCTGGAAATCACGGAAACAAATGGTGACAGGATCAGCGAGAAGACAATCGGTGCCAGCCAGAACAGGAAACGCAGATCCAGCCAGGCCATACCCACAGCCCACACCAGCCCCAGCAGTAACTGAGAACCGTGACGCATAAACGCTTCACCCCACGGGGTCGAATCGTCATCGCGCTGCGGCGAATTCCACACAACTTCCCAACCGAGGAAGGCACTCACGACGAAGACGGTGTGGAACAGCATACGCACCGGCGCCAGCAGCACGGAGAACAGAACTTCCAACAGTAGCGACAGCGTGACGCGGATAAACCCGCCGTACTCTTTCGTCCCTTTACACCAGATGAGCAAAATACTCAGCAGCTTCGGCAGGAACAACAGCACCATCGTTGAAGCAAACAGCGCGATCGCCAGTTCAGGTCGCCATTGCGGCCATACCGGGAACAGCTGACGCGGTTGCAGGAAGTACTGCGGCTCCGTCAACGCATGCACCACTTGCAATGCGGTAGAGAGCGCGAGGAACATAAACCAAAGCGGCGCAGACAGATAGGACATTACACCAGTCAGGAATACCGCACGGTGAACCGGGTGCATCCCTTTCACCAGGAACAAACGGAAGTTCATCAGGTTGCCGTGGCACCAGCGGCGGTCACGCTTGAGTTCATCCAGCAGGTTCGGCGGCAGCTCTTCATAAGAGCCCGGCAGATCGTAGGCAATCCACACGCCCCAGCCAGCACGACGCATCAATGCCGCTTCCACGAAGTCATGGGAGAGGATCGATCCCGCAAACGAGCCTTCGCCCGGTAACGGCGCGAGCGCACAGTGCTCGATAAATGGCTTCACACGGATAATTGCGTTGTGGCCCCAGTAGTGTGATTCCCCTAACTGCCAGAAGTGAAGCCCGGCGGTAAACAGCGGTCCATAAACACGGGTCGCAAACTGCTGGCAGCGCGCATACAGCGTATCCATACCGGAAGCCTTCGGTGAAGACTGGATAATCCCGGCATTCGGATTCGCTTCCATCAGACGCACCAGGCCGCTCAGACAGTCACCACTCATCACTGAGTCAGCGTCCAGCACCACCATGTAGCTGTACTGATTTCCCCAGCGACGACAGAAGTCATCAATGTTGCCGCTTTTACGCTTCACGCGACGACGACGACGGCGGTAGAAGATCTGCCCTTCGCCCTGCACTTCGGCAATCAGCTCCATCCACGCTTTTTGTTCTGCCACGCAGATATCAGGGTTGTAGCTGTCGCTCAGGATATAAACATCGAAATGTTCGGCGTTGCCCGTTGCTTTGACCGATTCCCACGTAGCGCGCAGTCCCGCAAATACGCGATCAACGTCTTCGTTACAAATAGGCATAATCAGCGCGGTACGGTGTTCAGGATTCAGCGGTTCGTCCCCAACCGTTGAGGCCGAGATACTGTACTTATCTCGTCCAATCAACAGTTGCAAGAAGCCCATCAGCGCAGTCCAGAATCCCGCAGACACCCAACAGAAAAGCACAGCAAACAAAATAAGAATGCCGGTCTGGAGCATGTAGGGCAGCAATTGCATAAAGGAGACCCATAAATCCTGCCCCATCATGTCTACCGGATTAATAAATGCCCACCCCTGATACGGGAGGATCGTCTTCATATACCAGGTTGCTACGACCGTTTGCGCCAGCGTTAGAATCAACAGCGTATAGCGGCGGATGGTGCCTACGGTACGCCATTTTTGCTCGCTCTCCTGTTCTTCTTTCGTCAAACGCGAAAGATAACGCGGCGTCACATCGCGCCCACGCAAGCGATCCCAAAAACGACCAACCGGGTTGGTACGCCAGGGATCGGGGAACATAGAGGTACGCGTTGCTTTTGGCATCGCCTGCAGCTGATCGCGGCCCTCATCGTCCTTAACCAACTGCTCTTTAGCCAAAGAATCCGGCCATGCTTGCACAAGGCGAGCTTTCACAGAACCCTGCGGTGAATCATCTTCGCGCGAGTAAGTACGATGCTCGGCATCCAACGCCTGATGAACGGCGCGGATGTCAGTTTTCGGCAGTGCCGCTTTCTCGATATCCGAAAGCGGCATTACGTCAATATACTCAGTTGTCTTATTCATTGGCAGGTAACTGGTAGCTCCAGGTTTCACTCAGCGTCTGATCGGCATTGACCAAGGCAGCACGCATTTCAGTGGTTTTCTTCACGTCTTTCACTTTCACGCGCAGCATCAAACGCCAACCCTTAGATACCGGGTTATAGCGCACAGTGCTTTCAACGATTTCACCGTTGTCGCCAATACTGGTTTGTGCGGTAACCGGGGTATCCTGCGGCAGCTTTTTCATATCTGTGCCGGTAAAGTCCACCACAAACGCGATGGTACCGTCAGGCTGACGAATCAGGTTGGACTGTTTTACATCACCGGTAGAACGACGAGTCTGCTGTACCCAGGCGCTTTCCGGCGCATGAAGCTTGTCCTCATCACGCGTGAACGTCAAAGTGTACTTGAAGTTCATCTCTTTGCCCGCTTCAGGCAGTTGATCCGGCGTCCAGTACGCAACGATGTTATCGTTCGTTTCATCGTTAGTTGGGATTTCAACTAACTCAATCTTACCTTTACCCCATTCACCTTTTGGCGTGATCCAGGCGCTTGGGCGCAGATCGTAACGATCGTCGATATCTTCAAAACGCGAGAACTGACGGCCACGCTGCAACAGTCCGAATCCTTGCGGGTTTTCCATTGCGAAGCTGCTCACCGCGAGATGTTTCGGGTTATTCAGCGGACGCCAAATCCACTCCCCATTGCCCGCGTGGATAGACAAACCGTTAGAATCATGCAGTTCCGGACGATAGTTTGTCGCCGGAGACGGCTGGTTCGGTCCAAACAGGAACATACTGGTTAACGGTGCCACACCCAGTTTGCCCACTTTGTCGCGCAGGTAAACTTTGGACTGAACATCCACGACCGTGTCACGGCCTGGAATAATGACAAAACGATACGCTCCGGTTGCACGCGGAGAATCCAACAAAGCATAAATGGTTAAACGTTTATCAGTCGGTTTCGGACGCTCGATCCAAAACTCACGGAAGCGGGGAAATTCTTCACCAGAAGGCAGAGCGGTATCAATCGCGAGGCCACGCGCTGACAGGCCGTAGACCTGACCTGCACCCAGAACGCGAAAATAGCTGGCACCGAGCATGCTGACGATTTCATCGTTTTTATCTTTGCTGTTGATCGGATACAGCACTTTGAACCCGGCGAAGCCGAGATCTTTTACCGTGTCTTTATCATGCTGAACATCGCCAAAATTAAAATAATCCGGGCTGTATTTGATTCTTTTCACCGCCGTGGCGGTAACTTCGTTGATTTTGACCGGCGTGTCGAAGTACATACCCTGGTGGTAGAACTCGAGCTTAAATGGGGTCTTGAGATTGCTCCAGTACGCTTTATCGCGATTGAACTGGATCTGTTGATAATCCGCATATTTCATGTCGCGGAAAACGGAGGGCAAGTTACTTTTTGGCGCCTCATAGCCTTTCCCGGCTAAGGATTGAGCTTGTTTTGCAACATCATCAATACTGAACGCCCAGCTCGATGATGTGTACAGCGTTAACATGACTGCTGCACCCAACCAACGCATTTTCATCATTTGTAGTTTATGTTTCATAATTAGTAAGCACTTCCCCCTTTGTGTGCTTATATTGATCCGATCCATTTTAATGGATAATCGGGTACTCCGACAACTGAATCCCTGTATTGTTCGCGCGCTGGCTCATGGTTTAAGCAGGTTCATCTGCCTGTTTTCACTTTGCGTGCTTATCCTGGAGACAGGTTGTTGGACTTCGTGTAGGGTTGCCCTCGAATGTAACCATTATTCGTCTTAGGGATAAGACGAAAAGTCTGAGAATACGTAACTGTCTATGAGCTCTGTATCACCACCACGTGAATATTTTCTTGACTCCATCCGTGCCTGGCTAATGTTGTTAGGGATCCCATTCCATATTTCATTGATCTACTCCACCCACACCTGGCACGTGAACAGCGCAGAACCGTCTTGGTGGTTAACCCTTTTTAACGACTTTATCCATGCATTTCGCATGCAGGTCTTCTTTGTCATTTCAGGTTATTTTTCCTACATGCTTTTTTTGCGCTATCCGTTAAAACGCTGGTGGAAGGTGCGTGTAGAACGCGTGGGGATCCCTATGCTGACCGCGATTCCGCTGCTTACGCTGCCGCAATTTATCATGCTGCAATACGTGAAGGGAAAAGCAGACAGCTGGCATACCCTCAGCGGCTACGACAAATACAATGCGCTGGCCTGGGAACTGATTTCCCATCTGTGGTTTTTGCTGGTTCTGGTGGTGTTAACGACCCTGAGCATGTGGGTATTTACCCAGATGAAAAACAGACTATCGCGTGGAGACGGTACCTCTGCATCGGGGGTGTCGATGACCAAATTAACGCTGATTTTTATATTGTTGGGTGTCGGCTATGCCGCCGTCAGAAGAACGATTTTCATCCTCTACCCTTCGATTCTCAGCGATGGCATGTTTAATTTTATCGTTATGCAAACGCTGTTCTATGTGCCTTTCTTTATGCTCGGTGCGCTGGCGTTTATCAATCCGAATCTGAAAGCACTGTTTACCACGCCATCGCGCGGCTGCACGCTAGGCGCCGCATTCGCATTTGTCGCATACCTGCTCAATCAACGTTACGGCAACGGCGATGCCTGGATGTATGAAACCGAATATGTCATTACCATGATCATGGGGCTATGGATGGTGAATGTCGTCTTTTCGCTTGGCCACCGTTTACTGAATTTCCAGTCGGCTCGCGTGACCTATTTTGTCAACGCGTCGCTGTTCATCTATTTGGTGCACCACCCGTTAACGCTGTTTTTTGGCGCGTATATCACACCGCATATCAAGTCGAATCTGCTGGGTTTTCTCTGCGGTCTGCTTTTTGTGGTTGGAATTGCGGTCATACTGTACGAAATCCATTTACGGATCCCGGTGCTGAAGTTTCTCTTTTCGGGTAAACCGCCCATTAAGCAGGATAAAAACAAGGCGGTAGCCGGTTAGTTTTCTTGCATTGAATGGTTCAGAGCAGCCATTCAATGGGCAACACGGATGCAAGCCTCACCAGAACCCGCTTCCAGAATCCTGTAGCGGGTTCTTTTTTCAGTACCTGTTCGCTGCCAGAAAGCCGATCAACCCAGTTGATTCTGCCCCAACGGTCAAGACGTAGTTGCCAGGCCATGTCACGCTGACTTTGCATAAAACGTTTATGAATCAACTCGGCCAGTACTTCACTCTCAATCACAAACCCCATTTCCGTATTGAGCAACGTTGAACGGGGATCAAAATTAAGCGATCCTATAAACACTTTACGACCGTCAATACTGAAGGTTTTCGCATGCAGGCTGGAGCCTGAATTACCGGTTAATCCCCGGTCATGAACTGCTGAAACGCGATCGCGGGTTGGTTTGAGCTCGTATAACTCCACACCGTAGCGCAAGAGTTTTTTTCGCCAGCGCGCGTAGCCTGCGTGAACAACCGCGACATCATTCGCTGCCAGAGAATTAGTTAAAATTGCGATCTTAACGCCTTTTCTCACCAGTCTCAGGAGCTGCGCCACACCGGCGCGAGTTGGTACAAAGTAGGCGGAAATAATATCAATACGCTCGGTGGGAGATCCCATCACGTCAAACAAACGCTGTGGTAATAGTGAGTGGCGCGGCGCTTTCCCCTCTCCTTTTGCAGGATCATCACTCAGCAAGCGCGTTTTCGCCCAAATTAGCGGCAGCGACCTCTGATCGAGATGGGTCATAAACTGGCTGGTTTCCAGCTTATGTAGATAACGACGCGTGATGTCATCATTATACCAGGATTCGGGAAGTTCGATTTTTTGCGTAGAAGCTGGTTCAGCCACCTCAAGTACGTTTTGCAATGTTGAAACCGAGCGGCTGTGCCAGTAACGCTCAAAGTCGTCTGCAACATCCTGGACAACCGGTCCAATAGCCATAACGTCCAGATCGGAAAACAGTGGTTGTTCGCCTGCGCCAAAATAGGCATCGCCTATATTTCGCCCCCCCACAAGAGTTACGACGCCGTCAGCGGTATAACTTTTGTTGTGCATACGTCGATTCAACCGGGCAAAATCGGTTAAATAGCCCAGGGCACGCAGGATGCGAAAGGAAAAGGGATTAAACAGGCGGACTTCAATATTAGGGTGATTGTCCAGCAAACGCAGCGTGTCATCCAGACCTGGCGTGTTGTTATCATCCAGCAACAAACGCACCCGGACGCCCCGCTTCGCTGCGGCCAGCAAAACGGAAAATAACAATAGCCCGGACATGTCGCTTTCCCAGATGTAATACTGAACATCCAGGGTACGTTCCGCCATTTCTGTCAACCGATAGCGAGCAGCAAACGCATCCAGGCTGTCATCCAACGTCAGAATGCCGCATTCTCCCGGGTGGTTTACGCATAGCGGCGTGATGGCACGCTCAAGTCGCGTCATATCAGTCCGTGCGTTCATCGCCTTGTTGGGTAAGTAATCTCTTGTATAGTCGAGCGTTTTCTTCATCAAAGCACACGAAGTATATTTGATCAGGTAGCGTACGTCGGGTGATAAATTTCAACACCGTTTTCACCGCGATCTCTGCCGCTGCAGCACGTGGGTAACCATAAGCTCCGGTGCTTATAGCTGGAAAAGCAATGGATTGATAACCATTGGCTAAGGCCAGTTGTAATGTATTTAAATAGGCCTCTTCAAGTCGTTCAGCCTCGTGGTGATCACCGCCTTGCCAGACGGGTCCTACGGTGTGAATAACTGCTTTTGCCGGAAGCGCGCCAGCCAGCGTGATAACGGCATGCCCGGTCGGGCATTCTCCCTGTTGTTGTATAACCTGTTTGCAGGCCTCCAACAACGCAGGCCCGGCAGCACGATGAATCGCGCCATCGACTCCACCTCCTCCCAGTAACGAGGAGTTGGCCGCATTGACGATCACATCTACCGCGATCGTCGTAATGTCGCCCTGTAACACATGAATACGCGATTGCATAAGTTCCCCCTGACAAAACACTCTCCGTTAAGTGTACAGCAGGGTTTTCCTTGAAATCTCACTTTTTAGCCATAAGCGTGCATACCTACGCCAGAATGATTCATTTATATTCAATATTCAGAATAGCCATGCTTTTCTGTTCATTGAGGTAATGCATTTTCACCGTGGCAATTTGTTCCACACTCTGAGGCGCTGTCGTGACCTGTTGCAGGTCGTAGAGACTATTACTCATCGTGCCATCACGCATACATGACAATTCAATCTGTTGTTGTCGAGTGTTAACGTCGCAAGGTGCTTCAACTATTGCACCACGAAAATGAATAACCCCGCCGGGTAAGATTTGCGTCGCCATTGCGGGGAGGGTTAAAAGAGAAAAAGCCCACAAACCGGTATTTAAAATACGCTTTAATGATGTACACATAAGGGTTCCTCAATGATTAATCATCCTTGAGGGATCGCAATGATCCTTCACCGCTGCGAGTTACGATCAAATAAAACGTTTGTTCGTTTCTATATTCATAGAACAGCACTGCACTCCCAGCCACACCCTTAATGCAAATCCGGCAAAAAATTATGGGTGACTGTTTGAGTCAGGCCATTGTTGCGACAGATGCAGAGACTGCCCGTCAGAAACGGTAACGATAATTTTGACCGAATCCTCCGGTGAAATATTAAAGCTCATTTTTGTTAATTCAATTGGCCGATTAGCAGGGACCGAAAGGCTTGTTTTCTGCTGTGACTGACTTTGTCCGCCCTTTCCTTTACGTACGGCAAGGACTTGCACTTCACATACGCACGGTTGAGCTAATGTCACCTGAGGAATAATGGTGTACATGTCACCTTGCTGAGTTGTATTGAATGTTATTTGGTTTGCCAACGCGGCAATGAGTAATAGCGTGTGCATAATATTCTCCCGAAAAAAAACAGGGCTTTCGCCCTGTTTATTATCAGTCAGAAAACTGAATTAGTGCTGGTTAGCTGTAGCATTGTTGCCATAACCAACCTGCTGAATCAGCACATTGGAGTCAGACGCTGTCTGATTAACCACAGCACCGTTACGACCACCGAACTGAGTTACGCTGATATCAGCATTTTTTGCATTCCACTGATTGATATCAGCACTGTTCTGGAAGCCGGTCTGTTTCAGGCTAATGGTACTGTCATCAGCACCTTGGCCGACGGTCGCACCGTTACCATGTCCGTGTTGTGTGATAGTCACGTCTGATTTACGTGCATCACTTTGCAGCGCATTCGCAACGTTACTTGAGCCAAATTGGTAAATACTCATTGAAGAGTCTGGGCCATAGTTGCTACCGCCACCATGATGATTACCGCCCCATTGCGGAACAACACCTGCCAGAGCACTGCCAGAAACTACGATTGCTGCGAATGCTGCCACTTTTAAAAGTTTCATGGTAAACCCCCATCGGATTGATTTAAACGTCGTTTATGGATTAGCGTTGAGTAACGCGAATTGCCATTTGCGACTGTCTCTGCACCACAACTGCTGTTTTTTGTGTACCGTACTGGGTAATATTGGCTTTATTACCAGAGCCTTTCTGGATAATCATCGCCGTATTACCGTAAGAGCTTTGTTTAATACTCGCATCATTAGAGCTACCCGTTTGATCAATATATGCAAAGTTATTTGATCCCGTCTGATCTGTTTTCGCCCGGTTACCTGAACCTTCTTGCGAAATGACCGACAATAACTTGGTGCCCTCCTGGCGAGTATTTGCACTATTAGCAGTACCAACCTGACCAATAATGGCTGCCTGATTAAATGAAGACTTACTTAATTCATTTACCGCAAAGTTATATTCTGAATTAGCTAAATCATAACTGGTTGCGGATGCAATCCCAGGCACACCCAGTATTGTAAACATCATAAATAACAACTTGTTTTTCATGTTGTCACCCTGGACCTGGTCGTACATGAAGTTAAATTAATTACCACTCAAATTGTTGTTAACATGACTTACATTTGTTAACGCCACGTTACGATGAAGAGTATGTCTGTGGAAACATTTTAAATAACTCACCCGCGAGTGGTATTTTTATATCCGGATTCACACCAAAGTACTAATTAACAGTGAATAACACCGCTTCAGGTCTGGCTTTTATTTTTATTTTGCTATCAGTAATGAATTTCTATGCAGTCACTGAGAAAGTGCATTTTGCACGATATCAGGGCCTCTCAGTACAACGTCGAGATAGACATCGGTACAAGTCGTGACAAAGGTCATTTTTTTCCATCTAAAATTGACCAACGTAAATTGAGACAAGGATTTTAGAATTCATTAGAAATCTAAAACTCAACAACCATTAATTAACTGATTTAAAATCAATGTGTTACTATAATTTGTATGATTTTTTAAATCTATGCAGCAAAGGTAAAATGTACAACTTTCCTATCAAATCTAAACTCTAATAAAACCATAAAATCACATTTTAATATATAATTTTACAAGTTGTTACATGTTTAACACTTGCTTTAAGATTTGTAATAGCTAGATTGAAATCAGTTGAAGTCCATTTGTTTTAATATTTTCACCCCTTTGGGTCGATATTTTATATCTACACAGCAGTGCAACATCTGTCAGTACTTCTGGTGCCTCTATTTTAGTAGAGACAGCTGTCAGGTGTGCGACTAAAAAGTGGAGTTTCATCATGTTTAATGAAGTCCATAGTATTCATGGTCATACATTATTGTTGATCACAAAACCTTCTTTGCAGGCAACTGCATTATTACAGCATTTAAAACAATCACTGGCACTCACCGGAAAACTACATAATATTCAACGTTCTCTGGATGATATATCCTCCAGCTGCATTGTTTTACTGGATATGATGGAGGCAGATAAAAAACTGATCCATTACTGGCAAGATAATTTGAGTAGAAAAAACAACAATATAAAGACGTTATTGTTGAATACTCCTGATGATTACCCTTATCGGGATATCGAAAACTGGCCGCATATCAATGGTGTTTTTTACGCAACTGAAGACGAGCAGCGTGTCGTAAGCGGCTTGCAGGGTATCTTGCGCGGTGAATGTTACTTCACGCAAAAACTTGCCAGTTATCTGATCACGCACTCTGGAAATTATCGTTATAACAGCACGGAGTCGGCACTGCTGACGCACCGTGAAAAAGAGATCCTTAATAAATTGCGTATCGGCGCCTCAAATATTGAAATCGCTCGCTCACTGTTTATCAGTGAAAATACGGTAAAAACACATCTTTATAATCTTTTCAAAAAGATAGCTGTCAAAAACCGTACGCAGGCGGTCTCATGGGCCAATGATAACCTCAGGCGATAAAGCCATGAAACGGTATTTGACCTGGATTGTGGCAGCAAATTTATTCTTTGCTGCCGGGAGTCTGCACGCAGCGACAACCGTAGAGGTGGAGGTTCCCGGGCTGTTAACTGACCACACTGTCTCTTCAATCGGGCATGATTTTTATCGGGCCTTTAGTGATAAGTGGGAAAGCGAGTACACAGGAAACTTAACCATTAATGAAAGACCCAGTGCGCGTTGGGGAAGTTGGATCACCATAACGGTCAATCAGGACGTTATCTTCCAGACTTTTTTATTTCCGACGAAAAAAGACTTCGACAAAATTGTAGTCTTCGCATTGGCACAAACTGAGGAAGCATTAAATCGCCGGCAAATAGATCAAACACTATTAAGCACTAGCGATTTAGCGCGTGATGAATTCTAAAACATGATTTTGTCCGGAGGCTTTCATGCGTGTTAAACATGCAGTGGTTTTGCTCATGCTAATTTCACCATTAAGTTGGGCCGGAAACATGACGTTCCAGTTTCGCAACCCAAACTTTGGTGGAAACCCGAATAATGGTGCTTTTCTGTTGAACAGCGCCCAGGCCCAGAACTCATATAAAGATCCAAGCTATGACGATTACGGTATTGAAACCCCGTCAGCTCTGGATAACTTTACTCAGGCGATTCAGTCACAAATTCTCGGTGGCCTACTCACCAACATTAATACCGGTAAACCAGGAAGAATGGTGACCAATGATTTTATCATTGATATCGCCAACCGGGACGGACAACTGCAATTGAATGTCACCGACAGGAAATCGGGGAAAACTTCGACAATTGAAGTGTCGGGTTTACAAACACAGTCGACCGACTTCTAAGTTATAGCCACGAAAGGAAATAATCATGCAGCGTTTACTTATCATGGTGGCAGTAATTTTACTCAGCGGATGTTTAACAGCTCCGCCTCAAGAAGCCGCTAAGCCGACATTAATGCCCCGAGCCCAAAGCTATAAAGACTTGACGCATCTGCCTATGCCTACAGGTAAGATCTTTGTGTCGGTATACAACATTCAGGATGAGACTGGCCAATTTAAACCTTACCCGGCAAGTAACTTCTCAACCGCCGTCCCGCAAAGCGCCACGGCTATGCTTGTCACCGCATTGAAAGATTCTCGTTGGTTCATCCCACTGGAACGTCAGGGGTTACAGAACTTGCTTAACGAACGCAAAATCATTCGTGCAGCTCAGGAAAACGGTACGGTTGCGATTAATAACCGGATCCCGCTACAGTCCCTGACCGCGGCAAACGTCATGGTGGAAGGATCAATTATCGGTTATGAAAGCAACGTTAAATCGGGTGGTGTCGGTGCACGTTATTTTGGTATTGGCGCCGATACGCAATACCAGCTCGACCAGATAGCGGTAAACCTGCGCGTAGTTAACGTCAGCACCGGTGAGATCCTGTCGTCAGTGAATACCAGTAAAACCATTCTGTCTTATGAAGTACAGGCTGGGGTGTTCCGCTTTATTGACTACCAGCGTCTGTTGGAAGGTGAAATTGGCTACACCTCTAACGAACCGGTTATGCTTTGTCTGATGTCAGCGATTGAAACGGGCGTTATCTTCCTGATTAATGACGGCATCGATCGCGGATTGTGGGATTTGCAGGATAAGAAACAAGTTGATAATGACATCCTGGTTAAATACCGTCATATGTCGGTACCGCCAGAATCCTGATGGGTCTATACAGCATAAAAAGCGTGAGGAAAACCCTCACGCTTTTTTATTTACTGGTCAGCGTCGACGATATTCTATTTTCACGGCGAGATGCCAGCCACAGACCACTGTTTTTCATTGCATAGCCGAATACGAGGCCCAGTGCCAGTGACGGTACAACCAGTCGCCAGTCGCCCTGCCCTGCAAATGTTGCACATGCGCCAATGAACGTGCCCGGTACAAATGAAAGCAGCCATTGCTTTGCCTGGATACACATCAGAAACGCGACAATTCCTGTCATGACATAACCAATAATGTCCATATGCGGAGCAAGCGCACTACCGTTAATAATCACCAACGCCCACACCACACCGCTTAGCAGCGTACACGCCGAGATCCACAGTCCTTTTAACCCACCTTGCGGGCAGGCGAAATAAGCCGTGCAACCCAGAAAGCCAGCCCAACTGAGTAAACCAAGAGAAACGGCCACCCATCCCCAGATCCCGGAGAGAATGCCCGTTGTGATTGCAATTGAGAGAAGTATGTTCATGCCGCGCATCTTAGCAGAAAAACGGCATGGTAATGAGATCGCGCACACAATTTATGCAAGCTTATAAATTGAGTTGCACTTTTAAGTGACGTACATCACATTTATTCGTCTGTATCTTCCTGCAATTCGTCCCACATCGCACCAATGGCATCACGCGTCAGCGGTGCTATCGTACGCCAGAAAGGCGTGTTCGCGTGCGCTTCAACTTTACCAAGGAACGTACCGCACCAGGGCAGCAAGTAGTCTACAAACAAGGTTTCAAGCGCCTCACTTTCATCTTCCGCAGACTGGTCCTCAAGCCATGAAGCCGCCAGCAACAGCGTACCAATGTGATCTGCCGGTGTATCAGCAAGCGGCATGCCCCGGGCTGAAAGAAATGCACGAACATCGGATTCTTTCGCCCCTTCTACCCAGGCACTACGATAAGGCGGCACTGCACACTCGTCACCGACAAACAGCGCGTTGTAATCTGCAGCCAACTGGGGCATATCGCAGCTCTTCTGTAAACGGGTGAGCAGTTCGTCCTGTTCCAGCGGCCAGTTGGCGGACAGTTTACCTTCACTAATCAGGGTAAACAGGGGAACCAGTAAAGGGTCCTGCGGTTGGCGGTAAAACAGCGAGCCCAGTACACGACACAGGATAGAAAACTCGTTCATTGATATATTCCAGTTAGTAACAATTACAGTTCAGCAAATTCCGCGATCGGCTCCATGCCTCGCGATTCCAGAAACGCCAATAGACGTTTAGGTGTGACGTTTAAAATTCTGTCTTCAGGGAAATTAACATCATCCAGGATTTTACGGCATTCGCCAAATTCTCCCAGCGTGAAAGCGGTATGTGAATCCGACCCTAACGCCACCCATCCACCAGCATCACGCACAGCCGCAGCAACCGCACGGCAATTATCCTCACTGCCCTTACGCGAATGCAAAAACGAAGAGTTATTGATTTCCAGTGCAACCTGGTACTTTGCCGCCGCCTGCGCAATTGCTTTAATATCAACAGGATATTTGGGATTTCCCGGATGACTTATGATGTGCACATTACCGCTGGCCATCGTAGCTATCATTGCCTGGGTATTGGTGTCTTTATCGTGAGGTGCAAAAACCGGCTCATGGAAGCCCGCAATAATGAGGTCCAGGGAGGTAAACATCGGACCTGAACAGTCAATTTCACCTTCAATATTCTTAATATTGGCTTCTATTCCGCGCAGGATCCCCACGCCATCCACGACACGTGGCCAAATACGCATATTGATAAAGTGCCAGTGGTGAGGCGCATCCGCCATGTCCGGTCCATGATCGGTAATGGCAAATAGCTTGATGCCTTTGCGACGAGCTTCCGCGATGTAATCACTTAAGGTGCTGTAGGCGTGGGTGCTGGCGACGGTATGCATATGCAGGTCAACGGGATACATAACTCTCTCCTGTAGTCATTTTCCGTCAAGGATAGCAGGTATCGCCGCCATTAATACCCTAAAATTCGAGTCGCAGGCAGGTGGCAAGGGAGTGATACCTGAATCACTTACTTACGTAGGTGATTCAGGTGAACAACCGTAGCCAACGCACATGCAGCTTGAAGTATGACGGGTATTTTAGCTGAAACCCGGTACTTGCCGGGTTACCATCAATATCCCCGAACGCGATTGACCTGACCTGTTACGACTTGCCCGCTCTCCAGGTTCATAATCGTGCGGGAGATATAGTCCACCGCTTCTGCCGGACGGGTAACTGCGGCAATATGTGGCGTCATCGCCACACGCGGATGTTTCCATAATGGGCTGTTTTCTGGCAGCGGTTCACGACTATAAACATCCAGCATGGCCCCCTTCACCTTGCCGCTTTCCAGCGATGCCAGAAGATCGTCTTCATTGAGATGAACACCGCGTGCAAGGTTCAGCACGTAGGCGCCATCCTGCAATTGGCTAAGTAAATCAGCGTTAATAATGCCTACGGTTTCTGCCGTATTAGGCAGAAGGTTGATCAGCACGCGAGTTTGACTCAAAAACGCGCCCAGTTCCTCAGTACCGGCGAAGCTTTCCACGCCAGACCAGGATTTACGCGTACGACTCCAGCAGCGCAGTGGGAATCCCCATGCCTGCAGGCTTTCGGCAACTTTTGCGCCCAATACCCCAGCCCCCATGATCCCGACGGTAAACTCCTCGCGAGTATATTCTGGCAACGGCTGCCATTTCGCCTGATTTTTCAATGCTTGATAATCATCAAAGCGACGAAACCAGTGCAGCACCTGACTGACAGCATATTCCTGCATTTGCAGGCCCATACCCGTATCTTCCAGACGGAAAAGCGGGATCGACGCATCCAACATTTCCGGATGAGCATTGAGTTTACTGAGAATAGAATCGACACCCGCTCCCAGCGCAAATACGGCTTTTAATTTTCGTCCTGCGAGCATTTCAACCGGCGGATGCCAGACCAGCGCATAGTCAGCATGTGCATTATCACCCGCTTTCCACTCACGTACGTTCGCACCAGGTATTGCCTTTGCCAACGCATTAATCCACCAGGTCGTATCGAATGTTGGGTGATAGAAAATTATATCCATATTGTCTCCTGAACATTGTTGTGCGGAACTTTCTCGCACTTATTATCATCATTTTTCGAGGGAACATCAGAGTAGCAAATTTTAGGGTGCTGGCAAAAAAAACAATTCCCGCTTATTTATGCTCCATGTTGCTTGAAGTTTGTGTAAATGCACATTTTTTTCAAAAAGTTGATTGACGGCGGGGCGGTGTTTCCCCTACATTAGCGCCCGTTCCGGTAGCACAGGAACAACAATATGGTGAGGTGTCCGAGTGGCTGAAGGAGCACGCCTGGAAAGTGTGTATACGGCAACGTATCGGGGGTTCGAATCCCCCCCTCACCGCCATATTTTAAGAAGAGCTCGTACGCAAGTACGGGCTTTTTTTTCGCATGTTGCACATCTACGGGGGGATGAGAAACCCCGACCGGGGTTCGACTGCTGGCGCAGCCAGCTGGACAGACCGCGAACGGAGTGAGTGGGCTGCCCGAAGGGCGAGCAAAGCGAGTCAATCCCCCCTCACCGCCATATTTTAAGAAGAGCTCGTACGCAAGTACGGGCTTTTTTTTCGCATGTTGCACATCTACGAGGGGGATGAGAAGCCCCGACCGGTCATGTGTTAACGTCAAACAACAAAGCCCGGTTTCCCGGGCCTTGAAGACAGAGTACTTATCAGTTGTAAGCGTTGAGCGTCCGCTGACAGAGCGCAGAGCGGACGCAATCGTCTTTATTGAAACGAACAATCCCAACCATCTCATCTTCTTCGAAACGGGCCAGCGCATCGCTAAGCCCTGAGCGAACGTGGGCTGGTAGATCGCACTGGGTCACATCCCCATTCACAATCACCGTCACATTCTCCCCGAGGCGGGTCAAAAACATCTTCATTTGCGCAGCAGTGACGTTCTGAGCCTCGTCAAGAATGACCACTGCATTTTCAAATGTACGTCCACGCATATAGGCGAACGGCGCGATTTCCACCTTACCAATCTCAGGTCGCAGGCAATATTGCATGAAGGAGGCTCCCAGCCGTTTGACAAGCACGTCATACACGGGGCGAAAATAGGGAGCAAACTTCTCGGAAACATCTCCAGGTAAGAAGCCGAGGTCTTCATCAGCTTGCAGAACTGGACGGGTTACAATGATCCTGTCCACATCTTTATGGATCAGGGCCTCTGCTGCTTTTGCCGCGCTGATCCAGGTTTTACCACACCCGGCTTCACCGGTGGCGAAGATCAGCTGTTTACTCTCGATAGCATTCAGGTAGTGCGCCTGAGCTTCATTCCGCGCCGTGATTGGCGAGGCGTCGCGACTGTCACGCGCCATACCAATCGCTTCTACGCCGCCCATCTGCACAAGCGAGGTGACCGATTCATCTTCACGTTGCTTATGGCTACGCGAATCCCGCCTCAGCACACGTTTTGCTTCACGACGAGCTTTGATCACTGCTTTTTGTCTTCCCATGGATAGCACCTTGAGTTGTAGGTATACATCACACGCGCCGTTGGCGGCACGATTATGCGCACGAACATCTGAGGGTTGGCTTCCTTGTAAGCCATTGCTTGCTTTCGGATAAGACGCCACGCACAGCTACGCGCACCGTACAGGGCGTCAGTTGCGAAGATAAGAAGTGAATGAGAGAGAGATTTAGCGGTGACGAGGAGGCTACCGGAAGAGAAACGTCCGCGTAAGGTACTGCTGTTACTGTGAAAAACGTGTCCAATACAGGACTTTTCCATTCGCGATCTCCATAGTGAATGACAATCACCGCCGGGAACTACCGCTATTACTTATAAGTACATCATAACCTTTCGCTAATGCAACAATATTTTTACTTGTTGTTAACTTAAATTCTATCTTATCACCAGAGACAGTCTCTTGCAGAAAGATGACAGAATTATTTCAGTCGCATACCGATCATAAAAAATAGTTTGTTCCTTCATCAAGATGTCAGGAAAAACCCCGCTGTACTGCGGGGCATAATCATCAGGCTTCAAGCAGAGACTGTCCCAGATAATTATCTGCAGTTTTAACACCCGGCAAAGCAAAGAAATATCCCCCACCAATCGGTTTGACATATTCTTCCAGCGCTTCACCGTTCAGACGTTTCTGCACTGTCAAAAAACCTTTTTCCAGATCGTGTTGATAGCAGACAAACAACAGCCCCATATCCAGCTGACCGGAATTAGTCACACCGAGCGAATAACTGTAGCCACGACGCATCATCAGGCTGGAGTCGGTCTCTTTCGTACGCGGATTTGCGAGACGGATATGGCTGTCGAGCGCAATCACCTCGCCTTCAGGATCGCTGGCATAGTCAGGCACATCATGCTCATGCTGCATACCCAGCGGTGCGCCGGTGTGTTTATCGCGACCAAAAATCGTTTGCTGCTCTTTCAGCGGCGTACGATCCCAGAACTCAACGCGAAACTGAATGAGCCTGACGGCCTGATAGCTTCCGCCTTGCGCCCAGGCAGGCTCGCCCTGACCGTCCGTAACCCACACCACGTCTTGCATCAACTTCGCATCCGTAGCGTCCGGATTCGCGGTGCCGTCTTTAAAGCCAAGCAAATTGACCGGGGTCTCTTTGCCTTTACTACGTGCGGCGTGGTCGGAAATAAAACCTTCACGTTTCCAGCGCACGCTAAGGAGATCGGGCGTATGTTTAATGATATCGCGCAACGCGTGGATGACGGTGTCCTGGGTGTTGGCACAAATCTGCAGCAGCACATCGCCATGGCACAGCGCCGCATCCAGCGAATCATTCGGGAAACGGGTCATTTTTTGCAGCTTTTTCGGCATCTGCGATTTCAGTCCATAGCGTTCATCAAACAGCGAGGAGCCGACTGACAACGTCATCGTCAGGTTGTCTGGCGCAATGTATGCGCCGAGGATACCTGAATCCATAGGGGGGAGACGCGGATTCGGCGTATCCGGCGCCGGTCCACCGGTGGTCAGAAACGCAAATCGGCTGGTCAGCAACCGGAATAAACGCTCAAGATCGGCCTTATCGCTGGCGAGAACATCGAACGCCACCAGCATCATTGATGCCTGCTGCGGCGTCAGGATCCCCGCCTGATGCTGACCATAAAACGGCTGCGCTTCACTACGTGCATCCGGAGACAACGTGCCCGGCGCGCTTTGTGGTTTTTGCGCGTGGGCAACCGGACACCCACCCGCCAGCGCCAGCGCCCCACCCAGGGCGCCCATCCCTTTCAGTAAACGTCGGCGTGACGGTTCGCTCACGCCGTTTTCATTATCTTGCTGCATAGTGCTTAATCCAGACCCAGAACACCGCGTAATTGCGACAAATCTTCCGCCAGCGTCGTGATTGGCCCTTTCAGTGCATTACGATCGGCATCAGTCAGTTTGTCATAGGTTTCAAAGCCGTCTTTGGTACGGTACTTGCTCAGAATGGTATCGACCTTTTTGAAGTTCGCATCCACCTTCGCAAGCAGTTCAGCATTGGATTTTTGCAACTGAGGACGCAAGAGATCGACAATTTTCTGCGCACCATCGACGTTAGCCTGGAAATCCCACAGATCGGTATGGCTATAGCGATCTTCTTCCCCACTGATTTTGCTGGCAGCAACTTCTTCAATCAGTCCTGCTGCCCCGCCAACAACTTTAGACGGTGGGAAAGCCAGCTCGCTAATACGCGTTTGCAGGTCAAGAACATCGCTGTTTAATTGGTCGGCGTACTTATCCATACCTTTGGTGGTATTGTCGCCAAACAGCGCTTTCTCCAGGCGGTGGAAGCCGGTGAATTTAGGATCGGCGGCTTTTTGTTCGTAATCATCTTCCCGCGCATCGATGCTGCCGTCGAGATCGGAGAACAGTTCAGCAATCGGTTCAATACGCTCATAATGCTGACGGGTTGGCGCATACAGCGATTTCGCTTTTTCCAGATCGCCTGCTTTAATCGCATCGGTAAAGGCTTTAGTGCCCGCAACCAACTGCGCGGTTTCGGCTGTCACATAGGCTTTGTATTCGGTAATCGCGCCGCTCAGACTCAGCAGAGCATCGCTTTGCGCGGCATCCGCCGTTGCGCTACCTTTTACGATCAGTTTGCCTTTCGGGTTAGTCAACAGACCGCAGGTCATATCATATTCGCCAGGCTGGAGGTTAGCGGTCATTTTCTGGCTAAAGCCTGGTGCAATGTTTTCGCGCTCTTCAACCACCATAACGCCTTTGAGGATCTCCCACTCCAGCGCTTTCTGGCTATGGTTCTGGATGATGAACTGCGTTTTCCCGGCATTAACCGTGATAGTCATCGGTTCACATTGTTTGTCGTTAACCGTGACTTTCACCTGCGGAATATCGGCAGCTTGTGCATTAAAAGCGGAGGCAAACAGCGCGGCGATACCTAGCTGCAGCGCACTACGGCGAAAATTAAACGTCATAACCTATCCCTATAAATAAGTATGTTGTAACTAAAAAGTATTCTGCATCGCGTTTTTATCAAGGTGCGGTACGCGATGCCGTAGTGCCTGAACGCGGCGGTAACGCAAACATAACCAACGCCGGAATCAGGTAGATAAACCAGACAGCGACTTCACTAACGCTTGGCGCTTCCTGATAGCCGAAAATGCCTTCCATCAATGTGCCAAACAGTGAATGCGTCGACAGCACGCTGCTCAGGTCAAACGCCACATCCTGAAAATGATTCCACAACCCGGCTTCGTGGAAAGCGCGGATTGCCCCAGCGGCAAGACCGGCAGCCACCAGCAAAATGAACAGGCTGGTCCATTTAAAGAATGCCCCGAGGTTGAGGCGAATACCGCCGAGGTAAATCAGGTAACCCAGTACCACCGCGGTAGCCAGTCCCAGCATCGCGCCTAACGGCGGCCAGATACCTACATCCTGCTGGAATGCTGCCAGTAGAAAGAACACCGACTCCAGCCCTTCACGGGCAACAGCAAAAAAGACCATCATCACCAGCGCCCAGCCGTGATGGTTGCCGCGTTGCAACGCGTTATCGACAGCCTGTTCAAGCTGGACTTTGACGTTGCGCGAAACTTTACGCATCCAGAACACCATCCAGGTGAGGATCACCACGGCAATGACCGCCACGATGCCTTCAAAAAGCTCCTGTTCCTTTTGCGGAAATTCACCGGTGGTTTCGTTGATGAAAATCCCTAACGCCAGGCATAACGCCGCCGCCAGCAGAACACCAATCCACATCACACCAATCCATCGACCACGCTGAGTCCGTTTCAGGTAGCTGGCAATCAGGCTGACAATCAGCGCGGCCTCTAACCCTTCGCGCAACATAATTAGAAATGGAACAAACATGCGAAGAACCCTTAAACGTTATTCTCAGTCAATTGATGAAAAGAAAAGTAAATTACAGTGATAGTGATTATCATTACAGCAAAGAAAAACTCAAGCAGAATGTTTTGAGAATGATGACTGAATGTAAAAGGCCAGGCGGGTAATGGTTATAGCAGGTTTACAACGGAAGCAATAAAAAAGCCCGCACGCGGCGGGCTTGAAGACAGAGGCAGATTATTCTGCCTGTAAACGCGATGGCGGAGCTGAGTGATAATGCGCATCAGCCTCGGCAAAACGTTGCTGCATAGCAGCTGAAGGCGCTTTACCCAACAGGCTGAAGGCCACAATACCGATGCTGCCGAAAACAAAGCCCGGGATGATTTCATACAGACCCAACCAGGCAAACTGCTTCCAGACGATTACCGTCACCGCACCGATGATCATCCCTGCCAGCGCACCGTTGCGGGTCATACGCGACCACATTACGGAGAACAGGACTACCGGACCAAACGCAGCGCCGAAGCCCGCCCAGGCGTAGCTTACCAGACCAAGTACACGGTTCTCCGGGTTCGCCGCCAGCGCGATAGACACCAGCGCCACGACCAACACCATGATGCGGCCAATCCACACCAACTCTTTCTGGCTGGCATTTTTACGCAGGAACGCTTTGTACAAATCTTCGGTGATTGCGCTGGAGCACACCAGCAGCTGGCAGCTCAGGGTCGACATAACCGCAGCGAGGATCGCAGACAGCAGGATACCGGCAATCCACGGGTTGAACAGGATTTGCGCCAGTTCAATAAACACACGCTCGGCGTTCTGGTTAACGGCACCGGCAAGCTGTGGGTTGTTGTTAAAGTAAGCAATACCAAAGAAGCCCACGGCCACAGCACCTGCCAGACACAGAATCATCCAGGCCATGCTGATGCGGCGAGCATGAACGATGCTATGGTGGGAATCTGCAGCCATAAAGCGCGCCAGAATATGCGGCTGACCAAAGTAGCCCAGACCCCAGCCCATCAGGGAAATGATGGCAACAAAATTCAGCCCTTTGAACATGTCCACGTTCTCAATGCTCTTTTGTTTAATCACTTCCAGCGAATCGTCGAATCCACCCACGCCAATGACTACCATCACCGGCGTCAGGATCAAAGCAAAGATCATCAGGCTGGCCTGGACGGTATCGGTCCAGCTAACCGCCAGGAAACCACCAATAAAGGTATAAATGATCGTCGCGGCCGCGCCCGCCCACAGTGCTGTTTCGTAGCTCATACCAAAGGTGCTTTCAAACAGACGTGCCCCTGCCACAATACCGGAAGCACAATAGATGGTGAAAAACAGCAGAATAACCAGCGCGGAGATAATACGCAGAATTCGGCTTTTATCTTCAAAGCGACCGGTAAAGTAATCCGGTAACGTCAGCGCATTGTTATTGTATTCGGTGTGTACGCGTAAACGTCCGGCCACCAGCTTCCAGTTGATCCAGGCGCCCAAAATAAGGCCGATGGCGATCCAGCTTTCTGAAATCCCCGACAGGAAAATCGCGCCAGGCAGACCCATCAGCAACCAGCCGCTCATGTCAGATGCCCCGGCGGATAACGCGGTCACGAATGGACCCAGACTGCGTCCACCCAGAATGTAATCGTCAAAGTTTTTGGTTGAACGCCATGCAATAAACCCTATCAATATCATGCCGAAAATATAGACACAGAATGTCACTAACATCGGTGTGCTAATAGCCATCAAAACTCTCCAAAATTATGTATCAGCAATGCCGTGGCTTGCCGTTTTATTACCCTGCCGGAACGTGGCAAAGATATCTATGTTGACCAGGGCGACCGTATCCTGCCGGAAGCGATGGTTATTCACAATCGATTTAACACACCATTTACATCAAATTTGATCCAGAGTAGATAGCATTTTTCTGTAGGTTGCACTCTCTCACATTTTTTTCGGTTGCACCTTTTAAAAGTGTTAACTACCGCAGAGAAAAAGATTCTGTAATTTTTACAGCCCACATCATAAAACTCATATTCATTAACATTTCATTCATTTCCAAGCTTGCAAACCAAGTCACATTTAACACGGTTGCACAAAGTTGCAACATAGTGGATATTTCTCGGTAACTATCAGACCCGTATTTCAGTACAACAGGAGTAAACGGCATGGGAACCACCACGATGGGGGTTAAACTGGATGACGCCACTCGCGAGCGTATTAAAACAGCAGCATCACGAATCGATCGCACGCCACATTGGCTGATCAAGCAAGCCATCTTTAATTATCTCGAAAGACTGGAAAATGACGACGCGCTTCCTGAACTGCCGGCCCTGCTGGCGGGTGCCGCGAATGAGGGTGAGGAGTCAACCACGCCGCAGAATGAAGCGCATCAGCCTTTCCTGGAATTTGCCGAACAGATCCTGCCGCAGTCAGTTTCCCGCGCAGCAATCACCGCCGCGTACCGCCGAGCCGAAACCGATGCTGTGCCGATGCTGATGGAGCAGGCTCGTCTGCCGCAACCCATCGCGGAGCAAGCGCACAAGCTGGCGTACGATCTGGCCGACAAACTGCGTAACCAGAAGACCGCCAGCGGCCGCGCCGGGATGGTACAAGGTTTATTGCAGGAATTCTCACTTTCTTCGCAGGAAGGGGTCGCGCTGATGTGCCTGGCCGAAGCCCTGCTGCGTATTCCTGATAAGGCAACCCGCGATGCGTTAATCCGCGACAAAATCAGCAACGGCAACTGGCAGTCGCACATTGGACGCAGCCCGTCTCTGTTCGTCAACGCGGCGACCTGGGGGCTGTTGTTTACCGGTCGTCTGGTTTCTACGCATAATGAAGCCAGCCTCTCACGCTCACTCAACCGTATTATCGGCAAGAGCGGTGAACCACTGGTGCGTAAAGGCGTCGACATGGCAATGCGCCTGATGGGCGAGCAGTTCGTCACCGGAGAGACTATCGCCGAAGCGCTGGCTAACGCGCGTAAACTGGAAGAAAAAGGTTTCCGCTACTCTTACGACATGCTGGGTGAAGCAGCTCTGACTGCCGCCGATGCCCAGGCTTATATGGTTTCGTACCAACAGGCAATCCACGCCATTGGTAAAGCCTCTAACGGCCGCGGCATCTATGAAGGGCCGGGCATTTCTATCAAGCTGTCAGCGCTGCATCCGCGTTATAGCCGCGCGCAGTATGACCGCGTGATGGATGAACTCTATCCGCGTCTGAAGTCGCTTACTCTGCTGGCCCGCCAGTACGACATCGGTATCAATATCGATGCTGAAGAGGCCGACCGACTGGAGATCTCCCTCGATCTGCTGGAAAAACTGTGCTTTGAACCTGAACTGGCGGGCTGGAACGGTATCGGCTTTGTTATTCAGGCCTACCAGAAGCGCTGCCCGTATGTTATCGACTATCTGATTGACCTCGCCACGCGCAGCCGCCGTCGCCTGATGATCCGTCTGGTTAAGGGCGCCTACTGGGATAGCGAAATCAAACGTGCACAAATGGACGGTCTGGAAGGTTATCCGGTCTATACCCGTAAGGTCTACACCGACGTTTCCTATCTGGCCTGTGCGAAAAAACTGCTTGCGGTGCCGAATCTGATCTACCCGCAGTTCGCCACCCACAACGCCCATACGCTGGCGGCGATTTATCAGTTGGCCGGTCAAAACTACTATCCGGGTCAGTACGAGTTCCAGTGCCTGCACGGTATGGGCGAACCGCTGTATGAGCAGGTCACCGGTAAAGTTGCCGATGGCAAACTGAATCGTCCATGCCGCATTTATGCACCGGTAGGCACGCATGAAACGCTGCTGGCATACCTGGTGCGTCGTCTGCTGGAAAACGGCGCCAACACATCGTTCGTCAACCGCATTGCAGACACTACCCTGCCGCTGGATGAACTGGTCGCCGATCCGGTCGAAGCCGTTGAAAAACTGGCGCAGCAGGAAGGCCAGGCTGGTCTGCCACATCCGAAGATTGCCCTGCCGCGTGACCTGTACGGTAAAGGCCGCGAAAACTCAGGCGGACTGGATTTAGCGAACGAACATCGTCTGGCCTCACTGTCCTCCGCCCTGCTCAACAGCGCGCTGCAAAAATGGCACGCTAAACCGATGCTCGAACATCCGGTTGCTGACGGTGAAATGACCCCAGTCGTCAACCCGGCCGAACCGAAAGACATTGTCGGTTACGTGCGTGAAGCGACTCACAGCGAAGTGGAACAGGCATTGCAGAACGCGGTAAATAACGCGCCGATCTGGTTCGCCACACCGCCACAAGAGCGCGCCGCTATTTTGCATCGCGCCGCCGTTCTGATGGAAGGCCAGATGCAGCAGTTAATTGGCATTCTGGTGCGCGAAGCGGGAAAAACTTTCAGCAACGCCATTGCGGAAGTGCGCGAAGCGGTAGACTTCCTGCACTATTATGCCGGTCAGGTCCGCGATGACTTCGATAATGAAACCCATCGTCCGTTAGGGCCGGTGGTCTGTATCAGCCCCTGGAACTTCCCGCTGGCCATTTTCACCGGGCAGATTGCCGCTGCGCTGGCGGCGGGCAACAGCGTGTTGGCAAAACCCGCGGAACAAACTCCGCTGATTGCCGCCCAGGGTATTGCCATTTTACTCGAAGCAGGCGTGCCGCCAGGCGTGGTGCAACTGTTGCCTGGTCAAGGTGAAACGGTCGGGGCACAGCTCACTTCCGATGAGCGCGTACGCGGCGTCATGTTTACCGGCTCAACGGAAGTCGCCACGCTGTTGCAACGTAATATCGCGACCCGCCTTGATGCTCAGGGGCGTCCAATCCCGCTTATCGCCGAAACCGGCGGGATGAACGCCATGATCGTCGACTCTTCTGCGTTAACGGAACAGGTCGTGGTCGACGTTCTGGCTTCTGCCTTTGACAGCGCCGGACAGCGCTGCTCCGCGCTTCGCGTCCTGTGTCTGCAGGACGATGTCGCCGACCATACGCTGAAAATGCTGCGTGGCGCAATGGCGGAATGCCGCATGGGTAACCCGGGCCGCCTGACCACCGATATTGGACCGGTAATCGATGAAGAAGCCAAAGCCAATATTGAGCGCCATATTCAGGCCATGCGCGCCAAAGGGCGTCCGGTGTTCCAGGCCGCGCGCGAAAACAGCGACGATGCGCGTGAATGGCAAACCGGTACCTTTATCGCGCCGACGCTTATCGAGCTGGAAAGCTTCGACGAATTGCAAAAAGAGGTGTTCGGTCCAGTACTGCACGTTGTGCGTTACACCCGCAACAATCTGGGCAGCCTGATTGAGCAAATTAATGCCTCCGGCTACGGCCTGACGCTGGGCGTGCACACCCGTATCGATGAAACCATCGCCCAGGTCACGGGTTCGGCACATGTGGGTAACCTGTACGTTAACCGCAATATGGTCGGCGCCGTCGTCGGAGTGCAGCCATTCGGTGGCGAAGGCTTGTCAGGAACCGGGCCAAAAGCGGGTGGACCGCTGTATCTGTACCGCCTGCTGGCAAACCGTCCGGAAAATGCGTTAGGCATTACGCTTGCCCGTCAGGATGCCGAATACCCTGTCGATGCACAGCTTAAAACGGCGCTCGTTCAGCCGCTGGAAGCGCTTAGCGAATGGGCAACCGATCGTCCAGCACTGCGTGCGCTCTGCCAACAGTTTGGTGAACTGGCGCAGGCCGGAACGCAACGCCTGCTGCCAGGACCCACCGGCGAGCGCAATACCTGGACGCTGTTGCCGCGCGAACGCGTGCTGTGTATCGCCGATGATGAACAGGATGCGCTGGTACAGGTTGCCGCTGTAACTTCCGTTGGTAGCTTAATCCTGTGGCCAGATGATACATTCCATCGCGACCTGGCAAAACGCCTGCCAGCAGTAGTTTCCGGGCGCATCCAGTTTGCCAAAGCGGACAACATCACTACGCAGCCGTTTGATGCGGTTATTTTCCACGGTGATTCCGATCAGCTTCGCGCACTGTGTGAAGCGGTGGCGGCCCGCGAAGGGGCGATTGTGTCGGTCCAGGGCTTTGCCCGCGGCGAAAGCAATATCCTACTGGAAAGGTTGTATATTGAGCGCTCCCTGAGCGTCAATACCGCCGCTGCTGGGGGAAACGCCAGCCTGATGACAATCGGCTAAGGTTGTGGTTAATTAAGGCTCCGGTAACGGGGCCTTTTTTTATGAAGCCAGAGGGAAGCATGAAACGAATCGTACTGACATGTGCAGCGCTGCTGCTTAGCGGCCAGGCGCTGGCGGATGACTGCGCCAACGCGAACACGCAGATTGAGATGAACACCTGTGCGGCAGAGCAGTATAAGGCGGCCGACGCCAAACTTAATGAAACTTATCAGAATGCGCTGAAGCGCGCCGCCCCAACCCAGCGCGATTTACTGAAAAAAGCGCAAATATCCTGGATAACTTTGCGCGATGCGGACTGTGCGTTAATCAGTTCTGGCACTGAAGGCGGTAGCGTTCAGGCGATGATTTCCAGCCAGTGCCTGACGGATAAGACCAACGAGCGCGAAGCGTTTCTCGCCTCACTTTTGCAGTGTGAAGAAGGCGATTTAAGCTGCCCGTTACCGCCGGCCAGTTAACGCACGCGGATCCCTTCAATAATCATCCGCTGTACGCTCTCCACCGTTTGGTTAAAAAAGGCTTCATCACGCAGCGTTGCACCCGTCACCGCCTCTACCTGTGGGGCAAAATCGGCGTAGTGCTGAGTTGAAGCCCAAATCATAAAAATCAGATGATGCGGATCGACCGGAGCCAGTTTTCCGCTTTTGATCCAACCGGCAATCAGCGCGGATTTCTCATCAATTAGCGTTTTGAGATCCCCTTCCAGTTCTGCCATCAATAAAGGCGCTCCGGCCAGCATCTCCATACAAAACAGCCGTGAGGCCTGAGGGTAATCGCGCGACACTTCCAGCTTAAGGCGAATGTATTCTTTAATGGCCACCAGCGGCGCAAAGTCTTCGCGAAAAGCTTTCAATGGAGCCAGCCAGATGTCGAGGATCTGCCGTAAAACGGCGATATAAAGCACCTCTTTTGACGGGTAGTAATAAAGTAGATTGGTTTTTGACACGCCCGCCTGCTCTGCCACCTGCTCCAGGCGCGTGCCGTGGATCCCATATTGGGAGAAGATATTTAATGCCGCGGTTAAGATAGCCTGGCGTTTTGCACTGACGGCCTGCGAGCGCTTACCTGTTTTTTTCTCTGCGCGTTGGACCATGCGCCCTCTCCTTCTTGTGAGGGCGTCAGCATACCAAATCACACGGTGAATGGTTAAATTAAAGCGATTCCGGCGGCGCCTCTTGTCCAAGCGCTTTTTTCTTTTTGAACTTCAGCTCGCTGACCAGTACGCCAACAATAATGAATGCCGCACCAAGCAATGCAAGTAGCGGTAAGCGTTCACCCGCCAGACGGCCAAAGATCCCCGCCCACACCGGTTCACCGGTATAAATAACCGTCGCGCGCGTCGGCGAAACGCTGCGCTGCGCCCAGTTCATGGTGACCTGAATAATCGCGCTAAAAATACCCAGCCCCAGCGCCACCACCAGCAATCCGGTAGACATTGGTGGTACGGTCTCTCCGGCCGGTCCCATCGCCATAAACGCCACTATCGAAGCGGTTGCCAGTT
Organism: Citrobacter sp. Cpo126; assembly: GCF_030332445.1. Taxonomy (NCBI): domain Bacteria; kingdom Pseudomonadati; phylum Pseudomonadota; class Gammaproteobacteria; order Enterobacterales; family Enterobacteriaceae; genus Citrobacter; species Citrobacter sp. Cpo126. The sequence goes on from NZ_JAOWHT010000036.1 coordinate 243,069, forward strand.
GCACTACCGTTACCCGACGTACATCCACTTTTCCCGCCCACGCGCTAATCAGGATAATTTCTGCCGCAATCGCCACCGCACCGGCGAGCGTGATCCACTCGCCTTCGCCTAAAGCCAGTAAATTGCCTCCCGGTCCGGCAAGAAATATCAATCCGATAAAGGCCAGCACAATGCCGACGCACGGCATCAGACCTGGCATGCGTCCCAGACACAACCATTGTAAAAGCGGCACCAACGGTACGTACATCGCGGTAATAAACGCCGATTTACTGCTGGGAATAAACTGTAACCCCCAGGTTTGCAGACTATAACCCAGCGCAATTGCGATACCTATTGCAACCCCTGCTTTGACTTCCAGCCACGTCAGCTTATGCAGTGTGTGTAATGACAAAAGCGCGACCGCCAGCGCGGCAGTGGCAAAACGCACACCGACAAAGAAAAAAGGGCCGCTCAGGGTAACGGCATATTGCACCGCCAAAAACGTGCCACCCCAGAACATGGTGATCACAATGAGGATCGCTTCCTGAGGTTTAACAGAGAAGGAATAACGAGAAAGTAATGACATGAGACACCCGATTAACTGAATGTCATTAGTCTGCGTTGCGTTTTGTTACAGTTCAACCTTGCAGACAAAAAAAACCGCCGGAAAGACCCGGCGGCGGTGGCTACGTAACGTCTGTCTCTGACTCTCAGCCGTCACGACATATCTGACAGATAGCCCGACAATTACGATTTGTTGTTGCCGTGACTATTTTTGCCCCCTTTTTTGCCTGCCTCTGAAGCGCGTTGCGGGTCATTCTTGAAGTTGCCCCCGCTGTGCTGGCCACCTTTTCGACCTGCTTCTGATGCTCTTTCGCGGTCTTCCGCAAAGTTGCCGGAACCGCCCCGATGGTTTGCCATTACTGACCTCCGTCATTGATTAGACATCATATTGCATAGGTACTGAGGAGTGATACCTCACGCAGCGTTACGGGCGAGGCCCTGAAAATAACTGCGTGGGAATAAGCATAGTGAAGTGTGGCCAGGGCAGACGCTAACTGTAATATCCTGCAACAGGATCAGGAGTGACAAAGAAATAATCACCATAAGAAATCAATAAGTCTTTCTTATGACTACCGAATTCTACCCGGTTAAATATGTATCATTTTGCTACAAAGAAGGTTGTTATAAAAATTGTTATAAATCAAAGAAGTGATTGTGAAATTTGCACTCCTGACAGTACGTCATATCTTTAAAGGTAGGTAGCGAATCGCTACGGACACGGTTAACTCGAGGAGTAGTGTAAAATGGCAAAAGTTCTGGTGCTTTATTATTCCATGTACGGACACATTGAAACTATGGCCCACGCAGTCGCAGAAGGCGCAAATAAGGTAGATGGCGCGGAAGTGATTATTAAGCGTGTACCAGAGACCATGCAGCCCGAGATTTTCCTTAAGGCTGGCGGCAAAACACAAAACGCACCAGTCGCAACCCCGCAAGAACTGGCTGATTACGACGCCATCATTTTTGGTACCCCCACGCGCTTTGGCAATATGTCCGGTCAGATGCGTACCTTCCTCGACCAGACTGGCGGGCTGTGGGCCTCTGGCGGCCTGTACGGCAAACTCGCCAGCGTATTCAGCTCAACGGGAACCGGCGGCGGTCAGGAACAAACCATTACATCAACCTGGACTACGCTTGCCCACCATGGGATGGTGATTGTACCTATCGGTTACGCGGCGCAAGAGCTGTTTGATGTCTCTCAAGTTCGCGGCGGTACCCCTTACGGTGCAACCACCATTGCCGGAGGCGACGGCTCCCGCCAGCCAAGTCAGGAAGAGTTATCTATCGCCCGCTATCAGGGTGAATATGTCGCAGGTCTGGCAGTAAAACTCAACGGCTAATCTTCAACAGGAGGATTCGAATGCCAACTCAAGAAGCGAAAGCCCATCGCGTCGGCGAATGGGCAAGTCTGCGCAATACATCGCCGGAAATAGCCGAAGCCATTTTTGAAGTCGCACATTATGACGAGAAACTGGCGGAAAAAATTTGGGAAGAAGGTAGCGATGAGGTACTCATCAAAGCCTTTGAAAAAACAGACAAAGATTCGCTCTTTTGGGGTGAACAGACTATCGAACGCAAAAACGTCTAGCGCGCTGACTCCCCCGCGAACACGGGGGAGTTTTCTTTTACTTAGCCGCCTCATTCAGCACGCTATCGAACTTATCTATCGGGCAAAAACCATCCGCATCTATCGGACATCCTTTCAGCTCCAGCGTTACGCGCTGCGCCGGGGATTTCAGCGTCAGAACGTCTGCATTACGCAACTGCTGCGAGCTCTGATACACATACTCGATTTTCATCAGATCACGATTTGCATTGCTGTCATGCCAGCGCTGGAAGACAATCTTCCCGCCAATCGGCGTACGCTCGTTCTGATCGTGAAGCTGGTACGGTTTAAAATCCAGCGCGGTGAGCAACGAAGCGATATTTGAATCATGCCCCACCAGCACGGTTATTTTCGGTGCTTTCGTGCGTTCAGTAACCAGCGCATTATCAATATATTTCACCAGCGGTTTGGCGACGTTCTGCGCCACTTCCGGGGAGGTGAACAGGCTATCCTGATAGCCGTTTTTCAGCTTCGACAGAACCTTCCACTGCTGATCGGATTTAATCTCGCCCCAGGCAACCTTGTCCATCGGGAAGCCTTCGTAATATTGCAGCGTGAAGGCATCAACCAGCGAATTTCCCACCTTCAGCGGCCCCGAAACGCCTGGCTCCTGCTGGTACTTCGCGCTAAACGTATCTTTGGCATAGGTCAGGGAACACTGCTGTTTATCTTTGCAGGACGGAGAGTCTTTGTAGTCGGTCATTTGCTCAAGCAACTGATAGCTATCGTTGAGCTGCATTTTGCTGCGCTCTTTCTCCATGGCCTGAACGGCCTGCTGGCTGAAGGCGGCGGAATCATCGGTGATCACCGGGTTAAAGGTGGGATCCATGGTGCCCATTTTTTCCTGATGATGGACCGGAACATCGCAACCAGGGAAAGCACCGGTAACAAAGAACTGCGCCGTGGCGACCGTACGCTGCAGGCTGTTAGCATAGGTATAGACCGTGTTCGGTGCCGGGCATTCGCCCGATTTCACCATCCCCTGCTCTGCCAGCCACTCTCGCATGTAGTGGCCCATATAGATTTCCAGCACACCGCCCTTGGTAGTGAGTTGTCCGCCGGGGACATCCCATTCTGGCCATTGTTTGGGGGTGGACTGTTCAAGAACGCTGCCATTATTGGCTAAAGGTGCGCGTAAGTTATGCCGACTCATCATCAATACTTGCTGAAGCTGATAGCCTTCCGGCGCGGTCTGCGCCTGCGCGGCGGTTGACAATAAGACAGCCCCTGCCACGGCTGTGGCGATTAACGATTTATTCATCCCTACGACCTCTTGTTGTTATCAATCACAACAGAGTGTGACAGAAATATGACATATTTCCGGGAACGCTTTCGCAAAACAGACCATCTAGCGTGTCGTTTTAACACCAAACTCGGTTTCGAGTTTACGAATGCCAAGAGGTGTGAAGATGACATGACGGCTGCCCTGTTCGGTTTTTATCCATCGCTGTTCACTGAACCAGCGCAGCAGCGTTGCGCCAAGCACACCACCAGGATGATAACGTCGTTCGCTCCAGTCCAGACAACCGCAGGTTAACTTCCGCCGGGATGAGCCAGCCGCCAGGACAATCCCCATCTGTGCCAGCTTTTCCTGCCCAAGAGGAGTCAGCGTTTCACCATCCGGCGTTAACCACTGACGGGAAACCAGCGTATCGAACAACCTCACCGCAACCTCTCCGGCGAGATGGTCGTAGCAGGTGCGGGCATGGCGCAAACCTGGCGGTGTAGTGATTCTGCGGGGCGTTGATGTCGCCCACGCAACGCCCATCAGGCGTTCCAGCAGTTCAGCGATATCGGAACCTGCAAGGCGAAAATAACGATGTCTGCCCTGCGCCAACGCGACAACAAAACGTTGTTCGCACAGACGCGCCAGATGCGCGCTGGCGGTCGACGCGGATATATCCGCCACCGCGCTGAGCTCAGTTGCAGTCCAGGCGCAGCCATCCATTAGGGCGCACAACATACGCGAGCGCGATTTATCGGCCATCACTGCCGCAGTGAGTGCCATTTTCGACTCCAGATCGCCCTCTTCTTCATGTAATATCACGGATGCCATAACGACCTCATTGGCCCTGAATATCTGAATTAACGATGCCATGAAAGTCGCGCAAAGTCACCGCACCGATCACACAGCACGCAGCATCATCTCTGTACCCAACCCGACCAGACAAAACAGAAAACAGCGTTTAAACACGAGCGGAGAAATAACCCTTCGCACACGGGTACCTATCCATTGGCCAATCAGCGCAGGAACAATGGCCAAAGCCGACAAACTTAGCGATTGTATGGGCAGCGCGTTGTGCCACCACAGACCCAGCGCCAATGCCAGGGTCGAAAAGGTAAAAGAGATCCCGAGCGCCTGCACCAGTTCATCTTTCTCAAAGCCGAGGGACTGGATCCAGGGCACGGCGGGCATCACAAACACCCCGGTTCCGCCGGTCAATAAGCCGGTCACAAATCCAATAACGAGGGAGTACGGTTTTTCACGCTGCGGGGCCACCACGATTTTCTTTCCCGCCAGCGTCCAGATAGCGTAGGCCACCAGCGCTACGCCGAGTGCAAACTGAGTTCGGGTGGTGTCACCACCGGTAATCCAGGCGCTGGCAAGCAGTGTCGCCACCACTACTGTCAGCAGCATTGGCCACAGTCGTTTGAGTAATTGCCGTGTATTTCCACCACCGCCAAACTGGAACAAATTGCTTATCAGCGAAGGCAATAACAGCATGGCCGCCGCGGCAACTGGCGAAATAAGCGATCCGAGGATCCCCATAGCCACGGTGGGTAACCCCATACCCGTAACGCCTTTCACCATCCCGGCGAGGACAAATGTGGCGGCAATCATCACCACCAGGGCGGGTCCAAACGCTAAAGAACTCGTCATGTTGCACTTTCCTGGAAAAGAGAAGATGACTGATTCTGGACGTTAATCACCGTGTTTGCTTCGTCAGGCAACGAAATATGCCTTCCTGGGGAGGGCGACGCCATAAAAAATGCCGGGTTTCCCCGGCACATTTATCAGAACGTTTTCGCCCACCACAACCGAAGTTTCATGCCCCAGTAGCTGGTCCAGCCGCTGGTGGTTGATACTACCCGACCTTGTGACATCACCACCAGCGTTGGCGTGACGCTGATTGCCCAACTGCGGGAAATGGCCCCGTTCGCATCATTGATGACCGGAAAGTCCACGCCTTTACGCGACAGCCAGCGAGATACCTCAGCTTCATTTCCGGAACGTAACGCAATGGTCATCACATTTTCCCCTTCCGAACGCAGCCTGGCGACTTCCGGCGTCGTGAAGCGGCATACGCCGCACCAGCTCGCCCAGAAATAAAGCAACACCGGCTCGTCTTTGCTGAGCGCCGCCAGCGTGACGGTTTCACCATCCAGTGTTTGTAAAGGCGTGCTGTCAAAGGAGGCAGGGAGCTGCGGCGCGCGCCAGACATCCATCAGCAGCATTGCCCCCGCCAACAGTGCCAGTAAGATCAGCCCTTCGCGCAACCAGCGGCGCAGTTTACTGAGCATTGGCCGCCGCCAGTTTTTCTTTTACCACTTCCTCAAGGGTTTCCCACGGCACCGCGCCGGGAATAAGTTCATCACCAATAATCGTTGCCGGGGTTCCCTGCACCCCCACCAGTCGCGCCAGTTGCAGGTTAGTGCTCAGCGTTTCAGCACTTTGGGCGTCCAGCGTCACCGGACTGGCCCCCGCTTTTTCCTGCGCCTGTTTGATACTGACGTCGGTATGGTAGCCCTTCTTCTGCATCAATTTTTCATGTAATGCCAGGGACTGTTGCGGATGCTCATGCCATGTCGTCAGCACGGTCCGCGCCGCCAGTTCCGAACTTTCACCTTTAAACGGCAACGGTTTAATCACTACCGCCACGTCAGGGTATTTCTGCACAATTTTTTCCAGCATTGGATCCAACTGCTTGCAGTATGGGCAGTTGTAATCGGTGAAGTTTATCAGGGTCAGTTTCGCCTGCTTCGCGCCAATCCGCGGGCTGTTGGGATCGTTAAACAAGGCTTCCTGAATTAATGCTTCAATTTGCTTTTCCTGTTCCGGGGTAAACGGCGCAGGCTCTTTCGCGATACTGATGGCAGAAAACAGGGTTAACAACAGAACAATCATCATTTTCATGGGGTTACTCCTTTGGCATCATTCAACGTTTGCAGTACCGCATCGCGGGTTAACAACGTGGGTAACGCCTGGCCATCCGGCAGACCGGGGCCATAAATTTGGTTATACGGCACAGCAACCTGGCCGCGTTTTTTTAGAAATTCGGTAATAGCTTCAGAAGGGAGTGTCCAGTCGCCGCGCAGCGCCACCACATCCGGCTGTTGCAATGCGGCCTGTACGTCTTCTTTATGCAACACGTTGTATTTGTTTACCTTACAGGTGATGCACCAGTCGGCTGTGACGTCAATGAACACGCGCTTATGTTGCGCCAGCGCATCCTCAATCGCCTGCTCGCTTAGCGGTTGCCAGTTCACGCTTTCTTTAGCGCTACTTTGTCCGCTAACCCCTAAGTGTGGGAGCAACAACGTCGCAAGCCAGATAGCCGAACCCAGCATCATCACGCCAAGCAGACGCCGCAAAATATTCATCCACCGCCCTGGCCGCGGCAAACGCAGCGCCAGACCGGGACGCAGGGCCACCAGCAGCCACGGTAAGCTCATCCCTAGCCCAAGTGCGATAAACAATCCCCACAACGTCGGCAGCGAAGCAGTCAATGCTACCGCCACCGCCGTTCCCAGAAACGGGGCACTGCACGGCGTGGCAAGCAGTGTCGCAAATGCACCTTGCCAGAAATGTCCCGACAGTCCGTTGCCGCCGTGAGTCGCCAGCGTGGTGGTCATCGCAGAAGGGAGTCGGAATTCAAACCACCCGAACAGGCTGGCGCTAAATGTCAGCATCACCAATACCATGACGCCAATGAACCACGGATTCTGAAACTGGATCCCCCAGCCAAGGGCTTGATTGGTTAAACGCAGCACCGTCATCAATAGCGCCAGAGCCATAAACGAGACCAGTATTCCGGCTACCGATGCGAGGAACTGACGACGGATCTGGCGACGACTTTTTTCCTCGACCAGCAAAATAGAGCCCAGCTTCATGCCCAGAACCGGTAACACACAAGGCATCAGATTGAGGATAAAACCACCCAGCAGTGCCATGAGCACCACTTGCCACAGTGGGAGTGAGGCGTTCTCAACAACCGGGGCTTCGCCAATCGCAAGACGACTCTCCTGGGCAACACCGTTATCTGCCAGCACCAGCGTGACTGACTTACCACGCAGATCCGGCGCGCCTTCTCCCCAACCGTCATGTACAGGTACCGTAGCGCGTAACGTATCCCCCTCAACATGAATTTGCGGCATGCCAAAATCCGCATCATCAACAGCATCCAGATATAGCCCTGGTTCAGTCCAGCCTCCCGCACGGCGAGCCTCGACGACTAACTCTCCCGCCCGTGCGCCAGCGCTCAGAACATCGGTCAGGCCGCTGGCAAGTGGGATCTGTCCCATCGCCTGAGCATAGTCATGTGCAAAAGTCGGGTCCTGGGCTGTGGGCTTCACGGAAAAAGGAAAATCCGTCAACAGGCAAACGTTGCTACAGGTGGATAGCGTCAAAACGCCGCTAAGCATGGCGGGCGCTCTACCGCGCACCACCATCGGGAACGTCACCTTATCGTGATACCCCTGAGTAGTGATATTGGCGACCTCAAAACGAGCAGGGGTTGGCCAGAACCAGTCGACCGCGGGCATTTCCCCTTTCCAGGCGATAGCAGGCGCAACGCCCCCCTCGCCTGGAGAACGCCAGTAGGTTTTCCAGCCGTCCTCCAGTTTGACATCCAGCAACAGACGGGTTTCTCCGCCTGCGGACGTATCAGCGCGTAACCGCACGCTGGCGTGATCGTTATCGGGTGAACGCAGCCAGCCGGGTTCAGCCGCCCAGGATACGGGCAGCCATAGCAATAACAGACAGAGCAGCGCCTGTCTGAAAACAGTCATCATAGTTTTTCTCCGTGAATAATTATCTAACAGTCAGCAACTGCTGTTCTGTCATTCACGGAAGACGCAAAATCGGAGATGCACCCGGAGAGTGGGCGGCGAGATGGCTCGCGGTGGGAAAAAAGGTAGACGAAACGCCCGCACTGGCGCCAGCAACGACAGCAGCAGGCACAGCACCAGAATAGCACCTTCAAACAGTACTGGTGGCGCAGCCAGTAATGATTTCGCACTCAGTTCACAAGGGGTAACGGGTGAGGCCTCAGCGGTCTGCACTTGTGCGCTGGCGACAACGCTTGTAACGGCGGTGTCCATCTGCAACGCGTGCAGGCCCGCCATGCGTTGTGCGGTGCAAACCATCACCACAACACATGCCAGACAGAGGAACCACCATCCCATCCGTTGACGTTTCGCCATTATACCCTCACTCATTGATGCGAGTTATCTTAACCACTCGCCAGGTTTTGGCAACCTTTACGCTGTAAAGTTATGTCCTGCCATCTGCTGGATATACCGCGATTTCAATCAGATTGAGATCGGGATCCCTGACATACACCGAGCGAATAGGTCCTGTCGCACCGGTACGTGCAACGGGCCCTTCAATAATCTCGACCCCGTGGGTTTGAAACGTCCCCATCACCTCTTCCAGCGTACGCGTGGTGATTAAACATAAATCCAGCGCCCCCGGCGTTGGCGCGTAGGCTTTGGGTTCAAACTCTTTTCCCCGAATGTGGAGATTGATTTTCTGATTGCCAAAGACGAAGGCTTTCCGACCTTGCGCGAAGGTTTCCAGCCTCATGCCTAAAAGCTCGACATAGAAACGTACGCAAGCCTCTTCATGATTGGTGGTTAGTACCAGGTGATCCAGGTGGTCGATCATAGCGATATCCATTTGGGTTGCTCATCTCTGACACTTACCCTATTCATTCACGCGCGACAAGAAAAAGAAAATCTACGGAGTTATTTGCAGAACTTAACGCAACAACCTGCAATTCACGCTTTAAAAACGAAATGATAATTAATCATATTCCCGCCTTTATTTATTACACTATAACATTGCTAAAAACACCCCTGAAAATATCACGCAAGTTATCATTCACTATTTACGAAGAATGCCGAAAGATATTTCCATGACAGCACACGGATAATGCCCACCACGTACTGATGCGTAAATGAAAGTAAGGGTCAGCGCATTTCCAGAGAATTTCCTTATTATATTCAGATGCAATGAATAACGTATTCATTAGCAGATAATTTGTTTATTAAATGTTATTTAGAGTATATGGAAATGAAAAAATATTTATTACCCCTGATTGGGTTACTTTTTACAGTTAGCGCTCAGGCAGCATCATTTACCGACGGCAAAGAGTATATCTCACTGGAAAAACCTGTCGCTTCCGCTCCAGCCGCACTGAAGTTTTTCTCATTCTATTGCCCTTCCTGTTATCAGTACGATGAAGTTTTTGAAATCACTGATAACGTGAAAAAAGTATTGCCTGCAGATGTCAAACTCACCGAATACCACGTCGACTTTTTAGGTCCGCTGGGGCAAGACATGACCCACGCCTGGTCCGTCGCCATGCTGTTGAACGTACAAGATAAAGTTAAGCCGTTGCTTTTTGATGCCGTTCAGAAAAAACAAACCGTTAAAACAGCGGACGATATTCGTAACGTATTTATCAGCGCGGGCGTCAGCGCCAGTGATTATGATGCGGCATGGAATAGCTTTGCCGTGAAATCACTGACCGCTAAGCAGCAAGAAATGGCGAAGGCAGTTGATTTAACCGGTGTGCCCGCCATTTTTATCAACGGAAAATATATGATCAATCCAAAAGGACTGAAGTCAGATGATCTTAATGCATTCGTGCAAAACTATGCTGATACGGTCCGCTTCCTGATAAGCAAATCCTGATGTTTAGCTAATCTCATTTTTCGCACCACACAACAGATGCCATAACCTCAACTGCGCTGTTGGTGGTGCAATGCCTGCATCGTTTATCGCAATATCCTCCCTTCCCGGTTGGCATTCGCCGTTATCAGGATTACCCTAAACTTAGCGGTGATACCTGTTGTCAGGGTTCACCTTCTGCAAGTGTTGATTTACACGAGAGAACGCTATGGAATTAAAGGATTATTACGCCATTATGGGCGTGAAACCGACAGACGATCTCAAGACAATCAAGACCGCCTATCGTCGACTCGCCCGTAAATATCATCCTGATGTCAGCAAAGAGACTGACGCAGAGGCCCGGTTTAAAGAGGTTGCAGAAGCCTGGGAAGTTTTGAGTGATGAGCAGCGACGCGCCGAGTACGACCAGCTGTGGCAGCACCGCAACGACCCACAGTTCAGCCGTCAATTCCAGCAAGGAGAGAATCAAAGCTACAGCGCCGAAGATTTCGACGATATCTTCTCCTCCATTTTTGGCCAGCGTGCGCACCAGTCGCGCCAGCGCCCTGCCAGCCGCGGGCACGACATTGAAATTGAAGTTGCCGTATTCCTCGAAGAAACGCTTACTGAGCATAGCCGCACTATCAGTTACAACCTGCCAGTCTATAATGCGTTTGGCATGGTAGAACGAGAAATTCCTAAAACGCTGAATGTGAAAATTCCGGCTGGCGTCGGTAACGGTCAGCGTATCCGTCTGAAAGGCCAGGGTACCCCCGGCGAAAACGGTGGGCCGAACGGTGATTTGTGGCTGGTGATTCATATTGCGCCGCATCCGCTGTTCGATATTGTTAATCAGGATCTGGAAGTTGTCGTTCCCCTCGCGCCGTGGGAAGCTGCGCTGGGTGCGAAAGTAACCGTTCCGACGTTGAAAGAGAGCATCCTGCTGACCATTCCTGCAGGCAGTCAGGCCGGCCAGCGACTCCGCATTAAGGGCAAGGGTCTGGTAAGTAAAAAACATACCGGCGATTTGTATGCGGTGATCAAGATCGTCATGCCACCGAAACCTGACGACGCCAGTGCCGCCCTGTGGCAACAACTGGCGGATGCACAAAAGACCTTTGATCCGCGCAAAGAGTGGGGGAAAGCATAATGGCTAACGTTACCGTCACTTTTACCATTACAGAATTTTGTCTGTACACCGGTGTGTCAGAAGAAGAACTGCATGAGATTGTCGGCTTAGGGGTGATAGAACCTCATGAAGACGAGACGTTTGACGATCATGCGCTGACAGTAATGCGTCGCGCGGTGCGCCTGCGTCAGGAGCTGGAACTTGACTGGCCAGGGATTGCCGTTGCGCTGACGTTGCTGGAGGAGAACGCTCAGTTACGCCAGGAAAACCGCCTGCTGCGCCAGCGCCTGTCTCGCTTTATCAGCCATCCTTAGTGTGTCAGGACCAGCATGGTGCTGGTCCTTTTATTATCCGCCCCGCGCTCTTAATGACATTGCCCAGCAGATGGCATACAGTCTGAGATAAGAATTATCTTAAACAATAAGACGTTGAGTCATGCAGCTTAAACCCCTCACGAAAGGTCGTTTTCACAACATCTGGCAGCAGGATGATGCCTTGATTGAGAAGATATTTCAGGAACTGCTCTCTGAAACGCAGATTATCCAGGAAGATGAGTATCTATACCGCCAGGGACAAGTTGTCGATCGACTGATCATGGTGCAATCCGGAAGAATTTCGCTGCGTTACAGCGCGGAGAATGGTCGCCGATTCCAGTTGGGCGCCATGGAATGCGACGAGCAGCTGTTTGGTGAAATGGAGTTTTTTACCGGGTATCTCTGCCAGCTTGATATCGTCGCGGAAGAACCACTGACCGTAGCGGTGTGCAGCTGTGACCGTCTGGAAGAAGCGCTGAATCAGCACCCCAGACTGGCGATATTTTTTGCCAGTGCAATGGCGATTGATTATCAGGATATGCTGGAAATCTTCCTGCACCGGATGCTCTACCCTATCGTACATAACGTGGCGTATGACCTGTATCGCCAGCATCAGAACAAGCAGCCGATGGATGGTTTCCATAAAAAATACCAGGAAGCTGAGCGATTCGGTACTACCGACCGGGTCTATCGGCGGGCGGTTAAAGCGCTGACGGATGCCGGGCTGGTAACGCGAACGAAGCAAGGACTGGAAATTAAGGATCTGGATGGGCTGCGTAAATTTCTCGGCAATGACATCATTGACTGACACACCAACGCTCGTTAACAGAACATTGGTGTGTCATTTCGGCGCAATCAGAACTTATAGGTGAGGCTGAAATAGTGACCGAGCCCGGTGGTACGCCCTGCTCCGCCGTGGTTTTCCATCAATGCCATGTTACGGAAATACTTCAAGCCATAACCGACTGCATAATGCTCTGAATGCCAGTAGATACCGTTATACCATTCAATCGCGTTATTACTGTATAACGGTTGATTAGCAATCTTATTCGCGGCGAACTGGTAGTCAAAGTACCCCTGATAGTTCAGATAACTGCCGTTGGCAAAGGTATAGAATGGCGTCGACCAGTTAGTCGAGAACATATAGCCATCCCACTTTCCTTCGTTATCCGCACCGTAGTTTTCACGAACATAATGCGCATAGATGTTCATTCCCACCAGACCAAACCACGGGATCTTCACATCTGTACCCAGGCCAACGTAATGTTCAAATAATTCCCGGTCGCCAATGTTATTTACCGTTGCAATATAGAATTCGTTAAACGGCCCAACGGATAAATCTTTATTAAAAATGGCGTCCAGGGAAAAACGCGGAGATATCTTGGCAAAGAAGTTATCACCGCCGTGACGATCGTCCTGCTCGCGATCCAAAATATCAAAAAAATCCACATAACCGTACAGATCGATAATGCCAGAGCGTGCACCAAACTCCAGTTCCAGATAGGTGTCATTGCGAATACCATATGGCACTTTCGCGTCCACACTTTGCATTAAGTTCATCTGCATCCAGTTAAAATCATTTTTACGGATGTTGCCATCAGTATAGTCAGCCGCGAATGCTTGCATACAGCTCATTGCCACTACTGCACCCAGGATTGTTTTTTTAATCATTAACTTATTGTTCTTCAGCATTTTTCAATTCCTTTGAGTAAGGTTGAGTATCGCCCCACCATATAAATGGTGTGGCGACTGGCTATTTAATTAAAGAGGTAAGTGTTATCAGTGCTTTTAATTACGTTTGAGTTTTAATGTCACCATCAACATGACAAAGATAATTAAATACAACACCGGTATCGCGTACATAATTTTCTGCAATCCCATTGTTTTTTCCATGAGCGCGCTGATCGCCGGACTAAACATGGCCCCGGCACTGCCGCTAATTAAAATATAAGAAACGTTCTGACTGCTCGCACGCTTCACGAAAGAAACACCATAGGCAATAAATGAGTTATACAGCGCAGCACAGACAAACCCGTAACTGTATGCCAGATAATCAAGCCCAGAGATATTATCCTTCGTGACGATAATTGTGGTAATAATGCTAGCCAGCAGAATAATACTTAGCAGGAAATAATGTATCTTCACCCGAGAAACAATGACGGTTGATACTAATGCCCCGATCAGCGCAGCGCCCCAGTATTGCGTAATAATATTTCCTGCTTCTTCAAAGGGAATGCCAAATTTGTTCTTCACAAATAATGGTGCCCAGGTCAGGAAGGTGTACAGCGCCAGCATACCTAAGAACAGGCCAATGCCTCCGCTGATGATCCCTGGATTCCACTCCGATTTTACCTTGTCTGTCCGATCTGCCGTGGACGCCGTCTCGCAGGCAGTAAAGCGGGTGAGCGCCACAACGCCCAGCGTGAGTAAGGCCACCATACCTACGCTCAGATAGCTGTAACTCCACGACATATTGTGCGTCAGGGCGAAGGTCGTGATCAGCGGAAAAACCACGCCCGCAACGTTGAAAGTGGCGTCCTGCACCACCAGCATCGTACTTTGAATACGATCCTGCCAGACCGATACCACAATCGTTCCCGCCACGCACAGACCGATCCCACCGCAAAAACCCACCAGGGTCATGGCGACCATCACTGGCCATAAGCCAGGGCTTAAATGCATTACCAGAGCGCAAAGGAACACTATCGAATAGATAATGAGCGTCATACGCTTCACACCGATTTTCTCAATCAGGAAAAAGGCGGCGATGGTGCCGGCTAATGCTCCACCATTGAGCAACGAAAATATCGAAGCAACGGTATTCACATCGGCACCGTAGCGTACTGCAATCGGTTCGATTAGCATACCGAACTGACTGGCAAACCCTGCCATAATAAAATTTGCCAGAAAACTAATCAGCGTAAGTGCTATTTTATTCTTCATATAATGCCATCTCTGATTGGTTCAATTAAAAGCCGGAACTAAGCGGTAACAGCAGTATTTAGCGCCAGCTCAATCATGTTGTTAAAGGTCAATTGTCGTTCTTCTGCGGTTGTTTCTTCTCCGGTCAGGCAATGATCGGAGACAGTTAAAATAGCCAGCGCTTCAATATTAAACTGATGCGCTAAAGCGTATAAGCCTGCTACTTCCATATCCACACCGAGCACACCGAATTTTTCCAGTGCCGGTATTAAATTTTCGTCAGGATCGTAATAAAGATCGCCGCTAAAAACATTGCCGACTTTAATATCGATACCGGCCTTCTGTGCCAGCGTCCACGCCTGCTGCAATAATGGAAAATAGGCGGATGTTGCCATCGCATAGCCTGCGCTACGTTTTAAATTTGTGACTGAATCCGTTCCGGCTGCGACGGCCAGGATAATATCGCGCATTTTGACATGATGTTGTGTTGCCCCTAAACTGCCGACGCGAATAATTCTTTGCACACCAAAATCATGTACCAGTTCATGGGCATAAAGCGTCATTGAAGGAATGCCCATTCCATGTCCCATCACCGAAACAGGTTGCCCAAAATATAAACCGGTATAACCCAGCATATTACGTACATTGGTGACTTCGCGGTAATCCATTAGATAATTTTCGGCAATAAATTTAGCGCGGAGCGGATCGCCCGGCATAATAACGGTTGGAGCGAAATCACCTGGCTTGGCATTAATATGTGCAGTCATAACAATTCCTGAATTATGGGTATTGAAGATATGCAGGGATTGTAACCAGACGTTTGTGAGGTGATTGAGGACAAAAGTCCTGCTCAGAGGATCGGCCTCTCATTTTTGAGAGTTAGTGGTGCAGGTAAGTGGTAAAACGGAACACAGCGTGTTGGTCTTCTGGCGTGCGGTGAGTAACGTCAGCATCCCGACGCAAAGAAGCAGTACGTTGTTCATGGCAAATTCGCACTGCCAGATGAAGGCGACGGCTGCGACGGGAACCAGTCACAAGCAAGCGCCTCACCATCCGATTGTGGCCCCCCAAATCCCTTCAGCGGCGTGGTCACTACCGTCGCCAGCAGCAGGGACTTACGATTCCCATTTATAATCCGTATGCAGAATAGCGCCAAAGATAATTGCATTTCTGACTCTTGCCGCTCAATATTGTTTTTAAAGGAGGCTTATTGTTATTATCGTTTTCCATTCTAAGATTGAGTTATGCATGCCATGATCCCATTTAGATTTAGTGAGATGACTCACGCCGATATTCCTGCTGTTCAGTCGTTCCTTATTGAGCATCTTAATTTATTCTTCAATGCCGGCAGATCCATGCCTTCTGCCGAAGAAGATCTCTTTGATCTCGAACAACAGTATCTGTTACAGGAAAGAAATTTATTGCTTTGCGCATGGAGTGAAAACCAAGAATTAATCGCCACACTGGCGGTATGTCAATATAATGATCGTATTACTGAACTGCGTGGGCGTTACAACTTGCGTGAAACGGCAGAAATTTGTCGTTGCTACGTGGATGAACGCTATCGTAGACAGGGAATTGGTAGCCAATTGTTTGCTTTAGCAGATGTATTCTGCCAGCAACATCAATATAAAACGTTGTATCTTCACACCCATCATTTTTTACCCGGAGGATATCACTTCTGGTTGCGTAATAATTTTAAGGTGATTATGGATATGCAGGATGAATGGCAATTGGTACATATGGAGAGTTCATAAAAAAATGATTCAAACACCAATCCGCAGCATTTTTGATGGTGATCAATATGTTTCATACGCAGAGATTGAATCATGCTCGTAGTTTGATCAACATCAATCAATTCTCATTTAGCTTTCTGTTGTTATTTTCATTTATAGCAACACACAGAGGAATGCATCTACATCCTATTGTTTTTACTGATCATTTTCAGAACGGCATTATCTCTTTACCTCTTACATTCCGTGGTTGACCTTGTTAACAATTGCCGTTAGAGTCACTTTCGACAGCATTTCATTACATTTTGTGTATGAATAGGAATATGGTGAGAATTATTTAATTCAATTCCATAACTGCCCCCGCAACTGTAGGCGGATGCAGAATATCCTTGTGTGGCTAATAAGCCACTGGTCACTGTAAAGTTTATCTTTATGGGAAGGCTGATATTCTGATTACCGTGAGTCAGGAGACCTGCTGTCAATGATGTATACCATTGAGTGGACGGGATGGTCCATGGGATGAATTATTTGACACAAGCAGTAGTGTATTTATGAATAAGATTTTGGCTAAGTCAGGATTATTTGCATTTTTCGCATATCTTTATTCTTAAATTTCACGATTCAATGTCATCTATCTTCATGTCTCCTCCCGATATATGGAATGAAATGAGCCATGACCAGACCTTAAGATTCTGGCATCAACGGGACGATGACAATGCACGCTAATTCTACCTTTTACTCCTCTAAAAAAACGCTTCTGGCTATTTTTGGTACCACTGCTCTGCTGCTCGCTTCCGGTTTTTCTAACGCGGCAAAAACTGAATATCCTCTGACGATTAAAAACTGCGGCCGCGATATTACCTTTAATCAGGCACCAACGCGCGTGGCAACGGTGGGTCAGAACAGTACCGAGATCCTCTATTCATTAGGGCTTGCCGATCGCGTCGTCGGTACTTCATTGTGGTTTGGCCCGGTACTGGACACCTATAAAACAGAAAATGAAAAAGTTGCCGTTATTGCGCAAAATATTCCGAGCTTTGAAGGGATTTTGGCTAAAAAACCGGATCTGGTCGCCAGCCAGTTTGAGTGGCAAATCGGCCCAGCTGGCACGGTTGCCTCTTATGAACAGTTTAGTGAACTGAAGGTTCCTGTTTACACCGCGCCAGCTGACTGTGCGAAAGATAACGAAGATGGTGGTGATGGTGTCCGTAAAGGGATGTTTGATATAACCATGGTGTATCAGGAAGTCGCCGATCTGGCAAAAATCTTCGATGTTCAGGATAAAGGCGAAGCGCTGATTGCCAGCCTTAAAGCACGTGAAGCCGCAGCGAAAAATAAAATTACCGGTATTGATAAGAATGTTTCTGCCGTGTTCTGGTTTTCAAGTGCCGATTTACAGCTCGATCCTTACGTTGCCGGAAAGTTTGGCCCAGCAGCATGGATAGCCCAAACACTGGGTGTGAAGAATGTGATTGATTCTGCCGAAGAATGGCCAACAGTGGGCTGGGAAACTATCGCTAAAGCTAATCCTTCTGTCATTGTGCTCGGCGAGATGAGCCGTCGCCGCTTCCCGGCAGATGACTGGAAGATCAAGATGGAATACCTCAAGTCCGATCCTGTCACCACGCTGGTTCCTGCCGTTAAGGAAAACCATCTGCCGGTCATCGACGTACAGACAATGAATGCTGGGATCAGAACTATTGATGGGCTAGAAAAACTGGCTGATGCCCTGGTTGAATATGGCTTAGCTCATCCGCAGGCTGCTCATTAATCTACGTTTTGCGCTATATCCTGCGCGGTATAGCGCATCTCTGTTACTCAGGAACGCAGATAATCATGAGTGATCCACGCAGGATGCGTCGTGCCTTTGGTCTGCTTGCAGTGAGAGTCGGTGGGCATACCGTCTGGGTCAGTGCGCTGATGTGCTGCGTACTGCTGGCGGGGATTTCCATCGGCGAAACGCTGATCCCCTGGCGGCATGTGCTCAGTACGCTGGCAAATCATCTTTTTGATACCCACTATCCTGTCGATGCGCTGGATGCAGGGATCGTCTGGAACTATCGCCTGACCCGAGCGCTGGTCTCTGCCAGTTGCGGTGCCTGCCTGGCTGTTTCCGGCGTAGTGTTACAGTCGCTGCTACGCAATGCACTCGCCGAACCTTATCTACTGGGGATTTCTGCCGGAGCATCCACCGGAGCGGTGCTGATTGCTCTCACCGGGCTTGGGGCCGGCGTTATCAGCATGTCATTGGGGGCTTTCATTGGCGCGCTAACGGCATTTATGTTCGTTGCACTATTGGCAATGGCTGCTGGCGGTAGACAAGGCGGCGGTGTGACAACCCAAATCATTCTTGCCGGCATCGCCAGCTCGCAGCTTTTCAATGCAATTACGTCGCTCATCATCACCCGCTCAGCAAATGCCGAGCAAGCGCGTGGAATTATGTTCTGGTTGTTAGGTAATTTGAGCGGTGTACGTTGGCCCGATGTTGTCTTAGCCATTCCTACCGCTCTGGTCGGTATTGTGCTGTGCTTCTGTTATGCCCGTCATCTCGACGCCTTCTCCTTTGGCGCTGAGTCTGCGGCATCGTTGGGCATTCCAGTAAAACGTACCCGTGCAGTACTGATTGCCGCCGTCACCGGCATGACGGCAATTATGGTCTCCATTGTTGGTGCGATCGGCTTCGTCGGTCTGGTTATCCCGCATGCCGCTCGTCTGCTGGTCGGCAACCAGCATCATCGACTGCTGCCAGTGAGTGCGCTTACCGGCGCGATTTTCCTCATTATCGCAGATGTTATTTCCCGCACGTTACTCCCCGGCCAGGTTCTACCAATAGGCGTGATCACAGCTCTGGTTGGCGCCCCTGCGTTTTCAATCATTCTGATTAGAGGAAACCAGAACAAATGACGGTGAATCTCAAATCCCCCCTTGTGACCTCTGCACAAGCCGTTATTGAAGCCTGTAATCTGCGCTGGAAGGTAAAAGGTAAGACGATTGTTGATGATATTTCACTCAGCGTTACGCCCGGTGAGTTTGTCGGCATCATTGGTCCCAACGGCTCGGGCAAAACGTCACTGATTTCACTGCTGGCCGGTTTGCTGAAGCCGACCTCCGGGTATATCACTCTGCAGCATAAGGCACTACAGCATTATTCGCGGCGTCATCTTGCGCAACAGGTGGCGCTGGTCGAACAACAGGCTGAAACCAGCGAGCGTCTTACTGCTTTACAAGCCGTTTCTCTGGGGCGAACCCCCTGGCTTAGCATGCTCTCCCCCTGGTCCGCCAAAGATGACGATATTGTGCAAACTATGCTGGAAAAGGTCGATCTCAGTGAATTACAGCATCGCTGCTGGCATACCTTTTCAGGGGGAGAAAAACAGCGCCTGCATATCGCCCGGGCGCTGGCGCAACAACCGCAGTTGTTGCTGATGGATGAGCCCACCAACCACCTCGACATTCAACATCAGATTGGCCTGCTGAGTCTGGTTAAACGTGAAAAGCTCACGGTGATTGCCGCTCTGCACGATCTTAATCATGCCGCGATGTTCTGCGATCGCATCATCGTAATGACGTCCGGACATATGGCGATGCAGGGGAAACCTTGCACCGTTTTTACCCGCGAAAACCTCCACACCTGGTTTGGAATCAACGCCATCATTGAAAAGGATGCGGGTGGTGAAAATTGTTTTATTCGTTATCAACGGCCTGATGAATTTTAAGGAAGAATCAATGAAATACCTCAAACAGAGTCTGCAAATTTTGTGTTTACTCGCCTTCGCCTCTTCTGCCTTCGCACAAACTCACGAAGTGTTGATGAAAAATCGTGGGGCTGGGGGACCAATGGTCTATGAGCCAGATTATCTGGAGATCCAGCCAGGGGATACGGTGAAGTTTATCCGTAAACATAAGAGCCACAACGCGGCTTCAATCGCTGAATTGTCTCCGGCTGGCTATCCTGGATTTATGGGAAAAATAGATGAAGAGATCGAAGTTACTTATGACAATGGCGGGTTTTACGGCATCAAATGTACACCGCATTACGCACAGGGCATGGTGATGCTGATTAAGGTTGGAGATGCCTCGTTACCAGAAAGCTACCGAGCGTTCAAAGCACCAGGTATTGCTGACAAGCGCTTTCAGGAAATTTACGCGCGTATCGACAAACGTTAATCCGCGATACTCAGGGAGGTATACGAGGTGGCAGAGAATAAACTTCCAGACGGCGAAATCCAGGAACAACGTAGGGAATGCCTGTGTAAACTGACAAAATTTGTCGGTGCAACAGGCATCGCGGCTGCAGTCTGGCCGCTGGTTTCGGCCTTGGGTCCGGATGAAAAAGCGCTTGGGGAAAATGAACCGATTGATGTCTCTCTTGCAGGTGTTGCTGCTGGACAAACCGTCAGACGCGTATGGCAAGGAAAGTTGATTCTTATTCACCATCGCACCACGGATGAAATCATTACTGCCAGAAGTGCCGACCTGGATACGCTTATCGACCCACAGCCAGACAGCGCCAGGGTCTCTGCAGCCCATCCTCAATGGCTGGTAGTTCAAGGTTATTGCCCACATGCCGGGTGTGTACCCAACGCCCGACCGGGAGGGGAGGGGTGGATTTGTCCGTGCCACGGTTCTGAGTTTGATACCTCCGGGCGCGTGACACGCGGGCCCGCGACTGCCAACCTGGCAATCCCAGACTACGTTATTCATTCCGATGGGCAGGTCGTGCGTATCGGCACGAAGGAAGTCTGAAATGAGGAATGAGCTTGTCTATTCGCTTCGCGGGCGTATCCCTTTTCCTCGCTCTGTTGCTGGACTCTGGGTATTTGCAATCGGCGCTATCCTGCTGGTTATGCTCGGGGTGCAGATCCTTACGGGTATTGTGCTGGCGATGTTTTACGTGCCGACGGCTGAGCTGGCATTTGACTCCATTATTCATATTATGCGCGCGGTTCGCCATGGAGAGCTGTTACGCAACATGCATGCTATTGGCGCGTCGCTCTTTTTCTTTGCCTGCTATCTGCATATTTTTCGTGGTATGTACTACAACGTTTACCGCAAGCCCTGGACGACAATGTGGATGGTTAGCGTCACGCTGTATATCCTGCTGATGATAACTGCGTTTCTTGGTTATAGCCTTATCTGGGGGCAAAAAAGCTACTGGGCGGCAACTGTAATTACCCGTTTTGCCCAGGCTATCCCGCTGGTGGGTGATTCAATTTACGCATATTTAGTCGGCAGCCATACGCCGGGGACACCGATGCTTGGCCGCTTTTTTGTTATCCACTTTATTCTTCCCATCGTGATTATCGTCGCCACGGTTATCCATATACGTACCGTACAGTCGGCGTTTGCCCAAGCGATGAAAAAGAAGTTTAGCGAGAAAGAGTCCAGGAGCCTGTTGTTCGATTACAAAATTACCGATCTCGATGCTATCAAAATCACTCTTTTTTTGATGGTTTTCGCCTGGTTTTTATTCTTCGCACCGCACTATCTGAGCAGCGCCGACAACTTTATTGCTGCGGACCCAACGATTACACCCGCGATTGTTGCGCCGGAATGGTATTTCCTTCCCTTCTTCTCCATCTTGCGCTGCTTCCCGAATGAATTCGTGGGACTAGCCGCGATGTGCGGTTCGATACTGATTTTCTATTTTCTGCCCTGGCTTGATACTTCCCGAGCTCGTTTTCGCCATTACAGCAAACTGGTTAAGTGCGGATACTGGCTATGGGTTATTAATGCCTGCTTTTTAGGCTGGTTAGGGTCGAAAGCGCTGGTTGGCCCAGATCTTCTTGATGGCTTTCGTAATGAAGAGGGTTGGATTCGTGCCGCATCCCAGCTTTCGACACTGATTTGGTTTGCCTGGTTTTTAATCGTCTTACCTTGCCGTCGTTTTTTGGAAAAACAGGATTGAGGATGAAACAACTATTGAAATTCAGCGTCCTGTCCTTTTCTCTATTGGGGCTGGGTTCCTCATATGCGCAGGAAGCCACACCTGAACGCCAGGAATGGAGCTTCAGCGGCATTACCGGTCAATATGATAAGGAACAGCTTAGACGTGGTCTGCAGGTTTATGAAGAGAAGTGTCGCGCTTGTCACGGCATGAAACACCTTACCTTTCGGACGTTGACCAGACCCGGTGGTCTGGAACTCACGGTTGAAGAAGCAAGAAGTATCGCCAGCGGCTATCAGTTTCCTGCGATTCAGGATGACGGCCAGATAGGTGAGCGCGACGGTACGCTAAATGACAGCTTTATATCACCATATCTAAACGACCGGGAAGCACGCTACCTTAATAATGGCGCTGAACCCGTTGACCTGAGCTATATCGTCCGTGCCCGCTCATACGATCGCGGATTCCCACAATTTTTGTTAGATGCTTTTCTGCCCTACACGGACCAGGGGGCAGATTACGTTTACGCGCTGCTAACCGGCTATCTGCCTGCCGATCCCGAACTGAAGGCTAATCGCTATTTTCCTGGCGGTGTGATTAACATGCCAAAACCGCTGACAAGTGGGGAGATCCAATGGAGCCCAGCGTCGAAAAAAGCTGAAACTGAGGAGCAATATGCCAGGGATGTTACCGCCTTTCTGGCATGGGCTGCCGACCCGACGATTTCTGAACGAAAGCAACAGGGAAATTACGTTATGGGCTATCTGGCTATTATGCTGGGCTTGCTATGGATAGCACGACTAATGAAGAGACGTTCGCTCATGTAGGTCTTGCGAGGCGGGGGATTACTCAGTTCACCAGCATTCAACCGGTCAGGTGCGCAGTTGCCCTTGCGCGAGTAAGACGAGTAAAGGAAGGCAAAATATAAACCGAGCAAAATGAAAAAACCCCAAGCTATTTTATAGCTTGGGGTTTATGTTTGGCGGAAGCGTAGAGATTCGAACTCTAGAACCCTTTCGGGTCGCCGGTTTTCAAGACCGGTGCCTTCAACCGCTCGGCCACGCTTCCAATGAGGCGCACTATAAACATCCCGAACGGACCTGTAAAGCACCAATGTGTTCGTTTGCCTGAAAAACAGCCAAAATGTTGTTAATCGACTGAAATAACAACAAATTGACCATTTATTCAGCACGAATACCGGCTATAGCGCTTAATGTTTTTTGATGTACATATCTTTGGTGTAGTAATTTCCCCGGTTATCCGGCGCAAATCCCCCCACCCACGGCTTCACCAGATGCGTGCGGACATAGTGGTAAACCGGAATCGCGGGCACATCCTCACCTAAAAGGTCTTCAGCCTGCTGATAATATTTACCGCGTTCTTCCAGTGAACTTGCTTTTGCCGCATTACGCATCGCTTCATCAAAGGCGGGGTTACTGTACTTGGTGGTGTTCTCGCTATCACCGGTCCGGAAGATATTGAGGAAACTTGAGGCATCATCATAGTCGGCTATCCACGCATAGCGCACGACGTCAAAATTACCGGTGTGCATAGTGTCCAGCATGGTTTTCCATTCCTGGTTTTGCAGCTTCGCCTCGACGCCAAGGTTTTTCTTCCACATCGACGATGCGGCAATCGCAATACGCTGGTGCGTTTCGAAGGTGTTGTAGAGCAGATTTAAGCTAAGCGGATGCTCAGGACCAAAACCGGCTTCAGCCAGCAGTTTTTTGGCTTCAGCAATACGTTTTTCGAGCGGCCATGACGCATACTCCGGCGCATGCAGTTTCACCCCACCTATTTCCGGCTGGCTGATAACCCACGCTGCTCGCTGCCCCTGCCCCATCACCTTTTGCGCAATGATGTCTTTATCCAACGCCATATTCAGCGCCCGGCGCACGCGCGGATCATTAAACGGCGCGCGGGTTGTATTGAACTGATAGTAATACGTTGAAAGCTGAGGCGAGACATGCAGTTCATCCCCCATTGTTTTTTTCAGTTGCGCGAACTGGTTAACCGGTACGCTATACACAATGTCGATTTCACCGGCCTTATAGCGATTTACGTCAGCCGACTCTGAGCTAATAGGCAAATAAGTAACTTTATTAATAACCGTATGCCGATCGTCCCAGTAATGTGGGTTACGCTCGGCAACGATGCGCTCATTAACCACCCACTGCGATAATTTGTACGGCCCGCTGCTGACAAAATGCTCTGGCCGGGTCCACTTATCGCCAAAACGACCTATCAACACTTTATCCAGCGGGACCAGAGATGGATGCGCCAGCATCGCCAGAAACGCCGCCGTCGGTTGCGTCAGGGTAATTTCCAGCGTGGTATCATCCAGGGCTTTGACTCCCAGCGTAGCGGGATCTTTTTTCCCCTGGGCAATATCAACCGCGTTCGCAACGTGCATGTTGCCCAGATACGAAGCATAAGGTGAAGCCGTTTGCGGCGAGACCAGACGCTGCCAGCTCCAGACGACATCCTGTGCGGTAATAGCAGATCCATCTGACCAGGTTATGCCCGGGCGTAAATGGAAGGTCCAGACAGCGTTGCCTTTATTCTCCCAGGACGCGGCTAGACGGGGTTCGATAGACCCATCCTGCTCGACAGCCACCAGACCGTCGAACATATCGCTGATTAAATTAAACTCAACGTTGCTTTCAACTTTATGCGGATCCAGCGATGCCGGCTCACTGCCGTTGTTTCTGACCAGTTCCTGTTTTTCTGCCAGTAGTGTTCCTGCGGGAACATTTGCCGCCCTCGCCGCGCCGTTTATAGACATCAAACAGACAGCCAACAGCGTAAACGTCAATATCTTCGATTTATGTTGAATCATTCCCTTTACCTTATTGCTCTGTTTTATGTAGACACCGATGTCACTGTCAGAGAGATTCAGGAATAACGCAATATTTTTCAGTTACCTGGTAGATAGCGATCTGACATTTTTGCACATACAGTGCTAACATCTAATTCGGGAACTTTTGTTGAAATAATATGCTTAAGTCTGGCGGGCTAAAATGCGTAAAGATGGGTAAAACCGCTGTGTCATTCCTCTTGATTTCATTATCCTCCATCATTAATTACATCTGTCATAAGAGAGTGACTCATGGATCGTATTATTAGTTCTTCGCGCGAGCGTACATCGCTACTCAGCACGCATAAGGTGCTGCGCAATACCTATTTCCTGCTCAGCCTGACGCTGGCGTTTTCAGCGATCACCGCAACCGCCAGTACCGTACTGATGTTACCTTCTCCGGGACTTATCCTGACGCTGGTGGGTATGTATGGTCTGATGTTCCTGACCTATAAAACGGCGGATAAACCGGTTGGTATTCTGTCAGCTTTCGCTTTCACTGGCTTCCTGGGCTACATCTTGGGACCGATGCTGAATACATACCTGTCCGCAGGCATGGGTGATGTTATCGCCATGGCGCTGGGCGGTACGGCGCTGGTCTTCTTCAGCTGCTCGGCCTATGTGCTGACCACGCGTAAAGATATGTCCTTCCTCGGCGGTATGCTGATGGCGGGTGTTGTAGTGGTGTTGATTGGTATGGTTGCCAATATCTTCCTGCAACTGCCAGCATTACATCTGGCAATCAGCGCGGTGTTCATTCTGATTTCTTCAGGCGCAATCCTGTTTGAAACCAGCAATATCATCCGCGGCGGTGAAACCAACTATATTCGTGCCACCGTTAGCCTGTATGTTTCGCTGTACAACATCTTCGTCAGCCTGCTGAGTATTCTGGGCTTCGCCAGCCGCGATTAAGATGTCCACACGCATTATCCAGCCCCGCTTATGCGGGGCTTTCTTTTTTGGTAAACTGCCGCCAGTTTGACTAACGCAGTGACGAATTATGTTGATCTTTGAAGGTAAAGAAATCAGTACCGATAGCGAAGGCTATCTGAAAGATACCACGCTGTGGAGCGAGGCGCTGGCGGAGAGAATCGCCGAAAACGAAGGCATTACGCTCTCCGCGGAACACTGGGAAGTGGTGCGTTTTGTCCGCGAGTTTTATCTGGAGTTTAATACCTCCCCCGCTATCCGCATGCTGGTAAAAGCGATGGCCAACAAGTTTGGCGAAGAGAAAGGCAACAGCCGTTATCTCTACCGCCTGTTCCCGAAAGGTCCGGCCAAGCAGGCGACTAAAATTGCCGGCCTGCCGAAACCGGTGAAATGTATTTAATAGCGGATACTAAATCCCTTTAGCTCGTCGCCAGGACGATGTGGTTCACTGAGAACCCGGTCAACCCTGGCGCTGCTCGGCCCCCCGGCTTTCAACCACTTCATCAGCTGTTCTACCCGGTCGCTTTCACCGCAGGCGACAACCTCTACGCTGCCGTCATCCATATTCTTCGCGTAGCCGGTCAACCCCAGCCGTTGTGCTTCATGCTGGGTGGTGTAGCGAAATCCTACCCCCTGAACCCGGCCATAGACCCAGGCGATTATGCAGACTTTCGACATTGCGGTTCTCCTTATCATCACAGCGCGCGTTGCAAATATGCGTAAAACTCAGGACAATGGCGCCCATTTCTTTGAATTGACAGAATAGTAAATTATGAGTGTACGTTTAGTGTTAGCCAAAGGGCGCGAAAAATCATTACTGCGCCGCCATCCGTGGGTATTTTCCGGTGCTGTCGCACGTATGGAAGGTAAAGCCAACCTCGGTGAAACCATCGATATTGTTGACCATCAGGGTAAATGGTTAGCACGCGGCGCGTACTCACCCGCGTCGCAGATCCGTGCACGCGTCTGGACATTCGACAAGTCTGAGTCCATCGATATTGATTTCTTCACCCGTCGTCTACAACAAGCGCAAACATGGCGTGACTGGCTGGCGAAAAAAGACGGTCTGGACAGTTACCGTCTGATCGCCGGAGAATCCGATGGCCTGCCGGGCATCACCATTGACCGCTTCGGCAACTTCCTGGTGTTGCAGTTGCTCAGTGCGGGGGCTGAATACCAACGCGCCGCGCTGATTAGCGCTCTGCAAATTGTTTTCCCGGACTGCGCCATTTATGACCGTAGCGATGTGGCCGTACGTAAAAAAGAAGGTATGGAGCTGACTCAAGGGCCAGTAACGGGTGAGCTTCCGCCAGCCCTGCTGCCGATTGAAGAGCACGGAATGAAGCTGCTGGTTGATATTCAGCATGGTCACAAAACCGGCTATTACCTCGATCAACGCGACAGCCGCCTGGCCACGCGTCGTTATGTGGAAAATCAGCGTGTACTGAACTGTTTCTCTTATACCGGCGGCTTTGCGGTCTCAGCATTAATGGGCGGATGCCGTCAGGTCGTCAGCGTTGACACCTCTCAGGAAGCGCTCGATATTGCCCGCCAGAACGTGGAACTGAACAAGCTGGATCTGAGCAAAGCTGAGTTCGTGCGTGATGATGTGTTCAAACTTCTGCGTGCTTATCGCGATCGTGGTGAGAAATTCGACGTCATCGTGATGGATCCGCCGAAATTTGTCGAAAACAAAAGCCAGTTGATGGGTGCCTGCCGCGGCTATAAGGACATCAATATGCTGGCTATTCAGTTGCTCAATCCTGGCGGTGTGCTGCTGACTTTCTCCTGCTCTGGGCTAATGACCACCGATTTATTTCAGAAAATCATCGCTGATGCCGCAATAGATGCTGGTCGTGATGTACAATTTATAGAGCAGTTCCGTCAGGCCGCCGATCACCCGGTGATCGCTACCTACCCGGAAGGGCTGTATCTGAAAGGGTTTGCCTGTCGCATCATGTAACTTGAAAAGTGGAATATTACCCTTACATAAAGGGTATCTATTTCCCGGGAGGTGACTATGATTGCCAGCAAATTCGGTATCGGCCAGCAGGTCCGCCATTCCCTGTTAGGTTACCTCGGAGTGGTCGTGGATATCGACCCGGAATATTCGCTTGATCAACCGTCAGCCGATGAGTTGGCGGTTAACGACGAACTTCGCGCCGCTCCCTGGTATCACGTGGTGATGGAAGACGATAATGGTCTGCCAGTGCATACGTATCTGGCCGAAGCACAACTGAGTAGTGAGCTACAGGAAGAACATCCGGAGCAACCGTCGATGGATGAACTGGCGCGAACAATTCGAAAACAGCTTCAGGCCCCGCGCCTGCGCAATTGATGCTAACACAGGCCCGATGGCGATTCGCTAATCGGGCCTGTGCGTTTTGTTCGGCTACAGATCAGCCTTACTTCGCCAGTCCCAGCCGCGGGATCTCAATCGCCGGGCAGCGATCCATCACCACCGTCATCCCTGCATCGCGAGCCAGCACGGCTGCCTGCTCGTTAATCACGCCGAGCTGCATCCATAGCGTCTTCGCGCCGATGGCAATTGCCTCCTGAGCAACACCCCACGCCGCTTCAGAATTACGGAAGACATCTACCATATCCACTTTCTCTGGTACATCTGCCAGCGTCGCATAACCCTGCTGCCCCAGCAGCGTTTTTCCGGCAACCTTCGGTGAAACAGGAATAACGTGATAGCCCTGATCGAGTAAATATTTCATCACCCGATAGCTTGGACGATCGGGTTTATCGCTTGCCCCCACCAGCGCAATCGTACGGGTCGTTGTCAAAATGCCAGCAATATCGGTCTCTTTCATCGTTTTCCTCCAGGCTGTTTAGCAAAGTGTACGACAAACCTGACTTTGCAACCATTCATCCCATACTGGCGCATGAGAGCTAAACTCAAAAATATGTCTATATGTTAGTAAACATGATTATCGAAAAATTTAGATACATCTTATAGAGATATTTTCTGGACAGGAGAAACCTATGAAAGCCGGCATTGTGACAGCCTTGATTGCCCTATGTTTGCCGGTAACCGTTTTTGCTACCTCTTTACGTCTGTCTAATGATATTGACCTTCTGGTACTGGACGGAAAAAAAGTCTCCAGCTCATTACTGCGTGGTGCCGACAGTATTGAGCTGGAAAATGGTCGGCACCAGCTCGTGTTTCGCGTAGAAAAAACCATTCGCCTGTCCAGCCACGAAGAACGTCTGTATATTTCGCCTCCGTTGGTCATCAGCTTTGATACCCAACTCGTCAGTCAGGTTAATTTCCACCTCCCACGTCTGAGCAACGAGCGGGATGCAACGCATTTTGATGATGCCCCGCGCGTAGAACTGCTGGATGGGGACTCCATGCCTATACCGGTTAAGCTGGATATTCTGTCAATCACGTCCACCGCAAAAATCGTAGATTATGAAATGGAAACAGAGCGCTATAACAAAGCGGCTAAGCATGCGTCTTTACCGCAATTTGCCACAATGATGGCCGATGACAGTTCGCTGCTTTCCGGGGTGTCAGAACTGGATCGCGTGCCGCCTCAGTCGCAAACACTGACCGAGCAGCGCTTAAAATATTGGTTTCAACAGGCTGACGCACAAACGCGAAGTAACTTCTTACAATGGGCGGAGAAACAACCCCCATCGTGACATTTATGTTCGTATACGCATTTTTTTTGTCTTTCTCTTGCAGCGTCAAGTGCTTCCAGTACTCTGTAACAAGGTTAACTTGGGAGCTGTACTATGGAATTAACGACTCGCACATTGCCAGCGCAGAAACATATTGCGTTGGTCGCACACGATCACTGCAAAAAGATGTTGATGAGCTGGGTTGAACGCCACCAGCCATTACTGGAAAAACACGTTCTGTATGCAACAGGAACAACAGGAAACTTAATTCAACGCGCGACAGGAATGGACGTCAACGCCATGCTGAGCGGCCCGATGGGGGGGGACCAGCAGGTGGGTGCGCTGATTTCAGAAGGGAAAATTGATGTGCTGATTTTCTTCTGGGATCCGCTCAACGCCGTTCCCCACGATCCTGATGTCAAAGCCCTGCTACGCCTGGCCACGGTCTGGAACATTCCAGTCGCCACCAACGTGTCAACGGCTGATTTTATTATCCAGTCGCCAAACTTCAACGACGCAACAGATATCTTGATCCCGGATTACGCCCGTTATCTGGCAGAACGCCTCAAATAAACGCTAAGCAGGCGGTAATTGCCGCCTGCTTTTCAGGGTTTCCTGGTCACCGGAACGTCTAATTGCTTAAGCTCATCAACAAAGCATGATGGCGCGTCTTTGCTAAACAGTAGCCATACCCGATGCCGCGCACGCGTTAGCGCCACATACAGCAACCGTCTCTCTTCCGCATCAGGAAAATCTTCAACAGCCGGGAGTAACGCCTCTTCCATAATCGACTCGCGAGCCGGAGCCGGGAAACCGTCATTCCCTTCATGAAGCCCCATCACAATGACATAATCCGCCTGCTGCCCTTTGCTGGCATGAATAGTCATAAAATCCAGCTGCAGCTTGGGCCAGCGGGTGGCCGCTTTGTCCAGGCTGGCAGGTTTGAGATGATGGTATCGCGCCAGCACCAGAATTCTCTCTTCGGCTTTTACAAAACCCGACAGCTTATCCAGCAACAGATCTAACTGGCTTTCGTCGAGCAACGTGACGGCTTTTTTATCACCGGTCGCCAGACTGTTCAGCGGTTTTGTGAGCTGGTGTGGGTTTTGCTGGATAAACTGGTTTGCGACTTCGCCGATACGGCTATTAAAACGGTAAGTCGTATCCAGATTACAGCTATCGCCCTCACCAAAATTTTGCTGAAATGCGGTTGTCAGAGAAAGCTGTGCTCCGCTGAACCGGTAAATTGCCTGCCAGTCATCTCCCACGGCAAACAGCGTGGTCTGCGAGTTTTGCTTACGCAAGGCGGCTAACAGGGCGGCGCGCTGAGGGGAAATATCCTGAAATTCATCGACCAGAATATGTTTCCACGGACTGATAAACCGCCCCTTCTCCAGAATGACAATAGCCTGATGGATCAACCCGGAGAAATCGACGGCATTCTCATCCTTCAGGGCACTCTTCCAGGCCTTGAGCAGCGGCGCCATTAGCTTTATGCGTTTACTGAACAGATCACGGATCTCCTCCGGAGCATTAGCAATCATCTCCGCCTGTGCTCCGCCATGCATTCGCATCAAACTAACCCAGCGATCCAACCGGGAGGCCAGACGGCGCTGTAATTTTTCGTCATCCCAGAAATTACCTTCGGGTACAGACCACTGCATTTCTTCTTCTAACCATTGTCGCCAGCCTTTAGCCTGAGCCTTTTTCTCACTGCACTGCTGACGCCAGGTTGTTATAAAGAGTTTGTTGCGCGCGATAGCATCATTTTCAAGCTTGCTTACCGTTGGGACTTTTTTGCTGCCTTGCGAAATAATGTGCAACGCGAGTGAATGGAACGTCCGTGCGGTGACCTCATCCGTATGCAGACGCTCACGGATGCGGTCATCCATCTCCTGGGCGGCTTTGCGTCCAAACGCCAGCAACAGGATCTGTTCTGGTGCGGCTTCTCCTCGTGCAAGCAACCAACCAGCCCGGGCAACCAACACAGATGTTTTACCGCTTCCAGCACCAGCAAGTACCAACAATGATTGCTCACCGTTCACCACCGCGCGCGCCTGAGCAGGGTTCAACGGCGAAGATTCAATATGCTGGAAAAACTCGGCATACTCTTCCAGCATTGCATCGGTGTACGCCTGATTGTGCTGTAAGCGACAGGCTTCAATGTCTTTCAACCATGCCTGGCATTGACGTAACGCCTCCCTGCAATTTTCAAATTCCTCCAGCCGATTAACCGAGAGCGGTAACGCGGCAAAGGCACGGCGAATCTGCTGCTGCAGCCCTGACGTTTGTTCGCGCGTCAGCCATTTACTTTCACTAGTACGCGCCGCTATCGCATCCAATTGCTGCTGTAAAACCCCGGCAGCAACGTCACTCATTTCCTGGCTCCACTGTTGCCAGAGCGCATTCAAATGATGATGGAAGCGCTGGGTTTCCGCCCACTCTGTACCGTGAAGACGAACCACCTTCTCATCCGGGAGTACAAACTCCAGCTCGCCCCATACCAGGCCGCGTTTGCAATGAATAGCCAGTAACTGATTGAAGGGAATAAGATACTCGTGACGATCGCCGGAAACTTTAATCCCGGCATTGAGAATAACGGCCCGATCGTAAGGGTGTTGTGCCAGACGTTTTCCAAGAGAAGTTGCTTTCAGTTCCATAAGACTCAAGCGGATCCACACGAAGAGGTTTGCTTATCAGTGTAACCGCCAGAGAAAACGTGCTCCAGCCCAAAAAAACGTTACAATTGCCGAATTCACAGAAAACCAGAGTTAACCGAGGGTTTATGCGTACTGTTCTGAATATTTTAAATTTTGTGCTTGGGGGGTTCGCCACCACCCTGGCCTGGTTACTGGCAACGCTGGTCAGTGTCGTGCTTATTTTTACTTTACCCTTGACCCGTTCATGCTGGGAGATAACCCGACTTTCGCTGTTTCCCTATGGTAACGAAGCGATTCATGTCGATGAACTGAATCCGGCCGGTAAAAGCGTCCTGTTAAATACCGGCGGCACCGTGCTCAATATTTTCTGGCTGATTTTCTTCGGCTGGTGGTTGTGCCTGATGCACATTATCTCTGGTATTGCTCAGTGCATTACGATTATTGGTATTCCGGTTGGCATTGCAAACTTTAAAATCGCTGCCATTGCGCTCTGGCCGGTGGGTCGCCGGGTGGTTTCAGTAGAAGTTGCCCGTGCAGCGCGTGAAGCCAATGCGCGTCGTCGTTTTGAATAATCAGGACCGATGGCCTTTATGTTAAGTCCTCTGCTCAAACGCTATACCTGGAACAGCACCTGGCTGTACTACGTGCGGATTTTTATCGCGCTATGCGGCACAACGGCGCTACCCTGGTGGCTGGGTGACGTCAAGCTGACTATCCCACTCACGCTGGGTATGGTCGCTGCCGCACTTACCGATCTGGACGATCGTCTCGCGGGCCGATTGCGCAATTTAATCATCACACTGGTGTGCTTTTTTATTGCCTCAGCCTCCGTTGAACTGCTCTTCCCATGGCCATGGCTGTTTGCTATTGGTTTAACGCTTTCCACCAGCGGCTTTATTCTGCTGGGGGGATTAGGCCAGCGCTATGCAACTATTGCTTTTGGTGCATTGCTGATCGCCATTTACACGATGCTGGGCACCTCGCTTTACGATCAGTGGTATCAACAACCCATCCTGCTGCTCGCTGGCGCTATCTGGTATAACCTGCTGACGCTCACCGGACATCTTCTGTTCCCCATCCGCCCCTTACAGGACAATCTGGCACGCAGCTACGAACAGTTAGCGCACTACCTGGAACTGAAATCGCGTCTTTTTGACCCCGACATAGAAGATGAAAGCCAGGCACCGTTGTATGATTTAGCTCTCGCGAATGGCCAACTGATGGCAACGCTGAATCAGACTAAAGTGTCGCTGCTGACCCGCCTGCGCGGTGACCGTGGACAACGGGGAACACGTCGCACGCTACATTACTATTTTGTGGCGCAGGATATTCATGAACGCGCAAGCTCTTCACATATTCAGTATCAAACGCTACGCGATCATTTCCGTCACAGCGATGTGATGTTCCGTTTCCAGCGGTTGATGTCGATGCAAGGGCAAGCCTGTTCACAATTATCTCGCTGTATTTTATTGCGCACGCCTTACCAGCACGATCCGCACTTTGAGCGCGCCTTCACCCATATAGATGCCGCACTTGAGCGCATGCGTGCCAGTGGTGAACCTGCCGACCTGCTCAATACGCTGGGTTTTTTACTGTCAAACCTACGGGCAATCGACGCGCAGCTTGCTACCATAGAGTCTGAACAGGCTCAGGTACTCTCGCGCAATGAGACTGAAAATCAGCTTGCCGATGACAGTCCCCATGGATTCAGTGATATCTGGTTACGTCTGAGCCGTAATTTCACCCCTGAGTCTGCTCTGTTTCGCCATGCCGTTCGCATGTCGTTAGTGCTCTGTGTTGGTTACGCCATTATCCAGATAACCGGCATGAATCACGGATACTGGATCTTGCTGACCAGCCTGTTTGTCTGTCAGCCAAACTACAACGCCACCCGACATCGCCTGGCGCTCAGGATTATCGGCACGTTGGTTGGGATTGCCATTGGTTTACCGATCCTGTGGTTTGTACCCTCTCTCGAAGGGCAGCTGATACTCCTGGTGATCACTGGTGTGCTGTTTTTTGCCTTTCGCAACGTCCAGTATGCACACGCCACCATGTTTATCACGCTGCTGGTGTTACTGTGCTTTAACCTGCTCGGCGAAGGCTTTGAGGTTGCACTGCCGCGTGTCATCGATACGCTAATTGGCTGTGCTATCGCCTGGGCTGCTGTCAGTTTCATCTGGCCAGACTGGCGTTTTCGTAACCTACCACGGGTAATTGAACGGGCGACTGACGCTAACTGCCGCTACCTTGATGCTATTCTCGAGCAATATCATCAGGGTCGTGATAATCGTCTGGCCTACCGTATCGCTCGCCGTGATGCGCATAATCGTGATGCTGAACTCGCCTCCGTGGTATCAAACATGTCGAGCGAGCCGGATGTCACGGCCCAAACCCGCGAAACGGCGTTCCGTTTACTGTGTCTCAACCATACGTTTACCAGCTATATTTCTGCGCTGGGCGCACATCGCGAACAGCTGACCAATCCAGACGTTTTGGCATTGCTGGATGACGCTGTTTGCTATGTTGATGATGCCCTTCACCATCAACCCGCTGACGAGCAGCGTGTATATCAGGCGTTAGAAGGGCTGAAGCAGCGAATTCAGCACCTGGAACCACGCCCGGACAGTAAAGAGCCGCTGGTCGTTCAGCAAGTTGGGCTATTGATCGCCCTGCTCCCAGAGATCCGGCGATTACAGCAGCAAATTGACGTGCTGCCGTCTAATACCCCGGCTCCGGCGTAAGAGAACTTACCCACTCAACTAGCTCCTGGCGACGCGTCGCCGGGAGCGCGGCTTCATGTATCCCCCCTACCGCGCCTTCAAGGGCATAGAGTACTTTTACCGTCAGAGCCGGGTTATTTTGCCGAAGTTTCAGCCAGCACATTTGTGCTCCCAACGATCGCATGGTCCCCTCATCTTTAATTCCAGCTTCATTCAACAGAGTCTCCAGATGAAACGTCATATTCGGCAATTCCCGCAGACGATGCAGGGCAAAGCGACTCTGTTTTTCCTTAACCGCTGCATCCAACGAATATCGCGATAGCGACACCAGCTGCTGCTGGTTTTGCCACAGGGCATCGTTCACCTGGTAATAATTAAGTACAAGAGGACGTCCGCGCTTAATAAATGTCAGCCAGACAGGAGAATTTTGTACACAATACTGGGCGCTCTGCTCACAGGCGCGAAGATACAGCTCACCATTAGCGACCATGGCAAAGACCGTATCGCCAACCGTCAGACTGTAGCCACCAAACAGTGAGCGATAGTGAATTGTCCCCAGAGAAGCCAGATATTCCTGCGATTTATAGATCCTTGCATAAGAAAGCTCTTTCATAAAAATCCTTTTTAAATCATAACGTAAGAAAATGATTTTCAGTAGCGGATCCGTTAATGACGAAAATAGGCAACTTATGCGTATGGGGCAAGATGAATTTTATTTTTCCCGTGACGACGACTAAAAATTGCGAACCTGTTTCCGAAAATAAGGTTGATCTTTGTTGATTGCAGGGTTACTGTATATCTATACAGTAACTCACAGGGCTGGATTGATTATGTACACTTCAGGCTATGCAAATCGTTCATCGTCGTTCTCTTCCACATCAAGCAACATTGCGCGCGTTTCATCAGAGAACGCAACCGCTGGGCTTATCAGTGAAGTTGTCTATCGCGAGGACCAGCCCATGATGACACAACTGCTGCTGCTTCCCCTGCTGCAACAGTTAGGGCAACAATCACGCTGGCAGCTGTGGCTGACGCCTCAGCAAAAATTAAGTCGGGAGTGGGTGCAGTCAGCTGGACTTCCATTGACGAAAGTCATGCAAATTAGTCAGCTCTCCCCCTGCAATACGCTGGAATCGATGATTCGTGCGCTACGCACGGGTAATTACAGTGTTGTCATTGGCTGGCTGGCGGAAGAATTAACGGAAGATGAACATGCCGAACTGGTCAAAGCGGCTGATGAAGGTAATGCGATGGGTTTTATCATGCGTCCGGTTCGCGCCCAGACACTTGCGGGCAGACAGCATTCCGGGCTAAAAATTCACTCGAATTTGTATCATTGAGTAAAATTAGGATTTATCCTGGAATTTTTTTTCATCTCTCAATTTGTCTTTGAGCTGTAATGTGTTTTTCGTCTGAACGCTTGTCTGAAGCGGTTTTCAGGATATCCTCAGTACATTTATTCAGCTATAAATGTTAAATATTGTGTATACAAGCCTTTTTTTTTCATATGCCTGACGGACTTCACACTTGTAAGTTTTCAACTACGTTGTAGACTTTACATCGCCAGGGGTGCTCGGCGTAAGCCGCAGATATCGGTAGAGTAACTATTGAACTGGTCCCCGGGTGAAGGATTTAACCGTGTTATCTCTCTTCGGAGATATTCATGGCGAATTTTGGATGATAACGAGGCGCAAAAAATGAAAAAGACAGCTATCGCAATTGCAGTGGCACTGGCTGGTTTCGCTACCGTGGCGCAGGCCGCTCCGAAAGATAACACCTGGTATACTGGTGCTAAACTGGGCTGGTCTCAGTTCCATGATATTGGCAACAACCGTATCGACAACAACGGTCCGACCCACGAAAGCCAACTGGGTGCCGGTGCGTTCGGTGGTTATCAGGTTAACCCGTACGTTGGTTTCGAAATGGGTTACGACTGGTTAGGCCGTATGCCATACAAAGGCAGCGAGCAGAATGGCGCTTTCAAAGCTCAGGGCGTTCAACTGACCGCTAAACTGGGTTACCCAATCACTGACGATCTGGACGTTTATACCCGTCTGGGTGGTATGGTTTGGCGTGCAGACGCTAAAAACAACGATGGCTTCAAAGACCACGACACTGGTGTATCCCCAGTATTCGCTGGTGGCGTAGAGTATGCAATTACTCCTGAAATCGCTACCCGTCTGGAATACCAGTGGACCAACAACATCGGTGACGCGAACACCGTTGGCGGTCGTCCGGATAACGGCCTGTTGAGCGTTGGTGTTTCTTACCGTTTCGGTCAGCAGGAAGAAGCAGCTCCAGTAGTTGTTGCTCCGGCTCCGGCTCCAGAAGTACAGACCAAGCACTTCACTCTGAAGTCTGACGTTCTGTTCAACTTCAACAAAGCAACTCTGAAACCAGAAGGCCAGCAGGCTCTGGACCAGATGTACAGCCAGCTGAGCAACCTGGATCCGAAAGACGGTTCCGTAGTGGTTCTGGGCTTCACTGACCGCATCGGTTCTGACGCTTACAACCAGGGTCTGTCCGAGAAACGTGCTCAGTCCGTTGTTGATTACCTGATCTCTAAAGGTATTCCTTCTGACAAAATCTCTGCACGTGGTATGGGTGAATCCAACCCAGTTACTGGCAACACCTGTGACAACGTGAAAGCTCGCGCTGCACTGATCGACTGCCTGGC
The DNA here is from genome assembly GCF_030332445.1 of Citrobacter sp. Cpo126. Classification (NCBI taxonomy): domain Bacteria; kingdom Pseudomonadati; phylum Pseudomonadota; class Gammaproteobacteria; order Enterobacterales; family Enterobacteriaceae; genus Citrobacter; species Citrobacter sp. Cpo126. Next base: position 280,577 of record NZ_JAOWHT010000036.1, read on the forward strand.
TCCGGATCGTCGTGTTGAGATCGAAGTTAAAGGCATCAAAGACGTTGTAACTCAGCCTCAGGCTTAAGTTATCGTCTTATAAAAAACCCCGCATAGCGGGGTTTTTTTTCATCTGTTTTCATCCAAAGTAAGCCACGCATTCAACCAGCCGACCGCTACTCTTTCCCCAGCAACGCCTGTAAATCCTGTTTCAATGTCGACATTTTGTTCGCGTACTTCTCTTTATGCTCTGCGTCTTCAATCAGCTGCACAATAGTTTCAGAAAGCGTTTTTCCGCGCCGCTGCGCAAGACCTGCCAGACGCTGCCAGACCATAAATTCCAGATCGATGGATTTCTTCCGGGTATGCTGATGCTCAGCATTAAAGTGCCGCTTGCGCCTGGCACGTATGGTTTGTTTCATACGATTAAGCAGCGCAGGATTCATGTGTTCTTCAATCCAGCTATTGACCCGAACCGGTTCATTTTCGAGGGTTAGCAATAAATCAACGGCTTCTTTGGCAGCGCTGGCCTCGACGTAACGGGTGATTAATTCCCCCTCACGATGCTTCTTCACCAGATACTTCCATTTCCAGCCGCTTTCAAGGTTTTCAAGTTGTTGATATTTCATTGCGATCTCAATGTTACCGTGTAACTCTTATCAGAATATCAGCTTTTTCGGCATCTGAAGAAAAGAATATCCAGCCTGTGAACTGTCGCGCGTCATCACAACCGTTTCGCGGTGCTTTCCAGGTGTTTAGTGGTGAGGGTTACGGTATAATCTCGTTTTTTACAACAGACTAAAAAACATCAACTTTGACCATTACGAAACTTGCATGGCGTGATCTGGTTCCTGATACCGACAGTTATCAGGAAGTATTTGCACAGCCGCACGTCACTGACGACACCGACACCTTACTTAGTGATACTCAGCCACGTTTACAATTCGCGCTAGAGCAGCTTCTTCAGCACTGGACAACATCCTCGTTCATGTTGGTAAAAGCACCGGAAGAGCTTGAGTATCTCAACCTTATTGCAAAGGCTGCACGTCCCTTGCACACGGATGCAGGAAGCCTGACTGGCGGTCATTACGACATCTCCGGTCACACTATTCGTTATCGTACAGCTGAGAAAACGGAAGACAATTTTGCGACGTTAACGCAGGTGGTCAGCGCTGACTGGGCCGAAGCCGAACAACTGTTCGGCTGTCTACGTCAGTTCAATGGTGAAATCACGCTACAGCCAGGTCTGGTACATCAGGCCAATGGAGGTGTGCTGGTTATCTCATTGCGCACGCTGTTGGCCCAACCGCTGTTATGGATGCGCCTGAAAGCCATTGTCAGCCACGAGCGTTTTGATTGGGTGGCTTTTGATGAGTCTCGCCCGCTGCCTGTCTCCGTTCCGCCTATGCCGCTTAAACTGAAAGTGATTTTGGTGGGTGAGCGTGAATCGCTGGCGGATTTCCAGGACATGGAACCAGAATTGGCTGAGCAGGCCATTTACAGCGAGTTTGAAGATAATCTGCAGATTGTGGATGCCGAAACCATGACGCAGTGGTGTCAATGGGTCACGCATACTGCCATGCGCAATAATTTGCCTTACCCCGCTCCCGATGCCTGGCAGGTTCTGATCCGTGAAGCCGTTCGCTATACCGGTGAACAGGATACATTGCCGCTTAACCCGCTGTGGATCACCCGACAGTTCAAAGAGGTGGCACCGTTATGCGAGGGCGAAACCTGCAACGCTGAGCAGTTCAGCCTGATGCTGGCTCAGCGCGAATGGCGTGAGGGATTCCTGGCTGAACGCATGCAGGATGAAATTCTGCAAGAGCAAATCCTTATCGAGACAGAAGGCGAGCGTATTGGCCAGATCAACGCCTTGTCGGTGATTGAGTTTCCAGGCCACCCACGCGCATTTGGCGAGCCTTCTCGTATCAGTTGCGTCGTGCATATTGGCGACGGCGAGTTTACGGATATTGAGCGCAAAGCCGAGCTTGGCGGAAATATTCATGCCAAGGGTATGATGATTATGCAGGCGTTCCTGATGTCGGAACTCCAGCTGGAGCAACAGATCCCCTTCTCTGCCTCGCTGACCTTTGAGCAATCTTACAGTGAGGTGGACGGTGACAGCGCGTCCATGGCAGAACTGTGCGCATTGATTAGCGCCCTCGCCGACGTTCCTGTTAATCAAAGTATCGCCATTACCGGTTCTGTCGATCAGTTTGGTCGGGCACAACCTGTCGGTGGTCTGAATGAGAAAATTGAAGGTTTCTTCGCCATCTGCCAGCAGCGCGAGCTGACAGGCACACAGGGCGTCATCATTCCTTCGGCTAACGTCAGACACCTCAGCCTGCAGCCTGCGCTGCTACAGGCCATAGAAGAAGAAAAATTCACTATCTGGGCGGTGGACGACGTGACCGATGCGCTGCCACTGTTGTTAAATCTGGTGTGGGATGGCGAAGGCCAGACAACGCTGATGCAAACCATTCAGGAGCGTATTGCCACGGCAACGCAACAGGAAGGTCGTCACCGTTTCCCATGGCCGCTACGTTGGCTGAACTGGATTATTCCGAACTGATCGGACTTGTTCAGCGTACACGTGTTAGCTATCCTGCGTGCTTCAATAAAATAAGGCTTACAGAGAACATGGTAGATAAACGCGAATCCTATACGAAAGAAGACCTTCTTGCCTCTGGTCGCGGTGAGCTGTTTGGCGCTAAAGGGCCACAACTGCCAGCACCAAGCATGCTGATGATGGACCGTGTCATCAAGATGACCGAAACCGGTGGCAACTTTGACAAAGGTTATGTTGAAGCTGAACTGGATATCAACCCGGACCTGTGGTTCTTCGGTTGTCACTTTATCGGCGATCCGGTGATGCCGGGCTGCCTGGGTCTCGACGCCATGTGGCAACTGGTTGGATTCTATCTCGGCTGGCTGGGCGGCGAAGGTAAAGGCCGTGCGCTGGGCGTAGGCGAAGTCAAATTCACCGGCCAGGTTCTGCCGACCGCGAAGAAAGTCACTTACCGCATTCACTTCAAACGCATCGTTAACCGTCGCCTGATCATGGGCCTGGCAGATGGTGAAGTGCTGGTTGATGGTCGACTGATCTATACCGCAAACGATCTGAAAGTGGGTCTTTTCCAGGACACTTCCGCGTTCTAATCCAGAACTGGGAAGCAGCCAGACATTAACGTTTCTTCGTTTTATCTGGTGTGCAAAAAGGCGAAACCTCCGCTCTGCGGAGGTTTCTTTTATCTAAAGAGACAGAATCAGGCCATTAAAACCCTATCCCCCATGGCTTCTCGCCAGCCTCCCAGCCAGTATGACCTCTGATTCAGCGTCTGATAGGGACACATTTCTTTTGAGCGTCCGGCAATGCCGGCCTGATATCCACGTTGATGTGCCCGTTCCAGGCGATCTCGTTTTTGTCTCTTCATGCCTCGTTTCCCTCATTTTTGGGTCTGGTGGAAAAGAAAACAGTGATTACTAAGTGTGCAATCACACTAAACGAATACCCCTAAACATCAGGCTCGTCAATGCGCAAAATTCACGCCAGTGTCATATTTGTGAGCTAGCCTCTAAATCATTTGTACAAAAATAGTCAGTCAGAACAGCTATCTTCACGGCTAAAAAAATAAAAAAACCGCCCCGGGCAATGAACCAGGGGCGGCATAATTTACAATTATTTAAGCTTAAGGGATGCGTTTCAGCTCTTGAGCAATGGCCGTCGCTTCCTGACTCCAGGCATTGGCTAGAACCTTCACCATCTCATCGTAGCCGTCTTTGGTCTGTACAGCTTCGATGTGGAATGGACGTTTGATCAGTTGTCCCTGATGATTCAGCAACCATTCACCGCTCACAATAACCTTACCATCGTACCGACCGTGGAAGCCGGTTACGGTAACGTTCAGCGTATCCTGAGTGCTTCCAAGCGGTTGTGAAGCGACAACCCAGCCAGGCAACTGCATACTGAGGTTCGCAACCAGTGTATTGCGCAATTGCTGATCTAATGGGCTGGCCCAGAGATTATTATTTGCTATCACATATTGCACATCGCTGGTCTGGTAAACCACCCCATTACCGGCCAGATAATCAGGTACCGCAATCTGTTCAACCCACAGCAGACGGTTTCCCTGATTGGCAGAGCTCTGCACTCCGCCTTGTGCGATAGGGAGCTGGTAATAGCTTTTATTTTCTCCGCTGGAGCTGCATGACGTCAGCCAGACCGCCATCATCACCACTAGCCACTTTTTCATTGTTTCGCCCTCTTCGGCTCTGGATCTTTTTTGTCCTTCGCTTCAAATACCAGCGCATTACTCTTATCGTTCAACGTTTTCAGTACCGGTTGCAGTTCACGCAGTACCTGATCAAGACGCTGCATATCCGCCACCATCTTGTTGTAGGCCGCGGAACCAGGCTGGAAGCCCTGCATACTACGATTCAGTTCACGTAGCGTGTTTTGCATATCCGCCGGCAGATCCTGCATCGACTGGCTGGACGTGATCTTGTTCATGTTATCCAGCGTGGTTTGCAGATGTTTCATTGTGCGCTGGCTTTCCGACAGCGTATTGGTTGCCTGCTCAATCATCGGGTTCAGCGGCAGATTGTTAATCTTATCCAACGCTTCCATCAGACGCTGTTGGATCTGCGCCAGACCACCGCTCACGGTCGGAATAATTTGATAACCATTGAATTCGCGTACACCGGTAATCGGCGGCTCTTTCGGGTAGAAGTCGAGATCGACATACAGCGCGCCGGTCACCAGGTTCCCGGTTTTCAGCGATGCCCGTAATCCGCGTTTAAGCAATTCCGCCAGATGAGCGCCAACATCGGTATCTTCTCCCAGCTGTGCCTTCAGACGTTCAGGTTCAATACGCACCAGCACCGGAATGCGGTAATCATTGTTAAATACCTGACGCATATTCGGTGAGAAGAAAGGTACTTTACTCACCGTACCCAAGCGGATGCCACGGAATTCCAGCGGTGCACCAGGCTGTAGGCCACGAATCGAATCTTTAAAGAACATCAGATAATCAATATGATCGGTATACAGGGAATCCTGAATACTTTTTTGATCGTCATAGAGGTTAAATGAGGCCTGCTGCTCAACCGGTTGACCTTGTTCCAGCCCTTCGGGCACATCAAAACTTACACCACCGCCAAACAGCGTGGAGAGCGATCCCATTTCTACGCGCATACCTGCTGAGGTAAGATCTACGGCGATCCCGCTGTCTTTCCAGAAACGTACATTGCTGGTCACCAGACGATCATTAGGCGCATTGATGAAAAGCTGATAGCTGATCGTACGCTTTTGCGCATCAAACGTGCTGGTTTCAACCGAGCCCACACGATAGCCGCGGAAAAGCACCGGATCGCCTGGGCTCAACTGACCGGCTTTTTTACTGTCCAGAATCACACGGATCCCTTTTGCATCTGGCGGAGCCAGCGGCGGTGAATCCAGCAGTTGGTAATTTTCCAGCTTACTGCCTTTATTGCCGGGCTGCAGTTCAATATAAGCCCCGGACAATAACGTGCCGAGCCCACTGATACCTTCACGTCCAACCTGCGGCTTCACCACCCAAAAGACAGAATCTTTATGCAGCAGCTTTTCCATTCCGGAGTTAAGACGCGCTTTAATCTCCACATGGGTCAAATCATCAGTCAGGGTTGCGCTCTCGACGATACCGACATCCACGCTGCGGCTCTTAATCGTCGTTTTGCCCCCTTCAATACCTTCGGCATTGGTGGTAATCAGCGTGACCTGTGGCCCCTGATGACTGTAGTGATAAAACAGTACCCACGCGCCAATGAGTGCAGTGACGATAGGGAATATCCACACGGGCGACCAGTTTTTTACCTTTTGCACTTTGGCTTCCCCACTTTTAGATTCCATGCTGTCAGGACTCCTCATGGCCTGGTTCTGGTTCACGGTCCCACGACAGACGCGGATCAAATGTCATCGCAGAAAACATTGTCATAATGACGACTAAAGCAAACATCAAAGCACCCATTGCAGGATAAATGTTCATTAACCCTCCCATGCGTACCAGCGCAGAGAGTACCGCAATCACAAAGACGTCGATCATTGACCAGCGACCGACAAATTCCACAACTTCATAAATCAGGTGCATACGTTCGCTGTCGCGTTTGCCGTGCCCTTTGGCATCCCAACATAGCCAGGCAATGGCGATCATTTTCAACGTCGGCACCATAATACTGGCGATAAAAATAACCGCAGCCACCGGATAAGAGCCTTCGCTCCAGATTAAAACCACCCCCTCAAGTATCGTTGATGGCAGCTTTGACCCGAGCAGATCGGTAATCATAATCGGCAAAATATTGGCAGGAAGATAAAGCATGATCGACGTGAACAGTAATGCCAACGTCCATTGCAGACTGTTTTTACGCCGCACATAGCCTTTCGTCTGGCAGCGCGGACACACCCGTTCATCAGCGGGAAGAATCGCGGTGCAGCAAGAGCAGGAACGCAGTCCCTGTCGAATGCCGGGCACACCTGGTTTTAACTCCTGCTTAATCGCTGGCATTGGCGCAATATCATCCCACAGCCAGCGACGGTCAACGCACTGGAATGCGCGCAGTTGCAAAACGCAAAAGAAGCACCACGGAATAAAGCTGCTGCCCACGCCAATATCGCCGTAAGCCATAAGCTTAACGAAGCTGACCAGCACGCCAGCGAGGAAGATTTCCGCCATCCCCCAGCTTTTTAACTGGAACAGGACGCGTGCAAGACCCGCCTTAAGTCTGGCGGGCATCTGCACCCGATTCACCAGCAGCAAGATAGTCAGCAGGCAAAACGCGGGGACCAACTGCACGAATAATAAAAAGAAGGTGCCGAGACTGGCGTAGTCTTCAGAAAAGAGAACGCTGGGGATCTCCAGCAACGTCACTTCGCTGCTCACCCCTGCGACGTTCATATTCACAAAGGGGAAGAGATTTGACAGAAGCAGCATGAACAATGCTGCTAATACATAGGCGGTAGGACGCTGCCGCGGCGCGTCCCACTCAACCGTTAACGTAGTGCCACATCGTGGACATGCCGCTTTCTGACCATGCTCAAGGCGAGGTAACGCCACCAGCATGTCACACTGCGAGCACAAAATATGCTTCGCGGCATGGTGATGTTCGCACATATGTGCTCCTTTAAATTATGCGCCGTTCTTCAAAGACTCAAGATACTCCCAGCGCTCAAAGGCTTGCTCAAGTTCTTGTTCCGCTTCGTTCAGATTAGCTAATACCTGCTGTGTTTGCTCATGTGGCTGACTGAAAAAAGCGGCGTCAGCAACCTGCGCTTGCAGTCTTTCCAGTTTAGCTTCCAGTTCTTCAAGCTGAGCGGGGAGCTGCTCCAGTTCGCGCTGCAGTTTATAGCTTAGTTTGCTCGTACCACGTTTGACAATTTCTGCTTTAGGAGCAACAGCTTCCTCTGTTTTTTTCGCGACCGGTTGTTTAAACGCCACATACTGAGATTGCTGGCTGCGCGCGTCATGATAACCGCCGACATAACGACCAATTTTACCACCGCCCTCGAAGATCCAGCATTCAGTTACAGTATTATCCACAAACTGACGGTCGTGGCTTACCAGCAGTACAGTCCCCTGATAGCTATCAATTAGTTCTTCAAGCAGTTCCAGCGTTTCGACGTCAAGATCGTTCGTTGGTTCATCGAGAATCAAAAGATTGCTGGGTTTCAGAAAAAGACGCGCCAACAGCAGGCGATTTCGTTCCCCACCAGAGAGCGCTCGCACTGGCGTCATCGCGCGTTTCGGATGGAACAGGAAGTCCTGCAGATAACCCAGCACATGGCGAGGTTTACCGTTAACCATCACCTCTTGCTTACCTTCAGCCAGGTTGTCCATCACGGTTTTATCTGGATCCAGTTCGGCGCGGTGCTGATCGAAATAGGCCACTTCCAGCTTGGTGCCGACGTGAATGCGTCCACTGTCAGCCTGAAGCTGGCCTAACATCAGCTTCAGCAGCGTTGTTTTGCCGCAGCCGTTCGGTCCGATTAGCGCAATTTTGTCGCTACGTTGTACCTGTGCGGAGAAATCTTTTACCAGCTGCTTACCATCAACCTGGTAATCCACGTTCTCCATTTCGAAAACAATCTTGCCTGAACGGCTCGCCTCTTCGACCTGCATCTTCGCCGTGCCCATCACTTCGCGGCGTTCGCCACGCTCGCGACGCATGGCTTTCAGTGCGCGCACGCGGCCTTCATTACGGGTACGGCGCGCTTTGATCCCCTGACGGATCCAGACCTCTTCCTGCGCCAGCTTGCGGTCAAACTCTGCATTTTGTAACTCTTCTACGCGCAGCGCTTCTTCTTTTTCCAGCAGATACTGATCGTAATTCCCCGGGTAGGTCACCAGCTTGCCACGATCGAGGTCGACGATACGCGTCGCCATATTGCGTATAAACGAACGGTCGTGGGAAATGAAGATGATTGTCCCATTGAAAGATTTCAGGAACCCTTCCAGCCAGTCGATGGTTTCAATATCCAGGTGGTTTGTTGGTTCATCCAGCAGCAGTACACGCGGATTGCTCACTAACGCGCGGCCCAGCGCCGCTTTACGCAGCCAACCGCCTGAAAGCGAAGAAAGTGCGGCGTTTGGATCCAGCCCCAACTGCTCCAGCACTTCATTAATACGGCTTTCGAGCTGCCACAGATTGTGATGATCGAGCATTTCCTGAACCCGCGCCATCTCATTCAGATTTCTGTCGCTCGGATCAGTCATCACCAGACGCGAAATATCGTGATAACGTTTGAGATACTCGGCCTGTTCTTCGATACCCTCGGCAACGAAATCATACACGCTGCCTTCAACATTACGCGGCGGATCCTGTTGCAGACGCGCCACAACCAGATCCTGCTCATAAATGATACGCCCGTCGTCAAGCCCCTGCTCACGGTTCAGGATCTTCATCAGCGTCGATTTACCTGCGCCGTTACGGCCAACCAAACAGACGCGTTCGTTATCTTCGATATGCAGTTCTGCATTATCAAGAAGTGGCGCATCGCTGAACGACAGCCATGCACCATGCATACTGATCAATGACATTTATTTATCCTTTCAGGCTGCGGTAATCAGCCAGCAATTGTGGATCTGACGGTTACGGGCAAAATCCTGGGAAAGCGTTTTTTGGGTAATTTCTTGTGCTTTCAATCCCAGTTCAGCCAAACCGTCGAGATCCATACGGAACCCACGTTTGTTGTTGGAGAACATGATCGTGCCGTCTTTACGCAGTAGACGTTTCAGATCTTTCATCAGCGCCAGATGATCGCGCTGCACATCAAACGAATCTTCCATACGTTTTGAGTTAGAGAACGTCGGCGGGTCGATGAAAATCAGATCAAACTGTTCATTCGCATCACGCAGCCAGCCCAGGCAATCGGCCTGAATTAAACGATGAGCGCGACCGCTCAATCCGTTCAGGCGCAGGTTACGTTCCGCCCATTCCAGATAGGTACGCGACATATCGACCGTCGTGGTGCTACGCGCGCCGCCCAATCCTGCATGTACGCTGGCGCTACCGGTGTAGGAAAACAGGTTGAGGAAGTCCTTACCTTTACTCATCTGCCCCAGCATGCGGCGCGCAATACGGTGATCGAGGAATAAACCCGTATCAAGGTAGTCAGTCAGGTTAACCCACAGGCGCGCGTTGTACTCGCTTACCTCAATGAATTCACCCTTCTCATTCATCTTCTGATACTGATTCTTGCCTTTCTGACGCTCACGGGTTTTCAGCACCAGTTTGTTTGGCGCGATTTCCAGTACTGACAGCGTGGCGGCAATGATGTCGAACAAGCGTTGACGTGCTTTTTGCGCATCAACCGTCTTCGGCGGTGCGTATTCCTGAACCACGACCCAATCACCGTAACGATCTACTGCAACGTTGTATTCCGGCAGGTCAGCGTCATACAGGCGATAGCATTCAATGCCTTCCTGACGCGCCCATTTTTCCAGCTTCTTAATATTCTTGCGCAGGCGGTTGGCATAATCTTCCGCTACCGTAGCCGGCTTGCTGTCCGCAGTGGTCTCTGCAACGTGATAATTCTTCTGCACACAATCCAGCGGGCCGTTTTTCGCTTTGAACTGCTTGTCGGCACGTAATTGCAGGCTGCTGAGCAGATCCGGCGAGGCGCTGAACAGCGACAAATTCCAGCCGCCAAACTGGTTTTTCATCGTACGGCCCAGCAGGCTGTGCAGGGCAATCAGCGCCGGTTCGCTATCCAGACGTTCGCCGTAAGGCGGGTTACTGATAACTGTCCCATACGGTCCTTTCGGCAGCGGATTGCTCAGTTTGGCGACATCTTTCACGTCAAACGTCATCAGATCGGCGATACCGGCGCGGCGAGCATTACTACGCGCTTTTTCAATCACGCGCGCATCGCTATCGGATCCATAAAAATGCGAGGTATAGTCAGCCAGTCCCTTACGCGCACGCACCTGCGCTTCGGCTTTAACTTCTTGCCAGACAGCTTCGTCGTGTTGCGCCCAACCGCTGAAGCCCCAGTATCCACGGTGCAGACCCGGCGCGCGATCGGTCGCCCACATTGCCGCTTCAATCAGCAGCGTGCCGGAACCACACATCGGATCGAGTAACGGGGTTCCCGGCTGCCAGCCAGAACGCATAACAATTGCCGCGGCCAGCGTCTCTTTAATCGGTGCCTGACCCGCGCGATCGCGATAGCCACGCTGATGCAAACCGTCACCGCTCAGATCGAGCGCAATGCTGGCAGTATCTTTGTTCAACCAGACGTTGATGCGCAGATCCGGAGATTCACGATCCACATTCGGACGCGGCATATTTTTGCGGGTAAAGGCATCGACAATCGCATCCTTGACCTTCAGTGCGCCGTACTGGCTGTTACGAATGGTCTCGTTCAGTCCGCTAAAATGGACGGCAAACGTAGCACCAGGGTTAAATATCTCTGTCCAGTCGATTGCCTGAACGCCGAGGTACAGATCAAGATCGCTGTAGACCTTGCACTCTCCCATCGGCAGGATAATGCGCGAGGCCAGGCGGCTCCACATCAGGCTCTGGTAAACAAGCCGCGTGTCGCCCTTAAAATGGACCCCACCCTGAACGACCTGACACTCCAGCGCGCCGAGGTTTTCCAGTTCAGTTTTTAACAGCTCTTCCAGCCCGCGGGCCGTACTGGCAAACAGAGAATTCATAATGTCACTTTTACTCCAAGAAAATTGCTGCGCATTATAGCTAATATGGGCTGTATGTCATAAAGTTGAAGGCTTATTTTCATTCGAGGGGCTGTACAGTGGTCACGTTAACCCGACTTTTTATTCATCCGGTTAAATCAATGCGCGGCATTGGGCTTACGCATGCCCTGGCAGATATTAGCGGTCTCGCCTTTGATCGCATATTTATGATCACTGAACCTGACGGAACGTTCATAACTGCCCGCCAGTTCCCACAAATGGTCCGTTTTACGCCTTCCCCATTCCACGATGGGCTGCATCTTACAGCTCCAGATGGCAGCAGCGCGCTCGTGCGATTTGCCGATTTCGCTAGCCAGGATGCGCCGACGGAAGTATGGGGAAACCATTTTACCGCGCGTATTGCGCCAGCGGCTATCAATCAGTGGCTTAGCGGCTTTTTCTCCCGTAACGTGCAGTTACGCTGGGTCGGCCCGCAGCTGACGCGCCGTGTAAAACGCCATGTTGATGTTCCTTTATCCTTCGCTGATGGTTATCCCTATCTGCTGGCCAACGAAGCATCCCTGCGCGATCTGCAACAGCGCTGTCCGGCAAGCGTCAAAATGGAACAGTTTCGCCCCAATATAGTAGTTTCGGGAGCTGGTGCCTGGGAAGAAGATACCTGGAAAGTGATTCGTATTGGCGACGTCATTTTTGATGTAGCAAAACCCTGTAGCCGCTGTATTTTCACGACAGTTAGCCCGGAAAAAGGCCAGAAACATCCATCCGGTGAACCGCTTGCTACATTGCAAACCTTCCGCACTGCGGTAGATAACGGCGATGTCGATTTCGGTCAGAATCTTATCGCGCGTAACAGTGGCGTTATTCGCGTCGGCGATGAGGTAGAAATTTTGGCAACCGGCCCCGCCAGAGCGTACGGCGCGGCTGAATCAGACGAAACTACACCCGAACAACAACCTGATGCCACGTTGCTTATTGACTGGCAGGGACAGACCTTTCGCGGAAATAATCAGCAGGTATTGCTTGAGCAGTTGGAAAACCAGGGTATCCGGGTTCCCTATTCATGCCGGGCAGGCATTTGCGGATGCTGTCGAATTCGACTGGTAGAAGGCGAAGTTAGCCCGTTGAAGAAATCAGCGATGGGGGACGACGGAACGATTCTGTGCTGTAGCTGTGTTCCCAAAACGGCAATCAGGCTGGAGAGCTAAACCGCCTGCTCAAGGCTGAAACTGTCAACAACGGCCTGCGGTTTCAGCCTGTCATTCATTATTTTAATCGCATCGCCAAGCTGCATCGTACGCCCGGCGATAACCACGCCAGGTTGCGCAAGCAGGCAAAGCGCGGCGTTTTCACCCGGTTCAACCACTAACAGGTTTACCTGTTCATCGGTATCGCTTAAATCAACACAGGCTGCGTCACCCACGACCGGCGACCAGTTAATACCGTGTGCGACAAAGTGCCAGCTTTTTGGCATTTGCGGTTTGAGATAACGAATCGCCACCAGCGCATTAAGCACCAGTTCCGCTTTTTGTTCTTTGGCTAAATCCAGGTAGCGACATTTTTCTTCAAAGGAAAAATAAAGCGCGGCGTCATCAACACAAAAACCTGACGGAGAAAATGCATCAGGAGTGAGCATTTTACGAGCAAAACGCGAACGGAATAACATGCCATTGGCTAAATCGAGCATCATACGATCGTGCTCTTCATCATAATACCAGCGCCAGTTATCGTCGGGTTTAATTCGCATCAGTTTCTCTCCTTTCCTTAATCATCACCGTTACGACAGTATCCTTTTGCCGCTTCGTTTATTGCCCTAATAATAAAAGCTCAGAATGTTTAAATAAGCAACAGTAAAGGAATATAAAACAACCAGGGCTAGAAATAAAGCCCTGGTTTGTGATTAAGGTAGCATTCAGATATTGCTGACGATTTCTTTTATCAACGGCGGACCTTTAAAAATAAAGCCCGAATAAATCTGTACGAGGGTTGCACCAGCAGCTATTTTCTCACGTGCAGCAATCACCGAGTCGATACCACCAACGCCAATAATCGGCAGCTGACCTTTTAATTCCTGAGACAACTGGCGAATAATTTCTGTACTTTTTAATTGCAACGGTCGACCGCTCAGACCACCCATTTGATCGCAATTTTTCATTCCCTGAACAAGAGAACGATCGAGGGTGGTGTTAGTCGCAATTACGCCATCAATATTATGACGAACTAAACTATCGGCGACCTGGATCAGTTCTTCCACAGAAAGATCCGGCGCGATCTTTACCGCCACCGGAACATATTTATGGTGGATCGCTTGCAGATCGTTTTGCTTATTTTTAATTGCCGTCAGGAGATCGTCCAGCGCCTCGCCGTATTGCAGCGTACGTAATCCCGGCGTATTAGGCGAAGAGATATTAATCGCGATATAACCAGCATAAGCATAGACTTTTTCCATACAAATCAGATAGTCATCTTTGCCGTTCTCTACTGGGGTATCTTTGTTCTTACCAATATTAATACCCAGAATACCGTCGAAATGCGATTTTTTAACGTTCTCAACCAGGTTATCAACCCCGTGGTTATTAAACCCCATGCGGTTGATCAAACCTTCTGCATCGACCAGACGGAACAGACGCGGTTTATCGTTACCCGGCTGAGGGCGTGGCGTCACGGTACCAATCTCAATGGAACCAAATCCCATCGCGCCGAGCGCATCAATGCACTCCCCGTCTTTATCCAGTCCGGCAGCAAGCCCGAGCGGATTTTTAAACGTCAACCCCATACAGGTAACCGGTTTTGCCGGTACTTTCTGGCGCACAAGCGCTTCAAGCGGTGTGCCGGTAATGCGACGTAATTGCTGGAATGTCAATTCATGAGCGCGCTCTGGATCGAGCTGAAAAAGGGCTTTACGAACGAAGGGGTAGTACATGAACTCTCCTGGATTCCCGGTGTGCAAACCGGGGGCGTATTATGTGCGATCGCGAGCAAAAAGGGAATTGACCTGCGGCAATAAATAGCAATCGTTTTCCTCGCCTCTGCCTTTTTATTCAATTTCCAACTTTTCTATGCCGTATAAATCATTTCGATAAACAAAATCTCTCTGCCAGACTGCTCAAATTGTTATCAATGTTAACCAAAAGCAAACAATTAGTTATAAGGGGAGAATGAAATTATGCGCGTCATCACTCTGGCGGGGAGCCCTCGCTTTCCTTCTCGCTCCAGTGCGTTACTGGAATATGCCCGAGAAAAACTAAACGATCAGGATGTCGAAATCTTTCACTGGAATCTGCACAACTTTACCCCGGAAGACCTGATCTATGCCCGTTTCGACAGTCCGGCGCTGAACACATTTATCGAACAACTGCAGGATGCTGACGGGCTGATTGTCGCAACCCCGGTCTATAAAGCCGCTTACTCTGGCGCACTGAAAACGCTGCTCGATTTGCTCCCCGAGCGGGCGCTGGAAGGAAAAGTGGTTTTGCCGCTGGCGACCGGCGGCAGCGTAGCGCATTTACTGGCCGTCGATTACGCCCTGAAACCGGTCCTGAGCGCGTTAAAAGCTCAGGAGATCCTGCACGGTGTGTTTGCTGATGATTCACAGGTCATCGATTATCAACATAAACCGCAGTTTACGCCCAACCTGCAGCAGCGTCTGGACAGTGCGCTCGACACCTTCTGGCTGGCGTTGCATCGTCGCGATATCCAACTCCCTCAACTGAACACCCTGCGAGGTGCCGCCCATGCTTGATCTTCTCAAGCGTCACACGTCCTGGCTGGCACTGACCGGGCTGTTGTCACTGTCAACCCTGGGGCATGCCGCAGAATCGGCCCCCGATGCCCTGCGCATTGGTTATCAAAAAGGAAGCGTCAGTATGGTGCTGGCTAAAAGCCATCAGCTACTGGAGAAACGCTACCCGCAGACCAAAATCTCGTGGGTTGAATTCCCGGCTGGGCCGCAAATGCTGGAAGCACTCAATATCGGCAGTATCGATCTCGGCAGTACCGGTGACATTCCGCCGATTTTCGCCCAGGCCGCCGGAGCCGATCTGGTTTACGTGGGCGTTGAACCGCCTAAACCAAAAGCCGAAGTGATTCTGGTGCCAAAAAATAGCCCGATCCAGAGCGTCGCGCAGCTTAAAGGACATAAAGTCGCCTTCCAGAAAGGCTCCAGCGCCCACAATTTACTGCTCCGGGCGCTGCAACAGGCCGGACTGAAATTTACCGATATTCAACCAACGTATCTGACTCCCGCCGATGCGCGAGCGGCCTTTCAGCAAGGAAACGTGGATGCGTGGGCTATCTGGGATCCCTATTATTCCGCCGCGTTACTGCAAGGTGATGTACGCGTACTGAAGGACGGCTCAGACCTCAAGCAAACCGGTTCGTTTTATCTCGCCGCCCGTCCTTATGCCGAGAAAAATGGCGCTTTTGTACTTGGCGTACTGGATACCTTTAGCCAGGCCGATGCGTTAACGCTCAGTCAGCGCCAGCAAAGCATTACCCTGCTGGCCAAAACCATGGGGCTGCCCGAACCGGTGATTGCGTCTTATCTGGATCACCGTCCGCCAACCACCATTGTGCCAGTCAACGCCTCTGTTGCTGCCCTGCAACAACAAACCGCCGATCTGTTTTATGACAACCGTTTGGTGCCGAAAAAAATCGATATTCGCCAGCGTATCTGGCAACCCACTCAGCAGGCAGGAGAAAAATTATGAGTCTGAATATGTTCTGGTTTTTACCCACCCACGGTGACGGTCATTATCTTGGAACGGAAGAAGGTTCGCGCCCGGTCGATCACAGTTATCTGCAACAAATCGCGCAAACGGCCGATCGTCTTGGATTTACCGGCGTCCTGATCCCAACCGGTCGCTCTTGCGAAGATGCCTGGCTGGTCGCCGCTTCGATGATCCCGGTCACCCAGAGATTAAAGTTTCTGGTCGCGCTGCGCCCAAGCGTCACCTCGCCAACGGTTGCCGCACGTCAGGCTGCGACGCTCGACAGACTCTCAAATGGCCGGGCGTTATTTAACCTGGTGACCGGCAGCGATCCGCAGGAGCTGGCAGGTGACGGCGTGTTCCTCGATCACACAGAACGATATGAAGCCTCTGCTGAATTTACTCAGGTCTGGCGGCGCTTGCTGCAAGGTGAAACGGTGGATTTCAACGGCAAACATATTCATGTCCGCGGCGCGAAGCTGCTTTTCCCTCCCGTTCAACAACCCCGGCCACCACTTTATTTCGGCGGCTCGTCTGATGTCGCACAAGACCTTGCTGCCGAGCAGGTTGATCTCTATCTGACCTGGGGCGAGCCGCCGGAACAGGTGAAAGCGAAGATTGAACAGGTGCGGGCCAAAGCAGCGGCGCTCGGGCGCAAGATCCGCTTTGGTATTCGTCTGCATGTGATCGTACGGGAGACAACCCACGAGGCGTGGCAGGCAGCGGATCGTCTGATAGCCCACCTTGATGACGACACCATTGCCAAAGCCCAGGCCGCCTTCTCAAGAACGGATTCGGTTGGTCAGCAGCGAATGGCTGCACTGCACAATGGTAATCGCGACAAACTGGAAATTAGTCCGAACCTGTGGGCAGGCGTTGGACTGGTACGCGGTGGCGCGGGTACCGCGCTGGTCGGAGATGGTCCGACTGTCGCGGCGCGTATCAACGAGTATGCCGCGCTGGGAATCGACAGCTTTGTGTTGTCCGGATACCCACATCTGGAAGAGGCATACAAGGTTGGCGAGCTGCTGTTCCCGCATCTGGATGTTGCTATACCGGAAATTCCGCAGCCGCAATACCTGCAACAACAAGGTGAAGCGGTGGCAAACGAATTTATCCCGCGCAAAGTCGCGCAAAGCTAAGGAGCGGCTAATGGCAACGCCGAAAAACAGGTGGTTATTACGCCTCGCGCCCTGGTTTTTACCGGTAGGTTTGGTGGCGCTCTGGCAGCTCGCATCTTCAATGGGCTGGCTGTCCACTCGCATTCTGCCCTCTCCGGAAGGTGTTATCGAAGCTTTCTGGACGCTTTCCGCCAGCGGCGAGCTTTGGCAGCATCTGGCCATCAGTTCCTGGCGCGCGCTGATCGGATTCTCCATCGGTGGATCGATTGGCCTGACACTGGGACTTATCAGCGGTCTTTCGCGTTGGGGAGAACGCCTGCTGGATACCTCGGTGCAGATGCTGCGTAACGTACCGCATCTGGCGCTGATCCCGCTGGTGATTTTGTGGTTCGGCATTGATGAATCCGCCAAGATCTTTCTCGTGGCGTTGGGCACGCTGTTCCCAATTTACATCAACACCTGGCATGGGATCCGTAGTATCGATCGTGGGCTGGTAGAAATGGCGCGCAGCTATGGATTATCCGGCTTTTCACTGTTTGTTCATGTGATCCTCCCCGGCGCCCTGCCCTCGATTATGGTCGGCGTGCGTTTTGCTCTCGGGCTGATGTGGCTGACGCTGATTGTGGCGGAAACTATTTCTGCCAATGCAGGTATTGGTTACCTGGCGATGAACGCCCGCGAATTTCTGCAAACCGATGTGGTCGTGGTGGCCATTATTCTCTACGCCCTGCTCGGCAAACTTGCCGACGTCAGCGCCCAATTGCTGGAGCGAGTCTGGCTACGCTGGCATCCGGCTTACCATGTAAAGGAGGCTACCGTATGAATACCGCTCGCCTGAACCAGGGTACACCGCTGTTGCTGAGCGCCGTGACAAAACAATACGCCGCCAATACAGTGCTCAATCAATTAGATTTGCATATTCCGGCCGGACAGTTTGTTGCCGTGGTTGGCCGCAGCGGCGGTGGTAAAAGTACGTTGCTGCGTCTGCTGGCAGGGCTGGAATCGCCGACCTCAGGCGCATTACTTGCCGGAACCACCCCACTGGCGGAAATTCAGGATGATACGCGTATGATGTTCCAGGATGCGCGTCTGCTGCCATGGAAGACGGTTATCGATAATGTGGGCCTGGGTCTGAAAGGTCAGTGGCGCGATGCGGCCCGAGATGCGCTGGCCGCCGTTGGGCTGGAGAGTCGTGCTCACGAATGGCCGGCTGCGCTGTCCGGTGGACAAAAACAGCGTGTAGCCCTGGCACGGGCATTAATTCATCGCCCCGGTTTGCTGCTGCTGGATGAACCCCTCGGCGCTCTGGATGCCCTAACCCGCCTTGAAATGCAGGATCTGATCGTCTCTTTATGGCAAGAGCACGGCTTTACCGTACTGCTGGTCACTCATGACGTCAGTGAAGCGGTGGCAATGGCCGATCGCGTGTTGCTGATTGAGGACGGAAAAATCGGGTTGGATCTGACGGTGGATATTCAGCGCCCCCGCCGTTTGGGATCGGTACGGTTAGCCGATCTGGAAGCGGAAGTGTTGAACCGGGTTATGAAACGCGGCGAGACGGAACAACCGATCCTTCGACATGGATAACCGCTCAGAAAACCAGGCCCGGTAGCGCTTACCGGGCCTTTTGCCGGATGGCGGCGTTACCGCCTTATCCGGCCTACTAAACTACAGGTCAACGTTTCAGGCTAACGCTTTGTCAATCTTCTCGAACAGATCGCCGGAGAGATTCTCCAGACCTTTCAGCTGTTCCAGCGCCGCACGCATTTTCGCCTGACGTTTTGCATCATAACGTTTTAAGCGAATCAGCGGCTCAATCAGACGTGACGCCACCTGCGGGTTACGACTATTAAGCTCAGTCAACATGTCGACCAGGAACTGATATCCACTACCATCTTCCGCATGGAATGCCGCCGGGTTGCTACCTGCAAAAGCACCGATCAGCGAACGAATTCGGTTCGGGTTACTCATACTGAAAGAGCGATGCTTCAGCAGGCCGCGTACCGTTTCCAGCACGTTTTTCGCCGGGCTGGTGGATTGCAGGATAAACCATTTGTCCATCACCAGACCGTCATGGTGCCACTTATCGTCATACTCCTGCATTAGCGCGTCGCGACAAGGTAGCTGCGCCGCCACTGCCGCGGATAGCGCCGCCAGCGCATCGGTCATATTGTTCGCTTCACGATACTGCTTGCTTACCAGCGTGTCAGCCAGATGGGTTTCGCCAAAGGCCAGGAAACGCAGGCAGGCGTTACGCAGCGTACGCTTGCCAATATCGGCATGCTCAACGCGGTACTCATCAAGATGATTAGCGTTATAGATGGCGAGGAATTCATCTGCCAGCTCGGCCGCCAGCGTGCGGGTTAACGCTTCGCGTACTTCGGTTATCGCCACCGGATCGATGATGTCGAACAGTTCGGCTATTTCATTTACTGAAGGCAGCGTCAGGATCTCTGCCGCCAGCGCCGGATCGATTTTCTCATCCAGTAAAATTGCGCGGAATGCATCAGCCACGTGTACCGGCAGCGACAGCGGTTGTCCCTGCTGATGACGGGCAACGTTAAGCTTAATATAGGTCGCCAGCAGGCTTTGCGCCGCGTCCCAACGAGAGAAATCGTTACGCGCATGACGCATCAGGAAGGTCAGCTGCTGATCGCTCCATTTGTATTCCAGTTTTACCGGCGCGGAGAATTCGCACAGCAGCGCCGGAACCGGCTGGAAGTAGACGTTATCAAAGACAAACGTCTGCTCTGCCTGGGTGACGTTGAGTACAGAATTCACCGGGTGCCCGCCTTTTTGTAGCGGGATCACTTTCCCTTCGTTGTCATACAACTCGAGGGCGAAAGGAATATGCAGCGGCTGTTTTTCGGCCTGATCCGGCGTGGCCGGCGTGCGCTGGCTGATCGTCAGCGTGTACTGCTCAGTTGACGGATTGTAGTCATCACGCACGGTCAGAATCGGCGTACCGGACTGACTGTACCAGCGGCGGAAATGGGAGAGATCAACGTTAGAAGCATCTTCCATCGCCTGCACGAAATCATCACAGGTTGCAGCACTGCCGTCATGACGCTCAAAGTAAAGTTGCATCCCTTTCTGGAAGTTAGCCTCACCGAGCAGGGTGTGGATCATACGAATGACTTCAGCGCCCTTTTCGTACACGGTCAGGGTATAGAAGTTGTTCATTTCAATGACCATATCCGGACGGATAGGATGCGCCATCGGGCTGGCATCTTCAGCAAACTGCAGACCACGCATGGTGCGCACATTGCTGATGCGGTTTACCGCGCGTGAGCCAAGATCGGAACTGAACTCTTGATCGCGGAACACGGTTAAGCCTTCTTTCAGGCTCAACTGGAACCAGTCACGGCAGGTCACACGGTTGCCGGTCCAGTTGTGAAAATACTCATGACCGATAACGCGCTCAATATCGAGGTAGTCTTTGTCGGTGGCGGTATCGGTACGTGCCAGCACATATTTGGAGTTAAAGATGTTCAGACCTTTATTCTCCATCGCGCCCATGTTGAAGAAATCCACGGCGACAATCATATAGATGTCGAGGTCATACTCGAGGCCAAAGCGCTCTTCATCCCATTTCATGGAGTTTTTCAGCGAGGTCATCGCCCACGGCGCGCGGTCAAGGTTGCCGCGATCGACGTACAGTTCCAGCGCCACTTCACGCCCGGAACGGGTGATAAAGGTATCGCGCAGAACGTCGAAATCACCGGCTACCAACGCAAACAGATAGCACGGTTTCGGGAACGGGTCCTGCCACTGTACCCAGTGACGACCATTTTCCAGTTCGCCCTGCGCCACACGGTTACCGTTGGAGAGCAGGAACGGAAATTGGGTTTTATCGGCGATAATTTTGGTGGTAAAACGCGCCAGAACATCGGGTCTGTCGAGATACCAGGTAATATGGCGGAACCCTTCTGCTTCACACTGGGTGCACAGCGCTTCG
This sequence comes from Citrobacter sp. Cpo126, assembly GCF_030332445.1. NCBI lineage: Bacteria > Pseudomonadati > Pseudomonadota > Gammaproteobacteria > Enterobacterales > Enterobacteriaceae > Citrobacter > Citrobacter sp. Cpo126. The sequence goes on from NZ_JAOWHT010000036.1 coordinate 301,536, forward strand.
CCAGACTGGTACAGCCCTTCCAGCGCAGTATTGGCCGCCGGGCTAATTTCATTCACGATACGCAGCGTAAAACGCTCCGGCAACTGACTAATGACCAGAGTGCCCTCTTCTTCTTTATACTCTGTCCACGGCTCGTCGTTCACGTGGATCGACACCAGGGTCAGATCTTCGCCATTCAGGCGCAGGGGCACATCAGACGCGCCATGACGGACAGCCTGGCTCACTGCGGTGACCACGGTTTTTTCAGCATCCAGGTCAAAGGTCAAGTCAATATCAGTAATCTGGTAATCCGGCGCACGATAGTCGTGACGGTATTTGGCTTGTGGCTGTTGTGTCATAAAAAAACCTTTAGCATCTTTAATAGAGTCTCGGCTTCAGTCTATTCCTGTTGCGTAAATCGCGCTACGCAGAATGTTCATCTTTTCAGGCACAAACACCCTTTTTGCTACATTTTCATAACACGTGGCACGAATTGCCCTCGACCAGAAAGAGAGCTTATGGTGTGATCGGGGTTCAATAAATCGCTAAACAGGGTATACTCCAGCGGTTTTCTTAGTTGTTTATTGTACTAAACGCTCCCGTGAGAGGATGCTACTGCGCACCTATGACACAATTCGCTTCTCCTGTTCTGCACTCGCTGCTGGATACAGACGCTTATAAGTTGCATATGCAGCAAGCCGTTTTTCACCACTACTATGATGTACAAGTAGCGGCTGAATTTCGTTGCCGTGGCGATGACCTGCTCGGTATTTATGCCGATTCTATTCGTGAGCAGGTGAATGCTATGCAGCACCTGCGACTGCAGGAGGATGAGTACCAGTGGCTCTCCGGCCTGCCATTCTTTAAAGCTGATTACCTCACCTGGTTACGTGATTTCCGCTATAACCCGGAACAGGTTCACGTCACCAATGATAACGGCAAGCTGAACATCCGCTTAACCGGTCCGTGGCGTGAAGTAATCATGTGGGAAGTTCCGCTGTTGGCGGTTATCAGTGAACTGGTGCACCGTTACCGTTCGCCCGAATCAGGCGTCCCGCAGGCACTCGATGAGCTGGAAAGCAAACTAGTAGAATTCTCTGCTTTAACGAAAGATGTCGATATGTCCCGCTTCCATCTGATGGATTTCGGTACGCGCCGTCGTTTTTCGCGCGAAGTACAGCAGGCTATCGTTAAACGCCTGCAGCAAGAGCCCTGGTTTGTCGGCACCAGTAACTACGATCTGGCCCGCCGCCTGTCATTAACCCCAATGGGTACGCAGGCGCATGAGTGGTTCCAGGCTCATCAGCAAATCAGTCCAGAACTTGCCACCAGCCAGCGCGTAGCCCTGGCAGCCTGGTTAAATGAATACCCTGATCAACTCGGCATTGCATTGACCGATTGCATCACCATGGACGCATTTTTACGCGACTTTGGCTTTGAGTTCGCTACCCGCTACCAAGGGTTACGCCATGACTCAGGCGATCCGGTGGAATGGGGTGAAAAAGCCATCGCCCATTATGAAAAACTGGGTATTGATCCGCTAAGCAAAACGCTGGTCTTCTCAGATAATCTCGATCTGAAAAAAGCGATTGAACTCTACCGCCACTTCTCTTCCCGTGTACAGTTGAGTTTTGGTATTGGGACACGGCTAACATGCGACATTCCGCAGGTTAAGCCACTCAATATTGTGATCAAGCTGGTGGAATGTAACGGCAAACCGGTGGCGAAGTTATCTGACAGCCCGGGTAAAACCATCTGCCACGATAAAGCATTTGTTCGTGCACTGCGCAAAGCCTTCGATCTCCCGCATATCAAAAAAGCCAGTTAAGCCTTCCAGGGAGCCATTTTGGCTCCCTTTTTCGCGTTTATTTCCGAAATCTTTCACTCCAGCTACGAATTCTGCTTGTCTGATTGCAGATGCCAGGTAACATAGGTATCCCCCCATTACGGGTGGACATGTGTTTATATATCCGACTATTAACAGAGAGAATATTATGAGCGTTGTGCCTGTAGCCGACGTACTCCAGGGCCGCGTAGCCGTTGACAGCGAAGTCACCGTGCGCGGATGGGTGCGTACCCGCCGAGATTCAAAAGCTGGCATCTCCTTCCTCGCCGTTTATGACGGTTCCTGCTTTGATCCTGTACAGGCCGTCATCAATAATTCTCTGCCCAATTACAATCAGGACGTACTGCGCCTGACGACGGGTTGTTCAGTTATCGTAACGGGTAAAGTCGTTGCATCTCCTGGACAAGGACAGAGCTTTGAAATTCAGGCCACTGAGGTTGAAGTAACGGGCTGGGTTGAAGATCCTGACACTTACCCAATGGCAGCTAAGCGTCACAGCATTGAGTATCTGCGTGAAGTGGCGCACATGCGTCCGCGTACCAACATGATTGGTGCGGTAGCGCGTGTACGTCATACGCTGGCGCAGGCTCTGCATCGTTTCTTCCACGAGCAGGGTTTCTTTTGGGTATCGACTCCGTTGATCACCGCTTCCGATACGGAAGGTGCCGGTGAAATGTTCCGTGTTTCTACGCTGGATCTGGAAAACCTGCCGCGTAACGATCAGGGCAAAGTCGATTTCGACAAAGACTTCTTTGGTAAAGAGGCCTTCCTGACCGTTTCCGGTCAGCTGAACGGTGAAACCTACGCCTGCGCCCTGTCTAAAATTTATACTTTTGGCCCGACGTTCCGTGCAGAAAACTCTAACACCAGTCGTCACCTGGCAGAGTTCTGGATGCTGGAACCAGAAGTGGCTTTTGCTGACCTGAATGATGTTGCAGGCCTGGCTGAAGCGATGCTGAAGTACGCGTTTAAAGCCGTACTGGCAGAGCGTGCGGATGATATGAAATTCTTCGCTGAACGTGTCGACAAGGACGCGATTTCACGCCTGGAACGTTTCATTGACGCTGACTTCGCACAGGTGGATTACACCGACGCGGTAAGCATTCTGGAAAAATGCGGTAAACAGTTCGAAAACCCTGTTTACTGGGGTGTGGATCTGTCTTCTGAGCATGAACGTTACCTTGCTGAAGAGCACTTTAAAGCGCCGGTGGTAGTGAAAAACTACCCGAAAGATATCAAAGCGTTTTATATGCGCCTTAACGAAGACGGTAAAACCGTTGCTGCAATGGACGTACTGGCCCCGGGAATCGGTGAAATCATCGGTGGTTCTCAGCGTGAAGAGCGCCTGGACGTGCTGGATGCCCGTATGCTGGAAATGGGTCTGAACAAAGAGGATTACTGGTGGTATCGCGACCTGCGTCGCTACGGTACCGTTCCGCATTCCGGCTTCGGATTGGGCTTCGAGCGTCTGATCGCTTACGTCACCGGCGTACAGAACGTCCGTGATGTTATTCCGTTCCCGCGTACTCCACGTAACGCCACCTTCTAAACGTGCGTTATTGTTTCAAAGGCCAGCATTGCTGGCCTTTTTTATACCCTTTTAGTGCTATCTGGATACCCATCTCACGTTAAACACAACCTTTCAATCCCCTCCACCTGTTACGTAATATTTCATTGCAACACATTTGCACAAAAAATAATCAGCAATTTTATTGTGGATTAGCATTTTCTGATTAAATAGTACATTTTTTAACCTCTCGCACGGCATTCCAGACGTCCAAAAATCGTTACCTGTAAAATCCGAACTTTCCGGCATAACGGATAAAAAATGACCTTAGCAAAATTAAACATAAGAAAATCATATAAATAGAAATAAAAACGAGAATTTTAAGCGCAGGGGCATTCGAAGTTTGACGCTGTTCACAAAGTTGCACAAAAATAACATCTTGTTACACATTTTTTCTTCTTGAAACTAAATCTTTATATTTGTAGCACTTTGACGGTAGCGAAACGGTAGTTTGAATGGAAAGATGCCTGTCAGACACATAAAGACACCAAACTCTCATCAATAGTTCCGTAAATTTTGATTGACGGAATTTATTGGCGGCAGTGGCAGGTGTCATATAAAAACCGATGAGGGTAATAAATAATGATGAAGCGCAATATTCTGGCAGTGGTTATCCCTGCTCTGCTGGTAGCCGGGGCAGCTAACGCTGCAGAAGTTTATAACAAAGATGGCAACAAAGTAGACGTATACGGTAAAGCCGTTGGTCTGCACTATTTTTCCAAGCACAACGGTGAAAATGCCTACGCTGCTAACGGCGATCAGACATACGCCCGTCTTGGTTTCAAAGGGGAAACTCAGATTAACGACCAACTGACCGGTTACGGCCAGTGGGAATACCAGTTCAGCGGCAATAACTCCGAAGGTGGTAGTGACGCTCAGAACGGTAACAAAACTCGTCTGGCATTTGCCGGTCTGAAATTCGGCGACGCGGGCTCCTTCGACTACGGTCGTAACTACGGCGTCGTATACGATGCACTGGGTTACACCGATATGCTGCCAGAATTCGGTGGTGATACCGCTGCTTCTGACCAGTTCTTCTCCCAGCGTAACGGCGGTCTCGCAACCTACCGTAACTCTAACTTCTTCGGCATGGTTGAAGGCCTGAACTTCGCCGTTCAGTACCTGGGCAAAAATGAGCGTGATGACGCGCGTCGCTCTAACGGTGATGGTGTTGGCGGCTCAGTAAGCTACGAAATGGATGGCTTCGGTATCGTGGGTGCTTACGGCGCAGCTGACCGTACCAACGCGCAAGAAACGCTGACCTATGGTCGCGGTGCAAAAGCTGAGCAGTGGGCTGCTGGTGTGAAATACGATGCGAACAACATCTACCTGGCGGCGAACTACAGCGAAACCCGTAACGCTACCCGTATCTCTAACGGTTATGCTAACAAAACTGAAGACGTACTGTTGGTTGCTCAGTACCAGTTCGACTTCGGCCTGCGTCCGTCCCTCGCCTATACCAAATCTAAAGGTAAGGACATTGAAGGTATCGGTGACGTAGATCTGGTGAACTACTTCGAAGTGGGTGCGACTTACTACTTCAACAAAAACATGTCCACCTATGTTGATTACATCATCAACCAGATCGATTCTGACAACAAACTGGGCGTAGGCTCTGACGACACCGTAGCAGTCGGTATCGTTTACCAGTTCTAATAGCAGACCTCTTTGTTAAATGCCTATAAAACAGGACTTCGGTCCTGTTTTTTTATATCTGCTAGCGAATTCTTGCGTCTTAAAAAAACACCTCAGCTTTTCGTCAGTAACGGTTGGCATTTTGTAAATCTACCGTTAACCTGATAGCGGACTTCCCTTCTGTAATCACTATGGAACCTCGTCATGTTTGAGAACATTACCGCCGCTCCTGCCGACCCCATTTTGGGTCTGGCTGATTTGTTTCGTGCCGATGACCGCCCTGGAAAAATAAACCTCGGGATCGGTGTATATAAAGATGAGACAGGCAAAACGCCGGTGCTGACCAGCGTTAAAAAAGCCGAGCAATATATACTGGAAAATGAAACCACCAAAAATTACCTTAGCATTGACGGTATTCCAGAGTTTGGTCGCTGCACTCAGGAATTACTGTTTGGTAAAGAAAGTTCGCTGATCAACGATAAGCGTGCACGTACCGCACAGACCCCTGGCGGCACTGGTGCACTGCGTGTGGCAGCTGATTTCCTGGCAAAAAATACGTCGGCTAAACGCGTATGGGTGAGCAATCCAAGCTGGCCGAACCATAAGAGCGTTTTTAACTCTGCAGGCCTGGAAGTTTGTGAATACAACTATTACGATGCAGCAAACCACTCGTTAGATTTTGATGCGCTGCTGGCAAGCCTCAGCGAAGCGCAGGCTGGCGACGTGGTGCTATTCCACGGCTGCTGCCATAACCCTACCGGCATCGATCCTACGCTGGAACAGTGGCAAACGCTGGCGCAGATGTCTGTCGAAAAAGGTTGGTTACCGCTGTTCGACTTCGCATACCAGGGCTTTGCCCGTGGCCTGGAAGAAGATGCAGAAGGTCTGCGCGCATTTGCGGCTCTGCACAAAGAGCTGATCGTTGCCAGCTCCTACTCCAAGAACTTTGGACTGTACAATGAGCGTGTAGGCGCCTGTACGCTGGTTGCTGCCGATGCTGAAACCGTTGACCGTGCGTTCAGCCAAATGAAATCAGCCATTCGCGCTAACTATTCCAACCCACCAGCACACGGTGCATCCGTAGTGGCCACGATTCTGAGCAACGACGCGCTGCGTGCCATCTGGGAACAAGAACTGACTGATATGCGCCAGCGCATTCAGCGCATGCGTTTACTGTTTGTGAATACGTTGCAAGAGAAAGGTGCAAACCGCGACTTCAGCTTTATCATCAAACAGAACGGCATGTTCTCGTTTAGCGGCCTGACCAAAGAGCAGGTTCTGCGTCTGCGTGAAGAGTTTGGTGTCTACGCTGTCGCTTCCGGACGCGTAAACGTGGCAGGAATGACGCCAGATAACATGGCGCCACTGTGCGAAGCGATTGTCGCAGTACTGTAATCTATCGCGCACAAAAAAGGCCGCAAATGCGGCCTTTTTATTTATTAAACGAATTACCAGACAGGCATTTCATCTTGCAGGAACGGGTTATGTAGCCGTTCGTTACCCAGCGTAGAAAGTGGGCCGTGCCCCGGAATAAACGTTACGTCATCGCCTAACGGCAATAGTTTACGTTTAATCGAATCGATCAGTTGGCTGTGATCACCGCGCGGGAAATCGCTGCGCCCTACGCCACCTTTGAAAATCACGTCACCAGAAATCAGTAACTTTGATTGCTCATCAAAGAAGACCACATGTCCCGGTGTATGACCCGGACAATGCAGAACCTGTAACGTCACGTTGCCAACGCTTATCCTGTCACCTTCATTCAACCAGCGATCGGGCGTCAGCGGCTCACAATCTCCCAGGCCAAACATGCGGCTCTGAGCAGGGAGTCCCTGTAACCAGAACTCATCTTCTTTTTCCGGGCCAATAACCGGTACACCATAATGCTGTGCCAGTTCAGCCGCCGCGCCTACGTGATCAAGATGACCATGGGTAAGCAGGATCTGCATAAGCGTCAGACCGCTGGCATCCACTTCCTGTTTGATTTTCTCGGCATCGCCGCCGGGATCGACCAGCGCGGCCAGACGAGTCTGCTCACACCAGATTAGCGAGCAGTTCTGGGCGAATGCAGTGACCGGAATAATACGATAGTTCATACAGCTCCTGTTTCATTAAGCTTATGGATCACCAGTGCCGTGCAGGGCCGGTGTCAATATGCACAAAGTTACTGCTGGGGTAGTATCCTACACCACCTGCGCGCATAGATAACGCAGCTTTGCGAATATTACTTAATGCGATGCCTTCAATATGGAAATCCATGGCCTGACCTTTAGTGTGGTAGCTTTTCTTGGCCACACCACGGCTACGTGCACGGAGTTCATTATTGGTATCGATAGAGCGATAGCCTGAAATCAGCTGTACGGGTTTACGCGTGCCCAGCAGGCCCTGCAGACGGAAGAGTTGATCAAACAGTCCCGGGTCAATGGATTTCACTTTATTGGCCCGAAAATCACGGAAAAAGTGGTTAAGTTTTGCTAATTCGTCCTGAATATAGCCCCTGCCATCAAAAAACTCTGCTTTTATTGACTCACCGGTATGCAGGTTATTCAGAGTCAATATACGCGGACGTGGGGTAGAGAGTGTTGCAAACGCAGGCGTAGGCAAGATGGCAGCGCCGAGGGCAATACCACCAAGCGCCAGCAGTTTGCGGCGATTAGCGTCAAATTTGTCCATGGTATTAAGGTCTACAAGGTCAATGTTATCGTATGTATGCTCTAGCGCACGCGGGAAACCTTATCTGGCTAAGTAGTCCACGTCAAGGCTCCCAACCCCAGGAAATACGGGGCTCACAGCCATTTTGCCCCGTTTCCAGCATAACTTACGACAATCATTTTCCTCGAACTGCTTCATTTATCTGATTAATTGCTCGGCTTTTGACACAATTTGTGCGCTGGATCGCGCTGTCAGATCGTAATTGTAAATATCTGTACGATACTGCGTGCGCCCATCAGGGCCGACAAATGCGGTCAGATAGTAGAGGTTGACCGGGATATTCTGACGAATATTCACGTACCGCGTATCCCCTTGCTTCAGGGCATCCGAGATGCGCGTATCATTCCAGCCCGCATCCTGTAGCAGCATATTTGCCAGCTCAGAGGCCTTATTCACCCGCACGCAGCCGGAGCTTAATGCCCGCGTATCCTTCTGGAACAGATTGTGGTTCGGCGTGTCGTGCAGATAAATAGCGTCCGAACTCGGCATGTTGAATTTATAGCGTCCGAGCGAGTTACGCGCTCCCGGAGCCTGCTGGAAGCGGAACGGCAGATTGGAGGCAGTGATGGTAGCCCAGTCTACCTGCCACGGATCTATCGTTTCTTTGCTGTTCCAGCCGCGCATCACGGTATAACCGTGACGCTCAAGATACCCCGGATCATTCCAGACCTTAGGCAGGATATCTTTTCGGGCCAGCGTTGGCGGCACGTTCCACGGTGGGTTAACGACCACGTTATTCAGCGCACTGCTCATCATCGGCGTTTTACGATCGGGACGCCCGACAATAACGCGCGAGGCCAGCACCTGATTGCCATTCTGATAATAAACCAGCGAATAGGCAGGAATGTTCACCATGATACCGGTAGACAGCTCACTCGGCAGCAGGCGCAAGCGCTGAATATTTAACGCCAGCACGCCCGCACGCTGAGCAGGCGTCACGTTCAGCCAGTCACGTGTGGCTGGGCCAATCGCGCCATCTGCGCCAAGTCCCTGCCACGTCTGAAAGCGCTTTACCGCATCAACCAATTCACGATCGTAGGTGCCACGACCTTCTTTGCCAGACGTACTGACGGCAGGCTCCAGCATCCCGGTTCGGCGCAAAATTTCACGCAGCGCGGGGATGTCATTACTCCACTCCCCCGGACGCAGCGTTGCTGTACTGGTGAGCTGCGGCCAGGGACGTGTATCGCCCACCAGCTTGAGCAGTGATTCATGCATGGCTGCATACTGCGGATGTTGAGGCGCAAGGCTGGCCACAAATGAAGTCAGTTGACCGTTATCCAGTGCGACCTGCCACTGGTTGATGACGGAAATCGGCGGCGTCGTTAGCGCATAGGGCTTATCGCTGTAAAGCCAGCGATTACCTTTGACAGGGATGTTAGCGATAAAGTGCAGATACCCCATCATCGCATCAGAGAGCACGATGTCTCTCGCCTGACCGGTTACTGCCGGGTCAGTCAGAAGTGCAACCCAGGTAGTGAACTGCGGCTGAAAGCCGGCAATTGCGACCTCGGCTAACTGTTGCTGAAATGCCTTTACCGCATCACGATTTTCCCACATCGGCTTCATTTCGCGTGCGGCATACAGCAGTTCCAGCTGGCTCATGTAAACCGGCGTATAACCTGCTGGCAGTTGAGAGTGTATTTCGGCGCGGGCTTTATCGACAGACACGCCTTCTGGCAGCGGTTGAATACCCGCCATGATAGCCGTCGCAGAAGATTGAACCTGCGGCTGCGATAACGCTGTTGGCTGTTCACTGACGGTCGCAGAGCTATCGCCAGGGATCATTTCAGGCTCATCGGCCTGAGCATTGAACAGTGGAGCGAATGTTACGGCCAGGCACAAACTGATTGCCGACAGCCGACGACCACACATTTTATTAAGCAACATCCCTTGCCCCCTGTTTTCTTTATCATACTCTGAATAGCCAGGCCGTCTGTATTCCCCTTTATTCTGACGAGGGTCGGACCTGTAAAACGCCGATACAAACTGAAGTATGACGAGCAAGCCTGTGACGCGTTAGGCTCACCTTTAGTATATAAACATCAAAAACTTTTTGCCTAACCTAATGTAAAGAAGTCTAAAGAAATTACACCAGGCATGAAGTCTTTTCGGAAAAAGATAAGGCGGCCATGTAGCCGTAATGCCAGTCAGTTAGCGCCTCAGTTTCAGTAAACTGGCGGAGGTAAAGAACATGCTATCTCGGAAATAGAGTTCCGTTCACCTCATGCTCATTGTTTCTCTGAAACACGGATTCCCGTGAACGTGTAAAGGGCGTTCTCCGCCACGCCCTTTACAATCCCGGCTCCCGGCGGGAAAATTGTTGCTACGCAATACCCTCCGCTTATTCCTCCTGGCTACCGGGCCGGGCGCGAGGAAGCGTCCCTGCAAAGCGCGCCCTGAGCCAGCATCCATGCTGGCTCTCCCGGCCTTACGGAAACACGTCGGCAATTTTCAGCCGGACCAGCCCACACCTGACCATCTGCGTTTTTGTTTAAACAGCAAAACAGCTTTTACTGAAAGTCAGGGCATTGAAGCGATGACCCCTGTCCGGCTGAAAATCGATGAGGCGTTGACGTCTGCCCGGGACTGCCCGCAGGGATGCGGGCAGAGGGGATGGCCTGCATGGATGCAGGCTCGGCCCCGACCCGACAGGCAGACGGCATAAGACGAATAACTCGCGCAGCGACGATTTTCCCGCCGGGAGCCTGGGTTGCAAGGGAGGTGGCGGTGAGCCTCCCTTGCACGTTCACAGGTATCTGCGCTTCAGAGAAATGACACCACTGAGGTGAACGGAACCCTGAGCAAGAATCACATGTTCATCATACATGCTTAACTGATGAGCATTAGCCATGTAGCCGCCTTTTTACTTATTACTTAGCTTGCCTGCGAGGAGGCATCTTCAGTCCCCGGCAGCGGTTCCGGTAACTGAGGCGCAAATCCGCGCAACCCCACCACGTGAACGTGTTCGGTGTTCTGGAAGACTTTACGCACCAGTTTGTAGGTGGTGCCTTTCTCTGGGCTGATGTTTTCCGGCGCAGCGATAATCAGCTGCATCTGCAAACGCTCACACAGCTCAAACAAGGTCGCAATAGAACGCGCATCGAGTCGTGCAGCTTCATCAAGGAACAGCAGGCGGCAAGGAGAGATATCTTTCCCGCGCAATCTGCGGCCTTCATCTTCCCAGCTTTGCACCACCATCACCAGAATAGACATCCCGGTCCCGATCGCTTCACCCGTTGACAACGCACCAGACTCAGCACGCAGCCAGCCGTCAGAGCCACGGTTAACCTCAACTTCCATTTCCAGATAGTTACGATAATCCAGCAGCTCTTCACCAATGGTTTGTGGCGTGCGTTGCCCCATGTCTATCTGCGGATTCAGACGCTGATACAGCTTCGCCAGCGCTTCTGAGAAGGTCAGGCGATTGCTGTTAAACAAATCCTGATGCTGTTCATGCTGCTCTGAAAGTACGTCCAGCAAGGTAGCATGTGTTTCACGCACATTGACGTTCAGGCGAACGCTGTTGACCTGGCCAAACGACACGCTTTGCAACCCCTGGTTCAGCATGCGAATACGGTTCTGTTCACGCTGAATGGTCTTACGAATAATGTTCGCCACGCTGCGTGAGCTGATCGCCAACTTCTGTTCGCGTGAGGTTAACTCTTCCGTCAGACGGCTCAGCTCAATCTCCATCTGTTCAATGGCTTCAACCGGATCATCGGTACGAATAATATCCTGGCGAATACGTTCACGCAGATGCTGGTAAACCGCGACGAAGAACTGAATTTTGCGCTCTGGACGTTTTGGATCTTCAGACAGACGCAACACATCGCGCAGGTGCTCGTTATCCGCAACCGCCAGACGTAGCGCACCGAGCGCCTTATCCGACATCGAACGCAGTTCGTCACCGGAAAGATAGGCCAACTCGCGGCGGTGCAGACGACGTTCCACACCGTTATCTTTCACCATCCGCATGACTGCACACCAGCCGGCTTTGGCGGTGACTACCTGCTCGCGCATTTCATGATAATCACGTTCCAGCTTGCGCAGTCTGCGGGTCAGGTTTTCCATCTCCGCTTCGCAGAAGGTCAGTGCTTTCTCAAGTTGGTTGCGGCGTGCACGGTTGTTGCTGAGCTGCGCATGCAGTTCGTCACGGCGAATACGCGCGCGCTCTTCGGCACCGCTGTCCGCACGAACGCCAATATCCTGCAGTTCACGTTGTAAATCGTTCAGCAGCTCTTTTTTGGTGTCAAAAGAGCTTTTCAGCGATGCCATGACCTGGTTGTACTGGCTTAACTGTGCGGCGTGGCTGCGCAGCGCTTCACGAGCGCGGGTACGTTCGGCTTCCGCCTGTTCCAGGCGTTCACGCAATTTTTCGTTCAGATCGCTATTGCCGCTCAGCATTTCGGCTGAGTCGGAATAACTAAAGTGCGCCCGACGCTGTACGACTTCGGTCAGCGCAAAAGCCTGCTGACGCGCATCGCGCTGCATCTGCTGGGAATACGCATAGTCTTCCTTCAGCTGTTCAAACTGCTCAGGGTCATTTTGCAGAACCGAAACGATAGGTTCCAGTTTCGCCAACTGATTGCCATGTTGCTGTACAAAACGCGCGGCTTCCTGAGCTTCATCCAGACGCTCGCGAATTTCGTCTACGCGATCGGCTAGCGTATCATCTGCCAGCAGATTCAAGCGCGGCAGCAGGCGGTTCAGCGCAGAGACGCCATCTTTCGCCTGTTCAAACTGCATACGGCTTTGCTGGTTATCATTTTCATGATTGGTCAGCGCACGTTCCAGTTCAACGCGACGGCTATTCAGTTGGCGAATTTCCGCTTCTGGATCGGCTTCAAACGCCACCGACAGATGGCTGCCGATAAAGCGACTGAACGCCTGATGCAGACGTTGGGTTTTCTGGACGTCAAAGGAGAGCGTGGCGAAACGTTCAGACAGCCCTTCACGCTCGGCATGCAGGGTTTCGATACGGCTTTCACGTGCTGCACGCCCAAAAATAGGCACCGTCGGGAAGCGAGAATAACGCCACTGACGCTCGGCAGTTTTCACCACCACCGCATTTTCCAGTTCATCAACGCTGAAGACGCTGTCATCAAACGACTGCGGATCCCCTTCGATGAAATAGAGATCTTCCGGGCAATCCGTCAGCCCTTCAAGCTGTTCGGTAATCAGCGACAGATCCGGTACCACAATGGCATGACGCGAAGGACCGTATAGCGCAGAGAAGTACGGTGCATCTTCAAGGCTAACGTCATCATAAATTTCTGACAGCAGTACGCCGCCAAAGCGTTCCGCCAGCGCGTTCAGACGCTGATCTTCCGCCCCGCCCGGTTGACTTAAACGTTCAATCTCTTCATCAACTGCATTTTTACGTGCACCGACTTCATCACGCTCAACAATGGCCTCACGCTCGCGCTCCAGCAATTGTTGCAGATACTCAGTCACTTCCTGGCTGGAGGTAAACTCTTCGCCACACTGCTCGCTAAGCTGATTCAGGCTATTTTGCGCAGCCAGCCAGACAGGTGCCCGCTTCATCAAATGCTGAATACGGGATTGTAGTTGTTCCTGCTCCTGACGCAGCGTCATACGCTGTTCGCTGGCAGACGAGACGCTGTCCGACAAGGCGGCGATGCGCGCTTCCAGCTCCTGGTGCAGCGCTTCCAGCTCATCGATATCGAACTGTTTACCCTGACGCTTGCAGAATTCGGCCAGCAGACGCTCGGCATCCTGCTGTTCGCGCAGACGCTGCTCCAGTTCGCTCAGTCGCATACGCAACGGCTGAACCTGTTCCGCCAGGTGGCGCTGCTCCACGCCTTCGCGCAGCAGTTCACGCGCCACGCTCCAGGCTTCACCGCGCGCCAGCGGGCCGTTGATAGCCGCCACCAGCTGATAAGCCTGTTCGAACTGGCTATGCGCGGTTTGCGCCACGCTCATTTTTTGTTCAAGCGTCAGCAGTTTTTCAGTGGCTTCCTGCTCTTTGGCCTGGAAAGTCTCCAGCCATTCGGCGGCGCTGTCGGCTGTCAGGTCCGGTAAGTGGCAGAGTTCTTTCGCCCGGTTTAGGGCCTGGATCGCCTGAGTATACTGGATGGCTCGCGTTTGCTGGACGTCCAGCGCTTGCTGGTAATCGGCAAGCTGGCTTTTCAGCTCATCCACTTCCAGCTCAGCGGCTTCTGCGCGGGCTTCGTTTTCATCCTGGCGGTCAACGGCTTCCGCGACCACCTCGTTTTGTTCTTCAAGACGGACCTGCAATTCTTCGAGATCCGCCTCGTAGCGTTCAATTTTTTCCTGCTGACGCAGCGCGGTTTGCACCAGATTCAGGTGATCGCTCGCGGCCTGGTAATCAGCTTCCAGATCGCCTTCCGCACCGTTGTGTTCACCCAGTTCACGCGCCATATCCACGTGTTTGTACTGCTCTGCCGCCAGCTGCTTGCGAGAGGTATACAGTTCACGACGATATTCCAGTGCTTTATCCAGATGGATGCGACGTTCATTGGCGTGGCGCATATAATCTGCGGCCACATAGTTGGTCGCTTCACTGATTAAATGCTTAAACAGATCGCGGTCAGACTGGGTTACGCGAATCGCTTCCAGCGTCATACGGTTTTCACGCAGCGCGGCTTCCATATCCTGGAACGCTTTACGTACGCCGCTGTTTTCCGGCAGCAGGTAGTCACGCAGTGAACGCGTAATGGCGCTGGAGATACCGCCGTACAGCGAGGCTTCAATCAGACGGTAGAATTTACTACGATCGGACGCAGAGCGCAGACGACGGGCAATGATGCCCAGATCGAACATCAATGAGTGATAATCGGTTATTGAGTTGAACTGCTTAAACTGCACGCCTTCCATCTCATCAAGCTTCTCTTTCAGCTCAGGTAGAGACAGTACGCGCGCCTGGCGTTCGTTCAGCGTTTCCGTCACCAGTTGGGTTGGCTGTACCGACATCGGCAGCCCCTGAATGGCAAACGGTTTGATATCCACTTTGCGATCGCGACCAGCAACCTGTTGCAGACGCACCCCCACGACCACGCGCTGATGACGCGAGTTGAGGACGTCGAGCATTGAATAACAAACCCCTGCTTTCAGCTTACCGTGCAGGCCTTTATCACGTGAACCGCTGGTTGCACCGGCTTCGGTGGTGTTACGGAAATGCAGCAGGGTTAAGTCCGGAATAAGCGCCGTAACAAATGCCGCCATGGTGGTGGATTTACCCGCACCGTTACCACCGGACAGCGTGGTGACCAGCTCATCGAGATCAAACGTACGGGCAAAAAAACCATTCCAGTTAATCAGCGTAAGTGAGCGAAATTTACCGCGTTCAATCATTATTCTTCTTCTCCACTGTCCGGCTGATTCTCTTCGGGCTCATCGTTGAGCTGCAGACGGTTCTCGACCGCCATCGCTTCACCATCACGAATTAAGCGACGCTGTGCTTCACGCGGATCGTCACCGCTACGCACATCCGCACCAAAGCGGAAGACAGATTCCGTAATACGGAATTTGCTGCTGTCGTGGCCCAGAAACCACACCATGCCTAAGCGGCGCAAGCGGTTGAGCGAAGAACGCACTTTTTCCTGTAGCTTCTGGCGGTCAACGTCAGAACCGGTTG
This sequence comes from Citrobacter sp. Cpo126, assembly GCF_030332445.1. Classification (NCBI taxonomy): domain Bacteria; kingdom Pseudomonadati; phylum Pseudomonadota; class Gammaproteobacteria; order Enterobacterales; family Enterobacteriaceae; genus Citrobacter; species Citrobacter sp. Cpo126. Next base: position 316,896 of record NZ_JAOWHT010000036.1, read on the forward strand.
AACGGTTGTTCACCAGCTTCAGTAACTTCGCTTCATCTGCCAGCGTTAGCAGCTCGTCGTACAGCTCTTGCTGGGTAAAAATCCCTTCGTTCGCCAGGCGTTCCGGGCTGAGATAGAGATAGCAAAGAATTTTACCCACCATCATGTCCAGTTCAGACAGGACCGAACGCGGAATGAGCGTCGTTGAACGCGGACGAAGGTAGAAGAACCCTTCCGGCGCACGGATCAATTCCACGTTATAGCGGCTGTAAAACTCTTCAAAATATTCCTGAAAATCCATCAGGAAGGCATGATTATCCAGTTCATCCAGACCGATATGGCGGCCCGAACGTAAGGCACTATCCAGTGCCGGAAATAACGGATTCGCCAGCGCCTGCGCCAGCTTTACCGGCATCACTTGTTCAATATTTGTCAATGACATGCGCCTGTACCTTGGCTCCGTAATCATTAATCGGCTGCCATTTGGCTGGCAGTCCGGTGAAGTCTGCTTGCGCTACGCCAAGGCGTACCGCCTGATCGATAACAATACGCGCGACGTCGAAATGACGCGCACGTGGGTATTGCGCCAGATACTCGCGCACTACCAAGCCGAGATCCAGTGGTGTTTGTCTGGATTTGTAGATAGCCAGCTGTTCTTCGATGATCGCCGCCAGCTGCTCACGGATCTCGTTAAATTCTTCATATTCCAGGTCTTCCGGAAGTTCACCGGTGACCTCTTCGTCACGCAGCACCATCTCCTCGTCACGCATATCCAGCAGACGATCGGCGTTGGCATAGGTCAGCGCCCATGGGTCGTCAAAGTAGGTCTGCACGGACTGGCGCAGACGCTGGGCGAAGACGCGGTTTTTATCCATGTCGATCGCGGTACGGATAAATTTATGCACGTGACGATCGTAGCCAATCCACAAGTCAATTGACTGCTGGCCCCAGCTAATAATGCGGTCGAGCTTGCTTTGTAAATCAAACACCAGCCGATCGACAAAATGCAAATCGTCATGCGTCATCGTGGCGTCCTGGATGCGTAACAGGTTAGCCTGCAGCTTATCCCCTGCCGCTTCCAGCGTATCTTGCAGCTCACGCAGCGTACCAGATGTTTCAGACAGCAGCATTTCACAGCTGGAAATCGCCGCCCGCCAGTCTTTGTTTAGCAACTGTGCGATGTCGTCTTTTACCTGCTGCTGCTGTTCATCCATGATGCGCTGGGTCAGATCGATACTGTCGAAAATCTCCGCCACCGAGTATTTCAATGGCGCATAGACGTTGCGATGCCAGTGGAACTCATCACCACCTTCCGCTGCCGCATCAGCCGCGCGCTTCAGTTCGCCTGCCACAATTGACAGCTGCATAGAAAGACGCAGCGTAGAGAATTCGCGCTGACGAATATAGTAATCTGTGATGCCAATCCCGAGCGGCGTTAAACGGTAAATGGCGTTGCCTTCAGCCTGCTCGCTGGTAAAGCGGTTCAGCAGACGTTGACGCACCATATCGTTGATCGCGTTGTTGGCGCGGACGCCGATGGTTTCGCTGGTTTGCTCAAACGCATCACTCACATGGCGGAACGCATCCACCAGTTCACCTTCACTCATCTCACCGTCAAGTCGCTCACCGTTTAGTGTGGCAACAGCCAGCAGGAACGAAAGTCTGTCTACCGGCAGAGAGATGGAGAAGTCATTTTTTCTGGCCCAGGCAACCAGTTCGGGGACTGTCTGGGAAAATTCACTCATAGGTTATCCTTGCATCTGCGGCTCGGGCCGGACGTTTAATCGCGGTGACATGAATATAGCGCCCAAGGCTGATATACGGTTCCTGGCGGCAATAACGTGTTTCTATTTCTGTTAAAGCATCAAAACAGTCATGCTGTTTTTGTTTATCACGCAGATAATCATGAAACACCCTCACGCCCGTTTTACCGGTTATCTCCCAGCCAATCTCCTCCAGCCAGCCATAGACCTGCTGAGGGTCGCGCGGAAAATCGGGAGACAACGTGCGCCGTTTCTTTTTATACATTCCCTGCTGTACATAGCCGAAATTACCGACCAACACATTACGCATCAACAGACCGTTTGCATTGTAGAACATCAGCGATAAAGCACCGCCCGGGCGTAACATCGACCACAATGTTTTTAAGACGGCTTGCGGATCGGCCACCCATTCCAGCACAGCATGAAACAATATCAGATCAACCTGAGAATCCAAATGCTGTGGGATGTCCTGAGCGGCACAATGTATAAAATGCATGTTGTCGCTCACACCTTGCTCTTCTGCCGCCCGTTGCGCTCGCGCCACCATCTCAGCAGAAAGATCGCACAAGGTGACGTGATGGCCCCGCTGCGCCATCAGAATGGCTGTCTGCCCTTCTCCGCCACCCGCATCAAGCACACGCAACGTTTGGCCCGCGTAGTCGGCAAGAAGTTTGTCCAGATCCTGCCAGAGGATCGTCTGACGAAGCTGACCTTTGGTGGTGCCGTAAATGTTACGGGAAAACTTCTCTGCAATGTCATCAAAATTGCGATCCCGCATCGGGCTCTCCACATGCTGGCTTTAGGGTGACTAAGTAAAACCGCTATTTTGTCACACCCACGCCGAGAATGAACCTTCCTGGTGTAATATCCCTGCTGATCCCCTGCTGTATGGTTAAAAAAGGAACCAAAAAGGATGCTTTTTACGCTGAAGAAAGTGATTGGCGGTATGATGCTGCCACTTCCGCTAATGCTCATTATCATGGGCATAGGCCTGGCGCTGCTCTGGTTTAGCCGCTTTCAAAAAACAGGGAAAGTGTGCATTAGCCTGAGTTGGCTGGCACTGTTACTTCTAAGCTTGCAGCCCGTCGCCGACAGTCTGCTGAAACCGATTGAGGATAGCTATCCAACCTGGCAGGATACACAAAAAGTGGAATACATTGTGGTGCTGGGCGGAGGGTATACCTGGAATCCACAGTGGGCGCCGAGTTCAAACCTGATCAGCAACAGTCTTCCGCGTCTGAATGAAGGTATTCGCCTTTGGCGTGCTAACCCGGGATCGAAGCTTATCTTTACCGGCGCTGCGGCAAAGAGCAATAACGTCAGTACTGCAGAAGCGGGAGCCCGCGTAGCGCAGTCACTGGGTGTGCCGCCCGGTGATATCATCACGCTGGATAAACCTAAAGACACCGAAGAAGAAGCCGCAGCGGTTAAGCAGGCCATCGGCAGCGCGCCGTTCCTGCTGGTGACCTCCGCATCGCACTTACCGCGAGCAATGATTTTCTTCCAACAGGCCGGACTACATCCGTTGCCCGCGCCAGCCAACCAGTTAGCGATTGACTCACCGCTTAATCCGTGGGAGCGCGCGATCCCCTCTCCCGTCTGGTTGATGCATAGCGATCGTGTTGGTTACGAAACGTTGGGGCGAATCTGGCAGTGGCTAAAGGGATCGGAACATTGACAGGAATGTTGCCTGATAGCGACACTAACGCGTCTTATCAGGCCTACGTGTTCAGCGCAGAATTGTAGGCCGGATAAGGCGTTCACATGTTCATCAGGCGAGCCACGGCAGCAGTGATTTCGTGGCCAGGTCAAAGTTAGATCGATTAAAACGTCCGGTGTTGACCAGTTGCGCCACCTCATCCCATAACACATACAGCCAGCGCCGCCAGATGAAGGACTCCGCCACGGGCGCGCGTTGCAGGTATTGCCAAAGCAGACTTTCCGCCAGTGCATTATCCATTAAACGGAACAATTCATACTCTCTGGGCGCCCACAGCATCAAACCCGGTCCGACCATCGCCAGAAGCTGATCGCTACGGGCGTCTTTGAGCATGCTACGTAAACTAAAATTACCGTGGATCAGCACGCAGTTATCATTGAATCCTTCAAATAAAGCGGGCAAACACTCACGGGTACGAAACAGGATCCGCTTATCCTGCATCGTCAGCCCGGTATTGTTGAACTGATTTAAAGTGGTCCACAACACTTCAACACGCTGACGATACCAGGATGGCCAGATATTCTCTTGCGTGTTATCCACCATTCCCACGCAGCCACGGCTATCCTGCCGATGCCATGACAGCAGACCTTCTACGATCTGATCTTTTAAATGTTCCCAGCGTTCGGGCGTTCGGGCTGGCGCTTCCACCGGCACGCCACGTAAACGCTCAAGCAGTAGCACATCGGGACCGGGATGCTCTTCGTGGGTTAAGACCCCGTAAATGACGGGCATTCGCACCGTACCACTGCGCGCCAACATGGAGGTTTTCCATGCCAGCTGCTGCGCCATACCTGGCGTGGTGAAGCTTCTCGCCATCAGCGGCATCGGATTTCCCTGGCTGTCGTACAGTGACCACAGGGCCGTATCCACTTTTTCATTCACGCATTCTATGCGACTGAGTTTTTCGCCCAGCAGGTGGCTGAGTTCGGCACGCAACTGTTCCATTTCAGATTGCCCTCATAAATGCTACTGCTTTCATAATGAGCGTCGTGCAGACAGATGTCACCCGGATGAGATCAATTGATGAAAAGAAAAGTGGAGGGAAAGCGCAACGATACGACACTCCTCCCAAAAATACGCCTCAATATGGGGGGAGTGCCGTGAGAAAAACTAATGCATTTCGGCGCGAACGCGCTCAAGATCTTCGGCTGTGTCTACGCCGGTACCCGGGACTTCTTTTGCGACGGCAACGTGAATTTTTTCGCCGTACCACAGCACTCGCAGCTGCTCCAGCATTTCGATATGCTCAAGCGGGCTAGGCTGCCAGTTAACATAGCGGCGAATAAAACCGGCGCGATAGCCGTAAATGCCCAGATGGCGCAGGAAGGTGTCCCCCACCGTTTCCAGACTTTTGGCGAAACGATCTCGATCCCATGGGATGGTCGCGCGTGAAAAATAGAGAGCATATCCTTCAGCATCCAACACGACTTTTACCGCATTCGGATTAAATGCCTCTTCCGCACTGTGAATCGGAGCCGCAAGAGTCGCCATACCGACCTGACGTTGCGCCAGATTCTCAGCCACCTGGCGAATAATGACCGCAGGAATCATCGGCTCATCACCCTGTACGTTCACAATAACGGTATCATCGCTAAAACCACATTTCTCGACGACTTCCGCCAGGCGCTCCGTACCAGACTGGTGATCGGCGCGAGTCATGCACACTTCGCCACCCACCGCTTCTACCGCGCGAGCGACATCCTCGTGATCGGTGGCAACGATGATACGTTCAGCGCCAGATTCACGCGCACGCTCCAGTACATGCACGATCATCGGTTTACCGTTGATATCCAGCAACGGCTTACCAGGCAGACGTGTGGACGCATAGCGCGCAGGAATAATGACCACAAAACTCATGATTTACTCTCATCAGCAGTCAGAACGCGGGCTTCGGTTTCCAGTAACACGGGAATGCCATCACGCAGTGGGAAAGCAAGGTTATCCAGTTTACAAATCAGTTCCTGTTTTTCCTGGTTAAACCAGAGTTTGCCATTGCATACCGGGCAGGCAATGATTTCAAGCAGACGATGATCCATAGTTCCTCCAGATGGACCGGATTGTGAATCCGTAAATATTAACATAATCGCTTAAAGGGCTGGGTCTATTTCCCAACCATGGCGTGCATCAGCAAATAAACCTTCAGGATAACGTCCCAGCGTCACGCGTGTTGCCTGTTGCCAGCGGGCAAAATCGTCAATCGCCTGAAACAATCCTTTTTGCAACGTCACTCCAGGCTTAACCCCATCCTGTAACCACAGCGAAATAACGTCCAGCACACCTGTTTTGCGGTGCATTTTGGCATCCATCCGCCCAACCAACTGTCCACGATGCAGCAACGGCAAGACAAAATAACCATACTGACGTTTCGGTGCTGGCGTGTAACACTCCAGCCGATAGCTAAAATCGAATAGCTGCTCTGCCCGTTTACGATCCCAGACCACCGGATCAAAAGGTGATAATACTGCACTGTGAGTCGCCGTTAATTTGCCCGCCAGCGCCTGTTCAAGCAGCGGCTGAAGGTGGCTATGCAGCCACAAGGCTCCTAGCCCCTCAACGTCGACAGGAATAATCTGCCGCTGTTCCGCCCGTTCGTTGCACCAGTTTTTTAGCGCCGGGCGCTTCAGGCGGTAGTAGTCTGCCAGCCATTGTTCGCGGAAAATCCCCAGACTGCGGGCACTGTTATCCAGCATGACACTTTCCGCATCTTCCTGCGAAAGTGGGTCGCGTTCATCGTCCCAGTGCGGCATGACGCGATGGGTTAAATCATACACTCGCTGGAAATTACGCCGTTCCACGACCATCACTTTCCCGGCGGTGAACAACCCTTCAAGATGACGCTTCTGCGGTTTCCATTCCCACCAGCCGCTGGTCCCTTTGCGTGGATGCTCAAAATCAGCTGAGCGTACCGGCCCGTTATGCTGGATGTGCTGGAGCAGTTGCTCAATCTCATGCGCATGTTCTTTCATCCACGCCGCTTTATATTTCCAGCCCATATTCTCCGGGGCCAACATGCGGTGACGTATCAGCATAAAATCGCTGCGCGGCAAAAAACAGGCCTCGTGCGCCCAGTATTCCATCAGTTCGCCCTGCTGTAACGAGTCGTCCAGCCATTGGGGGGAATAATCGCCTAAACGACTAAACAGCACCAGGTAAGGACTGCGCGCCACAATATTGATGGTGTCGATTTGCAGTAACGACATGCGCAAAATGGTCGCGAGAATATCTGCCGGGGTTGCCCGGCGGCGTGTTTTTTTCAGCAGACCTTGAGCAGCAAGGTGAAGATGACGGGCATCCGTCAGAGAAAGGCGCGGCAACGACATTTATGGCCTCATAAATGATTCGCTGCCGCAGCGTGAATCAGTTAGCGAGTCAGCGAGATTAAGCTATTCAGCAATACATCAGGCCGATCGCCTGACAAATGTGCATCAACAGGTAAATACCACCAGTTTTCATCGGCAAATGCCCGGCACTTAACCGCATCTTTTTCCGTCATGACCAGCGTTTGCCCGGCGTCTACAAACGCACTGACGTCACTGTAGGTCAGAGACTGATGGTCTGCCAGCGCAATGCTTTTTTGCACGCTGGCACCACATGCTTTCAGCGTGGCAAAAAAACGCGGTGGATGACCAATGCCCGCCATGGCGACAATATTGGACAATTGCGCCACATCACGGCGTTCACCTGTACGTAAATTAACGGCCAGCCCCGGTTCAAGTCGCATAGGGATTTCCCCTGGTTGCGCAACGCCACCGTTAACAATAGTCGCATCCACCGATTTAAGGCGACCTGCGCGTTCCCGCATTGGACCAGCGGGAAGCCACCAGCCGTTGCCAAACCGACGTTCGCCGTCAATGACTACGATTTCAACATCTCGCGCCAGACGATAGTGCTGTAGTCCATCGTCCGTCACAATAATCTGCACGTCGTGTTGGGCCAAAATGGCTTTTACCGCATCCGATCTTACCGGGGATACCGCTACCGGCACGCCGGTACGTTGGGCGATCAGCACAGGTTCATCGCCCGCTTCTGCGGTAGTAGTATCAGCGGTTAGCAACAGCGGGTAAGCAGTCGCTTTCCCGCCATAACCACGCGACACCACACCCACGCGAATCCCGCGTTGTCGCAGTTGTTCAACCAACCAAATCACCACCGGCGTTTTACCGTTTCCGCCCGCAGTAAGGTTTCCGACCACCACTACCGGGACTGGCGCGCGCCATGCGCGTTTAAGCCCCAACTTGTAGCATAAGCGGATCGCGCCACTCACCAGGCCATACAGCCAGGAGAGTGGAAGTAACAATCGCCACAGCGGCGATTCACCAGACCAGATACGTGCGATCATTGACCAAATTGCATTTTGTGTAATTGCGCATACACCCCGCGCTGCTCAATCAGCTCGCTATGGGTTCCGCGTTCGACAATCAGACCATCCTCCACCACGATGATTTCGTCGGCTTGTTCAATGGTTGAAAGACGGTGAGCAATGACCAGAGAAGTACGGTTTTTCTGTAGCTCATCCAGCGCAGACTGAATCGCGCGTTCAGATTCAGTATCAAGAGCCGATGTTGCTTCATCAAGGATCAGAATTGGGCTGTCGCGCAACAAGGCACGGGCGATAGCGATACGCTGACGTTGTCCGCCGGAAAGCAGGACGCCGTTTTCACCAATCACCGTATCCAGGCCATTATCCATCTTGTTGATGAAATCCATGGCGTAGGCCATCTGTGCCGCTTTTTCGATCTGCTCACGGCTGTACATATCGGTACGCGCGTAGGCGATGTTGTTGGCAACCGTATCGTTAAACAAGTGCACATTCTGCGAAACCAACGCAACCTGATCGCGCAGTGATGCCAGGGTATATTCGCGCAGATCGTGTCCGTCCATCAGAATCTGCCCTTCATCAATATCGTAGAAGCGCGTAATCAGGCTGGCGATGGTGGATTTCCCTGAGCCCGAACGACCGACCAGAGCAACAGTTTTACCCGCGGGAATATTCAGGTTGATGTTACGCAGAGCCGGTACTTCACGTCCCGGATAAGTGAAAGTCACGTTGCGGAACTCGAGATCGCCGGTAGCACGCTCGATCACACGTTTACCTTCATCTTTCTCCTGTTCGCTATCCAGAATCGTAAATAAGGTCTGGCATGCCGCCATACCGCGCTGGAACTGCGCGTTGACGTTGGTCAGCGATTTCAACGGACGCATTAATGCGATCATTGAGGAGAAGACAACCGTAATTGTCCCTGCTGTCAGATTTTCCATTACGCTTGGGAAGCTAGCCGCATATAACACGAAGGCCAGTGCCAAAGACGCAATCAGCTGGATGATAGGGTCGGAGATAGAAGAAGCGGAAACCATCTTCATACCCTGCAAACGCATCTTGTTGCTGACCTTATCAAAGCGCTTGGTTTCGACTTCCTGACCACCAAAAATCAGAACTTCTTTGTGGCCTTTCAGCATCTGCTCCGCACTGGTCGTAACCTGACCCATGGTGTTTTGCATGTTTTTACTGATGCTACGAAAGCGCTTGGAAACCACACGGATTGCCACTGACACAATTGGCGCCAGTACAATCAGGATCAGTGACAGCTGCCAGCTGTAATAGAACATCATGATAAACAGGCCAATAATTGAGGCCCCTTCACGTACCACGGTGATCAGCGCACCGGAAGACGATGACGCAACCTGTTCTGAATCATAGGTAATACGCGATAACAATGTCCCTGTAGACTGTTTATCAAAAAAGGAGACGGGCATGCCCATCATATGGCCAAACAGGCGGCGGCGCATGGTCATGACCACTTTGCCTGACACCCATGAGATACAGTAGCTGGAGACATAGCTGGTTAAGCCACGAACTATCATCAGCCCAATGACCACCAGCGGCATCCACAGCAGCACCGAGCGATCAGTTTTACCAAAACCATCATCCAGTAATGGTTTAAGGAGCGATAACATGAAGGTATCGCTGGCCGCGTTAAGGACTAACGCTATACCCGCCACGATCAGACCCGATTTAAAAGGCGCTATGGTTGGCCATAGTCGGCGAAACGTCTGCCACGTAGAGAGATCTTTATCGTTATGCATTCAAAAAACCAGCATTTGTTAGAATAGCCGCATATTCTACCCGTTATCCTCCGACACGCCAAACCACTGATGATACCAACGAGGTAAAATCTGATCCCGCATGCTGCGTATGCGCCAGTTTTTTTGATAAAAATCCAGCGTAATCTGTCCCTGATGGGGGGTATCCAGCCATTGATAATTTTGTTGCCGATAACGTTGCTTCACTTTCCAGGACGGCAGACGCCAGGCGTTGTAACGGGATGCAGAGGCGAGTGCGACCTGCCCGTCAACCCGCTGAATGAGTGCCAGTGATGATGAAGTATTGCTGCCATGATGTGGAACCTGCATCACCGTCGACTGAAGGTGCTGCCAATAGTGACTTAGCATTTTTTGTTCAGCAGGAGATTCGATATCGCCGGTCAGCAGAATACTCTGATATCCGTCATCGACCTTAACCACACAGGAGTGGTTATTCCCCTGGTCTGTATTTCCACGCACAGGCCAGTGCGCACTGAAGGTTAACCCTTGCCATTGCCAATGCTCTCCGCGAAAACACGGGAGATGACCTTTCCAGCTCAGCGGACTTCTTACCCATAGCGACGGCCAGGCTTGTTGTAAGGAGTGCAACCCGCCGCGGTGATCCATGTGCTCATGGCTTAAAATAATTCCTTCTGGCTCCAGATTATGCCAACGCAACCAGGGAATAATCAGATGTTCTGCGCTATCGCCTTCAGGCCATGCCAGACCGGTATCGTAAAGCAACGCTTTCCCATTTCGCGCGATCACCATTGCCAGCCCCTGCCCGACATCCAGCATATGCACTTGCCACACATCAGTACGCGGTGCACGCCAAAGCGGCCCACTCAGTAAAAGGAGCACAGAGAAACAGACCACCGGTAGCGTACGCAAGATATTTAGTCGCCATGCGATAATCATCATTCCGGGTAAAAATGCGAGCCATTGCCAGCGTGCATCAATATTGATCCACCCTTCAGGCAGACTTCTGAGCCCCCAAAATAGCAGCGCCAGAGAACGATCCGCCAGATACCACAGGCTTGATTCAACCATCACCGTCCCGGCTAAATGCATGATCATGCCTGCTAATATCAAGGGTACGGAAACAAACGTGACCAAAGGGACGGCAAACAAATTAGCCAGAAACGAGGTCAGACTAAAACCGTGAAACATTGCGATTTGCACGGGAAGAAGCAGAAGCGTAATACCCAATTGCAGATGAGCCAGCGCCAGAAATTGACGTCCAGCACGCGACAGCGGCCAGTCCGGGAGCGGTACCCATTGGTACCAGAACAGCAGTGCCGCAACGGCGGATGCAGACAACCATAGGCTTTGCGAAAGAACACCAACAGGATCCACCACCACGATGGCTGCCAGACAGCAAATCCAGACCGACCATCCACTCCACTGCCTGCCGCTAAGTCTCAGCGCCCCCCAGACTAGCAGCGCAACAACCGTTCGTAATGCCGGGGGTTGCAGCCCCGTCAGCCAGGCATAAAATGTGGCGCAGACAATTCCACCCACTAATGGCATCTGCCAGCAAATCCACCTTGTTGGCATAAAAAATTGTCCAGCACGTATCAATCCTGCGGTCAGTAATGCAGCAAACGCAATATGCAGCCCGGAGATAGCCATCAAATGAGCCGTGCCGGTATCACGCATAATCGTTTTCACCTCTTGTGACACAGACAAGCGCTCCCCCATTCCCAGACCCAGTATGACCTGCTGCCAGGGATAGTCGGTGAGTGCCGTTTTCAGCGAGGAGAGATACCGCGAACGCAAACTGCATTGTGGTGTGATTACCGAAGCCTGCAAGAATCGTCCCGTCAGCGGTTGATGCTGTACCAATGCGTAACGCTGGCTATCAAATCCGCCTTCGTTTAATTGACCGTGTACAGCGCGGACTTTCAACGTCATCGCCCATGTCTGACCCGCACAAACATCACCGGGTAAATACTGCCCGTACAAGACGATTCCTTGCTCAGGAAAGATTCGTTTCCCCTGAAGGTGGGTGATCTGGCCGTAGTGCGTTGTCATATTGTCAGTTCCGGTTATCCGCACAATGGCTTGCTGGGTTTTCGCAGGCAGCGTATTACCGGCCCACATAGCCTCTTTCGCGGCCAGGATTCCCCAAAGAAAAAACAGCAGGGTTAGTCCGGCGGAACGCATATATTTGTAGGGGAGAAAACAGAGCAGACATGCCAGACAAAATACAATGCCGATACACAACATGCCTGGCAGCATAGGTAATAGCATGAGTGGGAGAATGCCGAGTAATGCGCAGGTACTCACCGTTGTTATTTTCATCAATCACCTCCCTGTTACAGGGAGTGTGCAGTACTCTTCGACGGTTGTCTGGCATCAATTTATCGTTATACGACCTGAGTTCCGCAGACATTTAGTGATGGTTGTAACGTACAAATTAACTGGGATGAGGATTCCAGGATAGGTGGACAGAAATGAAAAAAGCACCCATTTGGGTGCTTTTCTCGGCGTTAAGTCTCGCTAAAAACTTAACCGTAAATATTGGCGCGATCGCGCAGTTCTTTACCTGGTTTAAAGTGCGGAACGTATTTCCCTTCCAGATCCACTTTATCGCCGGTCTTCGGATTACGTCCGGTGCGTGGTGCGCGGTAATGCAAAGAGAAGCTGCCGAAACCGCGGATTTCAATACGCTCGCCCTGCGCAAGAGTCGAGGCCATATGTTCCAGCATCTCTTTAACTGCATCTTCAACCGCTTTCGCGGGAATATGAGGTTGCTGGGTTGCAAGTCTTTCAATCAATTCTGACTTGGTCATGATTCCTCCGGTTCCTTAAAGGCATAATTAGCTGCTGCATTGATTAAGGGCGGCCGTAGCCGCCCTTTGTCATTGATTACAGGACGAATCCTGTAATCTGTCAAGCTACTCGTCACCCTTTGTGCCGTTAACAGCACAAAGGATTTAGAGCACTCGATATTACTCGCCTTTAGCTGCTTTGAAAGCTTCAGCCATTGCGTTGTTAGAGAAGTTAGCATCTTCCTGTTTGTTAACAGTTGCGATTGCATCTTTCTCATCAGCTTCGTCTTTAGCACGAACAGACAGGCTGATTGCACGGTTCTTACGATCAACGCCGGTGAATTTAGCTTCAACGTCGTCGCCTACGCTCAGAACCAGAGTTGCATCTTCAACGCGGTCACGTGAAGCTTCAGAAGCGCGCAGGTAACCTTCAACGCCGTCAGCCAGTTCTACGGTTGCGCCTTTAGCGTCAACTGCAGTGACTTTACCGTTTACGATTGCGCCTTTCTTGTTCAGTGCAACCCAGTTGTTGAACGGATCTTCTGCGAGCTGTTTAACGCCCAGAGAGATACGCTCACGCTCTGCGTCAACCTGCAGAACAACTGCTGCGATTTCGTCGCCTTTTTTGTATTCACGAACTGCTTCTTCGCCTGCAACGTTCCAGGAGATGTCAGACAGGTGAACCAGGCCGTCGATGCCGCCGTCCAGGCCGATGAAGATACCGAAGTCAGTGATAGACTTGATTTTACCTTCAACACGGTCACCCTTGTTGTGGGTTTCCGCGAACTGCTGCCATGGGTTGTTTTTGCACTGCTTCAGACCCAGGGAGATACGACGACGTTCTTCGTCGATATCCAGAACCATAACTTCCACTACATCGCCAACGTTAACAACTTTGGACGGGTGGATGTTTTTGTTGGTCCAATCCATTTCGGAAACGTGAACCAGGCCTTCAACGCCTTCTTCGATTTCAACGAAGCAGCCGTAGTCGGTCAGGTTGGTCACGCGACCAGTCAGTTTGGTACCTTCCGGATAACGCTTAGCGATAGCTACCCATGGATCTTCGCCCAGCTGTTTCAGGCCCAGAGATACACGAGTACGCTCGCGGTCGAACTTCAGCACTTTAACAGTGATTTCGTCGCCAACGTTTACGATTTCGCTCGGATGCTTAACGCGTTTCCATGCCATGTCGGTGATGTGCAGCAGGCCGTCAACGCCACCCAGATCAACGAATGCACCGTAGTCAGTGAGGTTCTTAACGATACCTTTAACTTCCATGCCTTCCTGCAGGTTTTCCAGCAGCTGATCGCGTTCTGCGCTGTTTTCGGATTCGATAACGGCACGACGGGAAACAACAACGTTGTTACGCTTCTGATCCAGCTTGATTACTTTGAATTCAAGCTCTTTGCCTTCCAGGTGCAGCGTGTCGCGGACCGGACGAACGTCTACCAGGGAACCCGGCAGGAACGCGCGAATACCATTCAGCTCAACAGTGAAGCCACCCTTGACTTTGCCATTGATAACACCAGTAACGGTTGCAGCTTCTTCGTAAGCTTTTTCCAGCGTGATCCAAGCTTCGTGACGTTTAGCTTTTTCACGGGACAGCAGGGTTTCACCGAAGCCGTCTTCTACTGCATCCAGAGCAACGTCAACTTCGTCACCAACCTGGATTTCCAGCTCGCCCTGGGCGTTTTTGAACTGCTCTGCCGGAATGGCGGACTCAGATTTCAGACCAGCGTCAACCAGTACTACGTCTTTGTCGATAGCAACAACAACACCACGAACGATGGAACCCGGACGGGTTTCGATTTCTTTTAAGGATTCTTCAAACAGTTGAGCAAAAGATTCAGTCATGTTTAATCTTCAGGTTTCATATTTAACGTCCACCTGGCTCCATGCCGGATGGGGTTGTTTAACATACCCGCTGTCAATCCATTGCAACGGGGGTACTGCAAATTCGGTCGCACTTAAGCGAGAGCCAGTTTTTGGCGCGCGTATTGTAACGCTTTTTCAATCACTTGCTCAATGCTTAATCGGGTTGAATCCAAAACTAAAGCATCAGCAGCGGGAACCAGCGGCGCTACAGCACGATTACGATCGCGATAATCGCGTTCTTCGATCTCGGCCAAAAGGCGTTCAAAGTTAACACTAAAGCCCTTCTCCTGCAACTGTAGCATACGTCTATGCGCACGTTCTTGCGAGGAGGCGTCCAGAAAAATTTTCACCGGCGCATCCGGGAACACCACGGTGCCCATATCACGTCCATCAGCAATCAGACCTGGGGATTCGCGAAATGCGCGTTGACGACGTAATAACGCTTCACGCACGCGGGGAAACGCCGCAACCTGAGAGGCGGCATTCGCTACTTCCTGAGTACGTATTTCACCGCTGACATCTTCACCTTCAAGAATGACTTCCAGGTTGCCGTCTGTTGAGATAAAACGCACATCAAGGTGTGAGGCAAGCGGTACCAGAGCATCTTCAGATGTGACATCAACATGGTGATGTAACGCTGCGAGCGCCAGTACGCGGTAGATCGCGCCTGAATCTAACAGATGCCACTGCAATGCTTCCGCCATTGCCTTGCACAAGGTGCCTTTACCTGCACCACTTGGGCCATCAATGGTAATAACCGGGGCAATTGCCGTCATCTTTTTCTCCTTAAACGGGCGTACATTAACGTGAACGCCGCGCATTATACGCGCCAACGCCAACGATCGTTATCTTTGTGTGAAAAATGCAGAATCATTGAAGCTGAGTGTAGAATAAATAGGCAATCGAAGATGTCAGAATGTGCCGCACCCGAAAGTGCGGCAATAAAATCAGACAGATGTACTAATACGAGCCAACTGTTCGAAATAATCCGGGAAGGTTTTGGCGGTACATTTTGGGTCAAGAATGGTCACCGGCGTGTCAGACAGCGCCACCAGCGAGAAACACATCGCCATGCGGTGATCGTTGTAGGTCGCGATGTCCGCAAATTGCAATGTTGCAGGCGGGGTGATGCGGATAAAGTCATGCCCCTCTTCCACTTCCGCGCCCACTTTGCGTAACTCCGTCGCCATCGCGAACAGACGATCGGTCTCTTTGACGCGCCAGTTGTAGATATTACGTAATGTCGTGGTGCCTTTAGCGAACAGCGCCGCCGTTGCAATGGTCATCGCCGCATCAGGAATATGGTTCATATCCATATCCACTGCGTTCAACTCGCCGTGAGTACAGGCAATAAAATCGTCGCCCCATGTAATGGTTGCGCCCATTTTCTCCAGTACATCGGCAAAACGAATATCACCCTGCATGCTGTTGCGGCCAATCCCGGTAACTTTTACCGTACCGCCTTTAATAGCACCTGCCGCGAGGAAATAGGAAGCGGAAGAAGCATCACCTTCAACCAGATATGCACCCGGTGACTGATACTGCTGCAGCCCCTTCACGACAAAGCGCTGGTAGTTTTGATTTTCAATTTCAACACCAAACGTTTTCATCAGGTTCAGTGTGATATCAATGTAAGGTTTGGATACCAGGTCACCTTTAATTGCGATCGTCGTATCCTGCGGCGCCAGCGGCGCAGTCATCAGCAACGCAGTGAGGAACTGGCTGGAAACGCTACCGTCTACCTCAACCTGGCCTCCGGTAAAGCCACCGCGCAGACGTAAAGGTGGATAGTTTTCCTGCTCCAGATAGTCAATTTTGGCTCCGCCCTGGCGCAGCGCATCAACCAGATGGCCAATCGGGCGCTCTTTCATGCGCGGTTCGCCCGTCAGCACGATGTCATTGCTGCCCAGACATAGCGCTGCGGCCAGCGGGCGCATTGCGGTTCCGGCGTTGCCAAGGAACAGCTCAACTGCACCTTCTGCGTGCAACACACCGCCATTGCCAACTATCTCGCAGCGGGTACGATCGGCAGAAAGGGTATAGCTAATCCCTAACGCATTCAGAGCATTGAGCATATGGCGAACATCATCGCTGTCCAGCAGATTGGTCAGGACAGTGGTGCCATTGGCTAATGCAGCCAGCAGCAAAGCGCGGTTAGAAACACTTTTGGATCCAGGCAGATTGATGGTGCCATCCACCCGCGCAATGGGTTGTAACGTCAGGGATTCCATGAAACTCGACTCTCAAAAACAGACATAAAAACCCCACAGACGGGCTGTGGGGATGAAAAGTACAGCAGATTAGCCGCGGCGGCGTTCGAAATCGACCATGAAATCGGTCAGTGCTTTAACACCTTCAAGCGGCATGGCATTGTAGATGGACGCACGCATACCGCCGACTACACGATGCCCTTTCAGCGCGTGCAGGCCCGCAGCAAAAGACTCTTCCAGGAACAGTTTATCCAATGCGCTGTCAGCCAACTGGAACGGTACGTTCATGCGTGAACGGTTGGATTTCGCCACATCGTTACGGTAGAAATCGCTGTTATCGATTACGCCGTAGAGCAATTCCGCTTTTTGCTGGTTAATTTTATCCATCGCATTAACACCGCCCTGCTTTTTCAGCCATTTAAAGACCAGGCCAGACAGATACCAGGCAAAGGTTGGCGGCGTATTGAACATGGAATCGTTGTCATTCAGCACGGTATAGTCGAGGATTGACGGGCATGAGACATGAGCTTTACCCAGCAAATCTTCACGGACGATGACAATCGTCAGACCGGCCGGGCCGATATTTTTCTGTGCCCCGGCATAAATTACGCCATAACGGTTAACGTCAAGCGGTGCGGAAAGAATGGTAGAGGACAGATCCGCCGTGACCACAACGTTGCTGGCAAAATTCGGCGTTTCATCGATCGCAATGCCATCGATGGTTTCGTTCGGGCAATAGTGCAGGTATGCCGCGTTATCAGAAAGTTGCCATTCACTCATCGGCTTAACAGCACGCAGGCCGTCCACGGTGACTTTGGCATCAATAACGTTTGGCGTGCAGTATTTTTTCGCTTCTTTAATTGCGCTGGCGGCCCAATAACCGGCATCGACGTAATCCGCGGTGGTTTTATCGCCCAGAATATTTAACGGGATACCCGCGAACTGCCCGCGACCACCGCCATGGCAGAACAACACTTTATAGTTGGAGGGGATGCTGAGAAGAT
Source organism: Citrobacter sp. Cpo126 (assembly GCF_030332445.1). Lineage (NCBI taxonomy): Bacteria > Pseudomonadati > Pseudomonadota > Gammaproteobacteria > Enterobacterales > Enterobacteriaceae > Citrobacter > Citrobacter sp. Cpo126. The sequence goes on from NZ_JAOWHT010000036.1 coordinate 334,302, forward strand.
CGCGAAAATCCTGCTCCGCTTCCTCTGCGACCTGGATGAATTCTTTGCCACGGTGGCTAATTTCCATCACTGACGTGCCAAGACCGTTCCAGTCACAAAGATCCTGTTGAGCCAGTTTAAGTACTTCTGCCGGTAACATTGCCGGACCTGAACTAAAATTGAAGACCTGAGCCATTTCCCCTCACCACGTTGTGTTGTTGTCCAATCAACATCCTGTCATTGACGATAATCCGGTGACAGACATTGGTATAAGTTATTCCTGTGGATATCGGTTTTATCATTCAGTGACACGCGCCGCAATGGGTAAAACTGGCAAGGGTAAAAATGTGTCATCGGTCACACAACAGAATCTATCGGATTGACGGGTAAAAACCGAGATTTTTGCTGTCAGGTAACCCGTTTTGCCCGGCTGGCCTTCGACCATTCTGGATTTGCACAGCGCGGACATAATTGATGATCTCCGGCCTTCATTTGCACCACTTCACTACACCGTACGCATGCATAGTCGCCTGTTTCAGGTACCACCTTAAATCGCTGCGTACAATGTTTAGGCAGAATGCTAAGACCCGGTTTTACGTCTTCATCGGCAAAGAAGTAAACGCTGATCTGCCCATTCGTCTCCAGAATAGCCAGTTTCACTTGTCCCAATTGCTCCACGCCGTTCAAACGCAGTTCCATAAAGAATTCAAATTCCGTCATATTGGCGCTATTGAGCTTTGACCATGCCAGCTCGCCGTCTTCAATGATCACGACGGGTTTGCCCTCCAGAAGGTCCTCCATTTTTTCACTATGCGCCATTAGCCACATTACCAGCCGATACAGCACAGCAAGAGTAATAAAGACCACCAGCACCGGCAGCATCGGAACATCGTCATAAAACGCCACGTCTCCCGCGGCGGAACCCAGCGTAAGGATGATAAGGACTTCAAAAAGCGACATCTGGCGTACGCCACGACGTCCGGTGATTTTTAAAAACAGAAAAACCAATATAAAGGTGTAAAGGCTGCGTAGCGCAACTTCCCCCAGAAAATCCATGGGCACCTTATCAAGCGCCATACGGTGTAAATCGAAAGCTTTCATTAATATGCTCTAAACGTGATTGGCTGTAAGAAAGCATAGCCAATGCTTTTATTTACGCATGGGCTCCGGCGGCGATAGCGCCGTTCATTGAAAACCCGTATCATTGCGCGCTTTCCGTACGACAAAAGTGATTTTCATGACGCAAACATTTATTCCCGGCAAAGATGCCGCTCTGGAAGACTCCATCGCTCGCTTCCAGCAAAAATTACTCGACCTTGGTTTTCAAATTGAAGAAGCTTCGTGGTTGAATCCCGTCCCTAACGTCTGGTCTGTACATATTCGCGACAAAGAATGCGCGCTGTGCTTCACCAACGGTAAAGGCGCGACAAAAAAAGCGGCGCTGGCTTCTGCGCTGGGCGAATACTTTGAGCGTCTGTCGACTAACTACTTCTTTGCAGATTTCTGGCTGGGCGAAACTATCGCCAATGGCCCGTTCGTACATTACCCGAACGAAAAATGGTTCCCGCTGACTGAAGAAGACGATGTTCCAGAAGGTTTACTGGATGCGCGTCTGCGTGCATTTTACGATCCAGATAACGAACTGACCGGCAGCATGCTTATCGATCTACAGTCTGGTAATGAAGAGCGTGGCGTCTGTGGCCTGCCGTTTACCCGCCAGTCTGATAACCAGACCGTCTACATTCCGATGAATATTATCGGCAACCTGTATGTTTCTAACGGCATGTCTGCGGGTAACACACCTAACGAAGCTCGCGTTCAGGGCCTGTCTGAAGTCTTTGAGCGCCATGTGAAGAACCGTATTATCGCCGAAAGCATCAGCCTGCCGGAAATCCCGGCCGAGGTGATGGCGCGCTATCCGGCAGTGGTGGAGTCCATCGCCACACTGGAAGCGGAAGGTTTCCCAATTTTTGCCTACGATGGCTCGCTGGGCGGCAAGTATCCGGTGATTTGCGTTGTCCTGTTCAACCCAGCCAACGGTACCTGCTTTGCCTCCTTCGGCGCACACCCGGATTTCGGCGTTGCGCTGGAGCGTACCGTGACTGAACTGCTGCAGGGCCGTGGTCTGAAGGATCTTGATGTCTTCACCCCACCGACCTTCGACGATGAGGAAGTGGCAGAACATACCAACCTTGAAACTCACTTCATCGATTCCAGCGGTCTGATCTCCTGGGATCTGTTCAAGCAGGATGCCGACTATCCGTTCGTTGACTGGAATTTCTCCGGCACCACGGAAGAAGAGTTCGCCACCCTGATGGCCATCTTCAATGCTGAAGAGAAAGAAGTGTATATCGCTGACTATGAGCACCTGGGCGTTTACGCGTGCCGCATTATTGTTCCGGGAATGTCTGACATCTATCCGGCAGAAGATCTGTGGTTAGCCAACAACGCTATGGGCACCCATCTGCGTGACACCATTCTCTCTCTGCCAGGCAGTGAGTGGGATAAAGAAGACTACCTCAATCTGATTGAACAGTTGGATGAAGAAGGTTTTGACGACTTCACCCGCGTGCGCGAGCTGCTCGGTCTGGCGACCGGTGCGGATAACGGTTGGTACACCCTGCGTATTGGCGAGCTTAAAGTGATGCTGGCGCTGGCCGGTGGCGATCTGGAGCAGGCCCTGGTGTGGACCGAATGGACGATGGAATTTAACGCCTCCGTCTTTAGCGCGGAACGTGCAAACTACTATCGCTGCCTGCAAACATTGTTGCTACTGTCTCAGGAAGAAGACCGTCAGCCGCTGCAGTATCTGAACGCATTCGTCCGCATGTACGGCGCTGAGGCGGTTGAAGCGGCAAGTGCGGCACTGAGCGGTGAAGCGCCGTTTTATGGACTTCAGCCAGTAGACAGCGATCTGCACGCATTCCCGGCACATCAGTCTCTGCTGAAAGCCTATGAGAAATTGCAACGCGCGAAAGCGGCACACTGGTCAAAATAGTGACAAACAACTTGCCTCGAGTAGGCTAAATGTATTGTCTGAGCTATATTACGGGGCGCTTAAAGCGCCCCGTTTTTTATTTTGGTCAAACCAAAAAATAAATGTAAAGGCAAGGTTAAATATTAGTAGTTGATATTAAAAAAATTAGCTTATTAATGTGGTTTTTTATCTCAATTACTCCATTTTAATTAACCGTCCCATAGGAGGCTGAAAGAAAAAATTCAACTCACTTTATAATTTTTAAAATTTATTTTTATATGGATAATCAACATGTTACACCGTAATCGCATAAAAACCATGCGTCTTACGGGCCTATAAGCCAGGCGAGATATGATCTATATCAAATTCTCATCTATAATGCTTTGTTAGTATCTCGTCGCCGACTTAATAAAGAGAGAGTTAGTGTGAAAGCTGACAACCCTTTTGATCTTATTCTACCTGCTGCAATGGCCAAAGTTGCCGAAGAAGCAGGCGTCTATAAAGCAACGAAACATCCGCTTAAGACGTTCTATCTGGCAATTACTGCCGGTGTATTCATTTCAATTGCCTTTGTTTTCTATATCACCGCCACAACCGGCACTGGTACTATGCCTTTCGGCATGGCGAAATTAGTAGGTGGTATCTGCTTTTCCTTGGGGCTGATCCTTTGTGTTGTCTGCGGTGCAGACCTCTTCACTTCAACCGTACTGATCGTCGTTGCTAAAGCCAGTGGTCGTATTACCTGGGGTCAGTTAGCGAAAAACTGGCTTAACGTTTATGTCGGCAACCTGATTGGCGCCCTGATCTTTGTGTTACTCATGTGGCTTTCTGGCGAGTATATGACCGCCAACGGCGCATGGGGGCTCAACGTTCTGCAAACAGCCGACCACAAAGTGCACCATACTTTTGTTGAGGCAGTGAGCCTTGGTATCCTGGCTAACCTGATGGTGTGTCTGGCCGTATGGATGAGCTACTCGGGCCGCAGCCTGATGGACAAAGCGTTTATCATGGTATTACCGGTCGCAATGTTTGTTGCCAGCGGTTTTGAGCACAGTATCGCAAACATGTTTATGATCCCTATGGGTATTGTAATACGCGATTTCGCCACCCCGGAATTCTGGACCGCAGTTGGGTCTTCTCCGGAGAATTTTTCTCACCTGACCGTGATGAATTTCATCACCGATAACCTGATTCCGGTTACGATCGGTAACATTATCGGCGGCGGTTTGTTGGTCGGGTTGACATACTGGGTCATTTATCTGCGTGGTAACGATCATCATTAATCTGTTGATGCCCATTACACGCAGTAAATAAAAAATCCACTTAAGAAGGTAGGTGTTACATGTCCGAGCTTAATGAAAAGTTAGCCACAGCCTGGGAAGGTTTTACCAAAGGTGATTGGCAGAATGAAGTAAACGTACGTGACTTCATTCAGAAAAACTACACTCCGTATGAGGGTGACGAGTCCTTCCTGGCTGGCGCAACTGATGCGACCACTGCACTGTGGGACAGCGTGATGGAAGGCGTTAAACAGGAAAACCGCACTCACGCGCCTGTTGACTTTGACACCTCCGTTGCTTCTACCATCACTTCTCACGACGCTGGCTACATCAACAAAGCGCTCGAGAAGATTGTTGGTCTGCAGACTGAAGCTCCGCTGAAACGTGCGATCATTCCGTTTGGCGGCATCAAAATGGTTGAAGGTTCCTGCAAAGCGTACAATCGCGAACTGGACCCGATGCTGAAAAAAATCTTCACCGAATACCGCAAAACCCACAACCAGGGCGTGTTCGATGTTTACACCAAAGACATTCTGAACTGCCGTAAATCCGGTGTTCTGACTGGTCTGCCAGATGCGTATGGCCGTGGCCGTATCATCGGTGACTACCGTCGCGTTGCGCTGTACGGTATCGACTACCTGATGAAAGACAAATACGCTCAGTTCGTCTCTCTGCAGTCCGATCTGGAAAACGGCGTAAACCTGGAAGCAACTATCCGTCTGCGTGAAGAAATCGCTGAACAGCACCGCGCTCTGGGTCAGATCAAAGAAATGGCTGCTAAATATGGCTGCGATATCTCTGGTCCGGCTACCAACGCTCAGGAAGCTATCCAGTGGACTTACTTCGGCTACCTGGCCGCAGTTAAATCTCAGAACGGTGCAGCAATGTCCTTCGGTCGCGTATCCACCTTCCTGGATGCTTACATCGAACGTGACCTGAAAGCAGGCAAAATCACCGAGCAAGACGCACAGGAAATGATCGACCACCTGGTCATGAAACTGCGTATGGTTCGTTTCCTGCGTACTCCTGAATATGATGAACTGTTCTCCGGTGACCCGATTTGGGCAACTGAATCAATCGGTGGTATGGGCGTTGATGGCCGTACTCTGGTTACCAAAAACAGCTTCCGCTTCCTGAACACCCTGTACACCATGGGTCCTTCTCCGGAGCCGAACATCACTGTTCTGTGGTCTGAAAAACTGCCTCTGAACTTCAAGAAATTCGCCGCTAAAGTGTCCATCGACACCTCTTCTCTGCAGTACGAGAACGATGACCTGATGCGTCCGGACTTCAACAACGACGACTACGCTATCGCTTGCTGCGTAAGCCCGATGGTTGTTGGTAAACAAATGCAGTTCTTCGGTGCGCGTGCAAACCTGGCGAAAACCATGCTGTACGCAATCAACGGTGGCGTTGATGAAAAACTGAAAATGCAGGTTGGTCCTAAATCTGAACCGATCAAAGGCGACGTTCTGAACTTCGACGAAGTTATGGACCGCATGGATCACTTCATGGATTGGCTGGCTAAACAGTACGTCACCGCGCTGAACGTTATCCACTACATGCACGACAAGTACAGCTACGAAGCCTCTCTGATGGCGCTGCACGACCGTGACGTTATCCGCACCATGGCGTGTGGTATCGCTGGTCTGTCCGTTGCTGCTGACTCCCTGTCTGCAATCAAATATGCGAAAGTTAAACCGATTCGTGACGAAGACGGTCTGGCTATCGACTTCGAAATCGAAGGCGAATACCCGCAGTTTGGTAACAACGACTCTCGCGTTGATGACATGGCGGTTGACCTGGTAGAACGTTTCATGAAGAAAATTCAGAAACTGACTACTTATCGTAACGCTATCCCGACTCAGTCTGTTCTGACCATCACCTCTAACGTGGTTTATGGTAAGAAAACTGGTAACACCCCAGATGGTCGTCGTGCTGGCGCGCCGTTCGGACCGGGTGCTAACCCAATGCACGGTCGTGACCAGAAAGGTGCTGTTGCCTCTCTGACCTCCGTTGCTAAACTGCCGTTTGCTTACGCTAAAGATGGTATTTCTTACACCTTCTCTATCGTTCCGAACGCACTGGGTAAAGACGACGAAGTTCGTAAGACCAACCTGGCTGGTCTGATGGATGGTTACTTCCACCACGAAGCGTCCATCGAAGGTGGTCAGCACCTGAACGTGAACGTCATGAACCGCGAAATGCTGCTGGATGCGATGGAACATCCGGAAAAATATCCGCAGCTGACCATCCGCGTTTCTGGCTACGCAGTACGTTTTAACTCCCTGACTAAAGAACAGCAGCAGGACGTTATTACTCGTACCTTCACTCAGACCATGTAATTGGTTTTGACTGAAATCGTACTTTAAAAAGCGTACAATAAAGGCTCCACGTAAGTGGGGCCTTTTTAATAGCCTGCTTTGTCAGCTATCTATACTTATATACTCGATGGATTTCGAGTTGCATTGAGGCGGCAACGGAGTGAATCCCCTGGAGCGTACAGAAGTACGTGACTGGGGTGAGCGAAGGAAGCTAACAAAGATGCAGCTTGAAAGACGAAAAGTATGGATAGCAGCCAAAACAGACTCGACACAGTTAATAACTGTGCACTAACACTGGCCCCGGATGGGCCACACCTGGAGAAACACCGCAATGTCAGTTATTGGTCGCATTCACTCCTTTGAATCCTGTGGCACTGTTGATGGCCCGGGCATCCGCTTTATTACCTTCTTTCAGGGCTGCCTGATGCGCTGCCTGTATTGCCATAACCGCGACACGTGGGATACACACGGCGGTAAAGAAGTCACCGTCGACGAATTAATGAAAGAGGTGGTGACCTATCGCCACTTTATGAACGCATCCGGCGGCGGCGTGACGGCGTCTGGCGGCGAAGCTATCCTGCAAGCTGAATTCGTACGTGACTGGTTCCGCGCCTGTAAAAAAGAAGGTATTCATACCTGTCTGGATACCAACGGTTTTGTTCGCCGCTACGATCCGGTGATCGATGAGCTACTGGAAGTCACCGACCTGGTCATGCTCGACCTCAAACAGATGAACGATGAAATCCATCAGAATCTGGTCGGCGTATCTAACCATCGTACGCTGGAGTTCGCGCGTTACCTGTCAAACAAAGACATCAAAGTGTGGATCCGCTATGTTGTCGTACCTGGCTGGTCTGATGACGATGACTCCGCACACCGCCTCGGCGAATTTACCCGCGATATGGGTAACGTTGAAAAAATCGAGCTGCTGCCTTACCACGAGCTGGGCAAACACAAATGGGTAGCAATGGGCGAAGAGTACAAACTGGATGGCGTCAAACCACCGAAGAAAGAGACCATGGAGCGCGTGAAGGGCATTCTCGAGCAATATGGACATAAAGTGATGTATTGAGTTTTAGCCACCACGAAACGGCTGCCCTGAACGGCAGCCGTTTTGCTATCTAAGCGACAACCACTCGAATTAAAGGAAAGGACGCCATGCGGTTATTCATTTCTGGCATGTTGCTGTTATCTGCCCAATACGTAAATGCCGCCAGCAACTGTGATATCAACGCCATTGTGCAACATGCGTGGCCGGATGCAAAACCGACAGCGGAAGGCAAGCTACTCACACAGCATAATCAGGTTATCGATATCACAGGTAACTCACCGCAAAGCGCAATTTGCCGTGTCTGGCCAGCCCACCCGGAACTGACCTTAGCGGCGATTCCGCTGATGGCACAACAATATAGCGATTACGATCGCATTGGCGATCTGGAGCTTCTGGTACTGGATTCCACAAGCCTCGACGTAAAACAGCGGCTACGCCTCCCCGAACGTATGAATGACGATGCCATTCAAATTACCGCTCTGGCGCTGGATACTGCGCGCTGGAAAGTTACCCCAGATCAGACCGCATTTGGGTTACGAGTCGCCCGCACCGGCAGTTCCCGTGTAAATCCTTTTAGCGAAGATGCGCTATCGCTGTTTGTTATTGAAAATAATCAACTACGGGCGGTATTAAACGGAATCGTACTTGAGAATAGCACCGGTGAATGGGACGGGAACTGTGTGGGAACATTCCACGATATTAAACGCATCCTTGCCCTTGCGCCTGATTCACATAATGGGTACATCGATATTCGGGTAAACGAGAAAAACGTGGAATCAACGGCCTATACAGATGCCAACGAGCAGTGCGCATCAAAGGATAAACCGGGGAAAGCCAGTTGGGTACTGCGTTATGATGGCAAACAGTATGCCATCCCAAAAGAACTGTCCCCGTTGTTTTGAGAGGCAAAGCAGGAGATAGCATCACTATCTCCTGCTCTTCTGCCACACTTGTCTTTAGCGTCCTCTTCTCGCCAGTAGCGGGAAAATCAATCCCAGCCCAACCAGCACAAATGGCGTCACGATATTCAGCGTGAGCTGGAATGTCCACTCAGGGGTAAAGGCTTCCATTTTCGGGAAAATCCCGGTCAGACAGGCAAATGCGGTAAAGGCAAAGCACCAGATCCCCACGGTCATCGCAAGCGAGCGGTTGCGAATAAAGACATATTCCGATTTATATTTTTGCGCCAGGCGAATAACGGCAATGAACGCCACAAACACCCATAAATAACGCAATGGCATCACGACAGAGTTAAGATTCAATAGCCATTTATACAGGTTGTTCATATCGCCAATTCCCAGTGTTGGCAACATAATCAAAATCGCCACCAGCACCAGCGTCAGAATATAACCATTTACCGGCGTACCGGAAGCGTTGGTTTTACACAGGCTCTCGGGAATATATTTACGATCAGCATCACCCAGCAGAACTTTAAGCGGTGCATCAATAGAAAATACCAATGCCGCAATCTGTCCCAGCGTATTGGCAATCGCGTAAATAACCATCAGCGAATTACCCATACCATAATACTCACCCAATTTCTGGAAGGCGTAATATTGACCATTCGTCATCAGGTCATCTGGAATATGCCGGGAGTCAAACATCATTCCCATAGCCAGCGAACCGAGAATCGCGCATACCGCCACCATAACAGCCAGAACGAGCATCCCTTTTGGAAATTCTTTGCCCGGATTACGTGTCTGATTAACGTATGGCGAAATTTTCTCCGCACCGCCCACGGCAAAGACCAGCATGGAGATCGTAGTAATGTAGGTAAAATCGATGTGCGGGATAAACGATTCCCAGGTGATATTGGTTGTCGCTATTTGCACATCCGTAATTGCAGGCGCGGTTACCGCCATCACGACATACAAAATGGACATCACAAACATCGCGATGCCAGCAACTGACCCAACAATTTTCAGCGACTTCATGCCACGGGACGCAACCCACATGAAAAAGACAAACAGCGCCAGCGTCAGCCCCTGTAACGCCACGACGGTGTACTCTTTAATCAACGAACCATCGCCCTTCAGCGCCCATCCCAGCGCAATCAGAATAGCCTGCGGTTTTTGCGCCAGATAAGGTATATGAACAACCCAATAGGTCCAGGCAGCAAGATAGGCCAACCCTGGCCCCATGGTATGTTTAATCCAGGTACTGACGCCGCCTTTACCCTCTTTAAAGGTTGAACCAAGCTGCCCGACGATCAACGCATAAGGAATAAAATAGAGCGCGAAAATAAATATCCAGGAGGAGACAACAACCAATCCCTGATTAGCATAGTTGTTGACGACGTTACCAAAACCCCAGACGGTAATAAATGACATTAATGCAATGTTGTACCATCGCAATTGTTTTTCCTGCACACCAGCCATACGCAATCCTTTGTGGAAGCTTTTTGATTATCAATATATGAGGCGTGGGATTATGCGCGGTAAAATGAGCGAGCGGAAACGGCAGGATGTAAAACTATAACCTTCTGCACACTTTATTTTCAGGGCAGACGTGTGCGATTAAATAATGCAGGTTCCCATAAAGCATACATAAACAGTATGTATGGGAACCTGTTCATATTCTGTTAAATCAGGTCAAATGTGCGCAATAGAATTGGGCGTATGGCCCGTCTTACGCAGCAGCATTAGTAAATAAATAAACGATACGCTGGCGATCATGATAAACAGCAAGCTATCTGAATAATTCTGCATCAGCATCGCAGTAAATGAAGGTCCCAGCAGGCTGCCCACGGTATAGCTCAATAACAATGCCTGATTCATGGCGACCAGCTGATGATGTTCCACCTTTTCACAGGCCCAGGCCATCGCGACCGGATAGAGGGTAAAGCCTGCCGCACCCAACATAAACAACGCGGGCGCCATCGCCGCCTGATTCAGCATGGCGATACTCCCGACGATCACCACGAAGACCTGGACGCGTAAAACCAGCAGACGTCCCAGCTTATCCGCCAGACGGCCAATCGGCCATTGCCCCAGAATACCGGCACTTACCAGAACCGCCATCCAGAAACCAATGCTGGCGTTGCTCACCCCCTGATGGTTGAGATACAGCGGCATCAGGCCATACAAAGACCCCAGCACGATCCCGGAAATAATGCAGCCATTAACGCCCAGGCGCGCCTGACGCAACCTCAGCATGGAGACAATAGGCGTAGACTGCAGTTCATCGCCCTGCTGATTAGCAATGCGCGTAAAGAGCAGTGGCAAAACACCCGCCAGGATAGTACCCGTCACCCACGGCAGGACGTTCATCAATTCTGTTGATACTTTACTAACCAGCAGTTGGCCTAAAAACGTTCCCACATAATAGATCATCATATAGGCGGCAAGTAACCGTCCGCGATTACGTGACGTCCCGCTGCACATCAGCGCGCTTTCCACGACCACCCAGATCATGGCGCAGCCAACACCGGCGATAAAACGCCATGTCATCCAGCTCCAGAATCCCACCATAATCCCCAGCCCGACACAGCCCGCGGCAAAAATAAGCGAGGCGATGTAATAGCTGCGGTTAAAACCAAGGTGTTTTATTAAATACCCTGTCAGCAACGTCCCTACCAGATTACCGGTAAAGTAAGACGAGCTCACCACGCCTACCTGCCAGGTGGGCAGATTTTCATGGGCGAGCCAAAGCGGGACGAGCGTGTTTAACACGGCGATCGCCAGGGTCAACAGAAGTAGCCCGCACAACAATAGCATGACGGGACGGGTATAGGTGGACATGAATAAAAACCGTGAGGAAGTTCAAATTTCATGCGCATCATGCCACTGCTAAAAACATTGTCAATCGGCGGAATCAGAGGGCTGAGGCGCTTTCTGGTCGATCGATTTGCATTACTGATTCTTAATGTGAATAGATAAAAAACACAAAAACACATCTGCTTGTTTTTATTGATCTAAAACAAAAATCTCGCGTTACGTTCAGTCGAAAAATTTCATGGACTCCCCTTACTTTTATTTCTTACTAAACTCTATGCGGGATGCTGAGCTGCATTGTCTTCAAAATAGAACAGTGAGTTCTTATTTATCTATCTAATCCAAATATCGTTCTTTTCGTAGACTTAAACTCATCAAATTTCCCCCACTGATACTGAACAGGAGAAATACCATGACTAAACCTTACGTAAGACTTGATAAAGACAATGCGGCAGTACTGCTGGTCGACCATCAGGCTGGCCTGCTCTCTCTGGTTCGGGATATCGATCCCGATAAATTTAAAAACAACGTGCTTGCGCTCGGTGACTTAGCAAAATACTTCAACCTCCCAACCATTCTGACAACCAGTTTTGAGACAGGACCAAACGGACCGCTGGTACCGGAACTGAAAGCTCAATTTCCCGATGCGCCCTACATTGCTCGCCCAGGAAACATTAACGCATGGGATAACGAAGATTTCGTGAAAGCAGTAAAAGCGACCGGCAAAAAGCAGCTGATTATCGCTGGTGTCGTGACGGAGGTTTGCGTCGCTTTCCCAGCGCTCTCGGCTATTGAAGAAGGTTTTGACGTCTTTGTTGTCACCGATGCTTCAGGCACGTTTAATGAAATTACCCGCCATTCAGCATGGGATCGGATGTCTCAGGCAGGCGCTCAATTGATGACATGGTTCGGAGTAGCATGCGAACTGCACCGCGACTGGCGCAACGATGTCGAAGGTCTGGCGACGTTGTTCTCTAATCACATTCCGGATTATCGCAATCTGATGACCAGCTATGACACGTTAACTAAGCAGAAGTAAAGACTGGGGCAAAACCCTGGCCTGACATGTAGCCGGATAGCGCGCAGCTTTAAGGCCTACGGATATTGTAGGCTTGTTAAAGCACGAGGCGCCATCCGGCATATTATGGATTAACTCGCCACCGCCATACCGACTGTCATATGCAGCCCGTAGAACACGCCACGACCAATCAGCTCGCCGACTAACAGCAGAATAAACGCGACGGAAAGCAACGGAACGGCAGGCTGGTAACCCTTCACTTGCGGTACTATCCAGCAGCACAGCGCTAACGCCAACGCCACGATCCGCCACGCCATCAGCGAACCGTAATCCGGAACCAGCGCAGAGGCCTGTTGAATCGAACTGTGGATTGTCGCCAGTTCAGTCCCCTGCATTACCGACATGATGGCACTCACGACCAGAGCAAGCACTGATATAGCCGGCAGCAGGCGCATCGCCCAACCATCCACGCCAGCAATTCTCAGTAACAGATATCCCAGCAGCGGACCGCCCATAAACATCGTCAGGAAGAAGCCCAGCGGTGTCCAGACGCTGTACCAGGTCGGTACGGTATCGATGGTGTTATACACGCGCACCATCATCCAGACAAAAACCACACCCAGCACCATGCTGACAACTAACCACAGATTGCGTAATGCGGGCGACATTTTCTTCAACATAGCCAGCAGCCAGCCGATACCGCCAACGGCAAAGAAGAGTGAGCCGCTGGCAATTTCGTTACTCAACGCAGATGACCCAACGCGATTGAGTGAGTTAAAGGCGCGCATCGGTGAGCCCAGGTGGAGCATGGAAGCAATAAAACCAATGCCCATTAATACCCACAGCCCAAACATGCAGGTAATTACGCGTTGCTGCGATTCTGGGCGTAAGCCCCCTTTCATCAACGCCAGCGCCAGAACAATAAAACCGCCAACCACACACTGTCCGAAGACCGTGAAGATCATCAGCGGCCATTCATGCCATCCACTTCCCATCTTACACCTCCTTCGGATTAGCCAGATAACCTGTGGTATCCCCGGTCGGGCGGCTATTGGCGTTAGGTTTGATGACAATGCTCGGTTTGGTAAAGTGCGCGCCCGGCAATGGCGCAACCGCAGCCAAAGTACCGTGTTTTTTGCGCAGTTCATCAATTGGGCCAAAATCCAGCGCACGCAGTGGACAGGACTCGACGCAAATAGGTTTCTTACCTTCAGCGACGCGCTCATGGCAGCCATCGCATTTGGTCATGTGCCCTTTGTCAGCATTGTACTGTGGTGCACCGTAAGGACAGGCCATGTGGCAATAGCGGCAGCCGATGCACACATCTTCATCGACAACGACAAAGCCATCTTCACGTTTGTGCATCGCACCGCTCGGACACACTTTGGTACAGGCCGGGTCTTCACAGTGGTTACACGCAATGGAGAGGTAATAGGCAAAGACGTTCTGATGCCAGACGCCGTTGTCTTCCTGCCAGTCACCGCCCGCGTACTCATAAATGCGGCGGAAGCTGACTTCAGGGGTTAAATTTTTGAAATCTTTGCACGCCAGTTCGCAGGTTTTGCAACCGGTGCAACGGCTGGAATCAATAAAAAATCCATACTGGGTTGTCATCGGTTACTCCTTACACCTTTTCAACCTGAACAAGGTTCGTGTGTGATGGGTTCCCCTTCGCGAGAGGAGACGGACGCTGGGTCGTCAGGACGTTAATACAACCGCCCTGGTCCACGCGTTTTGCGTCCGGGTCATACCACGCCCCTTCGCCCAATGCCACCACGCCAGGCATCATACGCGGAGTTACTTTCGCCTCGATGTGCACTTCACCACGATCGTTAAAGATGCGCACCTTGTCGCCGTTGTTAATGCCGCGTCGCTGTGCATCCATCGGGTTGATCCACATTTCCTGACGGCAGGATGCTTTCAGAACATCCACGTTGCCATAGGTCGAGTGAACGCGAGACTTATAGTGGAAGCCGGTCAACTGCAGAGGGAATTTCTCCACCAGCGGATCGTTTAAGCTCTCAAAACCTGGGGTATAAATCGGCAGTGGATCAATCACATCACCTTCCGGCAGCTCCCAGGTTGACGCGATCTCGGCAAGCTGCTGCGAATAAATTTCGATCTTACCTGACGGCGTGGTCAGCGGATTGGCGTTAGGATCCTCACGGAACGCCTTGTAGGCCACGTGATGTCCCTGCGGGTCGCGCTGTTTAAAGATCCCCTGCTTGCGGAATTCTTCAAACGTTGGCAGTTCAGGAATGGCTTTGCGCGACTGCTCGTACAGATGACGCATCCACTCTTCCTGAGTACGACCTTCTGTAAACTGCTGCTCAACACCAAGGCGTTTCGCTAGCTCACTGGTCATCTGGTAGATAGTCTTGCATTCGAAGCGTGGTTTGATCGCCTGATCGGTGAAAATCACATACGACATATTTCCGCAGGAGGCATCCAGTGCGAAGTCCATCTGCTCCGAAGCGGTGCAGTCCGGCAGCAAAATATCCGCGTATTTCGCCGAGGAGGTCATATGACAGTCGATGACAACGATCATTTCGCACTTCTTATCATCCTGTAGGATTTCATGTGTGCGGTTGATATCAGAGTGCTGGTTAATCAGACAGTTACCGGCATAGTTCCAGATCATCTTAATCGGAACATCGAGCTTATCTTTGCCACGAACACCGTCACGCAGCGCCGTCATCTCCGGACCTCGCTCAATGGCGTCCGTCCACATAAACATAGAGATGCTGGTTTCGACTGGGTTTTCCAGCGTAGGCATACGTTCAAACGGCAAACTGTATGAGCCCTCACGCGCCCCGCTGTTGCCGCCGTTAATCCCAACGTTACCGGTAAGGATTGCCAGCATAGAAATGGCACGAGTCGCTATTTCACCGTTAGCATGGCGCTGCGGTCCCCACCCCTGACTGATATATGCCGGTTTAGCGCTACCGATTTCACGTGCCAGTTTGACGATTCGATCAGCAGGAATACCGGTAATTTGCGCTGCCCATTCCGGGGTCTTGGCGATACCGTCTTTGCCCTGCCCAAGAATATACGCCTTATAGTGACCGTTTTTCGGTGCGTCGGCCGGTAAGGTTTTCTCGTCGTAACCCACGCAGTATTTATCAAGGAACGGTTGATCGACCATGTTTTCGGTGATCAGCACATACGCCAGACCATTCACCAGCGCCGCATCGGTACCTGGGCGGATCGGGATCCATTCATCTTCACGACCCGCACCGGTATCCGTGTAGCGAGGATCGATAATAATCATGCGGGCATTGGATTTCTGTCGCGCCTGTTCAAGGTAATAGGTTACCCCACCCCCGCTCATACGGGTTTCACCTGGGTTATTCCCGAACAGAACCACCAGCTTGCTGTTTTCAATGTCGGACGGGCTGTTACCGTCTGCCCAGCCGCCGTAGGTGTAGTTCAACCCGGCAGCGATTTGCGCTGAAGAGTAGTCACCGTAGTGGTTCAGGTAGCCGCCACAGCAGTTCATCAGACGTGCTACCAGCGTTTTGCCTGGCGGCCAGGAACGTGTCAGGGTGCCGCCCAGCGTACCTGTGCCGTAGTTCAGGTAGATAGACTCGTTGCCGTAGTCTTTGATAAGACGCTGCATATTGCTGGCAATGATGTCGTAGGCTTCATCCCAGCTGATGCGCTCAAATTTGCCTTCTCCACGTTTGCCGACGCGTTTCATCGGGTATTTCAGCCGGTCGGGATTATAAACGCGACGACGCATGGAGCGACCACGCAGACAGGCGCGGACCTGGTGCAAGCCGTCATAGTTGTCATCACCGGTGTTGTCGGTTTCAACATACTTTATTTCACCGTCTACCACGTGCATACGCAGAGGACAGCGGCTACCACAGTTCACCGTACACGCGCTCCATATGACTTTCTCATTGGCCTGTGTCGGATTAAGGGCTTCTGCAGCATTTGCAATACGGGTAAATGGCAGGGTAAACGCGCTACTGGCCACCGCCAGTCCGCCTATCGCCGTCGTTTTCACCAAACCTCGGCGACTAACCTCAGCTGCCAGCATGGCATCGGGGATCTTAGTTTTCATAGTGGCTCACTCTGCTGCTCACAATAAACAAAAGAGAAATACTCGTTATATAGATTTTTATATAGCATTAATATCAATATACAGACTGGTAGATACTGAATTTGCGAAAAGACAGAGATAAATACTGACTTTCATTCGAAGGCAGTATTACTCCTATGGAGGTAGGCGTTATTGTCCGACGTCAAACGGGCATAAAAAAAGCGCCCTGAGGCGCTTTTTTAGCAAAGAAAGGTAGCTTAGCCGATAAATTCCAGGCCATTCATGTACGGACGTAACACTTCCGGAACCTGAATACGGCCATCAGCCTGCTGATAGTTTTCCATCACCGCAACCAGCGTACGTCCAACCGCCAGACCGGAACCGTTCAGCGTATGTACTAAACGGGTCTTTTTGTCGGATTTGCTGCGGCAACGCGCCTGCATACGACGAGCCTGGAAATCCCACACGTTAGAGCAAGAGGAGATTTCGCGATAGGTGTTCTGCGCCGGGATCCACACTTCCAGATCGTACGTTTTGCATGCGCCAAAGCCCATGTCGCCTGTGCACAGGATAATCTTACGGTACGGCAGGCCCAGCAGCTGAAGAACCTTCTCGGCATGGCCGGTCATCTCTTCCAGCGCGTCCATAGAGTCTTCCGGGCGAACGATCTGCACCATTTCAACTTTATCAAACTGGTGCATACGGATCAGACCACGGGTATCACGACCGTAAGAACCTGCTTCAGAACGGAAGCACGGCGTATGCGCGGTCATTTTGATCGGCAGCGCATCTTCGTCAATGATTTCGTCGCGAACCAGGTTGGTCAGCGGAACTTCTGCCGTTGGGATCAGCGCATAGTTGCTGCTGTCAGCTTCTTCATCCAGCGGACGGGTGTGGAACAGATCGCCAGCAAATTTCGGCAGTTGCCCTGTTCCGTACAGCGTGTCATGGTTAACCAGATACGGAACGTAGTTTTCGCTGTAACCATGCTGTTCGGTATGCAGATCCAGCATGAACTGAGACAGCGCACGGTGCATGCGGGCGATCTGCCCTTTCATCACGACGAAACGAGAGCCGGTCAGCTTAACCGCAGCGGCAAAATCAAGACCCGTGTGCATTTCACCCAGGGTAACGTGATCGCGCACTTCGAAATCAAACTCACGCGGAGTACCCCAACGGCTGACTTCAACGTTGTCATTTTCATCTTTACCCACCGGAACGTCGTCCGCTGGCAGGTTAGGAATGGTCAGCGCAATGTCGCGAATCTCGGCCTGTAAGGTATCAAGTTCAGCTTTCGCGGCATCCAGCTCTTCGCCCAGTTTGTTCACTTCCAGACGTAAAGACTCGATATCTTCCCCGCGCGCTTTTGCCTGGCCGATGGATTTCGATCGAGAGTTACGCTCTGCCTGCAGGTTTTCAGTTTGTACCTGCAGAACTTTACGACGCTCTTCAAGAGCGCGCAGCTTATCTACATCCAGCTTAAAGCCCCGGCTTGCCAGTTTTTCTGCGACTGCGTCTGGCTCATTACGCAGCAGATTGGGATCGAGCATGCTTATCCTGTGCTTATCGAATTAAAATAGGAGAAAGTGACCACAGCCTGCGGTCACAGGGATACAGAGACAACATTACCGCAACGATAACACTAACGGTAGCGTTTTATAGGGCTATTTTGATCCTGTCCGGCGAGCCAGGCGAGCTTTTCGCCAATCTTGCCTTCAAGACCTCTGTTTGTGGGGTGATAATAGCGCGTTTGTGCCATTTCCTGCGGGAAGTACTCTTCTCCGGCGGCGTAGGCATTTGGTTCATCATGGGCGTAACGATACTCCTGACCATAGCCCATTTCTTTCATCAGCTTAGTTGGCGCATTGCGCAGGTGGACTGGCACGTCGTAATCCGGACGTTCGCGGGCATCAGCCAGCGCGGCTTTGAAGGCGGTGTAAACCGCATTACTTTTCGGCGCGCAGGCCAGATAAACAATCGCCTGAGCAATCGCTCGTTCACCTTCCGCGGGTCCCACGCGGGTAAAGCAGTCCCATGCGGAAATTGCCACCTGCATGGCGCGAGGATCGGCATTGCCCACATCTTCAGAGGCAATTGCCAGACAGCGACGGGCTACATACAGCGGGTCACCGCCTGCACTAATGATGCGCGCATACCAATAAAGTGCCGCATCCGGGGCGCTGCCGCGAACCGATTTGTGTAATGCGGAGATGAGATCGTAAAAACGATCGCCTTTATTATCGAAGCGTGCGCTGCGTTCACCGGCAATTTCAGTGAGCAATTCTGGTTTCAATACGCGCTTGCCAGAATCATCAACTTCGGCCATATCGGCCATCATTTCCAGCGTATTCAGCGCTCGCCGTGCGTCACCATTAACCAGTTCGGCAATCGCCCGACGCGTCTCTGGTGGCAGTACGATATCCTGGCCGCCGTAACCCCGGGCTTTATCTGACATCGCCTGGTCCAGCACCTGTTCAATATCGTCGGTGGTTAACGATTTCAGTAAATAAACACGCGCCCGCGACAACAGTGCCGAGTTCAGTTCAAACGAGGG
This sequence comes from Citrobacter sp. Cpo126, assembly GCF_030332445.1. Classification (NCBI taxonomy): domain Bacteria; kingdom Pseudomonadati; phylum Pseudomonadota; class Gammaproteobacteria; order Enterobacterales; family Enterobacteriaceae; genus Citrobacter; species Citrobacter sp. Cpo126. Next base: position 353,246 of record NZ_JAOWHT010000036.1, read on the forward strand.
ATTTTCAGTGGTGGCGCCAATAAACGTGATGGTACCGTCTTCAATATGCGGTAAAAACGCATCCTGTTGGCTTTTATTAAAACGGTGAACTTCGTCCACGAACAGGATCGTACGTCGACCCGCGTTACGATTCTGACGCGCCCGCTCAATCGCTTCACGAATTTCTTTTACACCAGACGTGACCGCCGAAATTCGTTCAACATCGGCGTTAGCGTAACGGGCAATAACTTCGGCTAGCGTGGTTTTCCCCGTCCCCGGCGGCCCCCATAAAATCATAGAGTGCAGGTGCCCGGCCTCGATGGCGCGCGGCAAGGGTTTACCCGCAGCCAGCAGATGCTGCTGGCCGATGTACTGCGCTAAATTTTCTGGCCGCATACGTGCGGCCAGTGGCTGAAAGGTATTATCAGAAAAGTCGAGCGACAGATTGCTCACTCACACGCCTCTACTTACGTTGATCGTCAACCGTTACACCTTGCGGCGGGGTAAAGGTGAATTTCGAAGGTTCAATCGCACCATTCTGCTGAGATTTCAGCTGATAGCTGCTGCGCTGATCGTCTTGCTCAACGGCACTGAACTGATGGATCGTCCCGTCCCGCCCAACATTGATAGTAAACTGCTTCAGGCTACCGCTGCTGGTTTTTGGCGTCAGCACGAAATCGTCGCCGTTTTGCTTAATGTTGTACTGTTGCCAGTCGCTAGCCTGGTTACGCGCAATCAGCATGAACGGCGTGTTGCCCGTGGCGTCTTTCAACCAGGTCGCAGTCGCCTGCTCAACAAACGGGTTAAAGAACCACAGCGTTTTACCATCGGAAACCAGAATGCTCTCGTCAGGCTGCGTCATATGCCAGTTAAACAGATTAGGGCGTTTAACCCATAAGTCGCCCTGACCTTCCTGCACCGCCGCGCCGCTACCGTCCGTGACCTTCTGAGTAAAGCTGGCATGGAAGCTACTGACTTTATCCAGACGGCTTTTCAGGTCGCTGGCAGCATCAGCCCAGACGCTGCTCACCACAAAGCTAGACAGTAATGCACAGGTGATTGCGATTCTTTTCATCATTATTCCTCAAAATACGTCACTCCCAACGGGGAGATCCCTCTGCTATCCATTTCAGGCCAAAAATCAGCATGAGGAAAGTAGAAAATACTGAATTACTTAACTTTGCAATCATTCGAAGGGCGGCGGAGCCAGCACTTCACGATTACCATTATGCCCTTGTTCGCTGACTATTCCCTGCGCTTCCATCTGTTCGATGATGCGCGCCGCTCGGTTGTAACCGATACGGAACTGACGCTGGACGCCGGAGATTGAGGCTTTGCGTTTCTGAGTAACAAAGTTCACAGCCTGATCGAACAGCGGATCCAGTTCTTCGCCACCATCAAAGCCGCCACCGCCGCCTTCGCTTTCGCTGTCAGAGGTAATGCCATCAACGTATTGTGGACGGCCGCGCGCTTTCCAGTCCTGAACTACCGCGTGAACTTCTTCATCGCGTACAAAGGCGCCGTGTACACGTACAGGGATCGTCGAGTTTGGTGCAGAATAAAGCATGTCACCCATACCCAACAGCGATTCCGCGCCGCCCTGGTCAAGGATGGTACGCGAGTCAATTTTACTGGACACTGTAAAGGCGATACGCGTCGGGATGTTCGCTTTAATCAGACCAGTGATAACGTCAACTGACGGTCGCTGGGTTGCCAGCACCAGGTGGATACCCGCCGCACGCGCTTTTTGCGCCAGACGAGCGATTAGTTCTTCCACCTTTTTGCCAACGGTCATCATCAGGTCAGCGAATTCATCCACCAACACCACGATATACGGCAGTTTTTCCAGCACCGGATGCTGAACATCCATGCTGTCGCCCGGCTTCCAGTATGGGTCTGGAATCGGACGTCCCATACGGGCGGCTTCAGCAATCTTATCGTTATAACCGGCAAGGTTACGCACGCCAAGCGCCGACATCAGTTTGTAGCGACGTTCCATTTCATTGACGCTCCAACGCAAGGCATTGGCGGCATCTTTCATGTCGGTCACAACTTCAGTCAGCAGATGTGGAATACCTTCATAAACAGAAAGTTCCAGCATTTTCGGGTCAATCATGATAAAGCGAACGTCTTCCGGCTGCGCTTTGTACAGCATGCTGAGGATCATGGCGTTCACCCCAACAGACTTACCGGAACCGGTTGTCCCTGCCACCAGCAGGTGCGGCATTTTAGCCAGATCGGCCACCACCGGTTCGCCCGCAATATCTTTGCCCAGCACCACAGTCAGCGGAGATGAGTTATCACGGAATTTAGCGTTATCCAGCACTTCTCGCAGATAGACGGTTTGACGTTTTTTGTTCGGTAACTCCAGTCCGACATACGGTTTGCCTGGAATAACCTCGACCACACGTACCGCCGCGGTCGACAATGAACGCGCCAGATCTCGTGACAGGTTAGAAATACGCGCTGCTTTAACCCCTGGAGCCAAATTAAGCTCAAAGCGGGTAATCACCGGGCCAGGAGAGTAGTTCACCACATCGGCTTTAATGCGGAAATCCGCCAGACGCGCTTCCACCAGACGTGCCATTTGTTCCAGTGCGAACGTATCTATCGGCTCAACTTCGCTCGGCGGCGGCGTGAGCAGATCTAACGATGGCAGCGGCGTGCTTGGACGGTGCGCCGGACGACTATCCCCATTACGCATCAGCAGCGGATGGATCAGACTATCCTGCGGCGGCGGTGTAGCAGGCTGCGCTGGCTGCTGATAATGCTGCTGCGGTGCAACTGGCTGCGCTGGCTGTTGATAATGCTGCTGCGATGCAACTGGCTGCACCGGTTGCTGGTAGTACTGCTGCGGTGCAACAGGCTGCGCTGGTTGCTGATAATGCTGCTGTGGTGCAACTGGCTGTGCCGGTTGCTGATAGTGCTGTTGCGGTGCAACTGGCTGCGCCGGTTGCTGATAATGCTGCTGCGGCGCAACTGGTTCCTGGTACTGCGGCGCGGGCTCCGGCATTACGCCAGGCGTAAACAGCGGCTCATGCGGCCCCTCATCCACCAGCGTTTTCATTGGCGAAAATTCAAAGTCATCGAGGGAGAACGGATTCGCTCCGACAGGCTGTTCACCGGAATAACGCTGCTGCTGAGAAGAAGCAAACTGGCGAGCCAGTTCCGCTTCTGCGGCTGAATCTTCGTCATCAGTCTGGTGGGTTTCGTCCTGATACTCTTCGCCATAACGATGCTGCTGCGACTGAGCGAACTGACGTGCCAGCTCGTCCTGCTGCATTGCATCCATTTCATCGTCACTGTACGCATCTGTATCAAGCTGCTCTTCGCGCGCTTTCTCTTCAGCCATACGCTGTGACGGCAGTTTTATGCCATATGAAGCCAGTTCACGACGAGTAGGCACGCGCACACGATTCGGACGCGGCAACTGCGGGCCAATGCCCTCTTTCACCTGCGGACGCGGCGTACCGCTGCCTGCAAGGCTAAAGACAGGTGCTGCGGCAGCGGCACCTGCCCCTAACGCGGCGCTTTTTACGCCAGCGGCCAGCGGTGCAACGGCAGCAACAGACTCAACGGGTGGTATGGATGCAGTCGCCGGCATAGATGGCGTAGACGGCTTAACACGCTCAGGCTCCTGAGCAGGTTCTGGAATCGGCTGATACCATGCGGCCAGTTGCTCACGCTCACGCGCACGTTTCTCTTCGACTTCTTCAAAGTAATAGAGCGGCGGACGAGTCGGTTTAACTTCTTCAACCACCGGCTCAGGTTCCACCACTGTTGGTTGTTCAACCACAGGCTGCTGGAACGTAGTGCTCTGTTGAAAAGTTGGATCCTGCTGATAAACAGGTTGCTGCACAGGCTCCAGCTGATAACCAGGCTGCTGGAATGCGGCGTTCTGTTGAGAGGTCGGATCCTGTTGATAGACAGGTTGCAGCACGGGCTCCGGCTGATAAACAGGTTCCGGCTGCGGCGCGACAGGCTGCGTATAAACAGGTTCAACGGGCTGCTGTGCGTAATATTGCGGCTGCGGACTCTGCTCCACAACCGGTTGTTGCCATGGCTCATATGGCTGCTGCACCGGAGGTTGCGCGTACTGGGCTGGCTGCGGATAACCTTCAGGCGCTGGTGCAATCGCGGCATCACCGGTTTGCGGGCCAGGCACGGGTTGCCAGGCCACAGTTGGGACCGGTTGCTCCATAACAGTGTTGGTCACGGGTGACGTTTGCAGTAACGGATCGACCGGTGCGCTCCAGGCCTGAGCGGCTGTTGTAGCTGCAGCTGCTGCAGCCACAGGCTCGGTCACCGAGTGGCCGTTAAGCAGTGGATCAAGTTCGTCATATTCAGGCAGCGTCGCGCGATTACCGGAAAACAGCACATCATTAGGATCGGCAACCACGCCACGGGCGCTGTATTCAATTTCGTCTTCATCATCCATGCGTTTGCCGGAGAACAGCGCCGCATCGGTATGACGACCAAGCGGGTTGGTAAATTTCTCCGCCAGACGTTTACGGCGCGCTAACGCACCGCGCAGGATACGAGCTCGGCGCGATTCATGGGGTTTGCCATCAGCGGCGTCGACAGACTCTTCTTCGTCTTCATACTCTTCGTCATCGACCCAGGTATCGTCGCGGCGGGTACGGTTGCTGGCAAACGTCAGGATATTGAGTAACCAGCCGCCCAGTTTTTCCGCAATGCTCACCCATGACCAACCGGTGAACAGCGTTAATCCCGCTGCCCAAATGCACAACAATGTCAGCGTGCCGCCGCTGCTGTGCAGCAATGGTTGTAGCGTGGTGCTGAGCAGACTGCCGATCACGCCGCCAGAGGCGAAATACCAGATGTCATCGGCGTTAATTGCGGCCAGCCCGCAGGAAGTGAGAATCAGCGCCAGAACGCCAATAATGCGTAGCGAGACGGCAAAATAATCGACGTATTCGTCGCTGGCCTGATGTCGCCAGGCAAACCAGCAGCCACCGACAATGATGACGGGGATGGTGTAGGCCATGACGCCAAAAATAAAGAACAGCGTATCCGCCAGCCATGCTCCAGGTATTCCACCCAGATTATGGATAGGCTCATGCCACGCGGTTTGCGACCAACTGGGATCCGAAGGGTTAAAGCTGAGTAAGGCAGCCATCAACCAGACGGCAAAAAGGGCAATAAGGATCAGTAGCGCTTCCAGAAGTCGGCGCCCGCTGCTTAACTTCGTCAATGTGACGTCTTTGTCTTCAGTGTATTCCTGGCTCAAAAACGGCTCTCCAGGTTTCGGGCTTTTCCTGCCCGATGCTAAAACGGACAACAGCACCGGGTTGCCCCGGCACTGTTGCTGTATGGATTAACAGGAGTGTAATCAAACTGCGTCGATTTTGCACCTGTTCCGTGTTAGCGCGTCTTAATTACCAGACGATTGCTCTGTTTGACTTCTTCCATTACTACATAAGTACGTGTGTCATTCACGCCAGGCAGACGCAGCAGGGTTTCCCCCAACAGCTTACGGTATGCCGACATATCCGGTACGCGTGTTTTCAGCAAATAGTCGAAATCACCGGAAACCAAATGACACTCTTGAATTTCTTCAAGTTTTTGTACTGCAGAGTTAAATTGTTCAAACACATCCGGGGCGCCACGATTCAGAGTAATCTCAACAAAAACCAGAAGTGATGCATCCAGATAATGCGGGTTTAACAGCGCTGTATAGCCCTGAATAAAACCCTGTCTTTCCAACCGACGCACACGCTCAAGGCAGGGCGTTGGTGAAAGTCCCACACGTTTAGAAAGCTCGACGTTAGAAATACGCCCATCCTTTTGCAGCTCATTAAGAATGTTACGATCGATACGGTCGAGATCTTTGCCAGGGCGCTTCTTACTATCTACCATTATTATTGTCTCTCTGTATTCCTTCCCTACTCCTGCCTGACTCTACCAACATCACTGTTCAGAGTCGCTACCCATCAAAATAAACCGCAACCCAGAGGGATTTTCGGTTCGCAATGTCTGGGTTTATGGTGAGAAGACCGTTGCCTGTCGGCGGCTATCGACATCACGAATGGCATCTGTCCACACCATGCGTAGATTTCGCTAACACGGTAAACATGGTATCTACATGCATGATTATGCAGCATATACATGACACAGTTTTTTTCTTCCTTGAATGTTTTCGCAAAACAGCAGGGGATTGTCAAAGCAAAACATCGATTTTTAGTACAACATGCCAGTTATTCATTCGCAGTGATGGAAAATCGTCATTTTATCACCTTATAACTGACCGATTTTAAGTAGAAATCGTTATAGTATTACGACTAATTCTGCCGCTCATCGGTTCCCGCTATTACACATATTGTTAACAAAATCGCCATACTCTTTTTTTACGCCTGTAAATTCCCTACAATCCTGCTCATTGCCTGCTAACAACTATGGGGATCTCATGGGCGCAACCAAACACAGTAAACTTCTTATTCTGGGCTCTGGCCCTGCGGGGTATACCGCTGCGGTCTACGCTGCACGCGCGAACCTGCAACCGGTACTGATTACCGGTATGGAAAAAGGTGGTCAGTTGACCACAACAACAGAAGTGGAGAACTGGCCTGGCGATCCGCACGATCTCACAGGCCCATTGCTGATGGAACGCATGCACGAACATGCGACCAAATTTGAAACTGAAATTATTTTTGATCATATCAGCAAAGTTGATCTGCAAAACCGCCCTTTCCGTCTGACCGGCGACAGCGGTGAATACACCTGTGACGCACTGATCATCGCCACCGGTGCGTCAGCACGCTACCTGGGTCTGCCTTCAGAAGAAGCCTTCAAAGGCCGTGGCGTTTCCGCCTGCGCGACCTGCGACGGTTTCTTCTACCGTAACCAAAAAGTTGCGGTGATCGGCGGCGGCAACACTGCTGTTGAAGAAGCGCTGTACCTGGCGAATATCGCATCTGAAGTGCATTTGATTCACCGTCGCGACAGCTTCCGCGCCGAGAAAATCCTGATCAAGCGTTTGATGGATAAAGTCGAAAACGGCAACATCGTGCTGCATACCCACCGCACACTGGAAGAAGTGACCGGCGATCAAATGGGCGTAACCGGACTGCGCCTGCGCGATACGCAAAACACTGACAACGTCGAGTCACTTGACGTTGCAGGCTTGTTTGTCGCTATCGGCCACAGCCCGAATACCGCCATTTTTGACGGTCAGCTTGAACTGGAAAATGGCTACATCAAAGTTCAGTCCGGGATTCATGGTAACGCCACCCAAACCAGCATTCCGGGTGTATTCGCCGCCGGTGACGTGATGGACCATATTTATCGCCAGGCGATCACTTCAGCAGGCACCGGTTGTATGGCTGCGCTTGACGCAGAGCGTTATCTCGACGGTCTGGCAGACGCTTGCAAATAAGTTTTACAAATCAGTAACAAAAGTAAAAAAGGCGACTATAAGTCGCCTTTATTTTTGCCTCGTTGTAACATTGTCCTGCCCAAAAATTCCAATAACTCACCTGCTAAGCGTGCAATGAATAAAACCCGTCAAAAAGAGCTGACCCGCTGGTTAAAACAGCAAAGTGTAATTTCCCAACGATGGCTGAACATTTCACGCCTGTTGGGGTTCGTGAGCGGCCTGTTAATTGTCGCTCAGGCCTGGCTCATGGCCCGAATTCTCGACCATATGATCATGGACAATATCCCCAGAGAGGCGCTTCTGCTCCCTTTCATTGTGCTGGTATTGATTTTCATCCTGCGGGCATGGGTCGTCTGGTTACGCGAACGCGTCGGGTTTCATGCTGGCCAACATATCCGCTTTGAGATTCGCCGCCAGGTGCTTGACCGTCTGCAACAAGCAGGTCCCGCCTGGATACAAGGCAAACCAGCCGGGAGCTGGGCTACGCTAATCCTGGAACAGATTGATGACATGCATGATTACTATGCACGTTATCTGCCGCAAATGGCGCTGGCTGTATGCGTCCCTTTATTGATCGTGGCGGCGGTATTCCCGTCAAACTGGGTAGCCGCTCTTATTCTGCTTGGAACTGCCCCGTTGATCCCGTTATTTATGGCGATGGTTGGTATGGGTGCAGCCGATGCTAACCGCCGCAACTTTCAGGCTCTTGCTCGCCTCAGTGGCCATTTCCTCGATCGCCTGCGGGGCATGGAAACGCTAAGAATCTTTGGCCGCGGTGAAGCTGAAACAGAAAGCATCCGCGCAGCGTCACAGGATTTCCGCCAGCGCACCATGGAAGTCCTGCGCCTGGCGTTTCTGTCATCCGGTGTCCTTGAGTTCTTTACCTCCCTGTCCATCGCACTGGTCGCGGTTTACTTCGGTTTTTCCTACCTCGGTGAACTCGATTTTGGCCACTACGGGACTGGCGTCACATTGGCAGCTGGCTTCCTGGCGCTCATTCTGGCGCCGGAATTTTTCCAACCCCTGCGCGATCTGGGCACGTTTTATCACGCCAAAGCACAAGCCGTTGGTGCAGCAGACAGTCTGAAAACCTTCATGGAAACCCCGCTTGCACATCCTGAGCGTGGTGATATTGAGCTGACAACAAAAGACGCAGTTTCAATTGAAGCAGAAGATCTGGTCATCACCTCGCCGGAAGGTAAAGTGCTTGCAGGTCCGCTCAACTTTACCCTGCCAGCGGGCCAACGCGCGGTGCTGGTTGGCCGCAGCGGCTCCGGCAAAAGTTCGTTGCTCAATGTCCTGTCCGGTTTTCTCTCTTATCAGGGATCGCTGCGGATTAACGGCTTTGAGCTGCGCGACCTGTCGCCTGATTGCTGGCGCAAACAGCTGTCCTGGGTTGGACAAAACCCGCAGCTCCCTGCCGCCACGTTACGCGATAACGTGCTGCTCGCTCGCCCCGATGCCAGCGAAGAACAGCTGCAAGCCGCACTCGACAGCGCCTGGGTCAGTGAGTTTTTACCACTTCTGCCACAGGGTGTGGATACACCAGTAGGCGATCAGGCTGCTCGACTTTCTGTCGGACAAGCGCAGCGCGTTGCCGTGGCTCGCGCCTTACTCAATCCATGTCAGTTGTTGCTGCTTGACGAGCCCGCCGCCAGCCTTGATGCACATAGCGAACAACGCGTGATGCAGGCGTTGAAAGCAGCGTCACGCCGCCAGACCACGCTGATGGTGACACACCAACTTGAAGATCTTGCCGACTGGGACGTTATCTGGGTGATGCAGGACGGACAGATCGTTGAACAAGGCACTTATGCCGAACTTAGCGCAGCCAACGGGGCGTTTGCGACATTACTGGCTCATCGTCAGGAGGACATTTAAATGCGCGCTTTGCTACCTTATCTGACGCTGTATAAACGTCACAAATGGATGTTAACCCTGGGGATCGTTCTGGCGATCGTCACACTGCTGGCAAGTATTGGTTTGCTGACGCTTTCCGGCTGGTTCCTGTCGGCTTCTGCTGTGGTGGGTGTCACCGGGATTTACAGTTTTAACTATATGCTCCCTGCTGCCGGGGTACGCGGTGCGGCAATCACCCGAACCGCGGGCCGCTATTTCGAGCGATTGGTCAGCCACGACGCGACGTTCCGCGTGCTGCAACATTTGCGTATTTATACCTTCAGCAAACTGCTGCCGCTCTCCCCTGCTGGCCTGTCCCGTTATGGACAAGGTGAATTGCTTAACCGCGTGGTGGCGGATGTCGACACGCTCGATCATCTCTATTTGCGCGTGCTCTCCCCACTTGTGGGCGCTTTTGTCGTCATCATGGTGGTCACGCTGGGGCTAAGCGTTCTCGATTTCACGCTGGCTATCACTCTCGGCGGTATTATGCTGCTGACCTTATTTATCCTGCCCCCACTCTTTTATCAGGCAGGTAAAAGCACCGGGCAAAGTTTGACGCATTTACGTGGGCAGTATCGTCAGCAGTTAACATCCTGGCTGCAGGGCCAGGCTGAACTGACCATCTTTGGCGCCAGTGAACGTTACCGCGCCCAAATGGAAGCCACCGAGTTGCAGTGGCATGAAGCCCAACGACGTCAGTCTGAATTAACGGCGCTATCACAGGCGGTCATGCTGTTAGTCGGCGCACTGGCAGTGGTTGTGATGTTATGGATGGCCTCCGGCGGCGTGGGTGGCAATACCCAGCCTGGCGCGCTGATCGCGCTGTTTGTCTTCTGTGCGCTGGCCGCGTTTGAAGCTTTGGCACCCGTCACCGGGGCATTTCAGCATCTCGGACAGGTTATTGCCTCTGCGCTGCGCATCACCGAACTGACCGAACAGCAGCCAGAAGTCACCTTCCCGGATGCCGGTTCTCCAGTTTCTGAGCAGGTCACTCTCACGCTACGCGATGTTTCATTCAGCTATCCGGGGCAAACACAAAAAGCGCTCGACACCCTTTCGCTGCAGGCTCAGCCCGGTGAACACATTGCGATTCTCGGTCGCACTGGCTGCGGTAAGTCAACGTTACTACAATTGCTGACCCGCGCATGGGATCCGCAGCATGGCGAAATTCTGATTAATGAGCAGCCGATTTCAGCCCTCAGTGAAGCCGCGCTGCGCCAGAGCATCAGCGTCGTGCCACAGCGCGTGCACCTGTTCAGCGCGACGCTTCGCGATAATCTGCTGCTGGCAGCACCGCACGCCAGTGATGACACATTATCCGCAATGCTGTGCCGCGTCGGTCTGGACAAACTGCTAGAGGGTGATGGACTCAATGCCTGGTTAGGCGAAGGCGGTCGTCAGCTTTCTGGCGGCGAACTCCGTCGTCTGGCTATCGCTCGCGCCTTATTGCACGATGCCCCACTGATGCTGCTGGATGAACCGACCGAAGGGCTTGATGCCACAACAGAAAGCCAAATGCTTGAATTAATTGGCGATGTCATGCGCGATAAAACCGTGCTGATGGTGACACATCGTCTGCGCGGCTTGTCACGTTTTGATCAAATAATAGTGATGGACAACGGACACATTATTGAGCAAGGTAATCACGCAGATTTGCTAGCCCGGCAGGGGCGTTATTACCAGTTTAAGCAACGTCTGTAAGCTATTATTGAACGATCAAACTCGCGTAGTGGAGTTTCGCTGTCATGCGCCTGGTGCAATTGTCCCGCCATTCTATAGCCTTCCCTTCACCGGAAGGCGCTTTACGCGAGCCTAACGGTTTGTTGGCGCTTGGCGGCGATCTCAGTCCAGCTCGACTGTTAATGGCCTACCAGCGCGGAATTTTCCCGTGGTTTTCACCTGGCGACCCCATCCTTTGGTGGTCGCCCGATCCACGCGCCATTCTTTGGCCCGAGAAATTTCATCTCAGCCGCAGCATGAAACGCTTTCATAAAAATTCGCCTTATCGCGTGACGCTCAATTACGCGTTCGGTCAGGTGATTGAAGGCTGCGCCAACGACCGGGAAGAAGGTACCTGGATAACGCATGATGTAGTGGACGCCTACCATCGCCTGCACGAGCTGGGCCATGCGCACTCCATTGAAGTATGGCGACAAAATGAATTAGTGGGCGGTATGTATGGCGTGGCGCAAGGTACGCTATTTTGTGGCGAATCAATGTTCAGCCGTCAGGAAAATGCGTCCAAAACCGCACTGCTTGTTTTTTGCGCTGAATTTATCCGTCAGGGCGGAAAATTAATCGACTGCCAGGTATTAAATAGCCACACAGCTTCGCTGGGCGCCGTCGAAACCCCACGTCGGGAGTACCTTGAACACCTGAGCAGACTGCGCCAGCAGCGGCTACCGAGCCATTTCTGGGTTCCCAGGACGTTATTTTCGCCTCAGAGGTGAATGTTTTCGGCACATTTTTTGTCGGGGTGTTATAATTGTCGCGCAGAGTTGGTTTAGCCCATTACCCCGCCGCCGTTAAGGAACAGTTCGCGTCAGGCAACGCCTATCGTTTATCTCCTCGTTCCCTTACACGTTGCGCTTTAAGTGCGGCTTTGCCGTGTGTGGTTAGAGTAATGCGCCAAACCCGATTTGCTGTGTTTTAAACGCACAAATCTTTACTTATTAAAAGAACTTCGGCATTATCTTGCCGGTTCAAATTACGGTAGTGATACCCCAGAGGATTAGATGGCCAAAGAAGACAATATTGAAATGCAGGGTACCGTTCTCGATACGTTACCTAATACCATGTTCCGCGTAGAGTTAGAAAACGGTCACGTGGTTACTGCACACATCTCCGGTAAAATGCGTAAAAACTATATCCGCATCCTGACGGGCGACAAAGTGACTGTTGAGCTGACCCCGTACGACCTGAGCAAAGGCCGCATTGTCTTCCGTAGTCGCTGATTGTTTTTAACGCCCGAATGGCGTCCAGATAATAAAAGGTCGGTTTAACCGGCCTTTTTTGTGGGCCAAGGTCAGGTATTTAATCCTCAATCATCCGCGCATATTCTTCCGTTAAGAAATCCACTAATGTGCGTACTGACGGCAATAATCCCCTGCGTGATGGAAAGACTGCGTGAATTATTTCTCGCTTCGGTTCCCAGCCGTCGAGCAATGCCACCAGTTCACCCGCGGCTACTTGATCTTTTACCATCAGCTGTGGAAGTTGAACTACCCCCACACCGGCAACTGCGGCTTCACGTAACGCCAGCATATCGGTGGTGATCATACGCGGCGTGAAATGCACCTCCGCACGTGCGCCCTGCGGCCCGAATAATTCCCAACGATGCACATGTTTACCCGTCGCCAGACTCAGGCCCGGCCAACGCGTCAGCTCCGCCGGAGAATGTAGCGTTCCCATTTGCTCGATTAACTGCGGGCTGGCATACAAACGATGCCCCCTGTCCGCCAGCACACGCATCACCAGGTCGCTATCCTCAAATGGTCGGGGCCTGACGCGAATCGCCACGTCCAGGCCCTCTCCAACAACGTCCACGCGGCGGTTAGTGGCTTCCAGTTGCACTGATACGTCAGGATAACGCGCCATAAAACGGGCAAGCATTGGCCCGATATGCACATGCAGCAGCGTGACCGGACACGTCAACTTCACCACGCCACGCGGTTCAACCTGTAACGCGGCAATCGCATCCTGCGCTGCCTGCGCTTCCACCAGCATCGCCTTACAGTGTTCGTAAAAGGTTTGCCCAACTTCCGTCACGTTAAACTGGCGGGTGGTTCGCTGAATCAGTCGAACTCCCAGCGTCTCTTCCAGTTGCGCTATCCGTCGGCTTAGTTTTGATTTCGGTTCATCAAGCGCCCGACCCGCCGCCGCGAATCCCCCTTCCTCTACAACATGCACAAACCATGCAAAATCATTGAGATCCGGCTTTGTCATTTTATTGTCCTATTAATGAGACAGTGAGGACTATTTTAGCTACTACTCAGCTCGCTGTCATGAATATAAGCTTATTCACATCAAGATAACGCCACAGAGGAGACACATATGAAACAAGTAACAGGCGTCTACACCGCACCTCGCCCGCACTGGGTTGGCGATGGATTTCCGGTTCGCTCGATGTTTTCTTACCAGTCTCATGCTGAACAGCTAAGTCCGTTCCTGCTGCTGGATTACGCCGGTCCACATACGTTTACGCCGGGTAACGAAAAACGCGGCGTAGGTGAACACCCTCACCGTGGTTTTGAGACGGTGACCATCGTTTACAGCGGCGAAGTTGAACACCGTGATTCAACCGGTCGCGGCGGCATTATCGGCCCCGGCGACGTGCAGTGGATGACCGCAGGAGCAGGAATATTACACGAAGAGTTCCATTCACCTGAATTTACCCGTCAGGGTGGCGAACTGGAAATGGTACAGCTGTGGGTCAATCTGCCAGCAAAAGACAAAATGGCCGTTCCGGGTTACCAGGGCATCAGCAGCGATGTGATCCCCACTGTCGCCCTGCCAGATGAAGCAGGGAGCGTTCGTGTGATTGCGGGCAGCTATCAGGATACAAAAGGCCCGGCACATACCTTCTCTCCGCTGAACGTCTGGGATATGCGTTTGCAACGTAATCATCAGCTCACGTTGTCCCAGCCGGAAGGATGGAGCACTGCCCTGGTGGTATTGAAAGGGAATATCACCGTAAACGGCACTACGTCTGCCAGCGAAGCGCAACTGGTGGTGCTGAGCCAGCAGGGGAAAACGCTGCATATTGAAGCCTCCAGCGACGCCAGCGTGCTGCTGCTTTCTGGAGAACCGTTGAACGAGCCGATTGTAGGTTACGGTCCATTTGTAATGAACACGAAACAAGAAATCGCTGAAGCCGTACGCGATTTTAACTCCGGCCGCTTTGGCCAAATCTGAATCGAAGGAGAAGAATATGTCCAGTCCTGCAAACTTTAATGGTTCACGTCCGGTCATCGATGTGAATGATTCCGTCATGCTGCTTATCGATCATCAGAGCGGGCTGTTCCAGACCGTCGGCGACATGCCAATGCCAGAACTGCGTGCGCGTGCCGCCGCGCTGGCTAAAATGGCGACTCTGGCGAAGATGCCGGTGATTACCACGGCATCCGTACCGCAGGGACCTAACGGCCCGCTGATCCCTGAGATCCACGCCAATGCGCCGCATGCCCAATATGTGGCGCGTAAAGGCGAAATCAACGCCTGGGATAACGAAGACTTCGTGAAAGCGGTCAAAGCAACGGGTCGTAAAACGCTGATTATCGCCGGTACGATTACCAGCGTGTGCATGGCTTTCCCGGCTATCAGCGCGGTTGCGGAAGGCTATAAGGTCTTCGCAGTGATCGACGCTTCCGGTACTTACAGCAAAATGGCGCAGGAAATCACCCTGGCTCGTGTTGTTCAGGCTGGCGTCGTGCCGATGGATACCGCCGCAGTCGCTTCTGAAATTCAGGGCACTTGGAACCGTGAAGACGCCGCCGAATGGGCGGAAGTGTATACCAAAGTCTTCCCGGCTTATCAGTTGCTGATCGAAAGCTACAGCAAAGCTCAGGAAGTCGTGACCAGCGGCGAAAAACTGGACTCTCAGCGCTAATCCTTTCCTCCGCGCCTGCCTGGGCGGAGGAATATGTATATTGCGTAACCAAACGAGAGTTAACACGTAAATTCTGCTTGACCGTTTTAGCGCAACTCCCTATAGTAGCGCCCCGTTGCCCCCCAAGCGGTCAGGCAGCAATACAATATGGTGAGGTGTCCGAGTGGCTGAAGGAGCACGCCTGGAAAGTGTGTATACGGCAACGTATCCGGGGTTCGAATCCCCGCCTCACCGCCATATTTTAAGAAGAGCTCGTACGAAAGTACGGGCTTTTTTTTCGCATGTTGCATTTGCCGGATGCGGCGCAAGCGCCTTATCCGGCCTACATTGCTACAGCCCTGAATATCTCCGTAGGCCTGATAAGCGAAGCGCCATCAGGCATGGCAGTTATTGTCGGCTGAGCAGCGTTAGCACTTCATAATGCGCAGTGTGTGGGAACATATCGAAAAGCTGGACGCGTTCAATGCGATACCCGGGCAACTCACGAATATCCTTCGCCATGGTTTGCGCATTACAGCTGGAATAAACGATATAATGCGGTGCCATGCGGGAGAGAAAATCGCACAGCGGCTTTCCAATCCCGCGACGCGGCGGATTCACCAGCACCAGGTCAGGTACTTCGCCCTGAGCGGTAGCAAACTGGGTTGAATCCAGCGCCTGAAAATGCAGATTCTGCAATCCAAGCTCCTGCGCTGACTGCTTCGCGCAGGTAATCGCCTCTGGCGCGATTTCAATCCCCGTCAGTTTCATTTGCGGTGTAGCACAGTGCAGACCAAAACCCCCGACGCCGCAAAACAAATCCCACATATGATTAACCGCAAGCTGACGCACCCAGTCACGCGCCGTGGCATATAATTGCCCCGCTACCGCCGGATTGGTCTGGAAGAAACTCTGCGGGCGGATCCACAACGGCACATCGTTAAAGCGTTCCGCCAGCGCCTGTTGTTCCGTCAGGAAGATTTCTGTCTCCCCTTCCATGATCGCCATATGCACCGGCTGAATATTGGCAGTGATCACTTTTAACTGTGGGAGTTGTGCCTGCAACCAGGGTAGCGCCGCGCGCAGCTGTGCCAGTTTTGCGTCAGAACGCAGGACAAAACGCAGCATCATACCGCCATCGAATCTGCTTTCCGTTAACAGCAGATATTTCAGCTCCCCGCGTTTGCGCGCCACGTTATAGGGCGTCAGCCCCGCCCGAGCGATAAACGGCTTAAGCGCGGCAAATACGGGCGCAAAAGACGCAGGATAGAGCGGACAGTCGCACAAGTCCTCAGGCGTACCGTCACGATGCAGCATTCCCAGCAGCGGTTTTTCCACGCTGCCGCTGACTACCATTTTGGCTTTATTACGAAACGCGCTTTCCGGACCACTGACCGGCGCGCACCATTCTCCGACCGGATACTCGGCCAGCAGATTCTGCAGATCGGCTGTTTTTTCGAAGAGTTGATCGGCGACAGGCTGTGTTATCCACTGACAGGAGCGGCAGCGTTCGGCGTCATATAGTGCGCACTGCATACAAAGACCTACAAATTAACCGGGGGCCAAGATTATACACGTTATTGCAAACGGAAGAACCGCCTGCTGGACGCAGGAACAAACAGCAGCAGCAATACCAGCATATCCGGCAGTTTTTGCATTACCAGAGTATGCAGGATTTCGCGTCTGGACTCCCCCGCAATACTGAACAGTTCGGGATATCCGTAGCCCAGCGAAGCCGCCCACAGATAGACGCTGGCGATAATCTGGGTCAACAGATAGATCCAGCGTGCCCAGTTCCGTCCTTTTACCAGCGAAAATGAGCAGTAAATTTCGATAAATAGCAGCACCAGACTGCCCAGAAACACCAGCGTCAAATTCCAGGTCTGCACACTGCGATGAATAAACTCACTGGTTCCACGAAACCCAAGCGTATTAAAAATCATCAACAGATCGAGACAGCGGATCATGATAATAGCCAGCGCCGCCACCTGCACCAAAGCAGGGACGTTTAAGCGAGCATGTGATGTGGATGATTTCTTAAAAAATCCCAACGCGTCGTCTTCCATGAAAACGGCGCAACCACCACAGCTGCGCCGTATAGACAGGTTGGCAGATTTTAGTTTTTTCAGCCGCGTCTTGCACGTTGGATATCGCGGATCCTTTGTTTTTCTGTTCGCGCCATCAGATACCACGCGATAAATCCGATAATTCCTACCACACCAAGGATCAGCGTCGCCAGGGCGTTGATCTCCGGGTTCACCCCCATACGTACGCTGGAGAACACCAACATCGGTAACGTTGTGGCGCCAGGACCAGAGACAAAGCTGGCAATAACCAGATCATCGAGTGACAGCGTGAAGGCTAATAGCCAACCGGAAATCACCGCCGGCATAATCATCGGCAGGGTGATGACGAAAAAGACCTTCAGCGGCGTGGCGCCGAGATCCATCGCCGCTTCCTCAATGGAGTGATCCAGTTCGCGCAAGCGTGAAGAAATCACCACCGCTACGTACGCCGTACAGAAAGTGACGTGCGCCAGCCAGATGGTCAGCATGCCGCGATCCGCCGGCCAGCCGATGGCGTGAGCCAACGCAACAAACAGCAGCAGCAGCGACAAACCGGTAATGACATCCGGCATGACCAGCGGCGCGGTGATCATAAAGGCGAAACCATTCGAACCACGAAAACGACCAAAGCGCACCATTACCACGGCGGCGATGGTGCCAAGGATTGCCGCCATCGTCGCAGCACCCGCAGCAATCGTTAAACTCATGCCGACGGCGCTTATCATCGCGCTATCGTGGAAAAGCTCGCCATACCAACGTGTTGACCACCCCGCCCAGACCGTCACCAGCTTCGAGCTGTTAAACGAATAGATAACCAACATCAGCATAGGCGCGTACAGGAAGGTAAAGCCCACTACCAGGATAAAAATACGCCACGGCGAGCGAACGACCGGTAAGTTATTCATCCGTGTTCCCCCACGCTTTTTTGCTGATATTTGTGGAACCACATGATCGGCACAATCAGTAGCAGCAGCATAATAATGGCGACAGCAGAAGCCACCGGCCAGTCGCGGTTATTAAAAAACTCCTGCCACAGCACGCGACCAATCATGATGCTATCTGGGCCGCCCAACAGTTCCGGGATCACAAACTCGCCAACAGCGGGAATAAACACCAGCATTGACCCGGCGATAATGCCGCCCTTGGTCAACGGCACAATCACGCTAAAGAAGGTCTTCAGCGGCCGGGCACCTAAATCCAGCGCCGCTTCCACCAGCGAGTAATCGATACGGGTCAGCGCGGTATAAATCGGCAGCACCATAAAGGGCAAATAGGCGTAAACAATACCGATGTAGACCGCCAGATTGGTGTGCAAAATCGTCAACGGTTGGTCGATGACGCCCAACCACATCAGGAAGTTGTTCAGCACGCCGTTGTTTTTTAGGATCCCCATCCAGGCATATACGCGAATTAAAAACGAGGTCCAGGACGGCAGGATCACCAGCAACAGCAGAATATTACGCGTTGAGGGTTTACTGTGCGCAACGGCCCATGCCAGCGGGTATCCCAGCAGCAGGCAACAGACAGTCGAAACTCCCGCCACCTGCAACGATTGCAGGTACGCATCAAAATAGAGCGGATCGTCCGTCAGTTGCAGGAAATTGCCTAAGTTGAGCGTGATGGAGAGCTGACCATCAGCCCATGAAACGAGGTCGGTATACGGCGGAATAGCGCGCGCCATTTCAGCCAAACTGATTTTGAAGACGATCAGAAACGGCAGCAGGAACAGGAGCAATAGCCACACATACGGCAGCGCGATCACCAGCTTGCGCCCGTGCTTCATTTGCAGCCGCGACATAAACAGCGTGAATCGCCCCGCTTTATCTACGCGTGCCGGAGGTTCAAGTGTACTCATCTTCGCTCCTTAAACCGTCAACACCACACAACTGTCCGCATCCCAACATAAACGGACCTCGTCACCCCAGGTTGGTAACCCTTTACGATAACGATGTTCATTTTGTAGCTGGGCGCTCAACATCTGGCCGCTTTTCAAACGTACGTGGTACACAGACAAATCCCCCAGATAGGCAATGTGCACCACTTCGCCTACCGCGAAGTTATAACCCTCTGGCGGAGGGGCTTCGCAGAGCATGATTTTTTCCGGACGCAGCGCAACATACACCGGGACGTTATCGACAACAGAAGCATCAGCGTCCACTTTCAGCGGATGCACCAGACCAGGAGACTCAATCACCAGACCGTCTTCCTGGCGTTCTTTTAGCAGTCCCTCAAAAACGTTTACCGAACCGATAAACTCTGCGCTGTAACGCGTAGTCGGATGCTCATAGATCTCTTCAGGCTCGCCAATCTGGACAAATTTGCCACGGTTCATGATCGCAATACGGCCCGCCATCGTCATGGCTTCTTCCTGATCGTGTGTCACCATCACGCAGGTCACGCCGACGCGTTCAAGGATATCCACTACTTCCAGTTGCATGCGGTCTCGGAGTTTTTTATCCAGCGCCCCCATTGGCTCATCCAGCAGCAGCAGTTTCGGACGTTTTGCCAGGCTGCGCGCCAATGCCACGCGCTGACGCTGGCCGCCAGAAAGCTGATGTGGCTTGCGTTTGGCGAACTCCTGCATATGCACGAGTCCCAGCATCTCATTCACCCGACTGGCGATTTCAGCCTTCGGCAGTTTGTCCTGCTTGAGGCCAAAGGCAATGTTCTGCTCGACAGTCATGTGCGGAAACAAAGCGTAGGACTGAAACATCATATTAATCGGACGCAGATAAGGCGGGACATGCGCTAAATCGACGCCATCAAGCATGATTTGCCCAGTAGTCGGCAGTTCAAATCCCGCCAGCATCCGTAGCAGAGTCGATTTGCCACAGCCGGACGCGCCGAGCAGAGCAAATATTTCACCTTTGTAGATAGTAAGATTGACGTCATCAACGGCGTGCTGACCGTCAAATGACTTGGTCAGATTGCGAATTTCAAGCAGCGGGGTCAGCGCTTTGCGGATTTTCGCTTGTGGGCGTGGGGTTGCATCATTCACTCAGGTGCTCTCCGGCATAAAACAAAGAAACGGTGCAAATAACGCACCATAACGGTGCGTATTGCCGGGTTATATGTGTCCGGGCTCAACGCTGCCCGGCAGGCAAAAATCCTGCCGGGTCATGTCCCAAACATCGGTTTATTTTCCGCTTTTTACCTTCGTCCATGCGCGGGTACGTACACGATCGATCTTCGGATCCTGTACTTTCAGTGTGAACAGCTTGGCGCGAACATCCGCAGGCGGGTAAATGCCCGGGTTGTCACGAACTTCCTGGCTGACCAGTGCTGTCGCTTCTTTGTTGGCATTGGCATAGAACACGTGGTCAGAAATATGCGCAATCACATCAGGGCGCAGCAGGTAATTGAGGAACTGATAGGCTTCATCTTTGTTTTTCGCATCGGCTGGCATCGCGAACACGTCAAAGAACGCCATTGCACCTTCTTTAGGAATGGAGAATGAGATATTGACGCCATTTTTCGCTTCTTTCGCACGGTTTGCCGCTTGCCATACGTCCCCTGCCCAGCCAATCGCGACGCAGGTATCACCGTTTGCCAGGTCGTTAATATATTGCGAGGAGTGGAAGTAGCGAATATTTGGGCGCAGCTTCAACAGCAGATCGGTTGCTGGCCCGGTGTAATCATCCGCTTTGGTACTGTTTGGGTCTTTACCCAAATAGTTCAGCACCGTGGCAAACACCTCTTCGGGCGCATCGAGGAAAGAGACGCCGCAGCTTTTGAGTTTTTCCAGATTTTCTGGCTTGAGGATCAAATCCCAGCTATCAACCGGCGCATCCGGCCCAAGCACCGCTTTGACTTTATCCACGTTATAGCCAATACCGGTCGTAGCCCACATATACGGCATCGCGAACTTGTTGTCCGGATCGTGTTTACCCACCAACTTCAGCAGTTCAGGATCAAGATTTTTCCAGCCCGGCAATTTGCTCTTATCCAGCGGCTGGAATACGCCCGCAGTCAGTTGACGCTCAAGGAAGCTGGCTGAAGGAACGACAAGGTCAAAGCCGGTACTGCCAGCCATGAGCTTACCTTCCAGTACTTCATTGGAATCAAATACGTCATAGATAACTTTAATTCCGGTCTCTTTTTCAAAATTAGCCACCGTATCCGGGGCAATATAATCAGACCAGTTATAAATATGCAGCGTTTTTTGTTCAGCAGCGAGCGTGCCGGCAGAGACGGCCATCAGAGCACCCGCAACCAGGCCTGATAACCATTTTTTATTTAAGGCGGTCATAATCTCTTTCCTTCTGAAAGTTCGTTAACAAACGAACAAAAATGTCACACTCTAATGATATGCAAGAAACGTGCATATTCTTTCATGCGGCACCGATGAAAAGAGAGACCTCTCCTCATGCCGCTGTTGCTCGCTGGCATCCGCCTATGCATTCAACACACATTGTGGCCACAGGTCAGGTCACAAGGGGCTGTTTAAATGATGACGTTGGTAAGCTTCGCAAGAATAACTTTAGCCAGGAATTGTGGATATAGCCCAGATTAAAAAACGTCTTTTATCAATTTTTTATGCAGGAATTGTCTATGACATAAAGCGGAAGGCGCTGAATCGAGGTGAATAATTCTTTAATGAAAGGTTAAATGCAGAATAAAAACAGGCAATACGCAACCGCTCTGGCAGCGGCTGCGCAATATATGTCCAGATTCAGGAAGAATTAATGGAGGAAATGAATTTCAGCGGTACTGTTTTGCGCATCTTCTTCAGCATTAAATAACAGCTGATGCGCTCCGGCTTCGAGGATCACCATCGATATTTGCTCTTCGCTCTGGCGAACAAAACATTCAAACTGCTCAAAGGTTACGCCCGGCGTAACGGATAAAGACTGGCAAACCACCAGCTTTGGCAGATTATCATCCTGCATATCCAGAAACGCTTTCACCGTCAGTGAACTGGCATTGATCGCAGACAGATCGGCTGCCAGTGGCAGCAATGCAGAAGGTCTGACTTCCGCCATCGCAGAAAACAGAATGACGTTATCGACCAAATCAACTTTTGCATCAAAGATGCCGTCAAAATTCTGCATGTGTGGCAAGTGCAGCGCCTGACAGGTATCGCATTCAAAAAAACTCATGCCCAGGTCGTCGAGCCATTGACGCAACGTATCCAGAGTGGGAACGACCAGTGATGTCATAATAATGTGCGACCTCTATTGATGAAAAAAATACCGGCGCAGCTTACGCAAAAAGAGCGTGTCATACCACGATCGCAATCGATATTGCGCTTAGCCGCCGATTTTAAGACAAAATTCAGGAGTAGCATGGCGCTCGATCCACTGGATCATTTTCGCGGCAATGTCTATTCCAGTGGTTTTCTCCACGCCTTCCAGCCCCGGAGACGCGTTGACCTCCATGACCAGTGGCCCTCGATCAGCGCGCAGAATATCAACGCCTGCAACGTCCAGGCCCATCGTCCGGGCGGCTTTGAGCGCAATTTCTCTTTCGCGCGGCGTGATACTCGCAATAGTCGCCACACCACCGCGATGGAGATTAGAACGAAAATCGCCCTCTTTAGCCCGTCGTTCAATGGCGGCCACTACTTCATCGCCCACCACGAAACAGCGGATATCGCGCCCCTTCGCTTCTTTGATATATTCCTGAACCAGGATATGGGCATTCACCCCACGAAACGCATCTACCACGCTTTCAGCAGCCTGCCGCGTTTCCGCCAGCACCACGCCAATACCCTGGGTGCCTTCAACCAGTTTCACCACCAACGGCGCACCGCCAACCATGTCAATCATGTCGCTGGTATCGTCCGGAGAGTGAGCAATTCCGGTGATGGGTAAATCAATTCCCTGACGCGCCAGCAGCTGTAGAGAACGCAGCTTATCGCGCGCTCGCGTAATCGCTACCGATTCATTCAACGGATAGCTACCCAGCATCTCAAACTGGCGCAGCGCCGCCGTCCCATAAAAGGTAATCGCGGAACCAATCCGCGGGATCACCGCGTCGAAATGGGGAAGCTGACGGCCCTTGTAATGAATAGAGGATGCCGCCGGGCTAATGTTCATATAGCAAGAAAGGGGATCGATAACTTCAACCAGGTGACCGCGCTGCATCGCCGCTTCACGCAGGCGTTTACAAGAATAGAGCGTTCCGTCCCGGGACAAAATGGCAATTTTCACCCTGCACCTCTCTGAATGACCTGGTAAAAGCTGGCGTATCATACACTGGGTTAAAATCTTTAGCGCGTGGCCCATCCCTGTTTATGCAAATATTCCAGGATAAAGGGGCGACTTTCTTTAATGATGGTACGGCGAATATGATCGCTCCAGGTGTCGCGGCGGGTATTGCTGCCTCGGGTCAGATAGTACTGCGCGAGCTGCTCATCATATTGCGCCAACACATCACTGTTGAGTGGCTGGTATTGGTTTTCATGCACCACAAGCGACGCGGGCAGCCGCGGCTTGATATCCGGGTTATCTGCAGGCCAGCCGAGGCACAATCCAAAGAGCGGCAGAACATGTTGCGGAAGCTTCAGCAGTTCGGTGACCGGCTCAATATTGTTACGCAAACCGCCAATAAACACGCCGCCAAGTCCCAGCGACTCTGCCGCCGTCAATGCATTTTGCGCCATCATTGCAGTATCAACCACGCCCAGCAGCAGCTGTTCCGCCAGCCCAAGTTGCGCGTCAGGGCAAATCTGCAAATGACGGTTAAAATCAGCGCAAAACACCCAGAACTCAGCGGCCTGAGCCACATGCTTTTGGCCGCCAGATAAGGTAGCCAGTGATTCACGCAGGGATTTATCCGTTATGCGAACGATCGTCGTGCACTGTAGAAAACTGGAGCTTGACGTTCCCTGAGCGGCGGCAATAATCGCCTCACGCTGTGCATCCGAAATGGCATCATCAGTAAAATGGCGAATGGAACGGTGGCTGCGGAGTAAATCAATGGTTGGAGTCATCTCTTTTGTCTCTTTCTGAATCAGTTGAATCACCGGGTGCGCGAGACATCAGTTGCGGTGCCAGCAGTTGAGCAACACGCCACATCAACGCCACCGCAGCAGGGAGCATCAGCAGTACGCCCAGAAATATCATCACCACGCAGGCTAACGGGCTGTTAAGCGGTGCGGGCAAGGTGAGGTAATCGTTAAGCGATAGCAGCGCCAGCGATAACAAAACCATCCCAATTATTTCCAGCATCAATACGCTTTTGGGTAATACACCAATTGTGCGCATACGCGGCCTCCCGGCGAAATGGCTTCCATTATAAAACGTTCCGGCTTGCCGTGTTTAACAGATATAGCTTGAGGATATCAAAGCAACAGGCTGAACCTGCTTTCCATCCGTCACAAATCGCGGCATCATAACCAGTATTGCCATCCGGCCTGATAAGTTCGAGGAGAAAGAGATGTTTGCCGTTATTTTTGGTCGCCCAGGGTGCCCGTATTGCGTGCGCGCAAAAGAATTAGCAGAAAAATTAAGCAGTGAGCATGACGATTTTAACTTCCGCTACATTGATATCCATGCTGAAGGAATTACCAAAGCAGATCTGGAAAAGACGGTAGGTAAGCCAGTTGAAACCGTTCCGCAGATTTTTGTCGATCAAAAACACATCGGCGGCTGCACGGATTTTGAAGCTTGGGCAAAAGAGAACATGAATCTGTTCGCCTGATAGCGGTTTCTACGCCCTCACCTTGAGGGCGTCATCAGTTCTTTTTCCGCCGTTGATGCTGATTGAATAAGCTACTGATAAATAAAAAACATAATGCGCCAAGTGCGCACCAAAACACCGCACTAAACAACCACGCCAGCTCTTGCCACAATGAACGCGTCGGCATAAAAACGAACCGCATCAGTAACAGGCAGCACGGCGCCGCCAACATTGCACCAAGCAGGGGTTTGAGCACTTCCCGACGATGGGAAAAAAAGCTTGCCGCAGCACCAGGTAAGATAAAAAACAACAATCCGACCTCAGGATGCCCTGCCGCTCTGAATGCCCCTTTCACGTTCAGCGTTAATGAAAGACACACCACAATAAAGAGCACAAAGCAGCAGACCGCACTCGCCCAACTTTGCTTATGTTTCAATCGTTCCTCCTGACACATTCTCTATCGAACACTCTTTTCGCCCGCAGGCGTCCAGTCAGATAAAGTAACTCGGCATTCCATGCCAAAAACACACCCACACGATTCTTATAGCCGTTGATACGTAATGAGATTAAACTAACCGCATATATTGTTATGCTGCATTATTCGGGGCTGTGTACGATGCTATCGCCCCTTAATTTCTGGCAAAAACATTAGCGTAAATTGCCATTTCTTTCAATAGCTTACTAGTAAACAAGAAGTTAGTCTCCGTGAATATAAACGTCGCAGATTTGTTAAATGGGAATTACATCCTGTTATTATTTGTGGTCCTGGCTCTGGGCCTGTGTCTGGGCAAATTACGTCTGGGTTCAGTCCAACTAGGTAATTCCATTGGCGTTTTAGTGGTCTCCCTATTATTAGGTCAGCAGCACTTTAGTATTAACACCGATGCATTAAATCTCGGCTTTATGCTGTTTATTTTTTGCGTCGGCGTCGAAGCCGGTCCCAACTTTTTTTCGATTTTTTTTCGCGATGGGAAAAATTATCTAATGCTTGCCCTGGTGATGGTCGGTAGCGCAATGCTGATCGCGCTGGGGCTGGGTAAGCTATTTGGCTGGGATATCGGCCTGACGGCGGGTATGCTGGCTGGCTCGATGACCTCAACGCCGGTGCTGGTCGGCGCGGGTGATACCTTGCGCCATTCAGGAATGACAGGGACACAACTTTCAAGCGCTCTCGATAACCTGAGCCTGGGTTACGCCCTCACCTATTTGATTGGTCTGGTCAGCCTGATTGTTGGTGCGCGCTATTTGCCGAAACTCCAGCATCAGGATCTGCAAACCAGCGCCCAACAAATCGCGCGTGAACGAGGTCTGGACACCGACGCCAATCGTAAAGTGTACCTCCCGGTGATCCGCGCCTATCGCGTTGGCCCTGAGCTAGTGGCATGGGCCGATGGCAAAAATCTGCGCGAACTGGGTATTTATCGCCAGACCGGTTGTTACATTGAACGCATCCGTCGCAACGGCATTCTGGCCAACCCGGATGGTGATGCGGTGTTGCAAATGGGCGATGAGATAGCCCTGGTGGGTTATCCGGACGCCCATGCTCGCCTCGATCCCAGCTTCCGTAACGGTAAAGAGGTGTTCGATCGCGATCTGCTCGATATGCGCATCGTCACTGAAGAAATTGTGGTGAAAAACCACAATGCCGTTGGTCGTCGCCTGGCCCAGTTGAAACTGACCGACCATGGTTGTTTCCTGAACCGCGTGATCCGTAGCCAGATTGAAATGCCTATTGATGACAACGTCGTACTCAATAAAGGCGACGTGTTGCAGGTCAGCGGTGATGCTCGTCGCGTGAAAACCATTGCCGATCGTATCGGCTTCATTTCCATTCACAGTCAGGTGACCGATCTGCTGGCCTTCTGCGCCTTCTTTATCATCGGTCTGATGATCGGGATGATCACCTTCCAGTTCAGTAATTTCAGCTTCGGCATCGGGAATGCGGCTGGACTGCTGTTCGCTGGGATCATGCTGGGCTTCCTGCGAGCCAACCACCCCACATTTGGCTATATCCCACAGGGTGCGCTGAATATGGTGAAAGAGTTTGGCCTGATGGTATTCATGGCAGGCGTCGGTTTAAGCGCAGGCAGTGGCATTGGTAATGGCCTGGGTGCCGTCGGTGGTCAAATGTTGATTGCCGGTCTGGTAGTCAGCCTGGTTCCGGTTGTCATCTGTTTCTTGTTTGGTGCTTACGTATTGCGCATGAACCGTGCCCTGCTGTTTGGTGCCATGATGGGCGCACGTACCTGTGCTCCGGCAATGGAAATCATCAGCGACACCGCACGCAGCAACATCCCTGCGTTAGGTTATGCAGGGACCTACGCGATTGCCAACGTTCTGCTGACATTAGCGGGGACACTCATAGTCATTGTCTGGCCAGGCCTTGGTTAGCGCTGAAATATTCCCTTAATTGAAAAATTTTTGCAGGTAAGCAGAACTTTTCTTCAAGGCGTCAGTCATAACTATTGCCACTGCTTTTCTTTGATGTCCCCAATTTGTGGAGCCCATCAACCCCGCCGTTTTGGTTCAAGGTTGATGGGTTTTTTGTTGTCTGAAATTCATCCCCCTTCCAATCAACCACTTAGATAACTTCTTTTTCATGTGTGGCGACAAAATGGCGACAGCGCTTTTGTTATGGCGGCACCAGACGTACAAAACCCGCCAGCGGCGGGTCAGTATTAGTAAGCAAATTGTTCCTGCATACCCTTTGGATGAGGCGGTGCTGCGCTGATTTTTTGAGGACGGCATACTGAGCGCACAAAAGTCTCATGCGTCACGAAAGTATGCCCGCATTCGATGTTAGTGCACTGGTTGTAGCGTTCTTTGGTTTCATTGGAAACCTGGAAGCTGCTTCGGGTATGTGCAGCCTGCCCGCACATAGGACAATTCATCATAATAATCAGCCCTAATTGTTAACCAGTTCGCAATAATGATACATCATTGTTCGCAATTTGGAACTAATCATTCCATTGCGAACTCATCTATTTTCACTTCAAGCTCCATGCTGGTCGTAAATCCATTATCCGGGCTGACAGAATGCGTCAGGGTGGTAATGGTCCATTCTGCATCATCGATCGGCTGCTTAAACCCCGTCACCTTCACCGGCATTTCCGTATAGAGATCAGCCCGCCCCTCAGCGAGCTGCAGGGAAAATGAAGCAACCCCACGCTGCAGACGTTCCCACTGCATTTTTGCTGCGCGCTCTGCATTGCTCCGGTTGGCATAGGTACGATTAAGAACCAGCACGTTTTCATCCGTTCCCACCAGATAATCTCCCTGTTTTGCTTCCGGCTCTTTGGGGGTGGTGGTTTTCTTTTGACGACGCTTAACACTAGTTGTCTCTTTTTTCCTGGGTTCACGCGTATGCAACCAGCTGGCAATAACACCGGTATAGGCACCACGATCAGCAAGGGTGAACCGATGACCGTCACCGACTTTGCGCGTGATGGTGATAACCGGCAGCGGCTTACAGCTTGCCGTTCTTCCCTGTCCCTGCCGGATAAACAGCAGATTCCCGTCCTTAACGGAAGCAATCGCCCCATACTGTCTCGCCAGTTTCATCAGAAAACTTGCATCGCTTTCATTGGTCTGGTCCAGATGATCCAGCGCCTTATCCGTCAGGTCTTTACCCAGCGCCATTTTGAGGTTATGCCGGGCGGCGATTTCCTTTACCACCTCCCCCACCGTTGTCTGATGCCATGATTTTTCGCGCCGTGTATTGAGGGTTTCACGGAAATCTGCGCTACGCGACCGGATGGTCAGCCGGTCAGGGGCACCGTCATCCAGCCCCATATCCACATCCACCGCGCCCGGCATACCGCCGCCGCGATACTTCTCAAACTTGCGGGTGAATTTCGGCAGGGTCAGGGACTCAACGATCCCCTGCCAGTTGTTCCCGTCGTTGAACAGGTTCAAATGTTTTAACTTGCGTGGTAATGCCATGTATCCCCCTTATGCACTGACACGGCTGGCAAAATCGACCAGGTAGCGAGCGGTGATGCGCTGGCGCAGCATCAGATTTTCAAGCGGCGGCACAGGCGTGTAGTCGTAGTCGATGGTGAGCTTCCCGGCTTTCAGAGAGTCTTTATCGTTCACTGACTCATCCAGCCAGCAGTCAGCCCCGATGAGGTATCCCTGATTCACCAGGCTGCGTAATTTGGCGCAAATACCTTCGATAATGTCGCGGGCCAGTGACGGATTCAGTGGCTTATCCACCGCCCACATATGCCCCTCTGCAATCGTGTAAGCCAGCACCTGCGCCGTGCAGGTGTAGTTCTCAAACGCAAACAAGGGATCGTCACTGAGGCAGCGGGAACCCCAGAAGCGGAAGCCGTCTTTGCAGATCAACGTGGTGACGTCATTCTGGTTCAGCAGTCCCGCATCCGTTGCCGGGTCCTGCAGATCCCAGAACACATCGGCTGAAATACCGGTGACACCGTTCACACCCACGTTGGACAGGGTTTTGTGCCAGCCGGTCTGTTCGTCGATTTTGGCGCACAAACCGAGCGCACGGGCGGAGGCGTAAGCCGTTGCATCGGCTTTTAGCACGGTGTCAAAGTTGATGAAATCAGGCCAGATCAGCATCCCTTCTCGCTGGCTGAAATTGTCCCGGTAAGCAATGGCTTCTTCCACCGTCTTGCAGCCATAGGCGGACAGGTAGGCAAACCCGCGCAGGCTCTGTGCAACACTCATCAGCTCAGTGGCAACCGCCTGCGTGTCGTGCCCCGGCACACCGAGAATTCGCGGCTTAACTTTCAGCTGCGACTGCGCAGAAAGCAGCGCTTTCATACCCGTTTTTTTACCGTCGGACGTGACGCCACCGATAATATTGGAGGTGGTTTCCGCTTCGGTTTCGCCCTGCGCCACGCGCACAACAACCGTCATGGGTTTTGACTGGTCGGCAATCGCATCCAGCGAACGGGCCAGCGTGCCGGACTCGCCTGCTTTACCGCTGGCCTCCAGCACATCCGTCAGCAGAACCGGCTTATTGAGAGGGAATACGGACGCATCAGCATCATCGCCGGTGCAGACCATGCCCACGATAGCGGTGCTCACCGTGGTGATAGATCGGGTGCCCTCGTTGACTTCAACAACGCGCACCCCGTGGTGGTAATCCTGAGCCATAAGGCAGTCTCTCCGGTTTACAGGGGGTCTGCTTATGTTCCTAATCTTTTACGTGCGGCACACGCTGTGCAGGTTGTATAGAAAATGACACAACAGGTTATTCGAATGGGGAAAAACATGTAAATCAACCAAACCCACATGAATTTATATTGTTTTTTATATCCCTATTGATGGTACTATTAAGCACCTTCTTTCCAGTCAGACGAACTCACGTACAATATGAAAAGAGACATATCTTTAGATCTGTTACGTATAATTTGCTGTATTTTTGTAATAGGTATTCATGTTACACCTGATTATGCCTATACTGTTACCAGCCATCAAAGTGAGAGTGTTCAAATTCAAACTCTTTTCACCCAATCCTTTGTGCGTATTGGGTTACCAATATTTTTCATGTTAAGTGGATACTATCTACTTAACAGAAACGACAGCAATCCTTTAAGTTTCTACAGAAGAAGATTACCTGCTATTATCTTACCATTTATAATATACTCCCTTGCGCATTACTACATAATTAACTGGAATAACGGAACGCCCACAAGTGTTATTGAATATTTAATCTTAATATCGAAAAGCACCGTATCATTATCAGTACACTTTTGGTTTGTTTATGCTATTACCGGCCTGTACTTAATAGCACCTGCGATACAGTACATCATTAACAAAATTCCACAGAGCGATAGTTTTAAAGTAATAATAGCTTTATCAATTCTATTTTACTATTCATTATATTCGTATTCATTCAGTCAATCTTTTACATACTACCATCATTTAATCCCCGTACAAAACTTAGACACATGGGTGTTATACTTCATTATTGGCGGTCTTTTGAAAAGGATTCAAATGAACACAAACATTGTAATTTACAGCATACCAGCCTTATTTTTAATTCATGTTGCAACAGTGTATCTAAGCGTCAATAAATATAACTTTAACATATTCCCTTATGATTCTGGATTGAATATGTTGCTTATATGCTCAGCTATATTATTGTTGTTTTCCAGAATAACAATTAGCACTAACAAATCAGCCACTTTGCTAATTGAAAAAATAGCACCTCTTACATATGGTGTTTATCTAATACATGTATGCGTCTTTAGGGTTTTAGAGAAACAATTCAATATACCTTTTATAGTGGACAATATTTTATTAAAAACAACATCCCTATCCCTTGTTATATTTTTAATAAGCCTTATTTTAAGCCTCACTCTTGATAAAATAATTGTCAACCCACTTCTAAAAATATTTCGTTAACAACGGCTTTGCCGGAAAAACCACATTCGAGGCTTTTGATGGATCAACAGCCTCTAACTCGTCCAGATAGTCAAGCCATACGTTATACATTTTCATTTCATTTGCATCAAGTCGTCCGAGCACAGCTTTTCCAGGCCATTGTCTGTCGTTTATGTACGCATTAGCCTGGTTTATTCTCGCTGCTTTTTCTGCAGTGGCCTGCTTAACCAGTTCATCCTGTGATGGTGGCGGCGCGTCAACCCAAGCTGGCATCCCATCAACACCTGCCCCCAGAACTTTCCCGTCAGGTGGCTGACCTGTATATTCATCTGAAACAGATAATGCAACATCAATACCTTCCTCGGGCCACATCCCGTTCGCCTCATATTCCGGTTTCAAAAAATACGCCAGCAATCGAATATTTTTTACATCCCAGATATAACCATCAATACGATTAGATTCAGCTTTTGATTTTTCGTTGGTCATAGTCAGTACCCCAGCACAAAAAAGACAGCATCAGACGTTTTGGCGTCAGGGCTGGTACCTGACGCCAGACAGGTAACGGCATCAAACCCTGTGTTTGTTACGCTCTCGCATGAGGTAACAATTTGTGCGTATGTCATTTTTGTACAGAAGGCCCCCCACACTCCATTCGGGAATGGTGTCGGGTAGGTAACGGCGAGCGACTGAGGAACGCCGATAGTCGTGCTGTTAGGGAGGTTCCGCCTGAATACCTGAATAATGAGTCCGTTTGGCCCTTTAACCAGCAGATTATCAGACCCTTTACCCGTCAGCGTAAAAAACTCATGTCGGGTATCTGATTTGCTTCAGTTCCCACTTCCCGTTTCGCCGCCTCTCCTAAACCAAGGTTTTTGAGAAACGCTGAAACGTCTGAAATATCAGCACCATTAGCGGCTTTATCCATTTTCCCGACAAGGGCATTTGTCATAGTGGTGGCAAAATTTGGATCGTTTCCCAACGCAGCCGCCAGTTCATTCAGTGTTTCCAGCGCCTCCGGCGACGAACCGACCAGCCCGGCGACGGCAGATTTCACAAACGCGGTAGTGGCAATCTGTGTATTGTTAGTCGACTGAACTGCAGTAGGAACTGTTGGCGTTCCGGTCAGAGCCGGGCTTGCCAGCGGGGCTTTCAATGCCAGCGCATTGTTAATGGTGGTACTGAAATTCGGGTCATTATTGATAGCTGCTGCAATTTCTTTCAGAGTATCCAGCGTTGCCGGTGCGCCACCAATAAGGGCAAGAATAGCTGCCTGCACAAAGGCCATGTTTGCAAGCTGCATGGAATTATTGCCTGCCACCGCCGTCGGCGCTTTTGGCGTGCCGGTGAGTGTCGGACTGTCTTTTGGTGCATACTGCGAATGAGGATCAACAGCAGCAAGATGCTTTGCCATCAGGTCATCCACATACACCTTAAGCTCCAGCACCTTGTCATCCACATATTTGCGGGTTGCCAGAACCACTGCAGGATCTATTTTCAGGGTGATGTTATCGGTGCTGCTGGTAATCAGTACCATACGCACGGTTTGCGTGCGTCCGCTGCCCTCCGCCAGCTTCGGCTTGTAGCTCTACGGGCAGTTTCCCACAGCGATCAGTGCGCCAGTTTCATCAAACAGGCCGACTTCACGAATCCACCACCCGCCCTTATTTTCCGGGATCACCTGCTCAGCAATAATCTGGCTGCTGTTCTGCGGGTCGATATACAGCATATTCAGCGCTGCACGGCGCTCCTCAGCAACTAATGCTGTCTGTTGTGCGTTGGTGTGGGCAGCACACCGCCACCGCTACCCACCGCCATATGGGTAATTTTCAACAGGACACCGAGCGCGGCGGCGCTTGCCAGTTTCGCCGCGCCGATATCCGTCAGCAGGGTGTAAAATTTTGCGCTCATGGGTTCATTCTCATCGTGTCAATAACATGGACCGCCCCGCCCTCGTATGCGGTGCCGCCGGAAATAATGGTTTCATTGATATACGGGTAGATCGTGATTTCTTCGCCGGTGTAGGTGGCTGCGGCCACAAAATACGGGCCACCTGTCTGCAGGTTGATGGACATGCCTGTCAGATGACGGCTGCACGGTTTGGCGTCACCGATCAGGCGCTCCGACTCCAGATAGGTTTCTTCTGTTATGCCCTGGTCCTGCACGCCAATATCCAGACGGAACGTCCCCGGCGTTTCGCCGGTCTGCCACCACTCAATGATGCGGATCAGGAAGCCGAATGGCTCCACCACGCGCCGCACGGCGCTGGTTGTCCCCTTGTGATGATGAATATAAAAAGCGTCCTGCACAACACGGCGCTTGACGCTTTCTGTCCAGCTTTCATCCCAGCGGTCAACAGAAAACACCCAGGCCAGATAAGGCAGGAATCTGATCGGACAGGTTGCCGGATTCCACAAATCACGCAGCGATACCTGCAGATCGGAAATCCCGCTGCAGGTCTGCGCCAGTCTGCGCTCAAGCGGCGACGAACCCGGCGGCAACAGACTATTCATCCGTACCCCCGTTGGTGACGCTCCACTCTGTACAGGACGCCGCCTGCGTCTTATCCAGTACCACATCCTCCAGAGAGGACGTCAGCTCCACACGCTGGACACCCTCTACGTGCAACGCGGCATAAATGGCGCTGCGGCGGATATCACGTCCCAGCCGCGTCTGACTGGCGATGTATTTCTGCAGACTGGCTTTTGCTTCTGCCATCACCGGCTCAGCCTCCGGCCCCGGATAAAGGAAGATCGTTGCGTCCACGCTGTACGGAATAATTTCAGCGCTGCGCACCGTCAGGCGGTCTGCCACCGGGCGAACCTTTTCACTGTTAAGCGCCTGCTCAACCACTGCCAGCAGGTCAGCCCCTGCCGTACCGTCACCCTCGCGGCTCAGTACGGTAAGCACCACCTCTGCCGGAGCAGGACTGGTTGCGCTGGCATCAGCCACGCGTCCGTCGGCGCTTCTGGCATGGAACTCATAGGCTCCCGTCGGCCCGGCAACAGACACCCCCTCAAATGCTGCAGGAATGCGCTGGCGTAATGCTTCATCACTTTCCATCACTGCGGCGACCGGCGGTACCGCGTCATTATCGGCAGGGACTACCGTCAGGCGCTTCACGTTGCAGTTGCCTGCCAGTTGCTCAAGGTCATTTCCCATGGAATAGGCCACCATGACCGCCTGCGCAGCCTCATTAATTCGCTGGCGCAGCAGGATTTCGCGGTAAGTATTCTCCTGCAGCAGTTTGGTGACGGGTTCTGACTCCAGCGCTAACGTGCGCATAACGGCCTCCTGTTCATCAGCCGGATGGAGAGCCACAAAGGCGGCCTTGCGTTCTGCCAGCAATGCCTCAAAGTCCGGCACGTCCACAATCTGCGGCGGCGGTAGCCGGGAAAGGTCAATGACTGCCATTGTCTGCTCCTGTTGATACGGAAAGGGAAACCGGTGCGCCGTTATTGCCGTGTCCGGTAAGTTCAACTGCCATAGAGCCGTCAAAATTACCGTTGATAGTGATGGAGTCCAGCGTAATGCGCGGTTCCCAGCGGTTCAGCGCCACATAGACCGCAGACATAATCTGCAGGCGCAGCGCCGGGTTCTGCGGCTGGTCAATCAGAGCAGACAGCAGGGAGCCATATTCCCGACGGGCAAGACGGCTGCCCTGCGGCGTCAGCAGAATATCCCGCACCGACTGGCGCAGATGGTCTGTATCTGCAATGGCCTGCCCGTCATTCCTGCTCATACCGATATACAACGTCATACCGGTCCCCCCGTGTTGTCGCCGCCTTTCAGAACACCAGTATGCTCATGGTCATCAACTACGATACCGCAGGAAATCATCGCGCCACCGCCTTGAGTGACGCCACCATTGATCACCACCTCGCTGTTAATGCGCGTGGTGTCAGCCTCCACCACAAACTCACTGGTTTTGTAGGTGACGCTGTCTGATGCCTCGATCACCATGGATTTGATGCCACGCACGTACCAGCATCCGGTGGAGGGTTCGTATTCAAACCAGCCGCCGTCGTCATACGCCGTCACGTTGCCGTCCTCAGAGTCTGAGGGTGGCGGAAACTGATTTGAGTAGGCGGCAGGCAGGGCAAAGGCGGTTTCCAGATTGCCACCCAGGCTGAACAGCACTACCTGCTCACCTACAGACGGTTTCCACCATGTCGGGATTTCCCGACACGGCAGGTCAGCCAGTTAATCCAGTTGGTTTCAAGGTCGCCCGTTTTCACCCGGCACAGCCAGTTAACCCGGTCCACTTCCGTTACAGTTCCGGTGCGGATCAGGTTGGTGATAAGGCGCATGATTTCGGTGAGTTGTGCGTTCATGAAGGAATGTTGACTTGTTACGCTTAGATTGGGCAACTGAACCGAATTGTTTTGTTATCTACACAATGAATAGGCCGCTTACTCACAGACATTGAGTAAGCGGCATTAATAATATATTTAGTACTTCCAGTACAAGATGGTTTCTCTTGATCACATAAGAAGCAAAATTATTGGCAATACTATAGCTAAGAATTCATTAATTCCCCTAACAACCTGAACCACATTATTAGATTGTGCTAAAAACTCATTATTCCTTTCAATTGCCTCCTGTAATTTTGATGTGTTTCTTGAAAATTCATCAATAATCGCTTGATAATTAGCATGATCCAGTATGGCAATAGCCTCTATTAATTTCGTAAGGTTATCACTGTACAGTGCCTGATCCTTTAAACTCATGGATGTCAGCTCGGCATCAGAGTATTGATAAAATTTATTCCTCACATTCCTTAAACTATCCACAGTATACTGAATTAGTTGCTGCTCTTGCTCAGTCATTTTTAACCCCCGCAGATGTATCAGTAGATAAAGAATCCACAAATGCTGCAAACTGCTGAATTTCGACTCTATCTTGCAATGCTGAAATTGAAGCTCCTTCACCATTAGTAGTTTTATAAAGCAGATCTAACATTGTATCTGGAGCTGTTTTAACAATGTCAAAATGAGCTAATTTAGATTGAATAGTTATCCATTCCTTTCGTTCTTTCCCCCATGACTCTGCATTTAGATCTTTCACATGTTTTATATATGGTTCTTTTACACTATTAGCATAGTTATTGTCAGAATAATCCTTGAGATTACCTATATATACACTACTAAATGCAGCGAGAGCTTTTTTATGGATGATTAACTCTTTTGCTATGTATGGCGTAGCTTGTTTTAAGGATGTACTAATCTTACCTGCCTTGTACGCTTTAGCTGCGTTTGATGTAATCTGATCAATGTAACCTTTATCCTCATCACTTAACTTATTAGTCCCAAACACCTTATTGCCTGAGTCAACCTTCGTGACAAGTGATGCACTTTCCTCAGAAATTTCCTTATCGGACTTATCGTTGGCCATTTTCTTTAATGACGTGAAATACCCTGATGTTAATGCAACTCGAACTTTAATCGCTTCAAGATCTTTTGCTTCAGTTATAGTTTTATCATCTTCAAGCTTCATTTGTGAAGACAACTTACTTGGTGTTTGATTTACTGGAACCTTACTATAATGCAATAATGCGAAATTACTATATTCTGTCGTATAACCAATAACCTTACCAAAAAAATTATCCATTGAGGATGAATAAACGATTCCAGCATCAGCAAGATTATTACTGTCATCTATAGTTTTTGAAGCACACCCAGTAAGGAAAAGGATAGGAATAACAGCGAAAGCGAATCTAGCCATATTCAACTCCAGAGCAAGCTGTATGAGTTCAAGAAAGGAATAAGAACCGCATCAATTACATACAAAAAAGCCCTCATTTATATCACATTAATCATATGAGAACCCGAGCGAACTTTTTTATCATATTTACAAGATAGATGAGCATTGGCGGATTTCAATAGGCCGTAATAATTATTTAATCGCATTAATCAATAAATTGTACACTCGTCTTTCACTGTACTATTTACACCCAACAATTTCCGCTCTGCATAACGCACCTCCGGCCTCCGACGGCTTATACGATCACGTAAGCCGTAATGATGCACCCGGGCAATCCGCTGCACCTGCCCCGCAAACTGCACGCTGGCAGTGTCTGTGCTGGCTGCAGTTTTCAGGTATTTCGCCGTACGCAGCTTCGTAAACATCTGCCGCTTGATGCGCCCCTTTTTGGTTCGGGCCGTAACTTTTCGCGGCTCATACCCGTGCCATCAGGATTGCGCCGCAGGCGGATGTTGTTCTGCTGATTCCGGCGCAGCTGTTGCGCCTGCTCGCGCATCATACGCTGGCGTGCGGCAGGCTCCAGATTAGCCAGCAGCGCTGTCAGCCACTCATCCAATTGATGCAGATTATCCACGTTTCACCGTCCACATTTCTTCTGGTTCGTCGGGTTCTGGCTCTGCCTCAACCGTCGAGATAGCACCATCGGTACTGACCAGTACACGCTCCGTCAGTTGCAGATTCAGACTGATATCGCATACATCATTGCGCAGAATATCCACTTCAAAGGTGAACAGTTTTTCGCGTAGCTCCGTGTTGTTGATGGCGTCCGGTTGATTTTCGCTGAGCCATAGCAACACGGGAGCCATCAGCAGATTCTGGTGGCAGCTGAAATCCTCGATCACCACGTTCAGGGTGTAGCGGTATTCCCATAACATGGAGCTGGCACCGGTTGCCACCAGAGAGCAGTTATCAACGAAAAGGTGCAGCTTGTCCGGGTTGTCACGGACATAGGCAACCGCTTTATTCAGGGCGCTGCGTAAGGACTGCGGTTTGTTCACTCTCTCGCTCCTGACACGCAACTATCGTGTCGACTTTGTCAGCACAGACCGCCCAGGCGGCCTCTGTTTCATCCAGCACCGCATTCAGATCACCGTTACTGCGCGGCGCTGACCTTTCCAGGCGGCACTGCGTCACTCTGGGACAGCCATTCACGGTAAGCTGCACCTCCGGCAAGGGCCGGACGTTCGCGCAACCTGATAATGTCAGCAGGCAAAGGAGCGTTAGCCCAGCGGCGTAAATCCTCGTTTTCACGCTTCAGTTCCTCGATCCGGCGCTGGCGGCTTCGCAGCAGAGCGGTGGTCTGTTCCGCTGCCACATATAGCCGCGTCTGCTCCCGGCTGTTGGTTTCCGTCAGAATAGACAGGCCGATCAACTGACTGTTTTTCTTCGTCAGTTCCTGCGTTTTTCTTTTCAGCGCCGCGCTCTGCGTCTCAATGGTGTGACTGGCATTGTTAAGCCGCCACGACTGCCAGCCCAGCGCCACAATAGCCAGCGCCAGCACTACCGCCAGCAAGCGCGTCATGCCCCAGTTCCTTTTAAGCACCAGGCCATTTCCCGCGTGCGGCGGTTCTCCAGACCTTTATTTTTCACACCGTTAACGTAAATCCAGCGCGGTAGCTGGTTGCATGCCTGCCACCACTGCTTGCGATTGATATATGACACCATGGTTGACCTGCAGATCGCGCCGGTCCCCACATTGAAACCAATACTCACCAGCGCATCGTAGACATGTTGCGGGGGCTTAACCGTCAGGCAAGCATCCAGCCTTTTTTCAGTCAGTAACACATTGTTTATTAACCCCTGCGCTGCACTGATACGGCTGCAGACGACACCCCTCGTAATCTGCAATTAGTTTCAGCCCTTCAACGGAGATTTTTAGCGACTGAAAGCCGGGCAGCGTGGCGGCGATAGCCAGCACAGCCCCGACAAGGCAGCGCTTAACGATTGAAGGATTCATATTCCCCCCGTGAAATTTTGCCATCGCGCAGCAACCTGAAAGACTGGTGTTTGGCAACGCCTACCTAGAGAAAAGGACCAACCGGCTGGGCGGTATTCTATCGCTGGAGCCATCACTGGCGAAATACACACGACGCGGGATCGATCTCGACACTTACTGGTTTGTGCAATACGGCATGACCACGCAGCCCTACGGGTTTACCAAAGGCAGCATCTTTCACCTGATGGAGCCGGATTTAAACCAGGAGATTTACGGCCTGCCGGAATATCTGTCAGCCATCCCTTCCGCCCTGCTGAATGAGTCCGCAACACTGTTCCGCCGGAAGTACTACATTAACGGCAGCCACGCAGGCTTCATCATGTATATGACTGACGCCGCACAGAACCAGGAGGACGTGAACAACATCCGCCAGGCCATGAAAAGCGCCAAAGGTCCGGGTAACTTCCGCAACCTGTTTATGTACTCACCCAACGGCAAAAAGGATGGCATTCAGATCATCCCACTGTCAGAAATGGCGGCAAAGGATGAGTTTCTGAATATCAAGAACGTGAGCCGCGATGACATGATGGCAGCACACCGCGTACCGCCGCAGATGATGGGGATTATGCCGAGTAATGTTGGGGTGTTGAGAAGGCAGCAAATGTATTTGTAAGGAACGAGTTACTACCATTGCAGAAGAGGTTGATAGAATTAAATAGCTGGTTGAATGATGATGTCATTTCTTTTGAGCAATATAATTTAATATAACCATTATTAATTCAAGGGGCTGATTTAAACCGCCCCTTAGTAACTAGAAATCAATAATAGCTTTAGCCATCAAAGCATCACAATTAATGTCATTAATACTAGGTGAGAATTCAGAATCAAAAAAAATAGTTAATGTGTTTTTCTCCATAGCCAAATGCCCATAAAAATAGCTCAACTCCAGCTAAAGTAGGGATAAATAAAACCCCTGATTCATTTAACTTGGGGTATCTAGTTTTTATGAAATCAACTTGACCATAACTGTAATCCTACTCAATTAGTCCTTCTTGATTTAACCCACTGAAAATATGTGAATAAAGAGAGTCTATTTGTTGGTACTCTTTTTTACTGAAATCCATACATTCTAAAAAGCTATTCATGGTAACAAAAGTCTGCATACCTTTTCTGTCAGGATAAAAAAATAAGTTTTTACCTTTTAATGCCAAAGTAAGCGCGTAATATAGTAAACAATGCGCTCTAAGCTGGTATACAGTGAGTGAAGCAACCTTCAGAGCTAGTCTAGCCCCACGATCGTCACGTCCTTCCTCTGATTTTGAAGAAGCAAGTATTCCACCAAAATACTCCACTCCCATGCCATCAGTGGAATAAGACCCTTCGTTGAGAATACTTCTTAACACTTTGGGTGGCACCGAGCCACTAGATTCTTTTTCTTCAGAAATCTTCTGTGATGCATTGGCAAAAATCTTACCAACGTTCTCAACGCGCTTTTGCGCAAAATCTCTTAATTCTCCACCTAAGTAGTCAGCTGTTGGCCCCAGCAGCTTTGCCAAGATACGCAGCAATTGCACCAAGCCCCACCATCGCCATCGCCATCGCCATCGCCATCGCCATCGCCATCGCCATCGCCATCGCCATCGCCATTTTCATTACCCATGTAGTTGATCAAGATTTGATAATCATTACTCAGAAAAAAATAGACAACAAGCAATTCTCCACCTCAGCGCGCGCTCGTATCCCCGCCACGCCTGCCCGCTTTATGTACAGGTTTTCATGCACCTGCATGGGATAAGCAAACGCCCGCCAGTTATGACGGGCCTCAGCAAAGATGATCCTCAAACGATCATGCAATTTCATGCGGCATAGGCATGCACAACATGACAATCGCTCATGGGTGCTGCTATGACTTCATTTAGAAGCTAGTTGCTTCATCAAAACCTGAGATCACTGTATACGAAATAGACGAGTTATCAGCATTCCTTACCTTAAACTTAGCGCCTTTGTAAGTAATGACATCGCTGATTTTTGAATCTACAGAAAAATCAGTGGTGAATGCTGCACGAGCCATATCGTTTGCGAACTCACGGTAAGTAAATTTCATCACTCCGCCAGCATTACCATTATACTCAATTGTTTTTACAAGAGAATTATCTACTCGGCACAGTCCATCAGGTACCCGTTTGATAGATATTTCAGCAGCCGTGTAAGATGTTCCATTTGGTGGTGAGATTTCGTTTTTCGCAGAGTTATAGCTTACGTAATCAACATAACCAGCAACTTGACCATAAATGTTCTTTAAAGCCACAGACTGTGGGTTCTGATGATTACGGTATACGCCATTGCCAACATTACAGTAAGTACCCGCAGCAATAGATGACATAGCTCCATTAGCAGCCCCTAGCTCCAAAACATCAGTTTTTATCCCTGTTGCTGACTTGATGATTGGGTTTCCCATATATGCCGTAGCTGTCTGCCCTACAGCAGGTTTAATAACCTCCACAGGAGTTCCTACAGGACGAGGGATATTTGGAGCGCAACCAGTCAAAACCCCAGCAAGAGACATTGATAAAATAATCTTATTGGTTTTCATACATTCCCTATATATTTTTTGATTTTGCGGTACAACATCGTTGCTGATCATATGGTTATAGAAGGACTTCATCAACATCTAGGTGAGATGTAAATCTTAAAACATTGGCTAGAATCACTAACCTAGTGCGCATGGCTTCTGCAGCACCCCTTTCCCATGCCTGGCGGATTTCTTCTGGTTTAACATCGTCACTGACAAACAGATCACCGCAAGCCGCATCAAGACACATGCTCATATATGCCGCAACCAGCGTGGAAAGGCGTTTGACCTGCTCCTGATTCATTTCAAGCAGTACCAGCAGCCCCTCCAGCCCGTCCTGGCTCGCTATGAACCGGAAAGACGCAGACACCAGGCTGTCACGCACACGTTCCAGCTGCTCAAGACACGGTCTGATTGTTTCGCGCAGATAACGGGAATAAGCTTTAGCTCTGCCCAGGCTATGGAAGTATTTAATACGCTCCAGCAGAGGCTTGCTGATATGGGCAGGCATGGCGCTTACATCGGCAATAATCACCAAATCGGGATTAACGCGCTGCTGTTCGCGGGCCATTTTGGCATGGCTAATCAGCCGATCCTGCTCCATTTCACACTGGACAGGATCACGGGATTCATTAAAGAAGTAGCGCTCCCAACCCTCATCACTCAGCGCCTTATGGCGCAGATGCTCCTGCTCGTTATCCGCAGCATACAGAGTGATGAGGTTTGAAAGCGCAGACTCCGGCGCAACGTCCGCCGGGTCCAGATACGGATTAACCGCTTTTTTTGGGGTATTCCATGGAAAGGCCACGGCGGACTCGTCAGAGCCGCCGGTCGCTACCATTTTGAGACTGGTGAACTTCACTGGCCAGTCCCCATCATGTAAGACCAGATGAAAACTACAGCCGCCTCTGCGTTTAAGGCGTTTCCGTAGGTTCGAATTCGTCCCACTCTGGAGGCAGCCCCATTAACCAGAGGCTCAAGGCCGGATTTAACTGGCCTCCATTTTCCATCTGTGCATTTGAGCCAGTCAGCATCTTTTCAGAAGCCGTTAACCGGATCGGGCCTGCAATCTGCGCCACCACATCCAGACGCTCTGTCGATATTTTCCCGTTGCGAATTCTCCCCCCAGGATATCCCCCTTTGTGGTCGCTGGCTGTTGGCGTGGGCCAGCCAGCCATTTTTACCTGTTGCGTAAGGCTGCTGCCGGACATGCCCTCGGTAATCCCTCGCCCTCCCCGCCTGCTGTCGCTGGCGCTCGGAGTCGTCCAGCCCGAAAGCTGCGCAGCTGTCTGCAAGTTCAATCCTCCCTGACGGCCCGCGTTGCTGGGATGCTTCCAGGTATTCGCTGTTGGTGTGGGCCACCCAATAAGTTCTGTCCCGGATGTTCGGGGTACCGACGCTCGCAGCCGGAAACGCGCTCGCCCCGAAGACATAACCCACGGCTTCCACGTCAGCCTGTACAAGGTCGATCCAGTCATTTGCGTCAGCGCTTGCAGATTGCTCGCCAAAGACAATGACAGGGCGACGCTGCCCGACCAGCTAACACACGTTCTGCGTCATACGTTCGCAGCACACTTTATGATGTCTGGCGGAAACATCCTAGCCCTGCAGAAAATCCTTGGGCATCACGACATAAAAATGACCATGCGCTACGCACACTTAGCACCTGACCACCTGGAAACAGCATTGCGTTTTAATCCCCTGGCGACATTGCCTATGGCACAAACAAACTTTGACATGCCCCGGATTTAGAGTGCCCATCCTGTACCAGATTATTAAAAATTATTCATGGAATCATTAAGTCCTCTAGTGCGTGATCAATATCACATAATATTGGTTGGTAAATAATTACTGCTCACAATCCATAGAGACTGAGAAATGAACTTCAAAAAATTAATGATGATCGGCTTTACCGTAGCAGTTTTAGCAAGCTGTACTACTGGTGAAAAAATTCACAATGTTCAGGTTGGCATGACAAAACAACAAGTACTTGATTTGCTTGGAACGCCTGATGGTGATGCAGTTAAAGGTAACAGCGAACAAATCCAGTACAGCAACCGGTTAACATCTGGTTGGGGATGGGATAAGGGTGATTACTACGTTACCTTTGAAAACGGGAAAGTCGTCTCTTATGGAAGCGGCGAAATCCGTGGTGCAGGCGCTCCCGTCAAAGGTGTTGTGGTATTTTAATACGCGCACTCTTATGACATTAGTTAGTTAAACGTTAGTGGCGACAAAATGGCGGCAGCGGTTGGCAATGCCCCGTAGTCGCCACCTATCCCCACCAAACTAACTTATTGATTATCTTACAAGTCGTTATTTTTACTAACCCGTTTACATAAATGGGTTTTTTGTTGCCTGAAATTTGCGTTCATCGCCTTCCACCTCTGAAACACCTCCCAAATTTGCAGCATGCCGGTTATGGCACATACTTTAAAACGGTGCTTTATCGGGGATGGGGGTTAGTCATGTTGCTTACTGGCAAAGTCGCAGTAATTTTTGGTGGCAGCGGGGCTATTGGTAGTACGGTTGCGCAGGCCATGGCGCGCGAAGGAGCCCATGTGTGTTTGGGTGCTCGCAGCCAGGAAAAGCTTGATCGGACGGCCAGTATTATCCGAATGGCAGGAGGTACAGTCGAAACCTTTATCACCGATGTACTCGACGAGCACAACGCATCGAAGGAAGTTACCCGCCTTGTAGAGCAAACCGGTGGAATAGATGTGGTGGTTAACGCAACGGGATTTATGCACGAACAGGGCAAACGCATTAACGCATTATCCCTCTCTGAGTTTATGAGCGGCATCACCCCTTTCCTCTCGGCGCAGTTCAATATCGCTAAAGCCGTAACGCCGCACATGGGCGGCAATCGTGCGGGCGTCATTCTCAGCGTTGTTGCCCCCGCGGCCCCGATGGCGATGCCTGGTCATCTGGGTCATATTGTTGGTTGTGCAGGAACAGAGGCTTTTATTAAAGCGCTCGCCAGCGAGGTAGGACCGGCAAATATCCGGGTCGTCGGCGTGCGCTCGCATGCGATTGTGGATGCTGTTGCAGCTGGCTCCTATACCGGAGAAATTTTCTCCGCCAAAGCACAGTCAATGGGTTTAACCGTCGATCAATGGTTAGGGGGTGCGGCGCAAAGTACCATGCTCGTGCGCCTGCCTACGCTTGCACAAATCGCTGAGGTCATGACCTTTCTCGCTTCAGACCATGCCAGCGCCATGACCGCGACGGTAGTGAATATTACCGGAGGCGCTACG
The DNA here is from genome assembly GCF_030332445.1 of Citrobacter sp. Cpo126. Lineage (NCBI taxonomy): Bacteria > Pseudomonadati > Pseudomonadota > Gammaproteobacteria > Enterobacterales > Enterobacteriaceae > Citrobacter > Citrobacter sp. Cpo126. Next base: position 397,681 of record NZ_JAOWHT010000036.1, read on the forward strand.
CACAGCTGACTGTCGCGGGTATCCCTGCAATACGCTCCACCATCAGCAAGATATCTTCTCGCTGCAGTGGTTTTTTGTCCGTGACAAAATGCAGCGTCATTCCTTCAATAAACGCATCCAGCGCCCGCGCCGTAACCGGGTCAAACCACTGCTCCAGCGTTTGTTGGCTGCGTAGCATCCAGTTCTGCATCACCGTTTTCAACGCTGGTTTACGGCTGGCAAAAGCATACAGCTGATACATGAGCTCCATATTATCAGGCGTTGTGACCTGAGAGCCGTAAATCATATCGGTAATGGCATGGCAAGCCTGCGACGCATCCTTAACATCGGCAAAAAAGTCCTGATACTGCAGCATCATCCTGTCAGTAAAACGGCCAAATGCCTCCATCAAAAGCTCATCAATTCCCGAAAAGTAATAGGTCATAGAACCCAGTGGCACCTCGGCAATCATAGCGATTTTACGGTGTGTAACCCCATGAATACCATGAGCTATTACTGCATCCAGAGTCGCCTGAACTATTTTTTCCCGCCGCTGCGGATCGTTTGCACGTCGCACTACATTTCCTCTTCTTGCATTTGTGTACAAATGTACACAGTCTTGCTAATGTTGTCTCCTTCCCTCTTTTCTTTGGCTCGAATTCATGACTGGCATCTCATCACGCAAAGCCTTAAGACGTCGCACCTGGGCGCTGTTCACGTTCTTCTTTTTACCAGGATTATTAATGGCCTCCTGGGCAACGCGTACCCCTGCCATCAGAGATATCCTCTCCATCTCCACTGCCGAAATGGGTGCAGTGTTGTTTGGGCTCTCTATTGGTTCGATGAGTGGCATACTTTGTTCGGCCTGGCTGGTGAAACGATTTGGCACGCGTAAGGTCATCCGCACCACCATGTCTTGTGCAGTCCTCGGAATGGCGATCCTCAGCGTAGCGCTCTGGCTGCATTCCGCATGGCTTTTCGCGTTTGGCCTGAGCGTATTTGGCGCCAGCTTTGGCGCGGCAGAAGTTGCCATCAACGTCGAAGGTGCGGCAGTTGAGCGCGAAATGAACAAAACCGTGCTGCCGATGATGCACGGTTTTTACAGCCTGGGAACGTTGGCAGGGGCTGGAGTTGGAATGATGCTTACCGCCTTCAGCGTCCCGGCTACCGCGCATATTCTTTTGGCTGCAATGGTTGCTATCACACCTATTTTCATCGCCATCAAAGCTATTCCTGACGGCACGGGCAAAAATGCCGCTGACGGTTCTCACTCCGGTGAAAAAGGACTGCCTTTTTATCGTGATATCCAGCTATTGCTGATCGGCGTTGTAGTGCTGGCGATGGCATTTGCTGAAGGTTCCGCCAACGACTGGCTTCCACTGTTAATGGTGGACGGACATGGATTTAGCCCGACATCAGGCTCGCTGATTTATGCCGGTTTTACGCTGGGTATGACCGTTGGGCGATTTACCGGTGGCTGGTTCATCGACCGTTACAGCCGCGTTGCGGTGGTGCGCGCCAGTGCGCTGATGGGCGCTCTCGGGATTAGCCTGATTATTTTTGTCGACAGCTCCTGGGTGGCGGGTGTGTCCGTTATTCTGTGGGGACTCGGCGCATCGCTCGGTTTCCCGCTGACCATTTCAGCCGCCAGCGACACCGGCCCCGATGCCCCGACCCGCGTCAGCGTCGTGGCGACCACCGGTTACCTGGCGTTCCTTGTTGGACCGCCGCTTCTGGGCTATCTGGGTGAACACTATGGCCTGCGCAGCGCTATGTTGGTGGTGCTGGCGCTGGTGCTTGTCGCCGCCGTCGTCGCGAAAGCGGTAGCGAAACCGGATCTCAAAAATACTACGGTGATGGAGAACAGCTAATGAGTATCAAATTAATTGCGGTCGACATGGACGGCACATTTTTAAGCGACCAAAAAACCTATAACCGCGAGCGTTTTATGGCGCAATACCGCCAGATAAAAGAACAAGGGATCCGCTTTGTGGTCGCCAGCGGTAACCAATATTATCAGTTGATTTCCTTTTTCCCCGAACTGGCCAATGAAATCTCATTTGTCGCCGAAAACGGCGGTTGGGTGGTCAGTGAAGGAGAAGATGTTTTTAACGGCGAACTGGCTAAAGACGATTTCCATGCCATCGTGGATCATCTACTGACCCGCGCCGATATCGACATTATTGCCTGTGGTAAAAACAGCGCCTATACGTTGAAGCAGTACAGCGATGAGCATAAGAACGTTTCCGCCATGTACTATCATCGTCTCGAGTTTGTAGATAATTTTGACAATCTTAACGACGTTTTCTTCAAGTTCGGGCTGAATATTTCCGACGACCGAATTCCACAGGTACAGGCCGATCTCCACGAGGCGATTGGCGATATTATGGTACCGGTGCATACCGGCTACGGCAGCATCGACTTAATAATTCCCGGCGTGCATAAGGCTAACGGTCTGCGCCTGCTGCAACAACGCTGGAATATTAGCGACGACGAGGTTGTTGTGTTTGGCGATGGCGGAAATGATATTGAGATGCTGCGTCAGGCGGGATTTAGTTTCGCAATGGCCAACGCTCACGAACCGGTTGTCCAGGCGGCAAAATATCGTGCAGGCTCGAACAACGAAGAGGGCGTGCTGGATGTTATCGATCGCGTGTTAAAGAATGAAGCACCGTTTACGTATTAACGGCTCAGCACAGACGGCAACAAAATGATGGCATGATCTATTCATAATCCGCCTCAAATTAACCCGCTGGATTATTACTTCCAGTGAATATTTCAGGCGAGCGGATCATGAAGAAAAGTGTACTGATGGCGACATTGTTGCTGGGCTTTGCGGGGACAACATTTGCACAGAGCGTTACCGTTGATGTCCCCAGCGGTTATAAAGTGGTGGTAGTGCCCTCTTCCGTCAGCGTCCCGCAGGCAGTCAGCGTAACGACCGCACCACAAACGGTATATGTTGCTCCAGCGCCTGCTCCGGCCCCTGTCTATCGCGCACATCCTTATGCGCGACATGTGGCAAGCGTCGGTGAAGGGATGGTTATCGAACATCAGATTGACGACCACCACTAAGTTATCGCCAGGCCCAGACAACCGTAATACTGGTCAGTTAAGATCTTTGGTGAGCGGTAGGCCGGATAAGGCGTTTACGCCGCCATCCGGCAATTTGCTACAGGCCGCCGGATGGCGCTTCGCTTATCCGGCCTACAGCGTGATTCTATTATCAACATAATGATGAATTTATCGGCGTCATTATGCTTATCTGCGCTGGATTGCGGACAACCGGGCCTTAACCTTCCCGGGAATTCCCTACCCGTTTATCTTTCAGGAAGATAACCATCAGAATCAGCCACAGTACGCCGCTTGCCAGATTGAACAAGCTGAACAAGCCGTTCCCTCCCAGCAGATACGCGTGTTTGCTCAACTCAATACCGACGGTAAAAATCAGCATCTGCAACATACCCATTGCGGCAGAAACAGTACCCTTACTCATTTCGCTGGCAAACAGCGTCAGGCGCACCAGCCCCGCATTCGCCACGCCAATGCCAAACGCATAGATACTCAAACCTGCCGTCATCCATAGATATGCATGAGATGACACTACCGTGGCCGCAGCAGCAATAATCAGGCCAACGGCGATTGGCCAGCCGCCCATGATAATTAGCGAACGCACGGTTTTTCGCGAAGTCAGACGCGCCAGCACCAGGTTACCGGCAATCAACGCGCCAAAAATCGGCACCTGCAACAGACCATATTCGTAGCTGCTGAGATGTTCACCACTGATGATAATAATCGGGGACTGCGCAATCCACGCCAGTAACGGCAGGCTGACAAAACCCAACGCCAGTGCGCCTGCAACGAAGCGCACGTTCCTCAGCACCAGCTTATAATCCTTGCCCAACTCTTTAATGGACAGCTTTTCACCAAGCCGGGTTGCCGTTTCCGGCATCGCGCGTTGCAGACCAAAAAAGGAGATGGCTGCCAGAGCAGCAAACAGGATAAACATCCCTTCCCACGGCAGAACATGTACCCAGGCTGCGCCTACCAACGGACCCAGCAGTGGCGCAATCAGCGCCACGTTTGCCATCAGCGCGGTAATTTTTATGCAGACCGCTTCTTCAAAGGATTCCTGAATGGCGGCGTAACCCACTGCACCAATAAAGCACAGGCTTATCCCCTGTAAAAAACGCAGGAAGGTAAATTGCTCAATATTCTGTGCAAGCAGGGTTGCAAGGCAGGTAACGATGAACCAGATCACACCGGTTAACATTACCGGACGACGACCAATACGGTCCGACAGCGGTCCTAACAACCACTGCAAAAACATGCCGCCTGCCAGATAGGCGGTCATGGACGTAGGTACCCAATCTAATCCGGCATTATATTGCGCCACCACCGCCAACATTCCGGGCTGGATCATATCGTTGCCGATATAAGTGGAGAATTCGTAAAGCACCAGACAGAGCGGGAAAAGTAATGCCTGACGCCCCAAACGGACGCCTGAAGATAAACGGTTCTGCATGCAATCTCTTAACTATAGAAAAATCGCGCAAAGTGTAATAAATGCGCCGTACTGGTGATAGTGAATTATGTGATTTGAAAGCAAAATGCGCACATTTTTACACTCATTTGCTCAAGAACATTTTGCTTTAAGGTTAATTTAAGTTGAGACCGCTATCATGCTCAATAAGTCTCATTAATTGTCTTAAAAATCGTCATTTAACAGGCAAATAAGACAAGACCGCTTTTTATCCCGTGGAAGCAATTTTATGCTCTCCCCAAATGGGTCTATTTAACGATTACACTGAGTCTGGACGTTATGCTGGAAAATCTGAACAATTCGCTTTTTTACTTGATCAATGCAACACCCGACTCTGCGCAATGGGCAATTTCGCTCGCCATTTTCATTGCCAAAGATCTGATCAGCATTGTGCCGCTGTTAGCCGTTGTGCTCTGGCTTTGGGGACCTCGTGGTCAAGTTACGCTCCAGCGCCAGTTGGTCATCAAAATGGCCATTGCGTTGGTAGTCGGTCTGACGATTTCTTGGCTGATGGGGCATCTTTTCCCCCACGATCGTCCGTTCGTTAACCACATCGGCTATAACTTCCTGCACCATGCGGCAGATGACTCTTTCCCAAGCGACCACGGTACGGTTATCTTTACCTTTGCTCTGGCCTTCCTGTTCTGGCATCGCTTGTGGACGGGTGCTCTGCTGATGGTTGTCGCCGTGGCGATTGCCTGGTCACGTGTTTACCTTGGCGTTCACTGGCCGCTGGATATGCTGGGCGGATTACTGGCCGGGTTGATCGGCTGTCTGAGCGCCCAGATGATCTGGCAACGGTTCGGCACAACCTTGTACCTCGGCCTGCAGACGTGCTATCGCACCTGCTTCGCTCTCCCCATCCGTAAAGGTTGGGTACGTGACTAACCCGCGGTAAAAAGAGTAGTATTAAGCGCGAAACTAAGCACTTATTCTATTCTCCAGGGGAACTATGGAAACTCGACGCGACGAGCGTATTGGTCAATTACTGCAGGCGCTGAAACGCAGCGATAAATTACACCTCAAAGAAGCCGCGACGTTGCTGGGCGTATCTGAGATGACCATTCGTCGCGACCTGAATAATCATGATGCTCCCGTCGTGCTGCTCGGGGGCTATATTGTTCTGGAACCCCGCAGCGCTAACCACTATTTAATCAGCGATCAAAAATCCCGTCTGGTTGATGAAAAGCGTCGCGCTGCCCAGCAGGCGGCGAGTCTCGTGCAGGCGCATCAGACCATCTTTTTCGATTGCGGTACGACCACGCCGTGGATCATTGAAGCGATCGACAATGAACTGCCCTTCACTGCAATCTGCTACTCGTTGAATACGTTTCTGGTGCTGCAGGAAAAACCGCAGTGCCGCGTCATTCTGTGTGGTGGTGAATTCCATGCCAGTAACGCGATTTTTAAACCGCTCGATTTCCAGGAAACGCTGAACAACCTCTGTCCGGATATCGCCTTTTATTCCGCTGCAGGTGTTCACATCGAAAAAGGCGCGACCTGTTTTAATCTGGAAGAACTGCCGGTGAAGCACTGGGCGATGTCGATGGCGCAGCATCACGTTTTGGTGGTCGATCACAGCAAGTTTGGCAAGGTGCGACCTGCGAGGATGGGGGAATTAAAACGCTTTGATACCATCATCAGCGACAGCCGTCCTGACGAGGCATTTGTTGAGTACGCTAAAGCACAACGTATCACGCTGAAGTACTAACAGATACTGCCGGACGGCGATTGCGCCATCCGGCAATAGATAAGATTAAGAGAACCAACCACCAAACCACTGGTGGAATTTCATCATCACAAAGTCCCACATGCGGCTAAAGAAACCACCCTCTTCCACATCTTCCATCACCATCAACGGACGCTGCTCAATGGATTTTCCGTTCAACTGGAAGTCGATAGTGCCCACAACCTGACCTTTCTTCAGCGGTGCAGTTAGCTGTGGTTCAGTCAGGGTAAAGCTGGCCTTCAGGTTTTTGAGCTGTCCACGCGGAATGGTCACAGAACCCCCTTCTCCGGCGCCCAAATTCACTTCACTCTTATCGCCAAACCAGACGCGCTGGGTGACGAAAGTCGCGTCCGGCTTGATCGGCGTAACGGTTTCAAAGAAGCGGAAACCCCAGGTCAGCAGTTTTTCTGACTCATTGAAACGAATGCGGTCGGTTTTTGCTCCCAGCACCACGGAGATCAGGCGCATATCGCCCTGGGTCGCAGAGGCCACCAGGTTGTATCCCGCCCCGGCAGTGGTCCCGGTTTTCATACCGTCCACGTTCAGGTTGGTGCTCCACAACAGACGGTTGCGGTTCGGTTGACGTATTTTATTGAAGGTAAATTCTTTCTCTTTGTGAATAGCGTACTCTTCCGGCACATCGTGGATTAACGCCTTCCCGAGCAACGCCATATCACGCGCGGTACTGAACTGTCCTGCCGCATCCAGGCCGTGTACCGTCTGGAAAGTCGTGTTGGTCAGCCCCAGTTTTTTCGCATAGCCGTTCATCAGACCAATAAAGGATTCCTGGCTACCGGCAACGTAATCAGCGAGTGCAATACAGGCATCGTTACCTGACTGAATGATAACGCCTTTATTCAGATCGGATACCGCGACCTGATCGCCGGGCTTGAGGAACATGACCGACGAACCGCGCAGGGCTGGATTACCGGTCGCCCAGGCGTCTTTGCCCACGGTGACCATGTCGTTGAGGTTAATTTTTCCGGCCTTCAGCGCCTGCCCAACCACATAGCTGGTCATGATTTTGGTCAGACTGGCAGGATCCAGTTTCTCATCAGCATTACCTTCCGCCAGCACCTTACCACTGGCGTAATCCATCAGAATCCACGCACGCGCGTCCACGCTCGGCGGGGCCGTCGGTTGCTCCGCCGCCTGTACGGTCGGCGCCAAAAGGATTAAGAGTGCAGAACCTGCAGCAAAGCTGCGAAGTGAAGAGAAGTATTGCGTCATAAATGCCACCCGAGTATCCATTCCAAAAAACCACGTCATACCACACCGTGTTTACACAAAACCGGCCAAGCGACCTCGACCAACCCATGCAGAAAAAGTCTGATGGATGACGTGTAAAATAAGTGCGGTGAGTAATAACGCACTAACGAGCTTAAAGAAACCGTAAGTTGGTAAAGTTTTTAAAGTTTATGCAATAACGCCGCGGTGCGCTGCTCCTGGCACGATTTTTTTAGACTTTGTTGCGTAAATATTAGGTTTACCCCACCATGTGAGCTAGTCAGATGGCATCTGCAGCCATAAAGCTGCTCAATTAATTTGCGGGGTTACTATGATTACACTGTGGGGTCGCAATAACTCGACCAACGTAAAAAAAGTATTGTGGACGCTCGAGGAACTGGAACTGCCGTATAACCAAATTCTGGCGGGCGGGCAGCATGGCGGTAACCGCGATGCCGACTATCTGGCACTGAACCCGAACGGACTGGTCCCGCTGCTACGCGATGATGAAACAGACGTTGTTCTGTGGGAATCCAATACCATTGTCCGCTATCTGGCCGCTCAGTACGGACAAAAACGTTTGTGGATTGACGCCCCGGCCGCGCGCGCAGTCGGTGAAAAATGGATGGACTGGGCAAATCAGACGCTAAGCCCTGCGCATCGGGTTATCTTATTTGGTCTGGTCAGAACACCTGCCGATCAGCGCGATATGGCGGCCATTGAGGCAAGTAAGCAAGTTTGCGATAACCTGTTTGCCATTCTGGATAACGCGCTGGCAGACCAGCCATGGTTCTCCGGGGCTGAATTTGGCACGGCGGATATCGCTGTTGCACCGTTCATCTATAACCTGTTCAACGTTGGTCTGAGCTGGACCCCGCGCCCGCATCTGGAACGCTGGTATCAACAACTGACCGAGCGACCGGCGTTTCAAAAAATCGTGATGATCCCGGTCAGCTAACCAAATCAGGGACTCACTTTCAGTAATTCCCCGTCGGACTCGTCGGTTAACACGTACAAATAACCGTCTGGTCCGACGCGCACATCACGGATCCGCTGCCCCCTTTCCTGCAACAGACGACCATCCTCAGTGACCGTATTCCCCTTAATGCTCAGCACGATCACTTCTTTATCTTTCAACGCGCCGATGAACAACTTCTGCCGCCACTGCGGGAAGGTATCGCTATTGTAAAAAGCCATACCACTAACCGCCGGCGACTTTTCCCAGTAAAAGATGGGTTGTTCCGTGCCAGCAACAATTTGACCTTTTGCTTCGGGAATTTTCAAACCACTGTAGTTAACACCCCAGGTCGCGATAGGCCAGCCGTAGTTTTTCCCTTTCTCGGGGATATTGATTTCATCGCCTCCGCGTGGACCATGCTCATTGAGCCACAGCACATCACTCCACGGATTCATCGCCATCCCCTGCGGGTTGCGGATGCCATACGACCAAATCTCTGCCCGCGCTCCCGCCATGTTCACAAACGGATTATCCGGCGGAATTTTTCCCTCGTCGGTCAGTCGGACTAATTTGCCCTGCAATTTATCCAGGTCCTGGGCGGTAGCGCGTTGATTATTCTCCCCCAGGCCAATAAACAGATAACCGTTACCATCAAATACCAGACGTCCACCAAAATGGTTCCCGGTGGAAAGCTTTGGCTGTTGGCGAAAAACGGTCTGAAATCCTTGCAGATGTTTGAGATCGTCACTCAATCGCCCGTAGCCTACCGCAGTGCCCGCTTTGCCTTCGCGGTCGGCTTCAGCGAAGCTTAGCCATACCCGGCGAGATTGTGCAAAATCCGGTGCTAACGCCACATCAAGCAGTCCTCCCTGACCATTTGCCCAAACTTTGGGTACGCCGATCAGCGGGTCGGAAAGCCCTTTATCAGGCTGCCAGAGTCGAAGCTGTCCACCTTTGAGCGTAATGAGCATACCGCGGTTATCGGGTAAAAAAGCCAGTGACCATGGGTGATCGAGTTTAGTTTGCAGCACTTCCACTTTTACCGCGGCGGCATAAGTGGAAAATAGCGCAAGTGGAATAGCACAGAGAAAGAGTCGACGCATAACACCTCCTTAATGGCTCTGCATAAAGCGTAGCCAGCAAGGGGAATTATCCCGCTACATTTACATAACCTTGACGAAAAGGGGGAGCGCCCTCCCCCTGATTCAGACGTGTTCCAGTGTTGGGTAAGATTGCAAACTCTGGATACTTAGCGTCAGCGTTGTCAGGCAGTTTTCCAGTTTCTCTGCGTTAACGGCGATAAACGTTGGACAATCGTGATGTCCACTCATAAGACAAACAGCGGCGGCGGCTAACGCCCCTTCAGCACGATGAAGGGCATTCCACTCTTCCTGATCAAGATGCATACCGTGAAGCTGTGATTGCTCGTGCAATTCGCGATTCAGTGCAAAAAAAACATCACGCAGGCGATCGCTCTCGCTAACTGACATGTAGCCTTTCGCTTTTCTCAACTGCAGATAAGCGGCAAGTTCGATACGGGCGTTTATCAATTTGTTGAGAAGATCGGTTCTCAGTCTGTCAACAACCATACTTTGTTCCTCCTCTTTCCAACTATGGTGCAACTTAATAGTATGGTTGTTTTTTGAACAAATAGATGTCCTACATCAATAAAGCCCAATTGATTAACATAATTTACAATGTTACAACTTCATTCTGTACGCTTATCGAAGGCGCTCTGTGTCTGACTCGCCTGACTTTTTTTGCTATACCTGATGTGGTTACTGCCATGGTGTTGATGATGAGGGGTCTATGTCGAAAGCAAATGATGCAGAAAAAATACGCACACTATCAAAAATAGATCTCAATCTGCTGACCATTTTCTGTTTGATCTATAGCGTGGGTAGCATTTCCAGAGTCGCTGACATGCTGAACATCTCACCTTCCGCCGTCAGCCAGTCATTAAGAAAACTGCGCGAAATGATGGGTGATAATCTTTTTGTCCGTAGCGGGAATGCACTGTTACCGACAGTCTATTCTGATGAACTGTATGATAATACAATCCCAATTATCGATAAGCTATCAACGCTGATGCCGCTTTCCACGCCTGCCGCCAAAAAAAGGTTAACGCTTTATACGGAATCTTTTATTTCCCCTATCGTTATTCCAGATGTCACCGCCAGAATAATCGAGACTGACGCCGATATCAGCCTCCTGCACCTTACCGCCGACCTGAATGAACAGAGTATTATTGAACTGCTGAATATGCGTCAGGCAGATGCCGTTTTTTCTACCTTTGCCGTAGAGTCAGCAAGTCTTTCATGCCAGAAAATATGCGATATGCGCCTGGTACTGGCGGCCTCGCAGAATAATTCTTTATATGGTAACACCATCAGTGAAGCGCAATTCAGAAACGCTAACCTGGTCGGTTACAATACTAAGAATGAGAAAATCATTTATCATCGCAGTATTGTGGATAAAAAATTCAGAACCGGAGAACGCTGCCTGCTTACCTCATCGTTTACGGCGATTCTGACGATTGTGTCCAATACCCATTGTTTAGGGGTGATCCCGGAAAAGGTATTTGAAACACACGCTCAGCTGTATGGACTAAAAAAAATAAACACTCCGTTTCCCTTGCCACAATTTAGCGTGTTTGCCTCATCGCGCAAAGAAAGCAATACCCACAAAATCCTCTCACCTATTCTGGCTGATTTGCAAACAGCCTCCCTGTTATGAAAACCAGAGAGGCTGAGCGTTAGAAATACTGGCTACACGCGTATTTTTGCTATGCGCCAGATATGGTCGGCATATTCCTGAACCGTTCTGTCCGACGAGAAATACCCCATATTAGCAATATTATGCATGGTTTTTGTCGTCCACTCCCGGGGAGTTCGATACAACTCGTCCACCGCATCCTGACAATCTACATAGCTGCGATAATCTGCCAATACCTGATAGTAGTCGCCGAAGTTAATCAATGAATCCAACACGTCTCTATAACGCCCTGGCTCCTGCGGACTGAACACCCCTGTACCGATTTGCGTCAGCACCTGATGAAGTTCCTCATCCTTTTCAAAGATGTGCCTCGGGTCATAGCCATCACGTCGCAGAGTTTCAACCTGATTAGCCGTATTGCCAAAGATAAAGATGTTATCTTCCCCAACGTATTCGCGCATTTCGATATTCGCACCGTCGAGCGTACCGATAGTGAGCGCACCATTCATACCGAATTTCATATTGCTGGTCCCGGAGGCTTCCGTCCCGGCCAGGGAAATTTGCTCTGACAGATCGGCTGCCGGAATAATTAGCTGAGCGAGACTGACGCTGTAATCCGGAATAAATACTACTTTCAGTTTGCCGCCAATCTGCGGATCGTTATTGACTAACTGCGCCACATCGTTAATCAAGCGAATAATTTGTTTTGCCATGTGATAAGAGGAGGCTGCTTTTCCGGCAAAGATATTCACTCGCGGTACCCAGTTGGTATCCGGCGCGGCTTTAATCCGGTTATAGCGTGTAATAACGTGGAGCACATTCATGAGTTGCCGCTTGTACTCGTGGATGCGTTTCACCTGCACATCAAACAGCGCATCAGGATTCACCACCACGCCATAGTGGGTGGCAATATGGTGCGCCAGCCGCTGCTTATTTTCACGTTTCGCACGATGCACAGCCTCATTCACCGACGGATAATCTATAAACTGCTTCAGCTCGCCCAACTGCATTAATTTAGTCCGCCAGCTGTCACCGATATTTTCGTCCAGCACTTTGGCAAGCGGTGGATTCGCCAGCGCCAACCAACGACGCGCAGTCACACCATTGGTTACGTTGGTGAAACGCAAGGGAAATATACGCGCGAAGTCTGCAAACAGTGATTCGGTCATCAGTTTTGAGTGCAATGCCGACACGCCGTTTACCTTATGACTGACAACTACCGCCAGCCAGGCCATACGCACCACACGACCATTGGACTCATCAATTAACGACACACGTTTTAGTAGATCGCTGTCATTACGATAACGTTCCTGTAATGTCTTCAGAAAACGATCGTTAATCTCAAAAATAATCTGCAAATGGCGCGGCAAAATTCGACTTAGCATTTCTACTGGCCAGGTCTCCAGCGCCTCACTCATCAACGTATGGTTGGTATAAGAAAAAATCTGACAGGTCACGTCAAACGCGTTATCCCAGCTAAACTGATGATGATCAACCAATAAACGCATCAACTCAGGGATCGCCAGTACCGGATGCGTATCATTAAGGTGAATCGCAATTTTATCGGCCAGATTGTCGTATGTTTTGTGCAACTGATAATGACGACTCAGAATATCCTGGATCGTCGCCGAGGCCAGGAAATAGGCCTGGCGTAAACGCAATTCACGCCCCGCATCGGTGGAATCATCAGGGTACAAAACCCGCGAGATACGATCGAAGTGGTATTTGTTTTCCACTTCAGTAGCAAAGTCGGCCTGCTGATTCAGTTTGCCCGCATTAACTTCGCTATTCACCTGCACGTTCCACAAGCGTAACGTATTAGTCGTGTCCGTCGCATAACCTGAAATAATTTGATCATGTGCCACGGCCAGAATATCCTCGGTTTCAAGCCAGCGGGTTTTATTCCCTTCCTGTTGAACACGCCCGCCAAAACGTACTTTATAATGCGTATTATGACGTTTAAACTCCCAGGGATTACCGTATTCCAGCCAATAATCGAGCGACTCTTTTTGTACACCGTTAACGATATTTTGTTTGAACATACCGTAGTTATAACGAATACCGTATCCACATCCCGGCAACCCAAGCGTCGCCAGTGAATCAAGGAAGCAGGCCGCCAGACGACCGAGACCACCATTACCTAATCCGGGATCGTTTTCTTCGTCAATCAGTTCTTCCAGTTCAAGCCCCATTGCCTCCAGCGCGCTTCTGACTTCGTCATAAATACCTAAAGAGAGCAATGCATTGGATAGCGTACGACCAATTAAAAATTCCATCGACAGATAATATACCTGGCGCGCATCCTGAGAGAATTGCGCCCGATTAGAACGGTGCCAGCGCTCGACCATCCGATCGCGTACCGCATATAACGTCGCATTAAGCCACTCCCGTTTCGTGGCGATTGCGGGATCTTTGCCAATAGTGAATAAAAGTTTATTAGCAATATCATCTCTAAGTTTATCAACATCAGAGTCCGTGGCGACCGGAAGTGGCGAAATATACATATTAACGTTACCTTTCAAATTTTGTAGGATGGTAATAGACAGGTGAATTATTTAAAGTTTGGGTACGTGAGCGTTAGCTTTTTGTCGAATATTTTCATGACTGGCGATGAACGTTAATTCTGTCATTAATACACGCCAACTTAAGCCTGTGGCAAGTGAGATATAATATAAACTCACACCATTAGCATAAAGAGTTTTAGCCATTTCAAGTTTCGACTTCAAAACAATATCTTTCAAATTTAACCTCATTAGTAACGCTCGACGAGATAAAATTTACGATAATGACTGTCTATAGCCAAGAAGCGGCACTTAAAGCCGGAATTAGACTCACTAAACACCTTTCACTGACCGATCTACTCTTTATAGGTATCGCTCTTTATTCTCTCCGTCTTATGCTGATCAGATATAGATGTACCGTGAAGGCATCTGTATAATCCCCCGATTACGAGCAATGTACAGTATAAGAAAATGGCAAAAATTGGTTTTATATCACTAGGTTGTCCGAAAAACCTCGTCGATTCTGAGCGCATCCTGACCGAACTTCGTACCGAAGGCTATGATGTTGTGCCAAGCTACGACGACGCGGATATGGTTATCGTTAATACCTGCGGCTTTATCGACAGTGCGGTTCAGGAGTCCCTGGAAGCAATTGGCGAAGCGCTGAACGAGAACGGTAAGGTGATCGTCACCGGCTGTCTGGGCGCGAAAGTCGATCAGATCCGTGAAGTCCACCCGAAGGTACTGGAAATCACCGGGCCGCATAGCTATGAACAGGTTCTGGAGCACGTTCACCACTATGTGCCAAAACCAAAACACAACCCGTTCCAGAGTCTGGTTCCTGAGCAGGGCGTTAAGCTGACTCCTCGCCATTACGCCTATCTGAAGATTTCCGAGGGCTGTAACCACCGCTGCACGTTCTGCATTATTCCATCCATGCGCGGCGATCTGGTGAGCCGTCCGATTGGCGACGTCCTTAGCGAAGCCAAGCGTCTGGTCGATGCGGGCGTGAAAGAGATTCTGGTAATCTCTCAGGATACCTCTGCGTACGGTGTAGATGTGAAGCATCGTACCGGTTTCCATAACGGCGAGCCGGTCAAAACCAGCATGGTTGATCTGTGCGAACAGTTATCAAAACTGGGGATCTGGACGCGTCTGCATTACGTCTACCCTTACCCGCACGTTGATGATGTGATCCCGCTGATGGCGGAAGGCAAAATCCTGCCGTATCTGGACATCCCGTTACAGCATGCCAGCCCGCGTATTCTTAAACTGATGAAACGCCCGGGCTCCGTGGACAGGCAGCTGGCGCGCATCAAGCAGTGGCGTGAAATCTGCCCTGAACTGACGTTGCGATCCACTTTCATTGTTGGTTTCCCGGGTGAAACGGAAGAAGACTTCCAGATGTTACTCGACTTCCTGAAGGAAGCGCGTCTGGATCGCGTGGGCTGCTTTAAATACAGCCCGGTAGAAGGCGCTGGCGCTAATGACCTGCCGGATCAAATCCCGGAAGAGGTGAAAGAAGAACGCTGGAACCGCTTTATGCAATTGCAGCAGCAGATCTCTGCTGAACGTTTGCAGGAGAAAGTGGGCCGCGAGATTCTGGTTATCGTTGATGAAGTTGACGAAGAAGGCGCAATTGGTCGTAGCATGGCTGATGCTCCAGAAATCGACGGCGCGGTATACCTGAATGGTGAAACCAAGGTGAAACCTGGCGATATCATCCGCGTGAAGGTCGAAAACGCAGATGAATACGATCTGTGGGGCACCCGCGTTTAATTAGCGTAACCCAACGTAGGCCGGATAAGGCATTTATGCCGCATCCGGCAATGCCTGATGGCGACGCTGAAGCGTCTTATCAGGCCTACGGTTTATCCTTTTATCTTCGGGTCCAGCGCGTCGCGCAGACCATCTCCCAGTAAGTTAAACGCCAGCACCGTCAGGAATATCGCTACCGCCGGGAAAATCGCCACGTGCGGCGCGATCACCATATCAGCGCGCGCTTCATTAAGCATTGCCCCCCACTCCGGCGTCGGCGGCTGTGCGCCTAATCCCAGAAATGACAGGCTTGCGGCAGAGATGATCGACGTGCCAATTCGCATGGTAAAAAAGACCACGATCGATGAGACCGTTCCAGGCAGAATATGGTTGAAGATGATGGTCGCATCGCTGGCACCAATACTGCGCGCAGACTCAATAAACGTCTGTTGCTTCAGCACCAGCGTATTCCCACGCACCAGGCGCGCGAAGGCTGGAATGGAGAAAATGGCTACGGCAATGATCACGTTAGCAATACCGCTGCCCAGCACGGCGACCACGGCTATCGCCAGCAATATCCCCGGAAAGGCGAACAGCACATCGCAGATTCGCATGATCAGTCGATCCCACCAGCCTTCGTAGTATCCCGCCAGCAGCCCCAGTACAGTACCAATCGCCGCGCCAATAAATACGGCAAAGACTCCTGCCGCCAGCGAGATTTGCGCACCAACCAGCACGCGGCTAAAGATATCCCGTCCCAGTGAGTCAACGCCAAACCAGTGCAGCATCGACGGCCCATCATTCAAACGGTCATAATCGAAGTAATTCTCGGCATCAAATGGCGTCAGCCAGCGGGCAAAAATCGCTACCACGATCAGGAGCAATACAAACAGCCCAGCGACCATCGCCATGTGCTGTCGACGGAACCGACGCCAGAACTCATGCCACGGTGTGCGTATCTGCTCTGGCTTAACAAGGGGCATCGCATTTAAAATCGCCTGTCGGCGCCAGTTAAAAAATCGCATCCTTACTTGTACCTGATAGCCGGATTAATGGCAGCGTAGAGCACATCCACCACTAAGTTAATAAGAATAAATTCCAGAGAAAACAACAGTACCTCGGCCTGAATCACCGGGTAGTCGCGCATTTCGACGGAGTCCACCAACAGTCGCCCAAGCCCGGGCCAGTTGAACACCTTCTCAACCACGATTGATCCACCAAGCAAAAAGCCAAACTGTAGTCCCATCATGGTGACCACCGGGATCATCGCATTACGCAGACCATGTTTTAACACCACCCAGGTTTCACTCACCCCTTTAGCCCGCGCGGTGCGCATATAATCTTCGCTAAGCACATCAACAAACGAGGCGCGAGTAAATCGGGCTAACACCGCAGCCACCGCCGCGCCCAGCGTAATAGACGGGAGGATGTAGTGCAGCCAGGTGTCTGCGCCCACGGTAGGCAACCAACCGAGCTCAACGGAGAATATCTGCATCAGCAGCATGCCAAGCGCAAACGCCGGGAACGAGATCCCGGTGACCGCCAGCGTCATGCTTAATCTGTCCGGCCAACGATTGCGCCATACGGCAGCAATGATCCCCGCCGTCATACCAAACAATACCGCCCACGCCATACTGGCAATAGTCAGCCATAGTGATGGCATAAAACGACTGGCTATCTCTTCAGATACCGGGCGACGAGAAACCATCGAGGTGCCAAAATCGCCTTGCAACACGTTGGTCATGTAATGCCAGAACTGAACATGCAGCGGCTGGTCCAGACCCAGCTGCTTGCGCACCAGTTCAATAACCTCGGCGTCAGCTTCCGGTCCGGCAATCAGCCGGGCCGGATCGCCGGGTAGCAGGTGAACAAATAAAAATACCAGCACCGCAACAATCAACAGAGTTGGAATCAACCCCAGCAGGCGCTTGAAAACATAGTTAAGCATCAGGCTCCCTTCGTCGGCCCCTGTGCTAAGGGGCCGAATGCATAGCTTATTTTAAATCCGCATCATCAAAACTAAATCCGGTATCCGGCATAATCCAGAACCCGGTCAACCGGGTACTGTGCGCCGAAATCAGTTTTTCCACCACCAGCGGGATCCACGGCGACTCTTTCCAGATAATATCCTGCGCGTCTTTGTACAGCTTCGCTTTCTGCGCCGGATCGTTAGTTAGCAAGGCTGCCGCTAAATCACTGTCCACCTGTTTATTGCTGTAGAACGCCGTATTAAAGAGTGTCGGCGGCCAGTTTTGTGATGCAAACAGCGGTGACAGCGCCCAGTCAGCTTCGCCCGTAGAAGCAGACCAGCCGGTGTAGAACATCCGTACCCCGCTCTCTTTCTGCGCTTTCCCTTCAACTTCCGCGGCGCGCTGACCGGCATCCATCGCTGTAACCTGAGCCTTAATGCCCACCTGCGCCAGCTGCTGCTGGGTAAATTGCAGCACTTTCTGCGCGGTACTGTGGTTATGCGATGACCATAGCGTAGTGGTAAAGCCGTTCGGATAACCTGCTTCTTTCAGCAGTTCGCGCGCTTTCGCCGGGTCGTATGGCCATGGCGTATAGCTTTGTGCATAGGCTATCGACGGGGGGAGAACGCCGGTTGCCGGCGTTGCGTAACCAGCAAAAGCCACTTTCACCAGCGCCTGGCGGTTGATGGCATAATTCAGCGCTTCACGCACCTTCGGGTTGTCGAACGGTTTTTGCGTGACGTTCATGCTGATGTAACGCTGCATAATAGACGGACTGGCCACCAGTTCCAGGTTTTTGTTCTTCGCCAACAGCGACGCCTGCTCGTATGGGATCGGGAAGGCAAACTGCGCTTCCCCAGTTTGCAGCATGGCCGCACGCGTGTTGTTGTCGGTCACCGGACGCCAGGTAATCGTATCCAGCTTTGGCAGCCCTTGCTGCCAGTAGCCCGCGAACTTCTTAACCTTCACAAAATCCGTCTGATTCCAGGTATCAAGCTGGTACGGCCCGGTCCCCACAGGATGGAAACCGATCTCCTTACCGTATTTCTCCAGCGCGGCGGGAGAAATCATCGCCGTTGCCGGGTGCGCCAGAATATTGATAAAGGCAGAGAACGGCTGTTTCAGCGTAATCTTCACCGTCGACGGATCGACGACTTCGGTTTTATCGATATTCTTATACAGGTTGTAACGTTTCAGATGGTTTTCCGGGTTACTGGCCCGATCGAGGTTAGCTTTTACCGCATCGGCATTGAAGTCGGTTCCATCCTGAAACTTCACGCCCTGGCGCAGCTTAAGGGTATAGGTCAGCCCATCATCAGAAACCGTATAACTCTCCGCGAGCACATTTTTCAGTTTCATCTCTTTATCAAGGCCAAACAACCCCTGATAAAACGACTTCGCTACCGCCTGCGACAACGTGTCATTCGCGTCATAGGGGTCGAGCGTCGTGAAATTGGACCCCACGGCTACCACTACATCTTTGGCGGCCCAGCCAGGCGATGCGGCCAGTGCAGAGACCACTCCCACAGCAACCAGCCATTTTCGAGCAACAATTTTTGTCATGTTATTCTCCTTAAACCCTGCCTGCCTGTTATAAACGCGAAAGCGCATTTTCTGGTAGCGGACGCGCAACATAATGCCCCGGACCAACTAACTGGAGTGATACGGGGGAAATCTCTTCGCCACGTTTACGAATATTGCTGGGGATATCGTCCGACAACAGCACGCGCTGGGGACGGTGATGGGATGGATCGGCGACCGGAACCGCCGCCATCAGCTTGCGAGTGTACGGATGTTGCGGATTTTCAAACACCGCCCGACGAGTGCCTATCTCAACGATCTGCCCCAGATACATTACCGCCACACGGTGACTGATCCGTTCCACTACCGCCATATCGTGGGAAATAAACAGATATGCGATCCCCAATTCTCGCTGCAGGTCGAGCATCAGGTTGATGATTTGCCCACGAATTGAAACATCCAGCGCCGAGACAGATTCATCGGCAATAATCACTTTGGGATTGAGCGCCAATGCCCGTGCAATACAGATACGCTGACGCTGACCGCCGGAAAACTCGTGCGGATAGCGCCAGGCATGCTCAGGTAGCAAGCCTACACGTTCCAACAACCATGCAACCCGTTTTGACCCCGCATCGCCCTGCAATAACCCATGTACCCGTAGCGGCTCCAGAATGGAATATCCCACGGTCTGGCGCGGATCGAGCGAAGCATACGGATCCTGGAAGATAAACTGAATATCCCGACGCAGCGGCTGCAACTTGCTGGCAGCAAGGGTATCAATACGCTGTCCGTTGAAAATGATTTCCCCACGCTGAGACTCAACCAGGCGCAGCAGCGCCCGCCCGGTGGTGGATTTCCCGCAGCCCGACTCCCCCACCAGTGAGAGCGTTTCTCCCGGCCACAGGTCAAAGCTGACGTTTTCCACTGCATGCACCTCGCGAGTCACGCGATTTAGAATACCGCTGCGCAGAGGAAAACGCGTCACCAGATTGCGTACCCGTAGGATAGGCTCGCCTTCAACCACGGTGTCCTGCTCGGTTTGCGGTTCGACATGACTGGGATCGTGCAATGAAATGAGCGGGAAACGGCGCGGAAGCTCATGCCCGTTCATCGCCCCAAGCTGCGGCACGGCTGCCAACAGCGCTTTGGTATAGGGATGCTGGGGAGCGTGAAAAATTTGTTCAACGCTGCCGGTTTCTACCGCCTCGCCCTGATACATCACCAGCACGCGGTCAGCAATATCCGCCACAACGCCCATATCGTGGGTAATGAAGATCACTCCCATCGACATATCCTGCTGCAACACTTTTATCAGTTGCAGGATCTGCGCCTGAATGGTGACATCCAGCGCGGTCGTCGGCTCATCGGCAATTAAAACCGCAGGGCGACACGACAGTGCCATGGCAATCATCACCCGCTGGCGCATACCGCCGGAAAGCTGGTGTGGATAACGCGATAAAATCGCCTTCGCCTCGGGGATACGCACCTGATCGAGCATCCGCTTCGCTTCTACCATCGCCTCTTCATGGCTGGCGCCCTGGTGCAAGCGTATAGACTCAGCAATTTGCTCGCCCACGGTAAACACCGGATTGAGCGATGTCATAGGCTCCTGGAAGATCATCGCGATATCCGCACCGCGCACGTGACGCATTTGTGATGCGCTCTGTTCACCCAGCTCAATAACCTGCCGGTTGCGGCGTCGCAGCAGCATTTCATCGCAGCTTACCTCGCCGCCTGCTTGTTCAATCAGACGCATCAGCGACAGGGCCGTCACCGACTTTCCTGAACCGGACTCACCAACAATCGCCAGCGTTTCGCCACGCTTCAGGCGAAATGACAGATTACGCACTGCGCTGACACGCTGCTGCTCCTGTTCAAAGGCAATATTCAGATTGCTGACTGCCAGCACGTCGCTGGCATCAAGCTCATCACTGTGTGGCAACGCTATCTCCTTTTTCCCGATAAATACCGGTGGTTGGCGTATCGCCTGCATATCCCCAGGCGCGGTACATGCCTTCGCTATTAAACGGCAAGGCCACGTTGCCCTCATGATCGATAGCAATTAAACCGCCACTGCCGCCAAGCGCCGGTAATTTTTCCATTACTACGCGTTCACACGCTTCGGATAAACTCAGGCCGCCATAGTCCATCAACGCCGCAATGTCATAGGCCGCCAGCGCACGAATAAAGACTTCCCCGGTTCCAGTGCAGGAGACTGCCACACTTGCGTTATTGGCATAACAGCCTGCGCCGACCAACGGACTGTCACCCACCCGCCCAGGTAATTTGTTGGTCATCCCCCCGGTCGATGTTGCGGCCGCCAGATTGCCAAACATATCTAACGCGACCGCCCCCACGGTACCCATTTTGTTGTTTTCATCCAGCGGGCTCGCGCTATGGTCCAGTACCGTTTCACCCGCTGTTCGCGCCGCCAGTAGTTGAGCATAGCGTTCTGGCGTCGAGAAAATATCCGCTGATACGCGCTCCATACCCTGCGCAATGGCAAAGTTTTCAGCCCCTTCACCTATCATCATGACGTGTGGGCTGTGTTCCATTACCAGGCGCGCCGCAAGAATCGGATTGCGTAAATGGCTGACTCCGGCGACGGCTCCCGCATTAAGCGTGTTACCGTCCATCACGCAGGCATCCAGTTCATGGGTTTCATCACGGGTATACACCGCGCCAATTCCGGCATTAAACAACGGACACTCTTCCAGTAAGCGCACGGCTTCGGTCACCACATCCAGTGCGCTACGACCGTCTTCAAGCATCCGCTGGCCGGTTTCAACGATATCCGACAGCGCCTGTATATAACGCAACTCTTGCTCCTGGCTCAGCTGCGAACGGGTGATAGCCCCTGCGCCGCCGTGAATTGCAATGACTGCTTTACCCATTTTTTTCGTCCATTAGGTGGCAGGTACCGGGGTTATAAATATCAGAATTTCTGTGACTTATTGATTCGATTTTTGAATATAGAAAGATGCAGACGTCATGTAAAGGTTAAGGCCCGTACCTCACGCCCCATCCCATCAGGTTATTTAGATGAGTTAAACAGAAAGAGTATCTTCCAACATCGTTGAATATATTATTCAAGCCGATCGGCAATCTGTTTTTTTGCATAAAACACAAAGCGTTCAACAGATGGCATAGACGCAGCCCAGTTCTTTTTGGTTAACCCCAGGTATTCTGCACGTGCGGCTTGCAGCGTATCAGCATACTCATCGGGTAATTGCGGTATAAGCCAGGAGGCAGCTTCATCTTTAGCGACAATATTGCCCGTAACTACGCTGTACCAAATACGCGCCAGAGTAAGGATGATATTTCGCTCGTCACCCTCTAAATCGCCCGGTTTCTGCCACATATCAAGGATATGCCGAAACGTTTGCACGACATCGCTAAAAGGGATGACGTTGAATAACGTCTCAGCGGGTTCACCGAACAACGCTACGCTGGCGCGCCGGGCCTGGGTCAGCAGGATCGAAAGATCAGGATCCACCTGTCTCGGTTCAACAATTCCCGCGCGAATACCGTCACGCAACCATTCGCCAAATTGCATTTCTCTTGACGGTGGGAATCGCCACGGCACAAGTTGTGAATTGACCACAATGGTCACTTCCAGCGCCCGATAGCTATCAACGCTGCCAGGCGGTGCTGATATTTCCAGAAAACCCTGCATCAGATCTTTTCTTTGCCGGGTATTCAGTGGCTGCCTAATGGTAACCAGTAAATCGATATCGCTTTGGGGCTTTAAGCCACCTTCAACAGCAGAGCCATACAAATGAACAGCAACCAGGTCGCCCTCTATAATCCGCGCAATCAGTGCACTGGCGGCATTCACCTGTTGTCGAATTGAATTCGGGATAGTCGCAGCCATTTAGCCTCCTGGAAAAAAGCAGAAATAATGAGTCTATACTGCATTTTTCCTGTAGCGCTATTCTCTGGCAGAAAACCTGTCTCAGATCGGATCCTAAGCCTGAGGTAGCATACTGTCCGCGTCCATTTTCTGACATAATGAGCGGATTCGATTTTGCCCCGCAGGAGTCTTCTCATGGAATTTACCGCCGGACTGATGCCGCTTGAAACGGCTCTCTCTCAGATGCTTTCGCGTATTACCCCACTCACCGCCGTCGAAACGCTGCCGCTGGTTCAATGCTTTGGCCGCATTCTGGCCACCGACGTCATCTCCCCGATTGATGTGCCGGGATTCGATAACTCGGCAATGGATGGCTATGCGGTGCGATTAGCCGATTTACAATCAGACCAGCCTCTTGCGGTGGCTGGCAAAGCCTTTGCTGGTCAACCATTCCACGGCGAGTGGCCTGCGGGAACCTGCATCCGCATTATGACCGGTGCCCCGGTGCCTGCCGGTTGTGAAGCGGTGGTGATGCAGGAGCAAACGGAACAAACTGACGACGGTGTGCGTTTTACCGCCGAGGTCCGCAGCGGACAAAATATTCGTCTGCGCGGTGAAGATATCGCAAACGGCGCGGTGGTATTCCCCACCGGAACTCGTCTGACAACCGCCGAGCTTCCGGTTCTGGCCTCGCTCGGCATTGCCGAAGTACCGGTCGTTCGCAAAGTTCGCGTGGCGTTGTTTTCCACCGGTGATGAGCTGCAACTGCCGGGTCAACCGCTGGGCGACGGGCAGATTTATGATACAAACCGTCTGACCGTTCACCTGATGCTGCAGCAGCTGGGCTGCGAAGTGATCAACTTAGGAATTATTCGCGACGATCCCAACGCGCTGCGGGCCGCGTTTATCGAAGCCGACAGCCAGGCCGATGTCGTCATCAGCTCTGGTGGCGTTTCGGTAGGCGAAGCGGATTACACCAAAACCATTCTGGAAGAGCTGGGAGAAATTGCCTTCTGGAAGCTGGCCATCAAACCCGGTAAACCGTTCGCGTTTGGTAAACTGAGCAACAGCTGGTTTTGCGGCCTGCCGGGTAATCCGGTTTCTGCGGCCCTCACCTTTTATCAACTGGTGCAACCGCTGCTGGCGAAACTCAGCGGCAACACCGCCTGTGGGTTACCTCCGCGCCAGCGCGTGCGCACAGCCTCACGCCTGAAGAAAACGCCAGGGCGTCTGGATTTTCAACGTGGTGTATTGCAGCGTACCGCGGAAGGCGAACTGGAAGTCACCACCACCGGACACCAGGGCTCGCATATTTTTAGCTCCTTTAGCCAGGGCAACTGCTTTATCGTGCTGGAGCGCGATCGCGGTAACGTTGAGGCCGGAGAATGGGTTGAGGTCGAGCCGTTTAACGCACTGTTTGGAGGCCTGTAATGGCAGAACTCAGCGACCAGGAGATGATGCGCTATAACCGGCAAATCATTCTGCGCGGCTTCGATTTCGAAGGTCAGGAAGCGCTCAAAGATGCGCGGGTACTGGTCGTTGGTCTGGGGGGGCTGGGATGCGCAGCAACCCAGTACCTTGCGGGCGCTGGCGTCGGGCATTTAACGCTGCTCGACTTTGACACGGTCTCCGTGTCGAACCTCCAACGCCAGACGCTGCACAGCGATGCAACCGTCGGGCAACCCAAAGTGCTATCCGCCCGTGACGCGCTGGCGCGGATTAACCCTTATATCGCTATTACGCCGGTGAATGCGCTGCTTGACGATAGCGAGATTCACGCGCTTATTGCCGAACACGATTTGGTGCTGGACTGTACGGATAACGTCAGCATCCGCAATCAGCTGAATGCCGGATGTTTTGCCGCCAGAGTCCCGCTGGTTTCTGGTGCAGCTATTCGCATGGAAGGACAAATTACCGTATTTACATACCAGGACGGTGAGCCCTGCTACCGTTGCCTGAGTCGTCTGTTCGGTGAAAATGCCCTGACCTGCGTAGAAGCCGGAGTGATGGCCCCGCTGATCGGCGTGATCGGATCGTTACAGGCGATGGAAGCCATTAAGCTACTGACAAACTACGGTAAACCGGCATCCGGAAAAATCGTCATGTACGATGCCATGACCTGCCAGTTTCGCGAAATGAAGCTGATGCGCAACCCGGGGTGTGAGGTTTGTAGTCGGTAAAAAAGTCGGGTGACGGCTTCGCCTTACCCGACCTACAACGGCTCGAACGTAGGCCGGGTAAGCGTTAGCACCACCCGGCAACAGCATCAGATCGACGTGCGACCGAATGCGCTCTGCCAGTCGTGCTCAAACTTCGCGACGGCAGCATCAACCGCCGGAGAGCTAATCATCTGCTGAGCAACGTCCAGCGGTAGCGTGATGGACTCGCAGCCCGCCAGCAGACAATCCAGCGCCTGACGCGGTGTTTTAAAACTGGCTGCCAGTACTTTGGCGTGCGGGGCATGCATTTTCAGTAACGTCTGCAGGTCGGTCACCGTCTGAATGCCATCCCCTCCTTGCGCATCCACGCGGTTAACGTATGGCGCAACGTATTCCGCACCCGCCAGAGCAGCCAATAACCCTTGAGCTGCACCGTATACCGCAGTACCCAACGTCGGGATCCCTTCTTCTTTCAGCAATTTTATAGCCGCCAGACCTTCTGCTGTCACCGGCACTTTGACCACGATATCAGCAATGATTGCCCGCAGCTTACGCGCATCGCTGACCATCCCTTCGGCGGTGGTCGCCATCACCTGAGCAAACAGACGCCCTTGCCCTCCCATCGCTTCCTGCAGTTGCGGCAGTAGTACTTCCAGCGTCTGGTTCCCTGCCGCCACAATGCTCGGGTTAGTGGTCACCCCTGCCAGCGGGAAAATGCGCGCCAGAGCTTTTACCGCATCAACATCAGACGTATCTAAATAGAGTTCCATAACCTTTCCTCAAACGAATAATTAGCATGAATAAAAGGTAGCACGGCGAAACCTCACGGTTAGTTGACGCATGTCAATATAACTTTCATTCGAAAGTAATTTAATCTTTATACGAAAGAAAAGAGGTCGCTTATGATTTTCAATATCCAGCGCTACTCCACGCATGATGGCCCCGGTATTCGTACCGTGGTGTTCCTTAAGGGATGCTCCCTGGGCTGTCGGTGGTGCCAGAATCCGGAAAGCCGCGCCCGCACGCAGGACCTGCTTTATGACGCGCGTTTGTGCCTCGACGGTTGCGATCTCTGTGCTCAGGCTGCACCCGCGGTGATTGAACGGGCGCTGGGCGGATTACTTATTCATCGCGAAAAACTGACCGATGACGCTCTCACCGTACTGACCGACTGCTGTCCGACTCAGGCGTTAACCGTCTGCGGAGAGGTAAAAAGCGTGGACGATATCATGGCCACCGTATTGCGAGATAAACCGTTTTACGACCGCAGTGGCGGAGGCCTCACCCTGTCCGGCGGTGAACCGTTTATGCAGCCAGAGCTGGCAGCTGCTTTGCTCAAAGCCAGCCACGACGCAGGCATTCATACCGCAGTGGAAACCTGTTTGCATGTCCCGTGGAAGTATATTGAACCATCATTACCTGACGTCGATCTGTTTCTGGCAGATCTAAAACACGTTGCAGATGCGCCGTTTAAACAATGGACCGATGGGCGTGCCTCTCGCGTACTGGAAAATCTAAAAAAACTGGCTGCCGCCGGTAAAAAAATGATTATCCGCGTACCGCTGATTCAGGGATTTAACGCAGACGAAGCTGCTATTCAGGCCATTACCGATTTTGCCGCCGATGAGCTTCACGTCGGTGAGATCCATTTCTTGCCCTACCACACCCTGGGCATCAACAAATACCACTTACTCAGTCAACCCTACAACGCACCGGATAAACCGCTTGATGCGCCAGCACTGCTCGAATTTGCCCAGCAGTACGCCAGCCTTAAAGGTTTAACTGCGACCCTACGAGGATAATTGCCATGACCACTCTGAAACTGGACACACTCAGCGACCGTATCAAAGCGCATAAAACGGCCCTGATCCACATCGTGAAACCACCGGTTTGTACCGAGCGCGCCCAGCACTATACCGAGATGTATCAGCAACACCTGGATAAGCCTATCCCGGTACGTCGCGCACTGGCGCTAGCCCATCATCTGGCGGAACGCACCATCTGGATCAAACATGACGAACTGATCATTGGTAACCAGGCAAGCGAAGTGCGTGCCGCGCCTATCTTCCCGGAATACACCGTCTCCTGGATTGAAAAAGAGATCGACGACCTCGCCGACAGACCGGGCGCAGGCTTTGCGGTAAGCGAAGAGAACAAACGTGTATTGCATGAGGTGTGCCCATGGTGGCGTGGTCAAACCGTGCAGGATCGCTGCTACGGGATGTTCACTGATGAGCAGAAAGGGCTGCTGGAAACCGGTATTATCAAAGCCGAAGGTAACATGACCTCCGGCGACGCACACCTGGCGGTAAACTTCCCGCTGCTGCTGGAAAAAGGTCTCGACGGCCTGCGTCACAAAGTCGATGAACGTCGCTCCCGCATCAATCTGACATGTCTGGAAGACCTCCATGGCGATCAGTTCCTGAAAGCGATTGATATCGTGCTGGAAGCCGTCAGTCTGCACATTGAGCGCTTTGCCGCGCTGGCGCGTAAAATGGCGTCCACGGAAACCCGCACCAGCCGTCGAGATGAACTGCTGACCATGGCGGAAAACTGCGATGTGATCGCTCATGAGCCGCCAAAAACGTTCTGGCAGGCGCTGCAGCTGTGCTATTTCATCCAGTTGATCCTGCAAATTGAATCAAACGGTCACTCGGTGTCGTTTGGTCGTATGGATCAATACCTCTACCCGTTCTATCGTCGCGACGTCGAGCTGAACCAGAGTCTGGATCGTGAGCACGCTATTGAGTTGCTGCACAGCTGCTGGCTGAAACTGCTGGAAGTGAATAAAATCCGTTCCGGCTCCCATTCGAAAGCCTCAGCGGGCAGTCCGCTGTATCAGAACGTGACCATTGGTGGTCAAAACCTGGTCAACGGCCAGCCGATGGATGCCGTCAACCCGCTCTCCTACGCGATTCTGGAGTCCTGTGGCCGTCTGCGTTCTACGCAGCCAAACCTGAGCGTACGTTATCACGCGGGGATGAGTAATGACTTCCTTGATGCCTGCGTGCAGGTGATCCGCTGCGGCTTCGGGATGCCTGCCTTTAACAACGATGAAATCGTCATACCGGAATTCATTAAGTTGGGCATTGAACCGCAGGATGCCTATGACTATGCGGCCATTGGGTGTATCGAAACCGCAGTTGGCGGGAAATGGGGCTACCGTTGCACCGGCATGAGCTTTATTAACTTTGCCCGCGTGATGCTGGCGGCACTGGAAGGTGGGCGCGATGCCACCAGTGGCAAAGTCTTTCTGCCACAGGAAAAAGCGCTCTCGGCTGGTAACTTCAACAATTTCGACGAAGTGATGGATGCCTGGGATACGCAGATCCGCTACTACACGCGTAAATCCATAGAAATTGAGTATGTCGTCGACACCATGCTGGAAGAGAACGTGCACGATATTCTGTGTTCTGCGCTGGTAGACGACTGCATTGAACGGGCGAAAAGCATTAAGCAAGGCGGCGCGAAGTATGACTGGGTATCGGGTTTGCAGGTGGGTATTGCCAACCTCGGTAACAGCCTGGCAGCAGTGAAGAAACTGGTCTTTGAACAGGGCGCTATTGGTCAACAACAGCTGGCCGCCGCGCTGGCCGATGATTTTGACGGTCTGACCCATGAGCAGTTACGCCAACGACTGATCAACGGCGCGCCGAAATACGGCAACGATGACGATAGCGTTGATACGCTGCTGGCCCGCGCTTATCAGACCTATATCGATGAACTGAAACAGTATCATAATCCGCGTTACGGACGTGGCCCGGTTGGCGGCAATTACTACGCCGGGACCTCATCTATTTCGGCAAACGTGCCGTTCGGCGCAGCAACGATGGCAACGCCGGATGGCCGTAAAGCACACACTCCGCTGGCAGAAGGCGCAAGCCCGGCTTCCGGTACGGACCATCTCGGCCCAACGGCGGTAATTGGTTCGGTGGGTAAACTGCCTACCGGTTCGATTCTCGGCGGCGTGCTGTTAAATCAGAAGCTCAACCCGGCCACGCTGGGAAATGAATCCGATAAGCAAAAGCTGATGATCCTGCTGCGTACCTTCTTCGAAGAGCACAAAGGCTGGCATATTCAGTACAACATTGTCTCCCGTGAAACGCTGCTGGAAGCCAAAAAACACCCGGATCAATATCGTGACCTGGTGGTGCGTGTCGCAGGCTATTCCGCCTTCTTCACCGCCCTGTCTCCGGATGCGCAAGACGACATCATCGCCCGTACTGAACATATGCTGTAAACAATAATGTCGGCCGGATGAGATTCCACACCGCCATCCGGCACGCTACCCTCCCCATTGCCGGATGCGCTGACGCTTATCCGGCCTACAACGATTCTTCCCGTAGCCGGGTAAGGCGAAGCTACCATCCGGCTTTTTACTTTCATTCGAAATTAAATTTGTGCTACAGGTCACATTGTTATTAGAATGTTTCTGGTTGCAGTAATCGCCAGGAGCCTATCTTTATGACCATCAAAGTTATCGTCACCGATATGGACGGAACTTTTCTCGACGACGCCAAGAAATACGATCGTGCACGTTTTATGGCGCAGTATCAGGAACTGAAAAAACGAAATATCGAATTTGTCGTGGCCAGCGGTAACCAGTATTACCAGTTGATCTCCTTTTTCCCGGAGCTTAAAGACGAAATTTCTTTTGTCGCTGAGAACGGGGCTTTGGTCTTTGAACATGGCAAACAGCTGTTTCACGGCGAGCTTACCCGCCACGAATCCCGTATTGTCATTGGTGAACTGCTAAAAGATAAGCAGCTCAACTTTGTGGCTTGTGGGCTGCAAAGCGCTTACGTTAGCGAAAATGCGCCGGAGTCCTTTGTCGCATTGATGTCAAAACACTACCATCGCCTGAAACCCGTAAAGGATTATCAGGATATCGACGATGTGCTGTTCAAGTTCTCGCTAAATTTACCGGACCAACAAATCCCATTGGTTATCGATCACCTGCATGCTGCGCTGGACGGCATCATGAAGCCCGTCACCAGCGGCTTCGGGTTTATCGATCTGATCATTCCGGGCTTACATAAAGCCAACGGGATCAGCCGCCTGCTTAAACGCTGGAACCTGTCACCGCAAAACGTAGTCTCCATTGGCGATAGCGGAAACGACGCGGAAATGCTGAAAATGGCGCACTACTCTTTCGCCATGGCCAACGCGGCAGAGAATATCAAAGCGATTGCTCGCTATCAGACCGACGACAATAACCATCAGGGCGCGCTGAACGTAATTCAGGCTGTGCTGGATAACACCTCCCCTTTTAACGTCTAATCCTGCCAACCGGGGTATCCCTCATCCCGGTTTTCACTCTTTTTCTATTTTGCTCACTCCATCAAGTTTTAAACTTGCGTTAACTAAATTTTAACTTATATTATCACCTGTAAGTTAGTTGAGTTTCGAATGAAAGTTAATGCGAGGTGGATATGGCTTTTACTTTTACCAGCGACACGCTGCCCGCCGATCACAAAGCGGCAATCCGGCAGATGAAACAGCAACTGCGGGCACAGCTTGGGGATGTTCAGTTAATCTTCAATCAGTTGAGCGATGCTATCGCCACCCGCGTGGCGGAAATCAACGCCCTCAAAGCGCAAGGTGCCCCGGTGTGGCCAGTGATATCTTATGCAGATATCAAAGCGGGCCACGTAAGTGCTGAGAAGCGTGAAGAAATTAAGCGTCGCGGATGCGCGGTCATTAAAGGTCATTTCCCTCGCGAACAGGCTCTCGGATGGGACAGCTCAATGCTGGACTATCTGGACCGCAACCACTTTGACGACGTCTATAAAGGACCCGGCGATAATTTCTTCGGTACTCTGAGCGCATCACGGCCTGAAATCTACCCCATCTACTGGTCCCAGGCGCAGATGCAGGCCCGCCAGAGTGAAGAAATGGCCAATGCACAGTCGTTCCTCAATCGTTTGTGGACCTTTACAAGCGAAGGTAAACAATGGTTTAACCCGGATATCAGCGTTATTTACCCTGACCGTATTCGCCGTCGACCGCCGGGAACCACGTCCAAAGGGCTGGGCGCGCATACGGATTCCGGCGCGCTGGAACGCTGGCTTCTTCCGGCATATCAGCAGGTCTTTGCTCATGTTTTCAATGGCAAGCTGGAAGATTACGATCCGTGGCAGGCGGCGCATCGCACTGAGGTAGAAGAGTACACGGTGGATAACACCACCAAATGTTCGGTATTCCGTACCTTCCAGGGCTGGACTGCACTGTCCGATATGCTGCCAGGTCAGGGATTGTTGCATGTGGTCCCGATCCCTGAAGCGATGGCGTATGTGCTTTTACGCCCATTGCTTGACGATGTGCCGGAAGATGAACTTTGCGGCGTCGCGCCCGGCCGGGTGCTGCCGATTTCCACGCAATGGCATCCTCTGCTGATTGAAGCGTTAACCAGCATTCCACAACTGGACGCCGGAGACTCCGTCTGGTGGCATTGTGATGTGATTCACTCCGTCGCACCGGTGGAAAATCAGCAGGGTTGGGGTAACGTGATGTACATTCCTGCCGCACCGATGTGCGAAAAGAATCTGGCCTACGCCCACAAAGTGAAGGCCGCGCTGGAAAAAGGTGCATCACCGGGTGATTTTCCACGGGAGGATTATGAAACTAACTGGGAAGGACGCTTCACGTTGGAGGATTTGAATATCCACGGTAAACGCGCGCTGGGGATTGTTTAATTTTATATCCCCTTATCCCTAAGTATCTCGTGTTACAGGTGCAACCATCACACCTGTAACACGAGAACGACGGGAGACTTATTCGACGCCTTTACTACGCAGGTAATCTTCGTAGTTACCGGTGAAGTCGATTACGCGTTCCGGCGTAATTTCAATCACGCGGGTTGCCAGCGAGCTGACGAACTCACGGTCATGAGAAACGAAGATCAGCGTGCCCTGGTACATTTCCAGCGCCATGTTCAGCGACTCGATAGATTCCATATCCAGGTGGTTGGTCGGTTCATCCATAACCAGGATATTCGGTTTCTGCATCATCAGCTTACCGAACAGCATGCGTCCTTTTTCACCACCGGAGAGGACTTTTGCAGGTTTCTTGATATCGTCCTGGCTGAACAGCAGACGGCCAAGGAAGCTACGTACGACCTGCTCATCATCGCCTTCCTGCTTCCACTGACTCATCCATTCGAAAACAGTCAGATCGTTTTCGAACTCGTATTCATGATCCTGCGCGTAGTAACCGACCTGGGCGTTTTCAGACCACTTAACGGTACCGTTGTCCGGCTGCAAGTCGCCAACCAACGTTTTCAGCATGGTGGATTTACCCACGCCGTTGGCACCAATGATGGCAACCTTCTCCCCTACTTCCAGCAGCAGGTTGAAGTTTTTAAACAGCGGGCCTTCATCAAAACCTTTCGCCAGCGCTTCCACTTCCAGCGCGTTACGGAACAGTTTCTTATCCTGTTCGAAGCGAATGAACGGGTTCTGACGGCTGGACGCTTTCACTTCGTCGAGCTTAATCTTATCAATCTGACGCGCACGAGAAGTCGCCTGTCGAGATTTAGACGCGTTGGCGCTAAAGCGGCTGACGAAGGATTGCAGATCGGCAATCTGTGCTTTCTTCTTGGCGTTATCAGCCAGAAGACGTTCACGCGCCTGGGTTGCCGCCGTCATGTATTCGTCGTAGTTACCCGGATAAACGCGCAGTTCGCCGTAGTCCAGATCCGCCATGTGCGTACAGACCATGTTCAGGAAGTGACGGTCGTGCGAAATGATGATCATGGTGCTGTCACGCTCGTTCAGCGTCTGCTCCAGCCAGCGGATGGTGTCGATATCCAGGTTGTTCGTTGGTTCGTCGAGCAGCAGAATGTCCGGGTTAGAGAACAGCGCCTGTGCCAGAAGCACACGCAGCTTCCAGCCGGGCGCGACTTCGCTCATCGGGCCGTAATGCTGTTCTACCGGAATACCTACGCCCAGCAGCAGTTCACCCGCACGCGCTTCCGCAGAGTAGCCGTCCATTTCGCCATACTGAACTTCGAGGTCAGCAACTTTATAGCCGTCTTCTTCGCTCATCTCGGCCAGAGCGTAAATGCGATCGCGCTCCTGCTTCACTTCCCACAGTTCAGCGTGACCCATGATCACGGTGTCAAGTACGGTGAACTCTTCAAAGGCGAACTGATCCTGGCGCAGCTTACCAATGCGCTCGTTAGGATCGAGGGAAACGTTACCCAGCGTCGGTTCGAGGTCGCCGCCGAGAATTTTCATAAAAGTGGATTTACCGCTACCGTTCGCGCCAATCAGGCCGTAACGGTTGCCGCCGCCAAATTTGACGGAAATATTTTCAAACAGCGGCTTACTGCCGAACTGCATGGTGACGTTGCTGGAAACTAACACTGGCGTATCCTGAAAGAGAAAGAAATATGTGACAAACCGCTTATTATGCCATAAGTCTACAAGAAGATCGCGTCTTCATGCGGAAGGGGAAAAGTGAAACCAAAAGGAAAAAAATGTGATTTAGTACACATCCGAATTCCTTGTTGCTCAGATTGCACATATAATGCGTGCCCAACACTACATAAATCTCAACCCACTAGCCTGCCTGGCACTGAATCTCGCATACATGAATATGAATATGAAATTAACAACGCTTTTCGCGGCGGCACTCGCAATAGTTGGTTTTTGTAATACCGCTTCAGCCGTCACGTACCCGCTGCCGACTGATGGTAGCCGTTTGATTGGCCAAAACCAGGTCATTACTATTCCTGAAGGCAACACCCAACCGCTGGAGTATTTTGCGGCAGAGTATCAGATGGGTCTGTCTAACATGCTGGAAGCCAACCCGGGCGTGGATACCTTCCTGCCGAAAGGCGGCACCGTGCTGAACATTCCTCAGCAGTTGATCCTGCCGGATACCGTGCATGAAGGTATTGTTATCAACAGCGCTGAAATGCGTCTGTACTACTACCCGAAAGGCACCAACACCGTAATTGTTCTGCCGATCGGTATCGGCCAGCTGGGCAAAGACACGCCAATCAACTGGACAACCAAAGTAGAACGTAAAAAAGCAGGCCCAACCTGGACGCCAACGGCGAAAATGCATGCGGAATACCGCGCTGCGGGCGAGCCGCTGCCAGCCGTTGTTCCGGCAGGTCCGGATAACCCGATGGGACTGTACGCGCTGTATATCGGTCGCCTGTATGCCATCCACGGCACCAATGCTAACTTCGGCGTAGGCTTACGCGTCAGCCACGGTTGCGTGCGTCTGCGTAACGACGACATCAAATTCCTGTTTGAAAATGTGCCAGTCGGCACCCGCGTACAGTTTATTGATGAGCCGGTAAAAGCCACTACCGAACCAGACGGCAGCCGTTACATCGAAGTACATAACCCACTGTCTACGACTGAAGCACAGTTCGAAGGCGGAGAAATCGTACCGATTACCCTGACCAAGAGCATTACCAGCATCACCGGCCAGTCTGACGTCGATCAAGCCGTCGTTGAGCAGGCGGTACAGAACCGTTCAGGTATGCCGGTTCGTTTGAACTAATCTGCTATATATGCCCGATGGCGCTACGCTTATCGGGCCTACCAACGCAGTAGGCCGGATTAGGCGCCAGCCGCCATCCGGCACATCACATCAATTACATCAACAGCAGCAAACCATACCCCACCAGCGCCGCCCATATCAGCATCGGTACCGAATACCAATGAAAACGCCACCAGATCCGTCGGTCGTTTGCCATCCGTAACGCAATAAGATTCGCCAGCGATCCCGGCAACAGACCAAAGCCGCCCACATTAACCGCCCAGGCCAGCAGCAACGTCGGCGGGACATAGTTCAGCAGCAAAATCGTACTGGGCACATTACTGATAAACTGCGACAGGCCAATAGCCGTTAACCAAAGTCCCGGTGCTGAGAGCGTGCCAATCTGGTGGGAAATCCCCTGCAAGGCCGGGAGCTGCGTCAGCAAATGCACATCAATGAACATCGCCATAAATACTAACAGCAACGTCCAGTCCACGCTGAGGATCACGCGACGCGCCAGTACCATGAACCCTGCCGCCACAATAGCCAGACCCCACAGCTCTTGCTTTAACTCCAGCGCCGCCAGGAAGATGATATACAGCGCCAGACAACTCCATACCAGGCGTGGTTGCCAGTCAGGCGCGCGCGTACCGGTATGATAGTGCAACGCTTTATGCGGGAAACTGAACCAGCACAGCACCACCAGCGTCAGCATCATGGCCCCCGCAAGCGGCGCCATTTGCCAGGTAAACGCGGTAAACGATAAGCCTGAGCGTCCCCACATCAGAATGTTTTGCGGATTACCTATTGGCGTGAGCAACGATCCGGCGTTTACCGCCAGCGCCTCAAAGATAATCAGGCGATTCACCGGAATGGCACATAATTTTTTCAGGGTGATGGTCAGCGGAACAACAATAAACAATGCAACGTCGTTGGTCAGAAACGTCGACAACAACGCCGCCGCCAGCACCATAAATATCGCCAGCTGGCGCTCTGTTTTGAAGCGGCGGGTCATCTTGCGCCCTAACACATCGAAATAACCGCTTAGATCCACGCCTTTGGTCAGTAACATCAGCCCGCTAAGCGTGATAATCGTGTGCCAGTCAATTGCCCCTGGCCAGGACCGGGGCGTAAATGGCGTGAACAGACTCAGTACAACCCCAACGATGATTAACAGCTGGAAAAAACGATCGCGCTGTAAGGCACGTAATAAAGGAAAACTCATTCAGAGCCAGTTCCTTGCTGTTGCGTAAACCGGCTAAAAGCCTCCAGCGTTTCCTTACTGACGTGATGCTCCATCCCCTCCGCGTCACGACGGGCAATTTCCGGGCTGATGCCTAACATCAACAGGAAATTTTCTACAATCTGATGACGTTCCCGGCTCTCCTGGGCTAGTCGTTCACCTTCTGCGGTTAAAAACACCCCACGCCACGGGATCATTTCAATCAATCCGACTGAAGCAAGGCGCTTAAGCATTTTAGCAACCGTCGGCTGGGAAACCCCAAGTCGCGCAGCCATATCCACCTGGCGCGCTTCACCCACCTCAATAATGAGATCGGAAATCAGCTCTACGTAGTCATCAATCAGTTCGCGGCGATGCGCCTCCCGGACCTGACGAAACCCTTCAACGTGTTCTTCGACATTCACCAATTGCGTCACTTTTTTTGTTGTTGGCATACCTGCGCGACGACTCATTCTGCTTCCTCGTTACTGTGACGCGTTAACGGCATCTGATTAGAGAGCGCTCATTGTAAACCAGAGTTGCGTGGGCACAAAAAATTAACGTTTTAGCAATAGCTATATAATATAGCCTGTGCTATATCTGTATATAATAAAGACATCCCTCAAGGACTGATGGGATTGTGAAGTCAGGAGGTTTACATGAATGAATTTAAGAGGTGCATACGCGTGTTTAGTCACTCTCCCTTTAAAGTACGGTTGATGCTGATCTCTATGCTGTGTGACATGATTAACAGCAAACCAGAGCAGGATAAACCTTCAGAAAAATAATGCGGCGTCGCGGTACGCCGCTTCATTTTCCTGCCGTCATTCGGGTACGGTGGTGGTTTTCGTCTCAATAACCCTTCTTTTTGTCAGTTTTGCCACGTCCCTCGCAAAACAATTTCTTTGTAGTAGTTGACCTTCTCTTGCGCACACTCTATCTTTTCGCAGCCCTGCGTATATTGCGGCTCGCGGATGCGGACCCTATCCCTCTTCTCGCTCTCTCAGGCAGGCAATGACCCTTAGCGCCAGGGTAAGCACATGGCGTTTTTGTATTAGTGGCGTATGAATTTAACCCTCAAAGATTCAATCATTGCTCGCAGTCGGGCTATTAGTCCGTGGACTGGCCTCTATTTCTTACAGTCTCTGCTAATAAACCTTGCTCTGGGCTATCCGCTTAGCCTGCTCTATAGCGTTGCTTTCACATGTATATTGATGCTGCTGTGGCGTAGCGCGCCGCGCGCGCAGAAGGCACTGATTGGCATTTGCTCACTCATTGCGGCAATGTACTTTCCGTTCGGCCAGGCTTACGGCTCACCGAACTTCAATACCTTACTGGCGCTGCACTCAACCAATATGGAAGAGTCAACCGAGATCCTGACCATCTTCCCCTGGTACAGTTATCTGGTTGGAGTGTTTATTTTTGCCCTTGGCGTTATCGCCGTACGCCGTAAAAAAGATGTGCAGCAGCGCAGCTGGAATAAGTTCGACAGCATTTGTTTGCTGTTTAGCGTTGTCGCATTCTTTGTTACCCCGGTACAAAACCTGGCCTGGGGCGGCGTGTTTAAGCTGAAAGATACCGGTTATCCGGTTTTCCGTTTCGCCAAGGACGTTATCGTCAATAACAACGAAGTGCTCGACGAACAAGAGCGTATGGCGAAACTGTCGAGCGTAAAAGACAGCTGGACGGTAACCGCCGTTAAACCGAAGTATCACACCTACGTCGTGGTGATCGGCGAAAGCGCCCGCCGCGATGCGTTAGGGGCGTTTGGCGGCCACTGGGATAACACCCCGTTTGCCAGCTCCGTTAACGGCTATATCTTCGCGGATTACATTGCGGCCAGCGGTTCAACGCAAAAATCGCTCGGCTTAACGCTTAATCGGGTAGTGGATAATAAACCCCAGTTCCAGGATAACTTTGTCACCCTGGCTAACCGCGCGGGCTTCCAGACATGGTGGTTTTCCAATCAGGGACAGATTGGTGAATACGATACGGCCATCGCCAGCATTGCGAAGCGAGCTGATGAGGTTCAGTTCCTCAAAAGCGGTGACTTCGAAGCGGATAAAAACACCCGTGACGAAGCGCTGTTGAAGATGACTGCCCAGGTGCTGGCAACCGAGCGCACCCAGCCACAGCTAATCGTGCTGCATTTAATGGGCTCGCATCCGCAGGCCTGTGACCGAACACAGGGTAAATACGAGACTTTCGTCCAGTCAAAAGAGACATCTTGTTATCTGTACACAATGACACAGACGGATAACCTGCTGCGCCAGCTTTACGAGCAGTTACGTAACAGCGGTAATAGCTTCTCGATGGTCTATTTCTCCGATCATGGCCTCGCGTTTAAAGAGCGGGGAAAAGAGGTGCAGTACCTGGCGCATGACGATCAGTTCCAGCAGAATTTCCAGGTGCCTTTCATGGTGCTGTCGAGCGATGATAAAGCGCATCGGGTGATTAAAGCCCGTCGCTCCGCCAATGATTTCCTCAGTTTTTTCTCGCAGTGGACAGGGATCAGCGCAAAGGAAATCACCAACAGCTACCGCTTTATCTCAGAGAAAAAAGCCGGGCCGGTGTACATCACCAACTTCAAACTGCAGAAGGTGGACTACAACCATCTGGGTACCGATATTTTCTCAACCAAATAATACGTTGTCGGCCGGATAAGGCATTTTGCTACCGATGCCTGATGCGCTGCGCTTATCAGGCCTACAACGACATTCCTTCCTGCATTACACGCAAAAAAATCCGCCCCAAGAGGCGGATTTTTCATATCACCGAAGTGATTAGAAGCGGTAACCCACGCCAGCAATCCAGGTGCCAACGTCAACGCTACGAATACGGCTCTGCTCGTAGGAGAAGTCCAGAGCAACGTTTTCAATCGGGTTGAACTGCAGGCCCGCACCGTAAGAGAAACCGTAGTCGCTGGTGCTGTGGTTGTAAGTCGAAGATTCTACGTTCTGGAATTTACCGTAACCAACACCCACAACGCCGTAGATGCTTGCCCAGTCGTTCAGACGGTAAGCCGGACCAGCAGTGATGCCGTAGTATTGGGTTTTGTTGTAGTCGCCAGAAGCATCGGTACGGTCTTTTTCAGTGTAAGTGAAGGAACCGATGACACCCAGCGGGTTGTTGTCCTGCTCGTAGCGATACTTCAGGTTGAAACCGTTCATTTTGTTTGCTGCGCCCTGAGCATCGCTCTGAGCGTAACCACCGGTAACGGTAGAAGTAGCAGCTACAGCAGTACCTGCGGAGAAAGCCAGAACAGCGGCCAGTGCTGAAAGACATGCAATTTTTTTCATAACCACCTCAAATGTGCTTCAAGTAAATCTTAAGTTTTAAATATACCAAAAATTGATGGGAAACTCTTTGCGATTCGCGATGTCTAACGGGGTCTTTCATGTAACAGAACATTTCAAAAACCCGCTATCTCTTTCAATTAACACCACTTTTTCAACTGAAAATACCATTATTGCGCGCACAATATGGCACATTCATCCAGAACATTCCTAATCACACAGATTATTAATCCATCATTTTCATGCCATTGTACGGAACTGAGCAATTTTTTTTTCAACGAATACTCAACCAGTTGAGCGTAATTCCATTACACTCGCTGTTTTACTTTTCTATACATAAAATCATCTGCGTCGTAACAATGCTGAAGCGTGGCACAGATGGAGACGTGTAATCATCATTTGACAGGAGAAAGGATGCCGGGGTTGTCACGTAAAGCGCCAGTCTGGTTGCCTATTTTGGTTTTGCTTATTGCTATGTCCTCCATTCAAAGCGGAGCATCACTGGCAAAATCGTTGTTTCCACTCGTCGGTGCGCCGGGCGTTACCGCGCTGCGCCTTGCGCTGGGTACGCTCATTCTTATCGCTTTCTTTAAGCCCTGGCGTTTACGATTCGCTAAAGAACAACGCCTGCCGCTACTGTTTTATGGCCTGTCTCTGGGCGGGATGAACTACCTTTTCTACCTGTCAATCCAAACCGTCCCACTGGGAATCGCCGTGGCGCTGGAATTTACCGGCCCGCTCGCGGTAGCACTGTTTTCATCCCGACGCCCGGTGGATTTCATTTGGGTTGCGTTGGCAGTGCTCGGGCTCTGGTTCCTGCTGCCTCTGGGTCAGGACGTTTCTCACGTAGATTTAACCGGCGCAGCGCTGGCGCTGGGGGCTGGCGCCTGCTGGGCCATCTATATTCTTACCGGGCAGCGAGCCGGGGCGGAACACGGTCCGGCAACCGTCGCAGTAGGGTCATTCATTGCAGCTCTGGTATTTGTACCAATCGGCGCACTCCAAGCCGGAGATGCCCTGTGGCACTGGTCCATACTGCCGTTAGGTCTGGCCATTGCAGTCCTCTCTACTGCGCTTCCCTATTCACTGGAGATGATTGCATTGACGCGCCTGCCTACGCGTACTTTCGGTACATTGATGAGCATGGAACCCGCGCTGGCAGCGGTTTCCGGAATGATCTTCCTCGGTGAAACGTTGACGCTTATCCAGACGCTCGCTCTGGGCGCCATTATTGTCGCATCAATGGGCTCTACGCTCACTATTCGTAAAGAGCCACAAATAAAACAAGTCGACGTGAATTAACCACGTATTATTCTGCATGGTTTGCATAATCATGCAGAATATCCAATTGTAAATCTGCGTGATAATAATTCTAATAAATATAATTTTCTCATCCGCATATTTCATTTAATCTTAAAATTAACATAAAAATAACACCGCGCAAGTAACAAAACCCTCATCACATTGATTTTATTTGATATTTTATATTCACCCTCGTCTTCACTATTAAAGTGATAGGCAACACCGGAAACAAAAATCCAAATTTAGCGCTATACTTAATTCCGTTGAAGAGTTGGGACATAAATATCAAGAGGATATGAAAATATGAGTACCGCGAAACTGGTAAAAACAAAAGCATCCGCCCTCCTTTATACCCGCAACGATGTGTCTGATAGCGAAAAGAAAGCGACCGTAGAACTGCTGAATCAGCAAGTAATCCAGTTCATTGACCTGTCATTGATCACCAAACAGGCTCACTGGAACATGCGCGGTGCAAACTTCATTGCAGTACATGAAATGCTGGATGGCTTCCGTACAGCTCTGACCGATCACCTCGACACCATGGCTGAACGCGCCGTACAGTTGGGCGGTGTGGCACTGGGCACAACTCAGGTTATTAACAGCAAAACGCCTCTGAAAAGTTACCCGCTGGATATCCATAGCGTACAGGACCACTTAAAAGAGCTGGCCGAACGTTATGCCGTAGTTGCAAACAGCTTACGTAAAGCTATCAGCGAAGCAAAAGACGAAGATACCGCGGATATCTTTACCGCAGCTTCTCGCGACCTCGATAAATTCCTGTGGTTTATCGAAGCCAACATTGAGTAACAGCAGACATAAGAATTACCTATATAACCCTCGCTCCGGCGGGGGTTTTGCACATCTATGGTGCATAACATTGATCATTCGTCACTCCAAAGTAAATTATTTGTAATAATCACCTCACACAATCGTTAACGAAAGATTGTTTTATCAACAATTTTTACGCTAAATAGTCATACCGTTTGCACCGTGACTGGTTCGCACCAAATGAGTGCCCCAAAACAGTGCAGATTATTCGCTATGCCCTACTTATTGTGCAGAGAAACGAGACACCCTCTTGTTAAAACAATGAGTTGCAAAATTGGCACGATTTTTTCATTAAGCCATATGTTCTCGCAGGGGATCGCCCCGTGGATATAAAAGGAAATCCTATGAAGTCTGTATTAAAAGTTTCACTGGCTGCACTTACCCTGGCTTTTGCGGTGTCCTCCCATGCCGCAGACAAGAAACTGGTTGTCGCAACCGACACCGCGTTTGTACCGTTTGAATTCAAACAGGGTGACAAATACGTTGGTTTTGATGTGGATCTGTGGGCTGCCGTGGCCAAAGAACTGAAACTGGATTATGAACTGAAACCGATGGATTTCAGCGGCATCATCCCGGCTCTGCAAACCAAAAATATCGACCTGGCACTGGCAGGTATCACCATCACCGAAGAGCGTAAAAAAGCGATCGACTTCTCCGACGGCTACTACAAAAGCGGTCTGTTAGTGATGGTGAAAGCGAATAACAACGACGTCAAAAGCGTAAAAGATCTGGATGGTAAAGTCGTTGCAGTTAAGAGCGGCACCGGTTCCGTTGATTACGCGAAAGCGAATATCAAAACCAAAGACCTGCGTCAGTTCCCGAATATCGATAACGCATATATGGAACTGGGCACCAACCGCGCAGACGCTGTACTGCACGACACACCAAACATTCTTTACTTCATCAAAACAGCAGGCAATGGTCAGTTCAAAGCTGTAGGCGAATCGCTGGAAGCCCAGCAGTACGGTATCGCCTTCCCGAAAGGCAGCGACGACCTGCGTGAGAAAGTGAACGGCGCGCTGAAAACGCTGAAAGAGAACGGTACTTACAACGAAATCTACAAAAAATGGTTCGGTACTGAACCTAAATAATAACCGGCAGCGTTGCCCGGTAGCGTGATGCTTACCGGGCCTACGCCTGGATTTTTGAGACCTGTAGGCCGGATAAGCACAGCACATCCGGCAAAACGGGCATTTGAATATTTACACCACGGTAACAGGAACGACATATGCAGTTTGACTGGAGTGCCATCTGGCCCGCCATCCCGCTTTTGATTGAAGGCGCCAAAATGACCCTGTGGATCTCGGTCCTCGGTCTGGCTGGCGGTCTGATAATCGGACTTGCAGCAGGGTTTGCGCGCACTTTCGGCGGTTGGATCGCCAACCACGTAGCGCTGGTGTTTATCGAAGTCATTCGCGGTACGCCAATCGTTGTGCAGGTAATGTTTATTTACTTCGCTCTGCCAATGGCATTTAACGATTTACGCATTGACCCCTTTAGCGCCGCCGTTGTCACCATCATGATCAACTCCGGGGCCTATATTGCGGAAATCACCCGCGGTGCCGTGCTCTCAATCCATAAAGGGTTCAGCGAAGCCGGTTTGGCGCTTGGACTTTCACGCACAGAGACTATCCGCCACGTTATTTTACCTCTCGCACTGCGTCGTATGCTGCCGCCGCTGGGCAACCAGTGGATCATCAGCATTAAAGATACCTCGCTGTTTATTGTCATTGGCGTCGCTGAACTGACCCGTCAGGGCCAGGAAATCATTGCCGGTAACTTCCGCGCACTGGAAATCTGGAGCGCCGTTGCGGTGTTCTATCTGATCATTACGCTGGTGCTGAGCTTCATTCTGCGTCGTCTGGAAAGAAGGATGAAAATCCTGTGATTGAATTTAAAAACGTTTCTAAGCACTTTGGTCCAACCCAGGTGCTGCACAATATTGACCTGAACATTCAGCAGGGTGAAGTCGTGGTGATTATCGGGCCGTCAGGATCCGGTAAATCTACCCTGCTGCGCTGCATTAACAAACTGGAAGAGATAACCTCCGGCGATCTGATCGTCGATGGTCTGAAAGTAAACGATCCGAAGGTAGACGAGCGCTTAATCCGTCAGGAAGCCGGAATGGTGTTTCAGCAGTTTTACCTGTTCCCACATCTGACGGCACTGGAAAACGTCATGTTCGGACCGCAGCGCGTACGCGGGGCGAATAAAGAACAGGCCGAGAAACTGGCGAAAGAGCTGCTGGCAAAAGTGGGTCTGGCCGAACGTGCACATCACTACCCTTCTGAACTGTCCGGTGGTCAACAACAGCGTGTGGCTATCGCCCGTGCGCTGGCAGTAAAACCGAAAATGATGCTGTTTGATGAGCCAACCTCAGCACTCGACCCTGAACTGCGCCATGAAGTTCTGAAAGTGATGCAGGACCTGGCGGAAGAAGGGATGACCATGGTGATTGTGACCCACGAAATCGGCTTTGCCGAAAAAGTGGCTTCACGCCTGATTTTCATTGATAAGGGACGAATTGCCGAAGACGGTAATCCGCAGGCCCTGATTGAAAATCCACCCAGCCAACGCTTACAGGAATTCTTGCAGCACGTTTCCTGATAGCTCAACCTCCCTTCGCCCGAAGGGAGGTTTTTCACCAGAATCCTCTCATTTCAAGTCCCTCCCGCCCTGACATCTATACTTATCCTTTTGAATTTATTTTCTCATGGGAGGAGT
Source organism: Citrobacter sp. Cpo126 (assembly GCF_030332445.1). Taxonomy (NCBI): domain Bacteria; kingdom Pseudomonadati; phylum Pseudomonadota; class Gammaproteobacteria; order Enterobacterales; family Enterobacteriaceae; genus Citrobacter; species Citrobacter sp. Cpo126. The sequence goes on from NZ_JAOWHT010000036.1 coordinate 441,464, forward strand.
CATGCGCTGGATCCTGTTCATCTTTGTTTGTCTGTTGAGTCTTCCGACTCAGGCAGTGACGATACCTGGCGTCACCACGCCAACGTCAACCAACGCACAAACCGCCCCGGCAAAGGAGCCGGATGTTGAACAGAAGAAAGCGGCCTACGGCGCACTGGCTGATGTGCTGGAAAATGACACCTCGCGGAAAGAACTGATCGATCAGTTACGCAAAGTGGCGACAACTCCTCCAGCCGAACCGGTGCCAACTATTGTCCCACCCACGTTAACGGAAGAAAAAACGGTGCTGGAAAACGTCACCGATGTCACCCGGCACTACGGTGAGGCGCTCTCCAGCCGCTTTGCCCAGCTTTATCGCAATATTACCGATGCACCGCACAAGACCTTTAACCCGCAAACGTTCACCAATGCCCTGACTCATTTTTTAATGCTGGCGGCGTCAGTGTTCGGGTTTTACTGGCTGATCCGCCTGTGCGCGCTGCCGCTGTATCGCAAAATGGGGCAATGGGCGCGGCGGAAAAACCGCGAACGCAGCAACTGGCTGCAGCTTCCGGCGATGATCGTTGGCGCATTCATTATTGATTTGCTTCTGCTGGCGCTGACATTGTTTGTCGGGCAGATACTGAGCGACAGAATGAACGCCGGCAGTCGCACCATCGCCTTTCAGCAAAGCCTGTTTCTCAATGCCTTTGCCCTGATTGAATTCTTCAAAGCCATTCTGCGTCTGATATTTTGCCCAACGGTGGCCGAACTGCGTCCGTTTAACATTCAGGATACCGGTGCGCGCTACTGGAATCGGCGTTTGAGTTCATTAAGCAGTTTGATTGGTTACGGGCTTATAGTTGCCGTTCCCATTATCTCCAATCAGGTCAATGTGCAGGTCGGCGCGATGGCCAACGTCATCATCATGCTGTGTATCACGCTATGGGCGCTGTACCTGATTTTCAGAAATAAGAAAGAGATAACGCTGCATTTACAGAATCTGGCAGAAAGATCGTTAGCTTTTTTCAGCCTGTTTATCCGCGCCTTTGCGTTGGTATGGTACTGGCTGGCCAGCGCCTATTTCATTGTGCTGTTTTTCTTTTCGCTGTTTGATCCGGGCAACAGCCTGAAATTCATGATGGGCGCTACGCTGCGCAGCCTGGTAATCATTGGAATTGCCGCCTTTGTTTCCGGCATGTTTTCCCGCTGGATAGCCAAAACTATTACCCTTTCGCCACACACCCAGCGCAGCTATCCGGAATTACAAAAACGACTGAATGGCTGGCTGTCGACGGCGTTAAGCGTGGCCAGGATCCTGACGGTGTGCGTTGCGGTGATGCTGCTATTGAATGCCTGGGGATTGTTCGACTTCTGGAACTGGCTGCATTACGGCGCAGGAGAAAAAACGGTGGATATTCTGATCCGTATCGCGCTGATTTTATTCTTCTCCGCCATCGGCTGGACGATCCTTGCCAGCCTGATTGAAAACCGTCTGGCTTCCGATATTCACGGACGCCCGCTACCCAGCGCTCGTACCCGCACCCTGTTGACGCTGTTTCGCAATGCGCTGGCGGTGATCATCAGCACGATCACCATCATGATTGTGCTGTCGGAAATTGGCGTTAATATCGCCCCCTTACTGGCCGGGGCAGGGGCGCTGGGGCTGGCTATCTCTTTCGGCTCGCAAACGCTGGTAAAAGATATTATTACCGGGATTTTTATTCAGTTTGAAAATGGCATGAACACCGGCGATCTGGTGACCATCGGTCCACTCACCGGTACGGTTGAACGAATGTCCATTCGTTCTGTGGGCGTGCGTCAGGACACCGGGGCGTACCATATCATTCCCTGGTCATCGATTACGACCTTCGCCAACTTTGTGCGTGGAATTGGATCGGTCGTCGCCAATTACGACGTAGACCGCCATGAGGATGCGGATAAAGCGAATCAGGCGTTGAAAGACGCGGTTGCTGCGGTGATGGAAAAAGATGATATTCGCGGGTTGATTATCGGCGAGCCGTCGTTTGCCGGGATTGTAGGATTAACCAATACGGCATTCACGCTACGGGTCTCGTTTACCACCTTGCCGCTGAAGCAGTGGACGGTACGTTTTGCGCTCGACAGCCAGGTGAAGAAATACTTCGATCTAGCCAACATACGCGCCCCGGTACAGACGTATCAAGTGTTACCTGCACCAGGGAATGGTCCTGCGTCGGCGGCAAGCGAACCACTACCGCCAACCGAGCCAACGCTTTAGCGTTTACGCGCCATAAAACGACGACGCTGATCGTTATCCATAAAGGTCCAGGCAATAAAGCGACTCTGCTTTTGCCCCTGGGCCATCTCTTTCTTGACCACTTTCACCGCGCCCGCATCCGTTAACGCGTGATACAGCGGAGGCAAGTTCTCACCGCGCGACACCAGCGTGGTGAACCACATCACCTGGCGACCAAAGGCCTGGCTTTCAGCAATCATTTTCTTGATGAACGCCACTTCACCGCCTTCACACCACAGCTCCTGCTGCTGTCCGCCAAAGTTCAGCGCATCGTCTTTGTCCTGTCCCAGATTACGGCGTTTGCGCTCGCTTCCGGCACGGGCTGAGGCCGCAGAATCATGGAATGGCGGGTTACATAATGTGGCTTCATACTGCTCATTTTTGTGAATGATGCCGTTGAAGATTGCCGTTGCATCTTTCTGGCGACGCAGACGAATAGCACGGGTTAATCCCGGATTGGCGTTGACGATCGCCTGAGCGCTGTTAAACGCTTCGCTACTGGTTTCACTACCCGTGAATCGCCAGCCGTATTCATGCACGCCGATCAGTGGATAAATACAGTTTGCCCCCACTCCCACGTCCAGCACGCTCGCATTTGCCGGAATGGTTCCGTTGGTTTCACCCAACAGATCGGCCAAATGGTGTATGTAGTCAGCACGACCAGGCACCGGCGGACACAAAAAACCATCTGGAATATCCCAGTTTTTCACCGCATAAAAATGCGCCAGCAGTGCTTTATTGAGCGCCTTTACTGCCTGCGGATTCGCGAAATCAACACTCTGCTCGCCGCCGGGCGTGAGGGTGAGAAATTGCGTCAGCTCGGGCGTAACCTGGCATAAAGTCGCAAGATCATAACGGCCATTGTGGCGGTTGCGTGGGTGTAATCCCGGTTTCAGGGCGGACATAGCATTCTCCTTTTAACAGCGGCGTAAGATACCCGCATAACGCCACGCGGTAAACACACACAACAAGGAAATTTGATTTTTTACACCTGTTTGACGCTTTACTAATTGTTCAAAAAACAGACAGCTCATCACCAATTTTTTGCGGTAAATGTCATCCGCTGACGACCTAAACTTATCAGGCACACCTGTTGTTTTTCAGAGGATATCACCATGAAGAAATGCCTCACATTACTTGCTGCTACCGTACTTTCCGGTATGACATTTGCCTCCTTTGCTGCACAGCCATACACCAGCCCAGCTACCGGTCAGCTACAAGCTTCCGGCACAGTATCCGCTACCGGCGCCTCTAACCTGAGCGACCTCGAAGACAAGCTGGCAGAGAAAGCGAAAGAGCAAGGGGCAAAAGGCTTTGTCGTTGATTCTGCGGGCGGCAAAAATCAGATGTACGGCACCGCAACCATCTATAAGTAACCCCCATCTCAGCCCAACTGCATTCAACCCGAATGCAGTTTTCTGTCCGCAATTCACGTCATTCCCGGTGCGAATTGTAATCACCGTGTAGTAATTTTGAATCCAATGTAAACAAATGTATTTATTTTTGAAGTAATGAATGCTAAAACGTCGCACTGATTAGTAATGCTTATCAAAATCATTATCAATTACACATTCATTTCCGCGAGGCCTGCAGGGTATAACATCCTTAGAGATGTCCCTTCGCGTGAGTGAAACCGTCCACTCAAACAATAATAAGTCACTCATTAACATGGATAAAAATCGCAACTTGCCGTCCAGTAGCTTTCACTCACTGACTTTTTTTGCCGGTCTGTGCATTGGCCTGTCCCCTATAGCTCAGGCTGTCGCTGCGGACGACCAGGATAAAAAACAAGAAGACACTCTGGTCGTTGAAGCGGCCAAACCTTCGCTGTACGCCCCAACACAGTCTGCCGACCCTAAATTCTCCCGGCCGGTGGCGGATACAACCCGCACCATGACGGTGATTTCTGAGCAGGTGATTAAGGATCAAGGCGCAACAAATCTGACCGACGCGCTGAAAAACGTCCCGGGCGTTGGCGCATTTTTCGCCGGTGAGAACGGTAACTCCAGCACCGGTGACGCGGTTTACATGCGTGGTGCGGATACCTCGAACAGTATTTATATCGACGGTATCCGTGATATTGGCAGCGTCACGCGCGACACCTTCAATACCGAACAGGTGGAAGTAATCAAAGGTCCTTCCGGTACCGACTATGGACGTAGCGCACCGACTGGCTCTATCAATATGATCAGCAAACAGCCACGCACCGACTCAGGAATCGATGCATCGGCCAGCGTCGGTAGCGCCTGGTTCCGCCGTGGTACGCTGGACATTAACCAGGTCATCGGCGAGACCACCGCCGCACGTTTAAACCTGATGGGTGAAAAAACGCATGATGCTGGTCGCGATAATGTTAAGAATGAACGCTACGGTGTGGCCCCCTCTCTCGCTTTTGGCTTAGGCACAGAGAATCGACTGTACCTGAACTATTTACATGTCACCCAGCACAACACGCCGGATGGCGGCATCCCTACCATTGGCTTGCCGGGATATTCCGCACCTTCTGCGGGGACTTCTGCACTGAATCATTCAGGCAAAGTGGATACGCATAATTTCTACGGTACCAACTCGGATTATGACGATTCGACAACCGATACCGCGACGATGCGTTTTGAACATGACCTGAACGACAGCACCACTATTCGCAACACCACCCGCTGGTCGCGTATTAAACAGGATTATCTGATGACGGCGGTGATGGGCGGCGCGTCTAACATCACCCAACCCACCAGCAGCGTCGACAGCTGGACCTGGTCACGCCTGGCAAATACCAAGGATGTCAGCAATAAGATCTTGACCAACCAGACCAACCTGACCTCAACGTTCTACACGGGATCCATCGGTCACGACATCAGCACCGGCGTGGAGCTGACGCGCGAAACACAAACCAACTATGGCGTGGCGCCGATCACCCCACCACCGGTGAATATCTATCACCCCGACAGCAATGTGAATATCGGCGGATTGTCTCGCAACGGCGCCAACGCTAACGGGCAAACAGATACCTTCGGTGTATACGCTTTTGATACGCTACAAATTACCCGTGAATTCGAGCTGAACGGTGGTATTCGCCTCGACAATTACCGGACTGAATATGACAGCGCCACCGCTTGCGGCGCTTCCGGTCGCGGCGCAGTCGCGTGCCCGACAGGCGTGGCTAAAGGTTCCCCGGTCACCACTGTAGATACTGCCAAATCAGGCAATCTGGTGAACTGGAAAGCTGGCGCGCTGTATCACCTGACCGATAACGGTAACGTGTACATCAACTATGCCGTTTCTCAGCAACCGCCGGGCGGCAGCAACTTTGCTCTTGCTCAGGGCGGCAGCGGTAACAGTGCGAACCGTACCGATTTCAAACCGCAGAAAGCGAAAACCAGCGAGATCGGCACCAAATGGGAGGTGCTGGATAAGCGCCTGCTGTTAACCGCCGCGATTTTCCGCACAGATATTGAGAATGAAGTTGAGCAGAACGACGACGGTACCTATTCCCAGTACGGAGAGAAACGCGTTGAAGGCTACGAGCTCTCGGTAGCAGGTAACATCACCCCCGCATGGCAGATTATTGGGGGTTACACGCAACAACGCGCGACCATCCACAGCGGTAAAAACGTTGCTCAGGATGGATCCTCTTCCCTGCCATATACACCGGAACATGCGTTCACGCTGTGGAACCAGTATCAGGCTACCGATGATATCTCCGTTGGCGCAGGCGCTCGCTACGTGGGCAGTATGCATCGCGGTTCCGATGGTGCGGTGGGGACGCCATCCTACACTGAAGGTTACTGGGTCGCTGACGCCAAACTGGGCTATCGCGTGAATCGCAATCTCGATTTCCAACTAAACGTCTATAACCTGTTCGACACCGATTATGTATCCTCCATAAACAAGAGTGGATACCGTTATCATCCGGGCGAGCCAAGATCTTTCCTGCTCACCGCCAATATGCATTTCTAATCCATCGCGTGGGGCGTAAGCCCCACTTTCAGGAGAAACACTGATGATGTACCACATTCCCGGCGTTCTGTCGGCGCAGGATGTAGCCTGGTTTCGCGAACAACTGGACGCTGCCGACTGGGTTGATGGCCGCGCAACCACCGGCGCTCAGGGGGCGCAGGTTAAAAACAACCAGCAGGTGAATACGCAAAGTGAACGCTACGGCGTTTTACAACAGGCGGTACAGACTGCGGTAAATAACAGCGCGCTTTTCTTCGCCGCAGCACTACCGAAAACGCTCTCCACACCGCTGTTTAATCGCTACCAGGACAACGAGACCTACGGTTTTCACGTTGACGGTGCGGTGCGTAGCCATCCGCAAAACGGCTGGATGCGCACGGACCTTTCCGCAACTTTATTCCTGAGTAACCCGAATGATTATGAAGGGGGAGAACTGCTGGTCAATGATACTTACGGCCAGCATGCGGTTAAGCTTCCGGCAGGGGATCTGGTGCTTTACCCTTCCAGCAGCCTACATTGCGTCACGCCAGTGACCCATGGCGTTCGTGTAGCGTCTTTTATGTGGATACAGTCGATGGTCCGTGACAACAAAAATCGCGCCATGCTTTTTGAACTGGATAAAAACATTCAATCCCTGAAGGCTCGCCATGGGGAGAGCAGCGAGATCCTGTCATTACTCAATCTCTACCATAACCTGCTGCGTGAATGGTCTGAAATCTGATACTGCTGGCGCGTGGTCGTTTTTCAGCCATCACCTTCGCTATACTTAGTCTGTAGACATCAGCAGGAGGTACACATGGCATCCGGATGGGCAAATGACGACGCGGTTAACGAACAGATCAACAATACTATTGAAGATGCTGTTGCCCGCGCTCGCGGTGAGTTACCGACGGGAGAAAGTCTGTATGAATGCGAAGAATGCGGCAATCCTATCCCTCAGGCCAGACGTGAGGCCGTGCCTGGTGTACGCTTGTGCATCGCCTGCCAACAGGATAAAGATTCACATAGCGCATAATTTTCAGGATATAATCGCAGAGGTTCGAAAGACAGCCAGCTACGTTGACTTATCTTTACCAAAAGTTTCAGCGCATACGATTTCCTTTACGAGCACGCTTTTTTGCACCCTGTGTAGCAAAATGTGCCGTTGTCGCCTTCTCTGTAAAGCGCAATGACAAGAACTGTAAATCCCTTACTCGAATTTATTAATATTCAATAAGTTATTTGTCATTCAATTTTTTTGATTGATGTCGTCAATTCTATTCGATTTTCTCTCACCAAAAAAAACGTGATACTTATCACATCGACGGAACAACGTCTTCTTAAAGAACACTGACTAACAGAACAACCCTGCGAGAGATTAATCATGAAAAATATCAAATTTGCTGTTGCTGCCATCGCCCTGTCTACCCTGTCATTTGGCGTTTTCGCTGCCGAGCCGGTTTCCTCTACTCAGGCGCAAAACATGAACAAAATTGGTGTGGTATCTGCTGACGGCGCCACTACGCTGGACGGACTGGAAGCCAAACTGGCTGAGAAAGCGAATGCAGCTGGCGCAACTGGCTACAGCATCACTTCCGCTATCGGCAAAGACAAAATGAGCGGTACCGCGGTTATCTATAAATAACCGAAAGATTACCTGTACGACCCAATGCTCCAACCCTCATTGACCCTGTTTGTTACCCTTTGTTTGCCCGTCCGCCACTGGACGGGCTTTTTTTTGCCTATTTTTCCAGCCGTTGGCAGAATTCCTGCAACACGGCGTCTGGCATCCCAATTTGCAGTGCCGCCTCACAAATCGCTTGCCAGCTTCCGGCATCCAGCGGAATACCGTGTTCCAGCCGTTCCTCGCGAGTGTTCACCTCCCACTCCCCAGGCAACAGGATCGGGGCATCTTCAGCATGCGGCGACGCTTTCACCCACTCAGCAAATGCCGCGACCTGGTTGTCGCAGTCCGGCGCGCCGAACAGTTGTGGATTCATAATGATGGTGGTCATACAGTTAATGATGGCGTCCGCGCTGGTCTGCAGGCTCTCTTCATGTGTGGTTTTACCGCCAGAAAGCGCACCGCCCATAATTTCGCACATCGCCGCCAGCGCATACCCCTTGTGCTCGGCAAAGGTCAGCAACGACCCCAGCGGAGAAACCTGCATTACCGCAGGATCGGTAGTGGGAACACCCGCCACATCAATCAGGCATCCTGGAGCCACCGGCTCGCCCTTATGCCATGCCACACGGGTTTTGCCAAACGCGATGGCGCTGGTTGCATAGTCCAGCAACAGTGGGAAGGTATTTTTACGTGGAAACACGACGCAGAAAGGATTGGTGCCAAAACGGCTATCGCGCCCATGAAACGGTGCGACCATCGGGATCCCCACCACATTCACAAAGTGTACCGAGACAAAACCTGCCGCCGCACATTGCTCCGCCCAGTAGCCAATACGGCCGATATGGTGCGAATTATGTAATGCCACGGCAGCGATTCCGTACTGACGCGCTTTTTCGATTCCAAGCGTGATTGCCTCGTGCGCCGCCACCTGACCAAACGCACAGTCGCCGTCAAGCGTAATCACCGCCCCCACATCTTTTACCACTTTGGCATGACGGTTGATCTGCAGATGCCCCTGCGAGAATGAACGAATATAGCTTGGGATCATACCGATGCCATGGGAGTCGTGACCGGCGAGGTTAGAGGCTATCAGATGGTCGGCCACCAGCCGCGCCTCCTGATCATTGCATCCCATCTGATGAAAAACGGCCTGGATAAAGGCGTGCAGCGTTGGCACATGGAAGCGATGTCCACTGTTCATTGTTATCTCCTGTTGTGTCGCGTGTTTGTTGTGTTTCTTATTTTTCAACAAACTATGCTGCGCCACGGTGCGCTGGAGGTCAATAAACGTGCAGAAATTTCACATTGCCGAAAAGAGAGAACCGACAGGCCAGGCAACAGGCCCGTCGGGATAACAAATGGTTTAGAAACTTTGCTCGACGCGGGTAAGTCCTTCAGCCAGCGAGGCGGACTCACCGGTTGCCACCAGGCAGCAGGCCATCTGGATTTTCAACGATGCCGGAACAGGCTCACTGCCAGCCAGACAACGCTCAATCCAGCGCGCGGTGGTTTCCGGATCTTTTGCTACCGGTAGCGGTACCGGCTCGTCAGGCATCTCGCTCTGTCGGTCTTGTAGCACTCGCACACCGGATGAATCTATCAGGCTTATCTGCGGGCAGCGCTGCGGGTTGGCATACACTTCGCCCTCGGTACCATGCATCAACAGGCCGCGCCCACCGATATCGCCGAAGAACTTTGCCACGCGCGAAACATATTCCGGGTGGGACACGCTGGAAAGACGCAGCGCGGCATCTTCAGCAAACGGCGTGGCTAATTTAGCCAGCGTATGTGCACTGTTACGCACACCCATGCGCCAGCGCATCGCCAGCTGTTTCTCCAGCGGAGGACACAGCGCGCTCACCGGGATAAACACCGGCTCATGACCATCCAGCTTTGCCTGTGCCTGTCCCGCATGCAGCGTTGGCGTAATGCCCATCAGTTCGAAAATGGTTTCTGTCAGCACGCGGGTTGGATCTTCACTGACGCCGTGCACCACTACTGGAAAACCCAGCTTGTGCAGTAAAATTGCCAGCAACGGAGTCAGATTCGCCTGCTTGCGTGCGCCATTATAGCTGGGAATGACAATCGGCATGGGTTTGGTTACCGGCGGAGTCAGGCGAATGGTGTGGTTTTGCATCGCTTCGTAAAAGCCCAGCATCTCCGCTTCACCTTCGCCCTTGATACGTAGCGCAATCAGTACCCCGCCCATCTCAAGGTCAGGTACATCGCCGTTCATCATATGGGTATACAGTCCGCGAGCAGTATCCTTATCCAGGTCACGCGCGTGATTTTTTCCTCGCCCAATCTCTTTAATGATTTTGCGGTAATCCATCGATAACTCCTTGCCTGTTGCTCGCATCGTTAACGCCGACGGCGGCGCGTGGGTTTCGCTTTTTCTTTTGGTTTTACTATAACGTCTGGCACAGCAGGTTGCTCTATCGGAAATATGGGTAACGCGTTCAGTAAACGCTTGCCATAGCTTTTGGTCAATAAACGCTTGTCATAAATAACCACTTCTCCCCAGCAGCCATGGCTACGGATGAGTCGCCCAACCTGCTGGATCAAATTGAATGACGCCGCAGGCAGGCTCTGCACCTCGAAGGGGTAGCGGTTCAGACTTTTCAACCACTCGCCCTCGGTGATCACCACCGGGCTGTCGATAGGCGGAAAAGCAATTTTGTGAATATGCACCTGAGTCAGCAGGTCGCCTTTCAAGTCCAGACCTTCAGCAAAAGATTGCAGCCCAACCAGCACACTGCGCTCGCCGTTGGTCACCCGTTTGCGGTGCAACTCCACCAGACGGTAGCGCGGCTGATCGCCCTGCACCAACAACAGCAGGCGCAGATCGGTAACGTGCTCAAGAAAACGCTGCATCGCCCGACCGCTGGCAAAAAGTACCAGCATGCCCTGATGCTTTTTACTCTCCAGCTGTTCGCGAAAATAGGCGGCCATTTCCGCGATATGCTGCTCTTCGTTATCAATTAACGGTTCGTAGCGCATCTGCGGAATGACTATTTTGCCCTGTTCAACGTGATTAAACGGTGAATCCAGCGCGACAAACCGGTCCCCTGCTTTTTCTTTCAGACCGCTCATCTCCTGCAAACGCGAGAAGCTGTTGAGCGAGCGCAGCGTTGCGGAAGTGACAATAATATGCGGGACGCTACGCCACAGCAGTCGTTCGAGCTGATCGCTCACACGGATCCCCACGCAGTGGAACCAGACGTGGATCTGCCCGTCACGCACCTCGCGCGTCGCCCATTTACTCACCGGCGCGCCTGACGATTGCGCGAGCGATGCCAGCCGCCACAGTTTGCTTTGCGCCTCAAACATGCCCAGCGCCCGGTTCATCTGCAAAATAACCCGATGCAGACGCACGATATCGTGAGTGCCGGTTTTTTCGCTGAGATCGTTGAGGAACAGTTCCGCCAGACCGCGCAGCATTTCTGTTAGCTTTGCCAGACGCTGACAAATCTCCATCACTTCCGTAGGCAATTCGCCCATCGCGAAGCGGTGTTCTGCCTCCTGGGTAGCGGGCATATACAGATTAAGAATGTTATTGAGCGATGAAATCAGCTCATACAGTTCCTCACAGTGACCGTTCAGACGCTCGGCATTTGCCAGTGGCGGCGTGGTCTTCGGGCGAAACTGCTCCAGGCAGGTAGCCACTAATTTGCAAAATAGATCCAACTGAAGTCGATACCAGGGGGCGCTGATTTCTGCGCTCATCTCCAGCGCATCGCGCGCGACATCCGGCAAATGGTGGCCTTCATCAAGTACCAGCAGTAGGTTTTTCGGCTCCGGCAAGACGGCTTCGCTTTCCATGGCCGCCATTACCAGCGCATGATTAGCCACGACCACTTCAGCTTCCTGAATCTCCCGGCGGGCGACAAAAAAAGGGCATTCACGATAGTAGTGACAGTTGCGATTCAGACAGCTGGCTTTATCGGTGCTCAGACGTTGCCAGAGTCCGTCATCAATGGCGATATCGGTGTGGTCGCGCAGCCCGTCCCACTTGTAGCTGTCGAGATCGCCTTTTAGCCTGGCACAGCGCTTTTGTTCTTCCTGGTTGTTGGGCGTCAGGTCATCGTCGAGAAAAGCCAGCAGATCCTGCTGATTGGGTTCAGTGCTGGCCAGCGCCGCTAAGTTACGCGGGCAGACATAGCGTCCGCGACCAAACGCAGCGGTAAAACGCAGGTCGGGGATAATTTTGCGCAGCAGCGGTAAATCTTTGCTGTAGATCTGGTCCTGCAAAGCGACGTTGGCGGTACTGACCACCAGCGTTTTTTGTTCTTCACGCGCGATGGCAATACCGGGAATCAGATACGACAGGGTTTTCCCCACCCCGGTCGGTGCTTCAATCGCCAGATGCCGCCCTTCTTCCCCGGAGAGCGTTTTCGCGACGTCAGCAATCATCTGCCGCTGCGGCGCACGGGGGATAAAGTCGGGGATCTGTTCCTGAAGCGCCTTGTACCAGGCGGCGATTTGCGCTTTTAGCGCAGCCGTAAGTGCCATGAGAAAACCTGAAATACTGTATAAACAGCCACTATTGTGGCACATTTCAGGCGTTGGATGTACCTTTTTCCCCCATTCTGGAAAGCGCTTCGCAGCTCTGGCTTAAATTACCGGATGGCGGCTTACACCTTATCCGGCCTACAGTCAGGTATATTGCAGGCCGAATAAACGTGTCGGTTAATAGTATCCCAGCAGCTTCCACCACAGCATGCCCACTGCAAAAATGATAATCACATTTGCCGTTACCACACAGAGGTTAATTTTGTAAAAACGCGGTCGTTCAAAATAGCCCTGGGCAAAATAAATAGGACCAGGTCCGCCACCATACTCGGTATTCCCCCACATCAGATTACTAAAGATGCCGAAGCAAATAGCGACCATCATCGGCGGTGCACCCGCAGCGATCGCCGTGGCCGCGAAAGGAGCATACAGCGCAGCTACGTGCCCGGTAGCCGTAGCAAAGAGATAGTGGACATAAATGTAAAGGATCCCCAGCACAATAAAGGACTCAATCGCACCAAACCCTTGCATACCGCTGCCTAACTTTACTGTCATCCATTTAATAAAACCCAGATCGGCAAGTCCGGTCGCCAGGCTAATGATGACGCTAAACCAGATAACCGTATCCCAGGCTGCATGGTCATTAAGCAAACTTTTCCAGCTAACAGCACCCGAAGCAAACAGATAAGCAGCCAGCCCCAGCCCGACAGATGTGGCAGACAATCCAGTAATCAAACTGGTGCCCCAGCCAACCAGCGCCAGCACAAAACCAAACGCGACCTTTTTCTCGTTGCTGCTCATCGAACCGAGCTCACCGAACGCCTGCTTACCCATCGCTTTTGCCTCTGGCGTACGCTTAAGCTCAGGATCCAATAATTTATAGACCAGTAGCGGCATCAGACAGAAACAAACCATCGCAGGGACTACTGCGGAAATAAACCATCCGCCCCAGGTTATCTCCATACCCAATGACGATTTCGCCAGGCTCGCTACCAGCGGATTCGCCGCCATCCCGGTGAGAAATATCGCCCCGGTAATCGGCGTAAACTGGAAGCACACCATGGTTAAGAAATCGCCAATACGTTTGCCCGTTACCCCTGGAGCGGAGCCCAACACATCATTGATGGAACGCGTGATGGGAAAAATTATGCCCCCGGACCGCGCAGTTACTGACGGCATTGCCGGGGCCATAATCAGATCGGAAACCCCCAGTGAGTAAGCAATACCCAGGCTGCTGCCGCCAAAGAGCGATAACATTTTATACGCAATACGTTTCCCCAGTCCTGACGTCACAAACCCCAGAGACAAGACGTAGGCGCAGAAAATGAGCCATACCGTACCGGACGCAAACCCTGACAGCGCCTTTGCCTCTGGCAACGTTTTGGTGAAAATAACCACGCAAAGCGCAATCAACATCACCGCCCCCGAAGGGAGCGGCTGAGTGAGAATGGCGGCAATGGTCGCGGCAAATATCGCGAACATATGCCAGGCCTGAGGCGTCAGACCATCAGGAACAGGATAAAACCAAATGATCGCGCCTATCGCCAGCGGTATCAGGAACGACAGAATGGATTTTCCCGTGACAGAATTCGTTGACATAAAAAGATCCTTATTCCGTTAGCCCGAGAGCATTCATTTCCGCGACATGTATCTTGCTAATACCTGATCCACCATCGCCGGTGCCATTCCAAGGTAATTTGCCGGGTCGGTCAGTTTTTCAATCAACTGTGGGTCCAGTCGTTCAGAGACAGATGGCATCGCATTCAGCACATCAGCCAATCGTCCACCTTGTTCGTTGACGATACGACAGGCGTCATACACCACGTCATGTGCATCCTGACGACCAATATACGGAGCCAACCCCATCATGACCGCTTCAGCCACAATCAATCCATTAGTCATGCCGAGGTTACGTTTCATCGCCTCTTCATCGACCACCAGCCCCGCCAGCATAAAATTGGCCTGATGCAATGCCCCCGCGCTGAGCACGAAACTTTCTGGGATAGCAATCCATTCGGCATGCCACGGCCCGGTTGCACGCTCCAGATCTTGCACCATCGCATCAAGCATCAACCCTGCCTGTTGGCGAACGCCTTTGGCACAGGCCAGCATCAACTCGCTGGAAATAGGGTTGCGTTTCTGCGGCATGGTACTGCTGGCGCCACGCCCTTTAACAAACGGCTCATACAGTTCGCCAAACTCATTTGCTGCCAGCAGCATTACGTCGTAGGCAATCTTGCCCAGCGACCCGGTAATCACCGCTAACAGGTTCACCGCTTCGGCAAAACCATCACGCGCGACGTGCCAGGTGGATGTTGGGACATTTAGCCCAAGCTCTTCCATCATCGCTTTTTGTACCGCCAGCCCTTTATCCCCCAGCGATGCCAGCGTACCGGCCGCTCCTGCAAATTCGCCGACCAATACACGAGGACGCGCCTGGGAAAGACGTTCCGCGTGGCGTTCAAACATATCCAGCCAGATGGCCGCTTTGTAACCGAATGTCACGGGCAAAGCCTGTTGTAAATGGGTTCTCCCGGCCATCGGCGTATCACGGTAGCGGCGTGAAAGATCGGCCAGCGTGGCGCGGAGTTTGTCCATATCGGACTCAATGAGCGCAAAAGCATCACGAATTTGCAGAACCACTGCGGTGTCCATAATGTCCTGAGTGGTGGCCCCCCAGTGCACATAACCGCCAGACTCGCCAGCCTGTTTAGAAATCTGGTGGACCAGCGGTAGGATCGGATAACCCACAATTTCGGTTTCATGGCGCAATAAATCAAAATCGAGCGTGTCGGCATTACATTTTTCAGCAATTTCCTGTGCCGCAGCCTCGGGTATCACACCGCAGCGTGCCTGAGCTTTAGCTAATGCCACTTCCACTTCCACGTATTTGCGCACCAGCTCGCGATCGTCAAACACCGCGCGCATCGCCGGTGTGCCGAAAGAATCCCTGAACAGAACAGAATCAAGTACATTCGAAGCCATAAATCCCCCTGGAAAATCTGATAATGATAAGATGCGTGTTTACGGCAGTTTGTTGGATATTCAAATGCCGCCACAATGTCCAGACATAAACAAATGTCCGTACATTTGAATGTACGGACATTTATAGTATTCATAAGAAATGTAGGGAATAGTCCGTACAAATTTTCGTGATAAAGATCACTAATATTTTGATGAAACTGCGATGAAAGAATCTCTGTACAAGCGAATAGCACGTGAACTGGCGCAGCAAATTGCGGTGGGAACCTTTGCCCCCGGTTCGCTGTTTCCTACGGAAATGGAACTGTGTGAAACATGGCAGGTCAGCCGCCACACCATGCGTGAGGCGCTAAGGGAATTAACAGAGCAAGGTCTGATATCACGGCGTAAAGGCGCGGGAACTCGCGTTCGCGAACCTAAGGCTAACGGCGTCAATCACCCGCTATCGCATCTTGAGGATCTGTTGCTGCTAGCCAAAAACAATCTGCGCGTCATCAAGAAAATCGATGAGATTGTGGCGGACATAGAGCTGTCCCAGATGATTGGCTGCCCACCAGGTTCCCGTTGGCTGCACATTGCCAGCACTCGCGAAGATGCGCAAAACCCCGATGCGCCAATCTGCTGGACGGACAGTTATGCCAGCACGGATTACGCCAAGCTGCGTACGTACATCCGTGACGACCCACACTCGCTAATCAGCGATTTGATCGAAACCCATTACGGTATCAAAAGTCATGAGGTGCACCAGACCATTACGGCTGTCGGCGTGCCAAAAAAGGTGGCAAAGATCCTCAATGTTGCACCTGATTCACCAGCGATGAGAATCGTGCGTCGTTATCTGGACAGGGACGGGAAAGTATTTGAGACGACGATTTCGATTCACCCGGCAGGACGATATACCTGCTCAATCGTGCTGAAATCGCAAAGTTCGGGGGAGTGATTGACCTAGCCGGCCTACACAGTGTGTAGGCCAGCTAGCGTGTTTATACTGCCATACAGCAAGGTAAATTACTGCGCTGCAGACGGTTTGCGCGGACGGCGCGGTGGACGAGGTTTATCACCTGCCGGTTTGCCTTCGCCATTACGCGGCTTCGCTTTTGGCGCTCCGCCATCCTGACGACGCGGCTGCTGTCCACGCCCTGCTCCGCCCTGCCCACGACCACCGCCGCCGCCACGCTGCTGACGACCGTTCTGGATCGGCTCAGCTTTAATGGACGGGTCTGGCTCATAGCCTGGCGTTGCAATACGCGGGATCTCTTTTTTCAGCAACTTCTCGATGTCACGCAACAGCTTGTGTTCATCGACGCACACCAGAGACAACGCTTCGCCGGTAGCGGCCGCACGACCGGTACGACCAATGCGGTGCACGTAGTCTTCCGGGACGTTTGGCAGCTCGTAGTTCACCACGTGCGGTAACTCTTCAATGTCCAGACCTCGCGCGGCAATATCGGTCGCTACCAGCACGCGAATATCACCGGATTTAAAATCAGCCAGCGCACGCGTACGCGCACCCTGAGATTTATTACCGTGGATAGCCGCACTGCGGATGCCGTCTTTATTCAGCTGCTCTGCCAGATGGTTCGCGCCATGTTTGGTACGGGTAAACACCAGCACCTGCTGCCAGTTGCCCTGACCAATCATCTGCGACAGTAGTTCGCGTTTACGTTTTTTATCAACGAAATGAACGTGCTGAGTAACCTGCTCTGACGCGGTATTACGACGCGCCACTTCGATTTCCAGCGGGTTGTGCAACAGTTTTTCGGCCAGCGATTTAATGTCATCAGAGAACGTTGCCGAGAACAGCAGGTTCTGACGTTTTGTCGGCAATTTCGCCAGAACGCGACGAATATCGTGAATAAAGCCCATATCCAGCATGCGGTCAGCTTCATCCAGTACCAGGATCTCAACCTGATCCAGTTTCACCGCATTCTGGTGTTCCAGATCGAGCAAACGACCCGGAGTGGCGATCAGCACATCTACGCCGCCACGCAGCTTCATCATCTGCGGGTTAATGCTGACGCCGCCGAAGACCACCAGCGAGCGAATATTCAGATACTTACTGTAATCACGGACGTTTTCGCCAATCTGGGCCGCCAGTTCGCGGGTTGGCGTGAGGATCAGCGCACGAACCGGACGACGGCTTTTACCATGCGGCTGATTGGTGATCAGGTGCTGCAACAGCGGCAAGGTAAAACCTGCCGTTTTCCCCGTACCGGTCTGGGCGCTGGCCATCAGATCGCGGCCTTCCAGCACGGCAGGAATAGCCTGCTGCTGAATAGGGGTAGGTTCACGGTAACCCTGCTCGGCAACGGCACGTAAAATTTCAGGGTTTAAACCAAGGGAATCAAAAGACATAACAACTCCGAACCGCCCTGACCGTTACCGGTGTCGTTTTCAGGGAGATACATACAATAGAGATGACAAAAACCACAATGTCATGAAGGGGCGGAGTGTAGCAGTTTTTGTGATGTGCCGCATAAATTATCCCTTCACTGGAAAATAACGCTCCGGACTGGACAAGGCTGCACATCAGTCATAATCTTAATCAATCGATTGATTAAGATCAGAGTCGTGCCATGAATACACCCACCATGACAACCAAAGGTGAACAGGCGAAGAACCAGCTCATTGCCGCCGCATTGGCGCAATTCGGTGAGTATGGTCTGCACGCCACGACGCGCGATATCGCTGCACAGGCCGGGCAAAACATTGCGGCTATCACCTACTATTTTGGCTCAAAAGAGGATTTATATCTCGCCTGCGCCCAGTGGATTGCGGATTTTATCGGTGCACAGTTTCGCCCGCACGCTGAAGAGGCCGAGCGTTTATTCGCCCAGCCTGAGCCGGACCGTGGCGCGATGCGCGAACTGATCCTGCGCGCCTGCAAAAATATGATCATGCTGTTAACTCAGGACGACACCGTTAACCTGAGCAAATTTATCTCGCGCGAACAGCTTTCCCCCACCGCGGCTTATCAACTGGTGCACGACCAGGTTATCAATCCGCTACATACACATCTGACGCGCCTGATTGCCGCCTATACGGGCGGAGATGCCAATGATACCCAAATGATTCTGCACACCCACGCCATACTCGGCGAGGTGCTGGCTTTTCGTCTGGGGAAAGAAACCATTCTGTTGCGTACAGGCTGGTCACAATTTGATGAGGATAAAACCGCGCTGATTGACCAAACGATCACCTGTCACATCGATCTTATTCTGCAAGGTTTAACGCAAAGGAGTCTGGAGTCATGAAAAAACCTGTCGTTCTCGGGCTGGTTATCGCGGCCCTCGTTGCCGTGATTGCCGGTGGAACGTGGTGGTATCAGAGTCGGCAAGATAACGGCCTGACGCTATACGGCAATGTCGATATCCGTAGCGTCAACCTGAGTTTTCGTGTCGGCGGCAGGCTGGCCTCGCTGGCGGTTGACGAAGGCGATGCGATTACCGCCGGTCAGGTGCTGGGTGAACTGGACCGCGCACCGTATGAAAACGCATTGATGCAGGCAAAAGCCAACGTTGCCGCCGCACAGGCACAATACGATCTGATGCTGGCAGGGTATCGCGAAGAAGAGATCGCGCAAACCGCGGCGGCAGTCAAACAGGCGCAGGCCGCCTATGATTACGCGCAGAACTTTTACAATCGGCAGGTCGGATTGTGGAAAAGCCGCACCATTTCAGCCAACGATCTGGAAAACGCCCGTTCATCTCGCGATCAGGCGTTAGCTTCGCTGAAATCCGCACAGGATAAACTCACGCAATATCGCAGCGGTAATCGTGTGCAGGACATCGAGCAGGCAAAAGCCACGCTCGAACAAGCTCAGGCCGAGCTGGCACAGGCAGAGCTGAATTTGCATGACACCACGCTGACCTCGCCGTCTGACGGCACGCTTCTCACCCGTGCAGTTGAACCCGGCAGCATGCTGAACGAAGGGGGCACGGTACTGACGCTGTCGCTCACGCGTCCGGTTTGGGTTCGTGCTTACGTTGACGAACGAAATCTGAGCCAGGCGCAGCCAGGACGTGAGATCCTGCTTTATACCGATGGCCGCCCGGACAAACCGTATCACGGCAAAATCGGCTTCGTTTCTCCTACCGCCGAATTTACCCCGAAAACGGTCGAGACTCCTGACCTGCGTACCGACCTGGTTTATCGCCTGCGAATTGTGGTGACCGACGCGGACGATGCGCTGCGTCAGGGAATGCCGGTAACGATAAAGTTTGGCGATGAGGCACGGCATGAATGACGCCGTCATTACGCTTAAAGGGCTGACGAAAAACTTTGCCGGAATGGAAAAACCGGCCGTCGCCCCGCTCGACTGTACCGTTCATGCAGGCTACGTGACCGGGCTTGTCGGGCCGGACGGCGCGGGCAAAACTACGTTGATGCGAATGCTGGCGGGATTATTAAAACCTGATGCCGGAAGTGCTGAAGTGATTGGTTTTGACCCCATCAAAGACGACAGCGCACTACATGCGGTGCTGGGCTATATGCCGCAGAAATTTGGTCTGTACGAAGATTTAACCGTCATGGAGAACCTCAATCTCTATGCCGACTTACGCAGCGTCACCGGTGAAGCGCGAGAAAAAACCTTTGCCCGACTCCTGGAATTCACCTCGCTGGGACCATTTACCGGACGACTGGCTGGCAAGCTTTCCGGTGGCATGAAACAGAAGCTCGGGCTTGCCTGTACGCTGGTTGGCGAACCTAAAGTGTTGCTGCTGGATGAGCCAGGCGTGGGTGTCGACCCTATTTCCCGTCGCGAACTGTGGCAAATGGTCCACGAGCTGGCCGGGGACGGCATGCTGATCCTCTGGAGTACGTCGTATCTGGATGAAGCAGAGCAATGCCGTGATGTGCTGCTGATGAACGAAGGTGAACTGTTATACCAGGGCGATCCCACCCAGCTTACGCAAACCATGGCGGGTCGCAGCTTCCTGATGAGTAGTCCGCAGGAAAACAACCGCCGACTGCTGCAACGCGCGTTAAAGCTGCCGCTGGTCAGCGACGGAATGATTCAGGGGAAATCCGTCCGTTTAATCCTGAAAAAAGAGGCTACGGCTCAGCAGATCCAAAACGCTGACGGCATGCCGGAGATAACCATCAACGAAACAGCCCCCCGCTTCGAAGATGCCTTTATCGATTTACTCGGCGGAGCCGGAACATCGGAGTCCCCACTGGGCGCTATCCTGCATACCGTGGAAGGCACGCCAGGCGAAACGGTGATCGAAGCCAAAGCGCTGACTAAGAAATTTGGCGATTTTGCCGCTA
The DNA here is from genome assembly GCF_030332445.1 of Citrobacter sp. Cpo126. NCBI lineage: Bacteria > Pseudomonadati > Pseudomonadota > Gammaproteobacteria > Enterobacterales > Enterobacteriaceae > Citrobacter > Citrobacter sp. Cpo126. Next base: position 462,046 of record NZ_JAOWHT010000036.1, read on the forward strand.
CCGACCACGTAGACTTTGCCGTGCAGCGCGGCGAGATTTTTGGTCTGTTAGGACCCAACGGCGCTGGCAAATCCACCACCTTTAAAATGATGTGCGGCCTGCTGGTCCCCACTTCCGGCAAAGCGCTGGTGCTGGATATGGACCTGAAAGTCAGCTCCGGTAAAGCGCGTCAGCATCTGGGCTATATGGCGCAGAAATTCTCCCTGTACGGTAACCTGACGGTTGAACAGAATCTGCGCTTTTTCTCCGGCGTCTACGGCCTGCGCGGTCGGGCGCAGAAAGAGAAAATCGATCGTATGAGCGAGGCATTTGGCCTGAAGAGTATCGCATCCCACGCCACCGATGAACTGCCGCTGGGATTTAAGCAGCGTCTGGCGCTGGCCTGCTCGCTGATGCATGAACCCGACATTCTGTTCCTTGATGAACCCACTTCCGGGGTCGATCCCCTCACCCGTCGTGAGTTCTGGTTGCATATCAATAGCATGGTGGAAAAAGGCGTCACGGTGATGGTGACCACCCACTTTATGGATGAGGCAGAATACTGCGATCGCATCGGGCTGGTGTATCGCGGCAAACTGATTGCCAGCGGTACGCCAGACGACCTGAAGGCTCAGGCTGCCGACAGCGACACGCCGGACCCGACCATGGAACAGGCGTTCATCACGCTAATCAATGACTGGGATAAGGAGCATACGCATGAGTAACTCCGCTCTCTCCTGGCGTCGCGTCCGCGCGCTGTGCGTGAAAGAGACGCGCCAGATCGTCCGCGATCCCAGCAGTTGGCTGATTGCTGTGGTGATCCCGCTGCTGCTGCTGTTTATCTTCGGCTATGGGATCAACCTCGACTCCAGCAAGCTGCGGGTAGGGATTTTGCTCGAACAGCAGAGTGAAGAGGCGCTGGATTTTACCCATACCATGACCGGTTCGCCGTATATTGACGCCACCATCAGCGATAATCGCCAGGAACTGATTGAGAAAATGCAGGCCGGGCGCATTCGCGGTCTGGTGGTGATCCCAGTGGATTTTGCCCAGCAGATGGCGCGACCTAACGATGTCGCCCCGATCCAGGTGATCACCGACGGCAGCGAACCGAATACCGCCAACTTTGTGCAGGGTTATGTCGAAGGCATCTGGCAAATCTGGCAGCAACAGCGGGCAGAAGATCGTGGGGAATCGTTCAAACCTTTGATCGACGTACAAACCCGCTACTGGTTTAACCCGGCGGCCATCAGCCAGCACTTTATTATTCCCGGAGCGGTAACCATCATCATGACGGTGATTGGCGCCATCCTCACCTCATTAGTGGTGGCGCGCGAATGGGAGCGCGGCACCATGGAAGCGCTGCTGTCGACAGAAGTCACCCGCGTCGAACTCCTACTGTGCAAACTGATCCCGTATTACTTTCTGGGCATGCTGGCGATGCTGCTGTGTATGCTGGTGTCGGTGTTTATTCTTGGCGTGCCCTACCGCGGCTCGTTGCTGATCCTGTTTTTCATTACCAGCCTGTTTCTGCTCAGTACACTCGGTATGGGGTTGCTTATTTCCACCATCACCCGCAACCAGTTTAACGCCGCGCAGGTCGCTCTGAACGCCGCCTTCCTGCCCTCGATTATGCTGTCGGGTTTTATCTTCCAGATAGACAGCATGCCCGCGATCATCCGGGCGGTAACCTACATTATTCCGGCACGTTATTTCGTCAGTACCCTGCAAAGCCTGTTTCTGGCGGGAAATATTCCGGTGGTGCTGATTATCAACGTGCTGTTTTTAATCGCTTCGGCGGTGATGTTTATCGGCCTGACGTGGCTTAAAACCAAACGTCGGCTGGATTAAATTCGTGTATGGATAATTGTAGCCGTAGGCCGGATAAGGCGTTCACGTCGCCATCCGGCATTATGCCTGATGCGCTTAGCTTATCAGGCCTACAAACTGGACTGAGAGGACAGGCATGTTTCATCGCTTATGGACATTAATTCGCAAAGAGCTGCAATCGCTGTTACGCGAACCGCAGACGCGAGCCATTCTGATTTTACCGGTGCTGATTCAGGTTATCCTGTTCCCGTTCGCGGCAACGCTGGAAGTCACCAACGCCACTATCGCTATCTATAACGAAGACAACGGTAAACATTCGGTTGAGCTAACCCAGCGCTTCGCCCGCGCCAGCGCCTTTACGCATGTTCTGCTGTTGAAAAGCCCGCAGGAGATCCAGCCCACCATCGACACGCAAAAAGCCCTGCTGTTGGTGCGTTTCCCGGCCAATTTTTCGCGTAATCTGGATACCTTCCAGCAGGCTCCCATGCAGATTATCCTCGACGGACGTAACTCCAACAGCGCGCAAATTGCCGCGAATTACCTGCAACAAATCGTTAAGGAGTATCAGCAGGAGCTGATGGACGGCAAGCCGAAACCGAACAACAGCGAGCTGGTGGTGCGTAACTGGTATAACCCGAATCTGGATTACAAATGGTTTGTGGTTCCGTCGCTGATCGCCATGATCACCACCATCGGCGTAATGATCGTCACCTCGCTCTCGGTTGCCCGCGAGCGCGAGCAAGGCACACTGGATCAACTGCTGGTTTCCCCGCTTACCACCTGGCAGATTTTTATCGGTAAAGCTGTGCCCGCGCTAATTGTGGCTACTTTTCAGGCCACCATTGTGCTGGCGATCGGCATCTGGGCTTATCACATCCCGTTTGCCGGTTCATTGGGGCTGTTCTATTTCACAATGGTGATTTACGGGCTGTCGCTGGTCGGCTTTGGTCTGCTGATTTCGTCATTGTGCGCCACCCAGCAGCAGGCGTTTATCGGGGTGTTTGTGTTTATGATGCCGGCGATTTTACTCTCGGGCTATGTCTCACCGGTAGAAAACATGCCGGTCTGGTTGCAGAATCTGACGTGGATAAACCCGATCCGCCATTTTACGGACATCACGAAACAGATTTACCTGAAAGATGCGAGTCTGCAGATTGTCTGGGGAAGCTTGTGGCCGCTGTTAGTGATAGCGGCCACGACCGGATCAGCGGCGTATGCGATGTTTAGACGCAAGGTTATGTAGCTTTTTGTCTTTCGCCAGCAGCGAGACCACGGCGGGTCCGGCAAGGATGACCAGCCCCGCCAGTGCCAGCAAAACGTTGTTTTGCAGCACGCGTGACAGCAGCCACAGCACAATCATTGCGGCACCGAAATACCACGTCGTGGTCAACTCTTCCAGCACATCAGCCACGTCGCGCCAGCGCTGTTCGTGGTGACGTTGCAATGCAAGCATCAATAAAACGGTAACGCCGTACACGACGCACAATCCCAGGCCGACATGCACCAGTCTGCCGCTCATCCAGCCCATTAGCAGCAACGCCACTACCAGTAAATGCAACACTATCTGCCAGCAACTTAGACCCGTTGCGACACGAACACGTTGTTGCCACCTCATGGCTATTCTCCTGAAGGATTTTCGACTAATTGTTCAGAGTACCGGACTTTACGGAAAATTCCGCAACACCGCATCTTTTTGTGACGACGACTACACTATTTTATTTAGGAAGTGACGCCATCGGGAGGCTCATGAGCGGATCGGGAGTTCAATTTTCATTCAATGTGCTCACCATTAATACTCACAAAGGGTTCACCGCCTTCAACCGGCGTTTTATTTTGCCTGAGCTACGGGAAGCCGTCAGAACCGTCGGCGCAGACATTGTGTGTCTGCAGGAAGTCATGGGGGCGCACGAAGCGCATTCGCTGCACATTGAGAACTGGCCGGATACCAGCCACTACGAATTTCTGGCGGACACGATGTGGAGCGATTTCGCCTACGGGCGTAACGCCGTGTACCCGCAGGGACATCACGGTAATGCAGTGCTGTCGCGGTATCCCATTGAGCATTATGAAAATCGTGATGTGTCAGTCGGTGCGAGTGAAAAGCGCGGAGTCCTTTACTGCCGCATCGTACCGCCAATGCTCTCCCTCCCCATTCATGTGATGTGTGTGCATCTCGGCCTACGTGAAGCTCACCGCCAGGCTCAGCTCTCGATGCTGGCAGACTGGGTTAACGCCCTGCCCAACGCGGAGCCCGTGGTGATTGCTGGAGATTTTAACGACTGGCGGCAAACGGCCAATCGCCCGTTGAAAGCCAAAGCTGGGCTTGACGAGATTTTTACCCGCGCCCACGGTCGCCCGGCGCGAACGTTTCCGGTGCAGTTTCCCCTGCTGCGCCTGGACAGGATCTATGTGAAAAACGCGAATGCCAGTACCCCAACGACGCTTGCGCTGCGTCACTGGCGACATTTGTCCGATCATGCCCCTCTGAGTGCGGAGATTCATTTATGAAATATGGCTGGCGTGAAGGCAATCAAATTCAACTGCTGGAAAACGGCGATCAATTCTACCCCGCCGTATTTGACGCCATTGAGCAGGCACAGCAAAAAATTATCCTTGAGACTTTTATCTGGTTTGAAGATGCGGTAGGAAAACAGCTGCATGCCGCGTTGCTCGAAGCCGCCCGACGAGGAATCAAAGCAGAGGTGCTGCTGGATGGCTACGGCTCGCCGGATCTGAGCGACAGTTTTGTTGAAGAGCTGACCGTAGCCGGTGTTGTTTTCCGCTACTACGATCCGCGTCCGCGTCTTTTTGGAATGCGCACCAATCTCTTTCGCCGTATGCATCGAAAAATAGTGGTCATTGATGACCGTGTTGCCTTTGTCGGCGGCATCAATTACTCCGCTGAACATATGTCGGATTACGGCCCGGAGGCCAAGCAGGATTACGCCGTGCGCGTTGAAGGTCCAGTCGTTGCTGACATTCTGAACTTTGTACTGGAAAACCTGCCCGGGCAAAGCGCCGTACGACGCTGGTGGCGACGTCATCACCGGGCAATTGACAATCATCGCCCCGGAGAAGCGCAGGCGCTGTTCGTCTGGCGCGATAACGAAGAGCATCGCGATGATATTGAACGCCACTATCTTAAAATGCTGACCCAGGCCCGACGGGAAGTGATCATTGCCAATGCCTATTTCTTTCCCGGTTATCGCCTGCTGCATGCCCTGCGTAAAGCAGCACGACGCGGCGTTCGGGTAAAACTCATTGTGCAGGGTGAACCGGATATGCCGATTGTGAAAGTGGGTGCCCGCCTACTGTACAACTATCTGGTTAAAGGTGGCGTCCATGTCTACGAATACCGCCGTAAACCTCTGCATGGCAAAGTGGCGCTGATGGACGATCACTGGGCGACGGTGGGCTCCAGCAATCTTGATCCGCTGAGCCTGTCGCTGAATCTGGAAGCGAATCTGATTATTCATGACCGCACGTTTAACCAGACCCTGCGCGACAACCTGAACCCTATTATTGCGCAGGACTGCAAACGGGTTGATGAATCCATGCTGCCAAAACGCACCTGGTGGAACCTGACTAAGAGCGTGCTGGCCTTCCACTTTTTACGCCACTTCCCGGCGCTGGTCGGCTGGCTTCCGGCGCATACCCCGCACCTGGCCGAGGTAGAGCCGCCCGCGCAGCCCGCTCTGGAAACTCAGGACCGTATACAAACTGAGGATGCAGGAGGGAAAACCTGATGGCAAAAAACCACCGACGCTGGCGGTCAGTGAAAAAGATCCTCACATGGCTTTTTTTTATTGCGGTGATCGTATTGCTGGTCGTTTATGCCAGCAAGGTCAACTGGCAGGAAGTGTGGACGGTAATCCGCGATTATAATCGGATTGCCCTGCTCAGTGCCGTGGGGTTGGTGATCGTCAGTTATTTACTTTACGGCTGTTATGACCTGCTCGGGCGCTACTACTGTGGGCACAAGCTGGCAAAACGCCAGGTCATGCTGGTGTCGTTTATCTGTTACGCGTTCAACCTGACGTTAAGCACCTGGGTGGGCGGTATTGGGATGCGATATCGGCTCTACTCGCGTCTCGGGTTGCCGGGGGGCACAATAACGCGGATTTTTTCGCTGAGCATTACCACTAACTGGCTGGGCTATATTCTGCTGGGCGGTTTTATATTTACCTTCGGCGTCGTCGAACTGCCCGCTCACTGGTATATCGATGAAGGCACATTGCGCATTTTAGGCATAGCGCTGCTACTGATTATTGTTGTTTATCTGTGGTTTTGCACCTTCGCTAAACATCGTCACATCACCATCAAGGGCCAAAAGCTGGTGCTCCCCTCCTGGAAATTTGCCCTCGCGCAGATGGCGATATCCGGGACTAACTGGATGGTTATGGGGGCTATTATCTGGTTGTTGCTGGGTCAGAATATTAACTATTTCTTCGTGCTTGGCGTGCTGCTGGTAAGCAGTATTGCCGGGGTTATTGTGCATATTCCGGCGGGGATCGGCGTGCTGGAGGCGGTGTTTATGGCGCTGCTGGCGGGAGAGAATACGTCTCAGGGCACGATCATTGCTGCCCTGCTCGCGTATCGCGTGCTGTACTATTTTATTCCGCTACTGCTGGCGCTGATGTGTTATTTGCTGTTGGAGAGTCGGGCGAAAAAGCTGCGGGTAAAAAACGAGAAGGCGATGGCGAAATGATGGTGCTTATAGTGCCGGATGCGGCTTAACGCCTTATCCGGCCTACTTTCGATACACAACTGTAGATACTGTTATCGCCTGCAAGCCTTTTCAGGTTCCGCGGTTACGGATAGCAGGCACGACCAGTCACAGCGCCGTCAGGCGCTGTTTTTTCCTGATTCATCTTCCCTTCAGGCTGTTATCACCCCATGTCTCGACGCATCGAACGGCTCACCTGATTTCAGTACACCGTAAGACACATGCGCCAGCTTGCGCATCATTGCGCCTATTATCACTTTCCCTTTTTTACCGTTTCCTGCCAGACGGTCGCGGAACGCCCGCCCCCATTCCGTTTTACTTATTGCCACCATCGCTGGCATGTACAGAGCCCTGCGCAGGGATACATGGCCGC
>NZ_JAOWHT010000037.1:0-272203 GCF_030332445.1 Citrobacter sp. Cpo126
GCTTGTAATCCGTTGTTCCGTGTCAGTGGAGGCGCATTATAGGGAGTTATTTCAGGCTGACAAGGGGAAATTTAAAATAACTTTCCGAGTGCGTGTTTTTTCACCAAAACAACCATTAACATGCCATAAAATAAGCAAATTGCCGTTTTTGCAGCCGCAATCACACTTCCAGGTGGCATACTAATGAATAAGAAAAAGAGTAAGGAAGAACATTCATGCCGTTAAATGCCCAACAGCTAGCCGCACAGAAAAACTTGTCCTACGTTCTGGCCGAAAAGCTGGCTCAGCGAATATTAAAAGGTGAATACGCACCGGGTGCGATATTGCCTGGCGAAATAGAGCTAGGCGATCAGTTTGGCGTGAGTCGCACCGCGGTAAGAGAGGCAGTAAAAACATTAACGGCAAAAGGTATGGTATTACCGCGCCCACGTATTGGTACACGCGTCATGCCGCAAGCAAACTGGAACTTCCTTGACCAGGAGCTGCTCACCTGGTGGATGACAGAAGATAATTTCCCGCAGGTCATTAAACATTTTCTGGTGATGCGTATCAGCCTGGAGCCTCAGGCGTGCTTACTGGCAGCGACCATAGGTACGGTTGAACAGAAAGCGCACCTCAACACGCTGATGGAAGAGATGGTCGAGCTGAAAAGAAACTTCAGACGCGAACGCTGGATTGAGGTTGATATCGCCTGGCATGAGCACATCTATGAAATGAGTGCGAATCCGTTCCTTATATCCTTTGCATCTCTGTTCCATTCGGTTTACCAGACCTACTTTACCTCTATTACCTATAACGATGTGGTGAAACTGGATTTGCACCAGGCCATTGTCGATGCAATAGATGATAACGATGGCGATCGCGCCTTTGCTGCCTGTCAGGCATTGCTGATAGCACCGAACGTGCTACCGGATAAATAATATGTCAGAAAAGAAATCTCGCAGTATGGCCGGGCTACCGTGGATAGCAGCCATGGCCTTTTTTATGCAGGCACTAGACGCCACGATCCTCAATACCGCCCTACCCGCAATAGCACATAGTCTTAACCGCTCTCCACTCGCCATGCAGTCGGCCATTATCAGCTATACCCTGACTGTCGCGATGCTGATCCCGGTAAGTGGTTGGCTGGCAGACCGATTTGGTACCCGACGCGTCTTTATGATTGCCGTTAGCCTGTTTACATTGGGATCGCTGGCCTGTGCGCTGTCCAGTTCCTTAAGCGAGCTGGTGATTTTCCGTGTCATTCAGGGGATCGGTGGCGCCATGATGATGCCCGTTGCCCGTCTGGCGTTATTGCGTGCTTACCCCCGCAGCGAACTGCTTCCAGTGCTTAACTTCGTCACCATGCCAGGACTTGTGGGGCCGATTTTAGGTCCGGTATTGGGCGGTGTACTGGTTACATGGGCCAGTTGGCACTGGATCTTCCTGATTAATATTCCAATTGGCATTGCCGGTATCTTCTATGCCCGCAAATATATGCCGAACTTCACCACGCCACGCCGCGGTTTTGATATGACCGGTTTCTTTCTGTTTGGTTTGAGCCTGGTGTTGTTTTCCAGCGGCGTTGAATTGTTCGGTGAGAAGCTTGTCGAGACCTGGGTCGCACTCGGTATTATTCTTGCCAGTGTGTTGTTACTACTCGCCTATATTCGCCATGCGCGTCGCCACCCAACGCCGCTGATATCGCTTCCGATATTTAAGACTCGGACCTTTTCTGTTGGGATCGCCGGAAACCTCGCCACTCGCCTGGGTACAGGCTGTGTGCCCTTCTTAATGCCGCTGATGTTGCAGGTAGGATTTGGATATCCGGCTCTGATAGCCGGCTGCATGATGGCGCCAACAGCGTTGGGTTCAATTCTGGCAAAATCCATGGTGACTCAGGTTCTGCGCAAACTCGGCTACAGGACCACATTGGTGGGTGTTACGGTATTTATCGGCCTGATGATTGCGCAGTTCGCTTTGCAATCTCCTGCCATGCCGATCTGGATGCTAATCCTGCCGTTGTTCATTTTAGGTATGGCGATGTCCACCCAGTTTACTTCAATGAATACCATCACTCTGGCGGATCTGACCGATGAAAATGCCAGCAGCGGCAACAGCGTATTGGCTGTTACTCAGCAGTTATCAATCAGTTTAGGGGTTGCCATCAGCGCCGCCGTTCTGCGTATCTATGAAGGTATGGAAGGAACCAATACGGTCGAGCAGTTCCACTACACCTTTATGACGATGGGCGCTATAACGGTAATATCCGCGCTGATGTTCATGCTGCTAAAAGCCAAAGATGGACGTAACCTGATCAAAGATCGGCACAAACCTAAACCGACCCCCGCTCCATCAGAACAGGAGTAAGCTGCAAACGCTGTTGCTGTAATGCGGGCTGCGCCATCCGGTGAATTAATACATCGATGGCCAGTTCGCCCAATTCATCTTTTGGTTGGTGGATGGTCGTCAGGGGCGGCGTCATATAGCGCGCCAGCTCGATATCATCGTAACCCACCACAGCCATATCCTGCGGAATGCGCAATCCTGACTGGTACAGAGCCTGATACGCGCCAACTGCCATTGCATCATTGCCGGTAAAAACGGCCTGCGGTCGCTGTTTATGCGACAGCAACGTTTGCATAGCTTCAAAGCCGCCGCCGAACTCAAAGTCACCGGTAATCTCGTAGCCTTCCGGGACAGGCAACCCTGCCCGCTTCATTGCTGCCCGATATCCTTCCAGACGCAAACGCGCCGGGGTTTTATCCAGCGGCCCGGTGATGCAGGCAATGCGCGTAAAACCTTTTTCGATAAGATGTTGTGTGGCTAAATCCCCGCCCAGCAAGGAGTTATCCTGAATCAGATCGCTTTCACCATCAAAAGGCGACCAGTCCATCATCACGGTCGGTATAGAAGGATAACGCTGCATTATCTCTCTGGAAGGCTGATGTGTTTCGGTGCAGAGCAGCAACAAGCCGTCCACACGTTTTTGCATCAGGGTTTCCAGGTTACGGTTCATGCGCTGTTCATCGCCTTCGGTATTGCACAGCACCAGGCTGTAGCCGCGCTCAAAACAGCTACGTTCAACGCCGCGCACTAGTTCAGAATAGAAGGGATTGGTACTGGCAGTGATTAACATGCCAATCGTGCGGGTCTGGTTTAGCTTGAGGCTACGCGCCAGCGCGGAGGGCGCGTAGTTAAGCGCTTTAATTGCAGCTTCTACTTTGTCAGTGACGGACTCACTGACAAAGCGATCTTTATTAATGACGTGAGAAACCGTCGACGTGGAAACACCCGCCAGGCGGGCGACGTCCTTCATTGTAGCCAAGCGTTACCTCTGTTGACTTAAAAACGCTTCTATTTCTTCGCGCCACGGAACGGAAGGCTGTGCGCCTTTACGGGTAACCGCAATCGCCGCAGCGGCATGCGCAAAGCGGATCGCTTCAGGCAGCGGAGTCTCTTCCAGCAACGCTGTAATTAACGCGCCATTAAAGGTGTCTCCAGCGGCAATAGTATCAACGGCTTCCACTTTAAAACCGGGCACACGCTGACCTTCACCATTAACGCTGGCCCACACACCGCGACTACCTAAAGTAATCAGTACAGTATGGATACCTTTAGCGTGCAATGCCTGCGCCGCTTTGGCCGCGTCTTCATCATTTTCGACCCGGATCCCCGTCAGCTTTTCAGCCTCGGTTTCATTCGGGGTAATAATATCCACCAGCGCCAGCAGTTCATCAGAAAGTTCACGAGCCGGTGCCGGGTTCAGGGCGACCATGGTCTTATTTTGATGTGCAATCTTTGCTGCAGTCAGTACGCTTTCGATCGGCGATTCTAACTGCATCAGTAAGGCGGAGGCCTGCGCAATGCGATCGCTCTGTGCTTCCACCAGCGCTGGCGAAAGAGCTGCGTTTGCACCGGCGTGAATGCCGATAACGTTCTCACCTTCACCATTCACAAAAATCAGTGCCACACCGGTCGATTCCCCCGAAATTACGCTAATCGGCGCAATATCGATGTTGTCTTTGGCTAACTGTTTACGCACACTTTCGCCAATATCATCATCGCCCGTACAGGCAATGAATGCGATATTCGCGCCACTACGACCCGCAGCAACAGCCTGATTCGCGCCTTTACCGCCAAATGCGACCTGATAATGGCTACCTGTTACGGTTTCACCAGGTGTCGGGAAAGAGTTAAGGTTAAGGATGTGATCGGCATTGATACTGCCAAGAACAACGAGGTTGCCTGCGGTTTTCATATTTGGTGTTCCAAGTCAAAGTGCGCCACCGGGTTAGGGTGGCGCGTGCCCTGCTTTTCTTTTTACGCTTTCATCCCCGAAACCAGATACGGGGATAGCGTATTTATGTCTCCATCAGGCCGCGAGCGACCTGAATCGGTATTACTGCTTGATGACCAGCTTCAGGTCAACCGGATATTTAGCCTGAACCTTCTCGCCTTTCAGAACTTTATCTGCAGTCTCAACGCCTTTCGCGCCGATCTGATCCGGCAACTGAGCAATGGTCGCAGCCAGTTTGCCATCATTTACTGCTTTTTCGCCATCTGGAGTGCCGTCAAATCCAACCACCATCACATCAGATTTACCCGCGGTTTGCAGTGCGCGCAGCGCACCCAGCGCCATTTCATCGTTCTGGGCAAATACGGCCTGCACATCAGGATGCGCGGTCAGCAGGTTCTGCATGACGTTCAGACCTTTGGTGCGGTCGAAGTCTGCCGGCTGGCTGGCCAGTACGTTAAATTTGTGTGCCGCAACGGCCTGCTGGAAACCTTCGCCACGCTCACGCGCCGCTGAAGTTCCGGCAATCCCTTGCAGTTCGATAACTTTCGCGCCTTCACCTGCTTTCTTCGCGATGTAATCACCCGCAATTTTGCCACCCAACACGTTATCAGACGCGATGTGGCTTACCACTTCGCCTTTGGAGGCAACACGGTCAAGGGTAATAACCGGAATTTTTGCCTGGTTAGCCATCTTCACAGCATTACCAACGGCATCAGAGTCAGTCGGGTTGATCAGCAGAATTTTAGTTCCACGAACCGTTAAGTCCTGAACGTTAGCCAGCTCTTTCGCCGGATTGTTCTGCGAGTCCAGAATCACCAGGTTGTAACCCAGCTTATCCGCCTCTTTTTGCGCCCCATCCTTCAGAGAAACAAAGAACGGGTTGTTGAGGGTGGAGACCACCAGCGCAATGGTATCTTTCGCCATCGCATTCGCGCTCACGGTGGCGCTCAGCGCAACAGCAGAAACCAGGGTAGCCAGTTTTTTCATGTTCATATTTAAGATGTCCTGTAATCGTTGTTACTGCTTTTTGTTGTCTACCAGTACCGCCAGCAAAATCACCACCGCTTTGACGATCATCTGGTAATAGGAGGATACACCTAACAAATTCAAACCATTATTGAGGAAACCAAGAATCAATGCGCCGATCAGCGTCCCAACAATACGTCCTTTACCACCCGCCAGGCTGGTACCGCCTAACACCACCGCTGCGATAGCATCCAGCTCATAGCCAGTACCTGCTGTTGGTTGCGCAGAGGAGAGGCGCGCGACTTCAATGATGCCCGCCAGCGATGCCAGCAGACCGCACAGTGAGTAAACGATAATTTTGATTTTACTGACGCTGATACCGGACAAACGCGTTGCCGCTTCGTTACCGCCCAGCGCGTAGATATAACGGCCCAGACGAGTGTGGTGCAGCATGTACCACGCCGCGAGGAAGACAATCCCCATGATCCACACTGGCGTAGGGATGCCTAACGGACGACCAATACCAAACCAGCCAAACAGATCGGCATTGTCAGTAAACCCGGTATTAACCGGACTGCCGTTGGTGTACACCATGGTCACGCCGCGCAGCAGCAGCATCATCACCAGCGTTGCAATAAACGCCTGCACCCGGCCTTTCGCAACAATCACCCCGGTGACTGCGCCAATGGCAGCGCCGAGCGCCAGGGCTGCAGCAACAGCCACCAGCGCATTGACCTCAATCCCTACAATTGAAGCCGCAACCGCGCCGGTAAGCGCCAGCAAGGAACCGACGGACAGATCGATACCCGACGTCAGGATGACCAGCGTCATGCCAACGGCCATGATGGCGTTCACCGACGTTTGCTGGAGAATGTTGAACAGGTTATTAACGGTAAAAAAGTTAGGGCTCATGGTGGAAACAATCGCGATCAGCACTAACAGAGCGATGAGCGACTTTTGCTCCAGAAGCCATGCTTTAGTGAAATAACGGCGACCAGAAACAGCCTGGGTAGTCATCTTTTTTACTCCTGATTCACGCGATTAAGCTTGCCCACAGCGGCAGCCATTAATACTTCCTGAGTGGCCTGCTCGCGAGTGAACTCACCGCCGAGATGCCCTTCATGCATAACGATAATTCGATCGCTCATGCCCAATACTTCTGGCATCTCAGAGGAGACCAGAATGATGCTCAGCCCGTCAGCCTTAAACTGGTTGATAAGCTGATAGATTTCTTTCTTGGCCCCAACGTCAACGCCGCGCGTTGGTTCATCAAGGATCAGCACTTTTGGCCGGGTCATCAGACCGCGCGCAATCGCCACTTTCTGCTGGTTACCACCGGAAAGCAGGCCGATAGCCTGTTCCATTGATGGTGTTTTAACATTGAACAGACGAATAAAATCACCCACCGCCTGCTGCTCATCTTTATGTTTAAGGCTTCCACCGGCGCGGCTGAAATAACGCAGCGCGGTCAGTGACATGTTCTCTTTCACCGACATGCCCAGCACTAAGCCATCGCGTTTACGGTCTTCAGAAATATAGACGATGCCGTTAGCCAACCCATCCTGCGGCGAACGGGTAACCACTTCATGGCCATCAAGCGTGACGTAACCGCTGGTGCGCGGCAATGCGCCGTACAATACTTTCATCAGTTCGGTACGTCCGGCCCCCATCAGCCCGGATACGCCAAGGATCTCGCCTTTACGCAGCGTGAACGAAACATCGTTTACGCCAGGACCGCACAGGTTATCGACCTTCAGGCGAATATCACCCGGCGCTTTTTCCAGGCGCGGGTACTGATCTTCCAGCTTACGTCCCACCATCATTTCAATCAGCGAGTCTTCTGTCAGCGAGGCAACTTCACGTTCGGCAATAAACTGCCCGTCGCGGAAGACGGTTACGTCATCGCAAATCTCGAAGATCTCTTTCATACGGTGAGAAATATAGACAATACCGCGTCCCTGGGATTTCAGTTCGCGGATGACGCGGAACAGGGATTCGGTTTCGGTATCGGTGAGGGCATCCGTCGGTTCATCCATAATGATGACCTTCGATTCAAAGCTAAGCACTTTGGCAATTTCGACCATCTGCTGATCGCCAATCGACAGCTCACCAACCAGTCTGTCGCTTTTAAAGCGCAGATTCAGTTTGGCGAGCAGCAGATCGGCTTCGGCGTACATCTTCTTCCAGTCAATTTTGCCAAAGCGATTCACAAACTCGCGGCCAAGAAAAATGTTCTCGGCGATAGTGAGTTGCGGGATCAGGTTCAGCTCCTGGTGGATGATACCGATTCCGGCTTCCTGGGAGGATTTCGGGCCGTTAAAGGTGGTCTCTTTCCCCAGCCACAATAAAGAACCGGCATCACGGGTATAGATCCCGGTCAGCACTTTCATCATGGTGGATTTGCCCGCGCCGTTTTCGCCCACCAGCGCCATCACGCGGCCAGGGTAGACATTCAGCGCGGCGCCGGATAGCGCTTTTACGCCCGGGAACGCTTTATCGATCCCTTTGAGTTGCAGTAATGCGTTCATGATGGCCTCAGAACGTGACGCCAGCACAGAGAATGATATTCGCATACGGAGAACATTCTCCGCTGCGAATTACCGCCTGACTGTCTGCGGTTTGTTTTTTGAATTGTTCATGCGTGGTGTAACGAATTTCTATGGTGTTTCCCTGGTGTTGTTGCAGTTGCTCAATGTGGCTGAGCAACGTTTCGTGGAGTTGCGGATTATGTTGTTTAATTTCCGACGCGAGAATGGCCGCCTCGACCTGCATTTCACGTGTGACCACATCCAGTACCTGCATAAAAGAAGGTACGCCCTGGGTTAATGCCATATCAATACGCGTTGTGCTGTTCGGGATGGGTAAACCTGCATCACACACCACCAGCGTATCGGTATGCCCCAGACGGGAGATCACCGTTGAAATTTCAGAGTTGAGTACCGTGCCTTTCTTCATTTTCTTTCCCCACTAGCGAAACGTTTCGCTGGAGATAAGTGTAGTGCGAAGAGTGGACAGAAAACCACCGCGACGTTACGAAAATGTGATCGCCATCGAAACGTTTCGCAAGGATTATCATTTGATGAAATGAAAACTGAGAGGGGCAAAACAAAACGCCCCCTTTCGCGATGAAAGAGGGCGTCGATGAGATTAAATCTCTACCTGAGTACCAAGCTCAATAACCCGGTTCGGTGGGATTTCAAACTGGTCCGGCGCGCGCAGCGCGTTGCGCTGTAGCAGCAGATACAGCTTGCCGCGCAGACGCAGGTACCATGGCCGCTTGCCTACAATCAACGACTCATGCGACATGAAGAAGGACGTTTCCATCATCCGACAGCTTAAGCCTTCCAGGCCGCAGCGATGGAACACTTCCTCCACGTTCGGCGTTTCGCGCCAGCCGTAGCTGGCCACCACGCGCCAGAAGGTGGGCGATAACTGCTCAATCTGCACCCTACGCACGTTGTGCACGTATGGCGCATCTTCCGTACGCAACGTCAGCAGAATAACGCGCTCATGCAGCACCTTGTTATGCTTGAGGTTGTGCAGAAGTGCAAACGGGATGACGTTTAATGCGCGGGACATATACACCGCCGTTCCCGGCACGCGTACCGGTGGCGATTTCTCCAGAGAAGCAATCATCGCCTCCAGAGAGTTACCGTGTTCATGCATGCGACGCAGCAGACGGAAGCGTTCGCTTTTCCAGGTGGTCATGATGGTGAACATCACCAGACCCAGCGTCAGAGGCAGCCAACCACCGGAAATAAGCTTATCGAGGTTCGCGGAGAACAGCGGAACATCGACGCACAAGAACGCCACCAGGATCAGGAAGACGAAGTATTTATTCCAGTGCCAGTTTTTGCGCGCCACGGTGGTCGACAGAATTGAAGTCAGTACCATCGTCCCCGTTACCGCAATCCCATACGCCGCGGCAAGGTTACTGGAGTGTTCAAAGCTCACTATCACGATAACTACCGCAAAATAGAGCATCCAGTTAACGAAAGGAATGTAGATCTGGCCCGATTCCATTTCCGAGGTATGGATGATACGCATCGGCGATAAATACCCCAGACGTACGGCCTGACGCGTCAGCGAGAAGACGCCGGAGATAACCGCCTGAGAGGCGATGACCGTTGCCAGCGCGGCGAGGATCAACAATGGAATTAATGCCCAGTCCGGCGCCAGCAGGAAAAACGGGTTTTTGATCGCTTCAGGATGCTTTAACAGCAACGCGCCCTGCCCAAAATAGTTCAGCACCAGTGAAGGCAATACCACGGAGAACCATGCCAGACGAATCGGCAATTTACCGAAGTGGCCCATATCCGCATACAGCGCTTCAACACCGGTAATCGACAGCACCACCGCACCCAGCGCGATAAAGGACAGCGTTTTGAATTCGAGGAAGAAATGCACCGCCCAATACGGATTGAGCGCCTGCAGCACTTCCGGATTGCCAATAATACTGCGCACACCTAATACCGCGAGCGTCAGGAACCATAGCAGCATAATCGGCGCAAACAGCTTACCGACCATGCCGGTACCGTGTTTTTGAATCAAAAACAGTAGGGTTAGCACAATTATAGAGAGCGGAACAATCCAGGTATCCAGTTGCGGGGCAACTATCTCCAGACCTTCAATTGCAGACATCACCGAAATGGCTGGCGTAATCACCACTTCACCATAGAAGAAGCTGCCGCCTATCAATCCCATAATGACCAGCATGGAGGTTGTTCGCGCCGAGGTATTACGCCCGGCCAATGACATCAGCGTCAGGATCCCGCCTTCTCCGGCGTTATCTGCGCGCATGACAAACGTCAGGTATTTAATGGAGACAACAAAGATCAGCAGCCAGAAAATCAGCGAGAGAAAACCAAATACGGCATCACGTTCAACGCCAAAACCAAACTGGCCGGACAAACATTCACGAAGCGTATAAAGTGGGCTGGTACCAATATCACCGTAGACAACCCCAATGGCCGCAAGGGTAATCGCAGACAATGATTGTTTATTATCAGTGCTCATAGACTCGTCTTTCGTTTATACACATCATCTTTCAAGCCACTCCGTGTGGGCTGCATTCGTTATTCCCCCCATCCCAGAAGAAAACTCCATTGCCGCCTTGGTGCAGCTTGATTGATTTGGTGTATATATAAGAAATGTGTGCGTCGTCCCTTGGCCCACAAAAAGGCGCACAGTATGCACGATTAATCACAAAATCGTACCCCTAAATGAGACCAGATTAATCTGGCTCAAAGAAAAATAAGCGCACCTTCAGTCTATTACTGCAATGGTGTGAAGCATCTATACTCGCAGTTTATGCAGTACATTTGGCGAAAGGACGCCACTTCATTATGGCTCACCCACATTTATTAGCGGAAAGAATTTCCCGTCTGAGCAATGCGCTGGAAAAGGGACTTTATGAACGTAGCCACGCCATTCGTCTGTGTCTGCTGGCAGCACTCAGCGGCGAGAGCGTTTTCTTATTAGGCCCCCCGGGGATCGCAAAAAGCTTAATTGCCCGCCGACTGAAGTTTGCCTTCCAAAACGCACGCGCTTTTGAATACCTGATGACGCGCTTCTCTACGCCCGAAGAGGTGTTTGGTCCGCTGTCCATTCAAGCGTTAAAAGACGAAGGTCGCTATGAACGCTTAACGGCGGGCTATCTTCCTGAAGCTGAAATCGTTTTTCTCGATGAAATCTGGAAAGCAGGCCCGGCAATCCTTAACACCCTGTTGACCGCCATTAACGAACGTCACTTCCGTAACGGCGCGTATGAAGAAAAAATTCCGATGCGTCTGCTGGTGGCGGCTTCCAACGAACTGCCTGAAACAGACAGCAGCCTGGAAGCGCTGTACGACCGTATGCTGATTCGTCTGTGGCTGGATAAAGTTCAGGACAAGGCCAATTTCCGCTCCATGCTGTTAAGTCAGCAGGATGAAAGCGACAATCCGGTCCCGGCATCATTGCAGGTGACGGATGAAGAGTATCACCAGTGGCAAAAAGACATTGGTGCCATCAAGCTTCCCGATCGCGTGTTTGAGCTCATTTTCACGCTGCGCCAACAGTTGGACGTGTTACCGAATGCTCCTTATGTGTCCGATCGTCGCTGGAAAAAAGCGATCCGCTTACTCCAGGCCAGCGCTTTCTTTAGCGGACGCGATGCGGTAGTACCTATCGACCTGATCCTGCTGAAAGATTGCCTGTGGTACGACGCACAAAGCCTGAATCTGATGCAACAACAGCTTGAAATATTGATGACCGGACACGCCTGGCAACAGCAAGCCATGCTGACGCGCCTGGGCAGCATTGTGCAGCGCCGCATTCAGCTCCAGCAGCAGCAAAGCGACAAAACGGCGTTCACGGTGATCCGCCAGGGCGGAATGTTCAGCCGTCGTCCTCATTATGATTTACCGCCAGAAGCCTCGTCTTCTGTCGTGACATTACTGCTGCAAAAGCCTTTAAAACTGCATGATATGGAGGTTATCCATATAGCTTTCGAACGTGGCGCGCTGGAACTGTGGCTAACAAAAGGCGGTGAGATCCGCGGAAAACTAAACGGAATCGGCTTTGCCCAAACGCTGAATATGGAAGTCGATAGCGCACAGCATCTGGTTGTACGCGATGTCAGTTTACAAGGTTCTCGCCTGGCGCTGCCGGGTGCTTCGCAAGAGAGTATGCCCGCAGAGATAAAACAGGAGCTTGAGGCGCTCGATAACGAGTGGCATCAGCAGCACAGCGCATTCAGCGAACAGCAAAAATGTCTGTTTATTCATAGCGACTGGTTAGGCCGCATTGAGGCCAGCCTGCAGGATGTCGGGGCACAAATCCGCCAGGCGCAACAATGCTGACCCTTGATACGCTCAATATCATGCTGGCAGTCAGCGAAGAGGCGATGATCGAAGAGATGATCGTCGCCCTGCTGGCTTCCCCAAAGATGGTGGTATTTTTTAAAAAATTTCCTCGCCTTAAAAAAGCGATCACTGACGACATTCCCCGCTGGCGTGAATCATTGCGTAGCCGCCTCAAAGATACCCATGTACCGCCGGAGCTGATGGAGGAGGTTATGTGCTATCAACAAAGCCAGCTCCTCTCTCATGCGCAGTTTATCGTTCAGCTACCGCAAATATTATCGCTATTGCACCGCCTCCATTCGCCGTGGGCCGGGCAAGCGCAGCAACTGGTCAATGACAACAGCACCTTTACGCCTGCCCTACATACGCTTTTTCTCCAGCGCTGGCGCCTGAGCCTGGTGGTGCAAACCACAACGCTGAATCAGCAACTACTGGAAGAAGAGCGCGAGCATTTGCTCAGTGAAGTACAGGAACGTATGACCCTTAGCGGACAACTGGAACCTGTACTGGCAGAAAATGACAACGCAGCAGGCCGGTTGTGGGACATGAGCGCGGGCCAAATCAAGCGCGGTGATTATCAGTTGATGGTGAAATACGGCGAATTTCTGACGCAACAACCCGAACTCCAGCGCCTGGCCGAGCAGTTAGGTCGTTCCAGAGAGGCGAAATCCGTGCCGCGTAAAGATGCGCCAATGGAAACCTTCCGTACCCTGGTGCGCGAACCGGCAACTGTCCCGGAGCAGGTGGATGGCATCCAGCAAAGTGACGATATCCTGCGCCTGCTACCGCCAGAGCTGGCCACGCTGGGCATTACCGAACTGGAATACGAGTTCTACCGACGGCTGGTGGAAAAGCAACTGCTCACCTACCGCCTGCACGGCGAAGCATGGCGTGAGAAAGTAACGGAACGTCCGGTGGTGCATCAGGATTTTGACGAGCAGCCGCGCGGGCCTTTTATCGTCTGCGTTGATACCTCGGGATCGATGGGCGGATTTAATGAGCAGTGTGCGAAAGCCTTTTGTCTGGCGCTAATGCGCGTTGCCCTTGCCGATAACCGGCGCTGTTTCATTATGCTGTTTTCAACAGAAGTGGTGCGCTATGAGCTTTCCGGTCCGGAGGGCATCGAACAGGCTATCCGCTTTTTAAGTCAGCGCTTTCGTGGTGGCACTGATATTGCCAGCTGTTTTCGCGCCATAATTGAGCGCATGCAGGGTCGGGAATGGTTTGATGCCGATGCGGTGGTGATCTCAGATTTTATCGCTCAGCGATTGCCCGATGAGGTCGTCAATAAAGTGGGTGAATTACAGCGGGTGCACCAGCACCGTTTTCACGCGGTGGCGATGTCAGCACATGGCAAACCCGGCATCATGCGCATTTTCGATCATATCTGGCGCTTTGATACCGGGATGCGAAGCCGCCTGCTCAGACGCTGGCGGCGTTAATTGTTACAGCAGAGAAGCGACGCTTTCACGTACCTGGGCCGGCCATACGCCACACTGAACCTGACCAATGTGCGGTAATTGCAGCAACAGCATGGTCAGACGCGACTGCCCAATGCCGCCACCAATTGTCTGCGGCATTTCACCGCGCAGCAGCGCCTGGTGCCACTCCAGACTCAGGCGATCTTCATCACCGGTCAGAGACAGCTGGTGTTTCAGGGCGTCAGCATCCACACGGATCCCCATAGAAGACAGCTCAAACGCATCTTCCAGAACCGGGTTCCAGACCAGAATATCACCGTTCAGACCGGCATGACCCAGCTCGGACGCTGAACTCCAGTCATCATAATCCGGCGCACGTACGTCATGACGGTGACCGTCACTGAGCTTACCGCCGATCCCCACCAGGAATACCGCACCCAGCTCTTTAGCGATCGCACGTTCACGACCTTTTGCATCAAGATCCGGATATCGAGATAACAGCTCCTGGCTATGAACAAAGTGGATCTGCTCTGGCAGGAACGGTACCAGACCAAACTCTTTGCTAACCGCAGCTTCGGTGGCCTTAATTCCCGCCCAGATAGCCTCTACCGTGCTTTTCAGAGTGGAGAATTGACGCTCACCGTCGCCCATCACGCGCTCCCAGTCCCACTGGTCAACGTACACTGAGTGCAGCGGGGAGAGGCGATCTTCATCGGGACGCAGGGCTTTCATGTGCGTGTACAGCCCCTCGCCTGCGCTAAAGTCGTGTTGTCCTAACGTTTGACGCTTCCACTTCGCCAGTGAATGAACCACTTCGAATTGAGCGTCTGGCAATGCTTTAACCTTCACCTGCACCGCTTTTTCACAGCCCGACAAGTTATCCTGCGTGCCATCTCCAACGCGGCTGAGGATCGGCGCCTGAACTTCGATCAGGCCTAAACGCTCTTCCAGCTGGCGAGAAAAATGAGATTTTACGAAGCTAATTTGACGTTGTTTGGCAATGTAAGCGGTTTTCATTATGTGTACTCCTGTGTCCTGTTGCCTATGATTAAGCAACAGAATGGAGGTAATATTCAATAATCAACAAACAAAAAGCCGACTTCGATTTTGATTCGTTAAAAATTACGTCTAAAATAGAGGGAATCATTAATCTACATAAGAAAAACCTATGGAAAATTATCAGATCGACAATCTGGACCGCGGCATTCTTGACGCCTTAATGGAAAATGCTCGTACCGCCTACGCAGAATTAGCCAAACAGTTCGGCGTCAGCCCAGGAACAATTCACGTTCGCGTAGAAAAGATGAAGCAGGCGGGGATCATTACCGGCGCGCGGATTGATGTTAGTCCCAAACAATTGGGTTATGACGTCGGCTGCTTTATCGGCATCATCCTGAAAAGTGCGAAAGACTATCCGTCAGCGCTGGCCAGACTGGAAAGCCTCGATGAAGTGACCGAAGCATATTACACCACCGGGCACTACAGCATCTTTATTAAGGTGATGTGCAAGTCGATCGACGCATTGCAGCAGGTACTTATCAACAAGATCCAAACAATTGACGAAATTCAGTCCACTGAAACGCTGATCGTCCTGCAAAACCCGATCATGCGTACCATCAAGCCGTGATCGCTTTTTTTAATACCCTGGTTTTCCACAGGTAGATCCCAGCTCGCTCACAGCGTACAATACGCCCTCTTTATAAAGGTGGGCGATCATGGCAGACATCACTCTTATCAGCGGTAGTACGCTTGGCAGTGCGGAATATGTAGCAGAGCATCTGGCTGAAAAGCTGGACGACGCCGGTTTTTCCAGCGAAATACTGCATGGGCCAATGCTTGAAGAGGTTCCGACTGACGGGATCTGGCTGATTATCAGCTCCACCCACGGTGCGGGAGACATTCCTGACAACCTGCAGCCTTTATATGATGCGTTACGTGAGCAAAAGCCGGACCTGTCACACGTACGCTTTGGCGCAATCGGGATCGGCAGTCGTGAATATGACACCTTTTGCGGCGCAATCGACAAGCTGGAAGCAGAATTGAAGGCCTGTGGGGCAAAACAGATCGGTG
Organism: Citrobacter sp. Cpo126; assembly: GCF_030332445.1. Lineage (NCBI taxonomy): Bacteria > Pseudomonadati > Pseudomonadota > Gammaproteobacteria > Enterobacterales > Enterobacteriaceae > Citrobacter > Citrobacter sp. Cpo126. The sequence continues at coordinate 15,582 of NZ_JAOWHT010000037.1, forward strand.
AAACGCTCAGGATCAACGTGCTGGAACATGAGATTCCGGAAGATCCGGCTGAAATTTGGCTGGGATCGTGGCATCCGTTGCTCAGAGATTTGTAAAGATCGTACTTTTTTATGTGGATAACTCTGGTTAAAAGCTTGGATCAACCGGTAGTTATCCCAAGAACAACCGCTGTTCAGTTTTTGAGTTGTGTATAACCCTTCATTCTGATCCCAGCTTATACGGACCAGGATCACCGATCATTCACAGCTAATGATCCTCAGCAACCTGTTGATCTTACTTAAAGGATCGTCCTTATCCACAGAAAGGTGCGATCCTAATAAGAGATCACAATAAAACAGATCTCTAAATAAAAAGATCTTCTTTTTAATACCCAGGATCCCAGGTCTTTCTCGATCGACTAAAGTTGAGTAGAATCCACGGCCCGGGCTTCAATCCATTTTCACACCGCGTTATGCGAGGCAATCACCATGTTTTATCAGGATCCTTTTGACGTCATCATCATTGGCGGGGGTCATGCAGGCACCGAGGCCGCAATGGCCGCGGCGCGAATGGGTCAACAGACTCTGCTTTTGACACACAATATCGACACTCTGGGGCAGATGAGCTGCAACCCGGCGATCGGCGGTATTGGGAAGGGACACCTGGTAAAAGAAGTGGATGCGCTTGGTGGGTTGATGGCAAAAGCGATCGACCACGCGGGTATCCAGTTTAGGATACTAAACGCAAGCAAAGGGCCAGCCGTTCGCGCTACCCGAGCTCAGGCCGATCGTGTGCTCTATCGCCAGGCGGTACGCACTGCACTTGAGAATCAACCCAATCTGATGATCTTCCAACAGGCGGTTGAAGATCTGATTGTCGAAAACGATCGTGTTGTGGGTGCCGTAACCCAAATGGGACTGAAGTTCCGTGCCAAAGCGGTCGTATTAACCGTGGGGACTTTCCTCGACGGCAAAATTCATATTGGTCTGGATAACTACAGCGGTGGTCGCGCTGGCGATCCGCCGTCCATCCCGCTGTCACGCCGTCTGCGTGAACTGCCGCTGCGCGTCAGCCGCCTGAAAACCGGTACACCGCCGCGTATCGATGCGCGCACGATTGATTTCAGCGTGCTCGGCCAGCAAAACAGCGATAACCCGATGCCGGTCTTCTCATTCCTGGGCGATGCTTCTCAACATCCGCGCCAGATGCCGTGTTACATCACGCATACCAATGAGAAAACCCATGACGTGATCCGCAATAACCTCGATCGTAGCCCAATGTACGCTGGCGTGATCGAAGGTATTGGCCCACGCTACTGCCCGTCGATCGAAGACAAAGTAATGCGCTTTGCCGATCGTAACCAGCATCAGATCTTCCTCGAACCGGAAGGACTGACCTCTAACGAAATTTACCCGAATGGCATCTCCACCAGCCTGCCGTTCGATGTGCAGATGCAAATTGTCCGCTCCATGCAGGGGATGGAAAATGCCAGAATCGTCCGCCCAGGCTACGCGATTGAGTATGATTTCTTCGATCCGCGTGACCTGAAACCTACTCTGGAAAGCAAATTCATCCAGGGTCTGTTCTTTGCGGGCCAGATTAACGGTACAACCGGTTATGAAGAAGCCGCCGCACAAGGCATGCTGGCAGGTCTGAACGCCGCACGCTTGTCTGCCGAAAAAGAGGGGTGGGCACCGCGTCGCGATCAGGCTTATCTTGGCGTGCTGGTGGACGACCTGTGTACGCTGGGTACCAAAGAACCGTACCGTATGTTCACATCTCGCGCTGAATATCGTCTGATGCTGCGTGAAGATAACGCCGACCTGCGTCTGACCGAAATTGGTCGTGAACTGGGTCTGGTGGACGATGAGCGCTGGGCTCGCTTCAACGAGAAACTGGAGCGTATCGAACAGGAACGCCAACGTCTTAAATCAACCTGGGTGAATCCGTTAGCGGAGTCCGCAGCAGAAGTGAATGCTCACCTGGCTACACCTCTGTCACGTGAAGCGAGCGGTGAAGATCTGCTGCGTCGCCCGGATATGACCTATGCTCAGTTGACCTCTTTATCTGCGTTCGCACCCGCGCTTGATGATGCTCAGGCCGCAGAGCAGGTTGAGATTCAGGTGAAATACGAAGGGTATATTGCCCGTCAGCTGGAAGAAATAGAAAGACAACAGCGCAATGAAAACACCCTGTTGCCTGCAACGCTGGATTATCGTCAGGTCTCTGGCTTGTCGAATGAAGTTATCGCTAAGCTGAACGATCACAAACCCGTTTCGATCGGTCAGGCATCGCGTATTTCCGGCATAACGCCTGCCGCCATCTCCATTCTGCTGGTATGGTTGAAAAAACAAGGTATGCTGCGCCGCAGCGCTTGATAACACTATTTTGGCGGGAGCGCTTCGCTTGCCCGCCGTACAAATTTGTTGGCCCGATAAGCGAAAGCGCATCGGGCATTTGATTATTAACAGGTAACGACCGTGCTCAACAAACTCTCTCGTCTGCTGGCTGATGCCGGTATTTCTCTTACCGATCACCAGAAAAATCAGCTGATTGCGTATGTCGATATGCTGCACAAATGGAACAAAGCCTACAACCTGACGTCGGTGCGGGATCCAAACGAAATGCTGGTGCGCCATATTCTGGACAGCATTGTCGTTGCACCGTATCTGAAGGGTGAGCGTTTTATCGATGTAGGTACGGGACCGGGCCTGCCGGGAATTCCGCTTTCTATAGTGCGTCCAGAAGCGCATTTCACACTGCTCGATAGCCTGGGAAAACGCGTTCGTTTCTTGCGTCAGGTGCAGCATGAGCTTGCGCTTACTAACATCACTCCTGTGCAAAGTAGGGTTGAAGAATTTCCTTCAGAACCGCCGTTTGATGGGGTGATTAGCCGTGCTTTCGCTTCACTCAATGATATGGTGAGCTGGTGTCACCATTTGCCGGGCCAGAATGGGCGTTTTTATGCGCTAAAAGGGCAGTTGCCTGCAGATGAAATTGATTCGCTGTCAGCAGAATTCAGCGTTGAGTCCGTCGAAAAATTACGCGTTCCGCAGTTGGATGGTGAACGTCATTTGGTGGTTATTAAGCCAAACAAAATTTAATTTTTATCAAAAAAAATAGAGAAAAAACGGCTTTTCAGGTGTTAAAAGTCATAGGTAATAGTGTGGTTAAATGTCGTTACATTTCACTAGTGTCTTACGGTTTTGCATCATAACTATAACGTACCGTTTTTTGTTAAAAGCGAAACAAGTCAGCTGTGAAAATATCAGTCTGCTAAAAATAGAACGTAAGAATCACCGCTCGTGTTAATTTTTTATTATAAATGTCAATGAGCGGTTTTTTTGTTGTTAGGCGTTGTTTTTGAAATAGTGGCTATTTTTACGCTTAAATATCAAAAAGATGAAAAGGCATCAATTGCCACGTAAATAAATTATGCGAAGGTGAATATGTTCAATATGTGATCTGGTGCACGCTTTGACGCCAGTGTTTTCGCGGCATTTGCAGTTTTGCATGATCGTTCACAGTTTGCCTAAAAGTAATAAATGTGGGGCAGCGAAAAATATTTAAACATTTATTCACTTTTTAGCTACTTATTGTTTGAAATCACGAAGGCGCACCGTATAATTTGTCCGCTTTTTGATGCTTGACTCTAAGCCATAAAGAACGTTTTATACGACACGCGGCATACCTCGAAGGGAGCAGGAGTAAAAACGTGATGTCTATGTCGCTCTTGAGTCGAAACGTTGCTCGTAAGCTTTTGCTCACACAGCTTCTGGTTGTAATAGCAAGTGGATTGCTGTTTAGCCTCAAAGACCCTTTCTGGGGCATCTCCGCGTTGTGTGGAGGATTGGCAGTGTTACTGCCTAATGTGTTGTTTATGATATTTGCCTGGCGTCACCAGGTACATACACCAGCGAAGGGCCGAGTAGCCTGGTCGTTCGCTTTCGGCGAAGCCTTCAAGGTGTTAGCGATGCTGGTGTTGTTGGTGGTGGCGTTGGCTGTTTTGAAAGCGGTATTCATGCCGCTGATCGTTACGTGGGTTTTGGTGCTGGTGGTTCAGATACTGGCGCCGGCTGTAATTAACAACAAAGGGTAAAGGCATCATGGCTTCAGAAAATATGACGCCGCAGGATTACATAGGACACCATCTGAATAACCTTCAGTTGGACCTACGTACATTCTCGCTGGTGGATCCGCACAACCCCCCAGCCACCTTCTGGACGCTCAATATTGACTCCATTTTCTTCTCGGTGGTTCTGGGTCTGTTGTTCCTGCTTATGTTCCGTAGCGTAGCCAAAAAGGCGACCAGCGGCGTACCAGGTAAATTTCAGACCGCGATTGAGCTGGTAATCGGCTTTGTGCATGGTAGCGTGAAAGACATGTACCATGGCAAAAGCAAGCTGATTGCTCCGCTGGCCCTGACGATTTTCGTCTGGGTATTCCTGATGAACTTGATGGATTTGCTGCCTATCGACCTGCTGCCGTACATCGGTGAGCATATCTTTGGCCTACCGGCTCTGCGTGTGGTTCCGTCTGCTGACGTGAACATCACCCTGTCGATGGCGCTGGGCGTATTTATCCTCATTCTGTTCTACAGCATCAAAATGAAAGGCATCGGTGGCTTCGCGAAAGAGTTGACGCTGCAGCCGTTCAATCACTGGGCGTTCATCCCTGTCAACTTAATCCTTGAAGGGGTAAGCCTGCTGTCCAAACCAATCTCTCTTGGTCTGCGACTGTTCGGCAACATGTATGCCGGTGAGCTGATTTTCATTCTGATTGCTGGTCTGTTGCCGTGGTGGTCACAGTGGATCCTGAATGTGCCTTGGGCCATTTTCCACATACTGATTATCACGCTGCAAGCCTTCATATTTATGGTTCTGACGATTGTCTATCTGTCGATGGCATCTGAAGAGCATTAATTTACCAACACTACTACGTTTTAACTGAAACAAACTGGAGACTGTCATGGAAAACCTGAATATGGATCTGCTGTACATTGCTGCCGCTGTGATGATGGGTCTGGCGGCAATCGGTGCTGCGATCGGTATCGGCATCCTCGGGGGTAAATTCCTGGAAGGCGCAGCGCGTCAACCGGATCTGATTCCTCTGCTGCGTACTCAGTTCTTTATCGTTATGGGTCTGGTGGATGCAATCCCAATGATCGCTGTAGGTCTGGGTCTGTACGTGATGTTTGCTGTCGCGTAGTAAGCGTTGCTTGAATTAAGAGCAATATCAGAACGTTAACTAGATAGAGGCATTGTGCTGTGAATCTTAACGCAACAATCCTCGGCCAGGCCATCGCGTTTGTCCTGTTCGTTCTGTTCTGCATGAAGTACGTATGGCCGCCATTAATGGCTGCCATCGAAAAACGTCAAAAAGAAATTGCTGACGGCCTTGCTTCTGCAGAACGAGCACATAAGGATCTTGACCTTGCAAAGGCCAGCGCGACCGACCAGCTGAAAAAAGCGAAGGCGGAAGCTCAGGTAATCATCGAGCAGGCGAACAAACGCCGTGCTCAGATCCTGGACGAAGCTAAAACTGAAGCAGAGCAGGAACGTACTAAAATCGTGGCACAGGCGCAGGCGGAAATTGACGCCGAGCGTAAACGTGCTCGCGAAGAGCTGCGTAAGCAAGTTGCTATCCTGGCTGTTGCTGGCGCCGAGAAGATCATCGAACGTTCCGTGGATGAAGCTGCTAATAGCGACATCGTGGACAAACTTGTCGCTGAACTGTAAGGAGGGAGGGGCTGATGTCTGAATTTATTACGGTAGCTCGCCCCTACGCCAAAGCAGCTTTTGACTTTGCCGTTGAGCACCAAAGCATTGACCGTTGGCAGGATATGTTGACGTTCGCCGCTGAGGTGACAAAAAACGAACAAATGGCAGAGCTTCTCTCTGGCGCGCTGGCGCCGGAAACGCTCGCTGAGTCGTTTATCGCCGTGTGCGGTGAGCAGCTGGACGAAAGCGGCCAAAACCTGATTAGGGTTATGGCTGAAAATAACCGTCTGAATGCGCTCCCGGATGTTCTTGAGCAGTTTATTCACCTGCGTGCAGCCAGTGAGGCTATCTCTGAGGTAGAAGTCACTTCTGCCAATGCACTGAGTGATGAACAGCTTACGAAGATTAGTGCTGCGATGGAAAAACGTCTGTCACGCAAAGTTAAGCTGAATTGCAAAATCGATAAGTCTGTAATGGCAGGCGTAATCATCCGAGCGGGTGATATGGTCATTGATGGCAGCGTACGCGGCCGTCTTGAGCGCCTTGCAGACGTCTTGCAGTCTTAAGGGGACTGGAGCATGCAACTGAATTCCACCGAAATCAGCGAACTGATCAAGCAGCGCATTGCTCAGTTCAGTGTTGTGAGCGAAGCTCATAACGAAGGTACTATTGTTTCTGTAAGTGACGGTGTTATCCGCATTCACGGCCTGGCCGATTGTATGCAGGGTGAGATGATTTCCCTGCCGGGTAACCGTTACGCTATCGCACTGAACCTGGAGCGCGACTCCGTAGGTGCTGTTGTGATGGGTCCATACGCTGACCTCGCCGAAGGCATGAAGGTTAAGTGTACGGGTCGTATTCTGGAAGTTCCGGTTGGCCGTGGCCTGCTGGGTCGTGTGGTGAACACTCTGGGTTCCCCGATTGACGGTAAAGGTCCGGTTGATAACGATGGCTTCTCGCCAATCGAAGTTATCGCACCAGGCGTAATCGAACGTCAGTCCGTCGATCAGCCAGTACAGACCGGTTATAAATCTGTTGATGCCATGATCCCAATCGGTCGTGGCCAGCGTGAGCTGATCATCGGTGACCGTCAGACAGGTAAAACTGCGATGGCAATCGATGCCATCATCAACCAGCGTGATTCCGGCATCAAATGTGTGTACGTGGCTATCGGCCAGAAAGCGTCCACCATTTCCAACGTGGTTCGTAAACTGGAAGAACACGGCGCACTGTCCAACACCATCGTTGTTGTGGCGACCGCGTCTGAATCTGCTGCACTGCAATACCTGGCACCATATGCCGGTTGCGCAATGGGCGAATACTTCCGTGACCGCGGTGAAGATGCACTGATCGTTTACGATGACCTGTCTAAACAGGCTGTTGCTTACCGTCAGGTTTCCCTGCTGCTGCGTCGTCCGCCAGGACGTGAAGCATTCCCGGGCGACGTATTTTACCTCCACTCCCGTCTGCTGGAACGCGCATCCCGCGTAAACGCGGAATACGTTGAGAAGTTCACCAATGGTGAAGTTAAAGGTAAAACCGGCTCCCTGACCGCTCTGCCGATTATCGAAACCCAGGCGGGTGACGTTTCTGCGTTCGTTCCGACCAACGTAATTTCCATTACCGATGGTCAGATCTTCCTGGAAACCAACCTGTTTAACTCCGGTATTCGTCCGGCAGTTAACCCGGGTATCTCCGTATCTCGTGTTGGTGGTGCAGCACAGACCAAGATCATCAAGAAACTGTCCGGTGGTATTCGTACCGCTCTGGCACAGTATCGTGAACTGGCAGCGTTTTCTCAGTTCGCTTCCGACCTGGATGAAGCTACTCGTAAGCAGCTGAGCCATGGTCAGAAAGTAACTGAACTGCTGAAGCAGAAACAGTATGCGCCAATGTCTGTTGCACAGCAGGGTGTGGTGCTGTTTGCGGCTGAACGCGGTTACCTCGAAGATGTGGAACTGGCGAAAATCGGTAGCTTCGAAGCCGCTCTGCTGGCTTACGTTGACCGTGACCACGCTCCGCTGATGCAAGAGATCAACCAGTCCGGTGGCTATAACGATGAAATCGAAGGCAAGCTGAAAGCTATCCTCGATTCCTTCAAGGCAACCCAGTCCTGGTAACGTCTGGCGGTCTGCTTTAGGGCGGACCGCAAGGCATTGAGGAGAAGCTCATGGCCGGCGCAAAAGAGATACGTAGTAAGATCGCAAGCGTCCAGAACACGCAGAAGATCACTAAAGCGATGGAGATGGTCGCCGCTTCCAAAATGCGTAAATCGCAGGATCGCATGGCGGCCAGCCGTCCTTATGCAGAGACCATGCGCAAAGTGATTGGTCACCTTGCGAATGGTAATCTGGAATATAAGCACCCTTACCTGGAAGAACGCGACGTTAAACGCGTGGGCTACCTGGTGGTGTCGACCGACCGTGGTCTGTGCGGTGGCTTGAACATTAACCTGTTCAAAAAGCTGCTGGCGGATATGAAAACATGGTCCGATAAAGGCGTTCAGTGCGATATCGCAATGATCGGCTCTAAGGGCGTGTCTTTCTTTAACTCCGTTGGCGGAAACGTGATCGCTCAGGTAACCGGCATGGGGGATAACCCTTCCCTGTCCGAACTGATCGGTCCGGTTAAAGTGATGCTGCAGGCCTACGATGAAGGTCGTCTGGACAGACTGTACGTTGTCAGCAACAAATTTATTAACACCATGTCTCAGGTTCCGACCCTCACTCAACTGCTGCCGTTACCGGCATCAGAAGATGAAGAGTTAAAACAAAAAGCCTGGGATTACCTGTATGAACCAGACCCGAAACCGCTGCTGGATACCCTGCTGCGTCGTTACGTTGAATCTCAGGTTTATCAGGGCGTGGTAGAAAACCTGGCCAGCGAGCAGGCCGCACGTATGGTGGCGATGAAAGCCGCGACCGACAATGGCGGCAGCCTGATTAAAGAGCTGCAGTTGGTATACAACAAAGCTCGTCAGGCCAGCATTACTCAGGAACTCACCGAAATCGTCGGTGGTGCATCCGCGGTATAACCAGGTTAATTCGTAGAGGATTCAAGATGGCTACTGGAAAAATTGTCCAGGTAATCGGCGCCGTGGTTGACGTCGAATTCCCTCAGGATGCCGTACCGCGCGTGTACGATGCTCTTGAGGTTATGAATGGTAAAGAGAGCCTGGTGCTGGAAGTTCAGCAGCAGCTCGGCGGCGGTATCGTACGTACCATCGCCATGGGTTCTTCCGACGGTCTGCGTCGTGGTCTGGAAGTTAAAGACCTCGAACACCCGATCGAAGTCCCGGTAGGTAAAGCAACCCTGGGTCGTATCATGAACGTCCTGGGTCACCCGATCGACATGAAAGGCGATATCGGTGAAGAAGAGCGTTGGGCTATCCACCGCGCAGCACCTTCCTACGAAGAGCTGTCCAGCTCTCAGGAACTGCTGGAAACCGGCATCAAAGTTATCGACCTGATGTGTCCGTTCGCTAAGGGCGGTAAAGTCGGTCTGTTCGGTGGTGCGGGTGTAGGTAAAACCGTAAACATGATGGAGCTGATCCGTAACATCGCGATCGAACACTCCGGTTACTCCGTGTTTGCGGGCGTAGGTGAACGTACTCGTGAGGGTAACGACTTCTACCACGAAATGACCGACTCCAACGTACTGGACAAAGTGTCCCTGGTATATGGCCAGATGAACGAGCCGCCGGGAAACCGTCTGCGCGTTGCACTGACCGGTCTGACCATGGCTGAGAAGTTCCGTGACGAAGGTCGTGACGTTCTGCTGTTCGTTGATAACATCTACCGTTACACCCTGGCCGGTACAGAAGTATCTGCACTGCTGGGTCGTATGCCATCAGCGGTAGGCTACCAGCCGACCCTGGCGGAAGAGATGGGTGTTCTTCAGGAACGTATCACCTCTACCAAAACCGGTTCTATCACCTCCGTTCAGGCGGTATACGTACCTGCGGATGACTTGACTGACCCATCCCCAGCAACCACCTTTGCTCACCTGGATGCAACCGTGGTACTGAGCCGTCAGATCGCTTCTCTGGGTATCTACCCGGCAGTTGACCCGCTGGACTCCACCAGCCGTCAGTTGGATCCGCTGGTTGTTGGTCAGGAACACTACGACACCGCGCGTGGCGTACAGTCCCTGCTGCAGCGTTATCAGGAACTGAAAGACATCATCGCCATCCTGGGTATGGATGAACTGTCTGAAGAAGATAAACTGGTGGTAGCACGTGCGCGTAAGATCCAGCGCTTCCTGTCCCAGCCGTTCTTCGTTGCGGAAGTATTCACCGGTTCTCCGGGTAAATACGTTTCCCTGAAAGACACCATCCGTGGCTTTAAAGGCATCATGGAAGGCGAATACGACCACCTGCCAGAGCAGGCGTTCTACATGGTTGGTTCTATCGACGAAGCCGTGGAAAAAGCCAAAAAACTTTAACGCCTTAATCGGAGGGTGATATGGCAATGACTTACCACCTGGACGTCGTCAGCGCAGAGCAACAAATGTTCTCTGGTCTGGTCGAGAAAATCCAGGTAACGGGTAGTGAAGGTGAACTGGGTATTTTCCCGGGTCACGCCCCGCTGCTCACCGCCATTAAGCCTGGTATGATCCGCATCGTTAAACAGTTCGGTCATGAAGAGTTTATCTATCTGTCCGGCGGCATTCTCGAAGTGCAGCCTGGCAGCGTGACCGTACTGGCTGATACCGCGATTCGCGGACAGGATCTCGATGAAGCGAGAGCCCTGGAAGCGAAGCGTAAGGCTGAAGAGCACATTAAGAGCTCTCATGGTGACGTGGATTACGCTCAGGCATCTGCGGAACTGGCCAAAGCGATCGCGAAACTGCGCGTTATCGAGTTGACCAAAAAAGCGATGTAACACCGGCTTGAAAAGCACAAAGGCCAGTCTGGTTTCCAGGCTGGCTTTTTTTATGGCTTGGTTACAGGAAATATGTAAATAAAAAGCAGTTTTATTATTTCGTGATTTAGATTATAAAAATATTGATTGGTTAAAAAATGAGGCGTAGACTCTTTTTTATGTGATGTGTGTCACATAATGAACTCAGATAAAAAAAGAGATACCAACATGAAATTGATCAACAAAATCATCGCCCTGTTCAGCAATATGAGTTTTTAGTCTTTCCCCGCCTGCTCTGTGGCGCGAAGCTTAATGCGGTTTATCAGCTAGCGTCATCGTCATTAAATCCCCCCCTCCTTCGCTGTATCATTTGTTCTCTATCATTCCTCCCCTCAATTTTCCCAACCCGTTTTTCTGCTTCTCACTGAATCACATAAATAAAATCGTACTATGCTGATGTAATGCTTTATTCATGCGGTAAAAAAATAGCAAAAACATTAACCTAAGGCTTTAATAAGAGCAGACTCCTGGTTTTTGGGAGACAAAAGACGCAGATATAGACGAAAATAGTGAGTTATCAGATGGGGAATACCCCCTGTTGAACGTTTTATCTTCGGTCCATTTCACGCTGAAAAAAATGTAGTATTTTCAATGTGAAACGGTATAAATTCGTTCTCAAATTACAGTCAGGACGTGTATGTTGAATAATGCTATGAGCGTTGTGATCCTTGCCGCAGGCAAAGGCACGCGTATGTATTCCGATCTTCCTAAAGTGCTGCACACCCTCGCAGGAAAGCCGATGGTTCAGCATGTCATTGATGCAGCTAATGAATTAGGTGCGACTCATGTACACCTTGTCTACGGACACGGTGGCGATCTTCTTAAGCAAACGCTGAAAGATGGCAATCTGAATTGGGTTCTGCAGGCTGAGCAGTTGGGTACCGGCCATGCAATGCAGCAGGCGGCGCCATTCTTTAGTGATGACGAAGACATTTTAATGCTCTATGGAGATGTGCCGCTGATCTCTACCGATACCTTACGTCGCCTGCGTGAAGCCAAACCGCAGGGTGGTATCGGTTTGTTAACGGTAAAACTGGACGACCCATCCGGCTATGGGCGTATTACCCGTGATAACGGCAAAGTTACTGGCATTGTTGAGCATAAAGATGCAACCGACGAGCAGCGTCAAATCCAGGAAATCAACACTGGTATTCTGATTGCCAACGGCGCTGACATGAAGCGTTGGCTGTCTAAACTGACCAACAACAACGTGCAGGGTGAATACTACATCACCGATATCATCGCGATGGCGTATCAGGAAGGACGTGAAATTGCGGCAGTACATCCGGCACGAATCAGTGAAACGGAAGGGGTAAATAACCGCCTTCAGTTATCCCGTCTGGAACGTGTGTATCAGTCCGAGCAGGCAGAAAAACTGCTGCTGGCGGGCGTGATGCTGCGCGATCCTGCACGTTTTGATCTTCGCGGTACGCTGATTCACGGGCGCGATGTTGAAATTGATACTAACGTTATCATTGAAGGTAACGTAACCGTTGGGGATCGCGTCAAGATTGGTGCTGGCTGCATCATCAAAAACAGCGTGATTGGTGAGGGTTGTGAGCTTAGCCCGTACAGTGTGGTGGAAGATGCCCATCTGGAAGCCGCATGCACCATCGGTCCATTCGCGCGTCTGCGCCCGGGTGCTGAGCTGCAGGAAGGTGCACACGTGGGTAACTTCGTCGAAATGAAAAAAGCGCGTCTGGGTAAAGGCTCTAAAGCTGGTCATTTGACCTATCTGGGCGATGCGGAAATTGGCGATAACGTGAATATCGGCGCGGGTACGATCACCTGCAACTACGATGGTGCCAATAAGTTTAAAACCATTATTGGTGATGATGTGTTTGTGGGTTCTGATACTCAGCTGGTGGCACCTGTCACCGTGGGTAAAGGTGCGACGATTGCCGCAGGAACCACCGTAACGCGTAATGTCGCCGATAACGAATTGGTATTAAGCCGTGTACCTCAGGTCCATAAACAGGGCTGGCAGCGTCCGGTGAAGAAGAAGTAATTTATTTTTGCCGGATGGCGGCCTACGTGCGGTGACGTTCTGTAGGCCTGATAAGCGTGAGCGCCATCAGGCAGACAAGAGATGAGGGGATAATATAATCCTCCGCTCAACAAGCAGTACCTATAAAAATAACCCCACTCTCTACAAGGCTCGGGGCGCCCGAAATACGGGTATCAGGTTGACCGACAACGACAGGCTAATGCCTAAATTCGGAATCAAAAAATATGTGTGGAATTGTTGGCGCTATCGCGCAGCGTGATGTAGCTGAAATCCTTCTCGAAGGTTTACGTCGTCTGGAATATCGTGGTTATGACTCTGCTGGTCTGGCCGTTGTCGATGCTGAAGGCAACATGACCCGTCTGCGTCGTCTGGGTAAAGTGCAGATGCTGACTGCTGCTGCGGAAGAACATCCGCTGCATGGTGGTACTGGTATTGCTCACACCCGCTGGGCGACACACGGTGAACCTTCAGAAGCGAACGCGCATCCCCATGTTTCTGAACACATTGTTGTGGTGCATAACGGCATCATTGAAAACCATGAACCACTGCGTGAGCTGTTGAAAACGCGTGGCTACACCTTTGTTTCTGAAACCGACACCGAAGTGATTGCTCACCTGGTGCACTGGGAGCTGGAACAGGGTGGTACGTTACGTGAAGCCGTGCTGCGTACTATTCCGCAGCTGCGCGGTGCCTACGGCACGGTGATCATGGATACCCGTAACCCGGAAACCCTGCTGGCGGCCCGTTCTGGCAGCCCGCTGGTGATTGGTCTGGGTATGGGTGAGAACTTTATCGCTTCCGATCAGCTGGCACTGCTGCCGGTAACCCGTCGCTTCATCTTCCTGGAAGAGGGCGACATCGCGGAAGTAACCCGTCGTTCGGTCTCTATTTTCGACAAGTCTGGCGCGGAAGTGAAACGTCAGGATATCGAATCTAATCTGCAATACGATGCGGGCGAAAAAGGTATTTATCGCCACTACATGCAGAAAGAGATCTACGAACAGCCGAACGCAATTAAAAACACGCTGACCGGCCGTATCAGCCACGGTGAAGTGGATTTAAGCGAGCTGGGTTCGCATGCCAACGAGCTGCTGTCTCAGGTTGAGCATATCCAGATTATCGCCTGCGGTACGTCGTACAACTCCGGTATGGTGTCCCGCTACTGGTTTGAATCGCTGGCTGGCATTCCTTGTGATGTCGAAATTGCTTCCGAATTCCGCTATCGCAAATCCGCTGTGCGTCGTAACAGCCTGATGATCACCCTTTCCCAGTCTGGTGAAACGGCAGATACCCTGGCGGGTCTGCGCTTATCCAAAGAGTTGGGCTATCTGGGTTCGCTGGCTATTTGTAACGTACCGGGCTCTTCTCTGGTGCGCGAATCCGACCTGGCGATGATGACCAATGCCGGTACCGAAATCGGCGTGGCCTCCACGAAAGCATTTACCACTCAGCTGACCGTTCTGCTGATGCTGGTGGCGAAACTGTCTCGTCTGAAAGGCCTGGATGTGGCTATTGAGCAGGAAATCGTTCACGGTCTGCAGGCGCTGCCGAGCCGTATTGAGCAGATGCTGTCTCAGGACAAACGCATTGCCGCTCTGGCTGAAGGATTCTCTGATAAACACCATGCGCTGTTCCTGGGCCGCGGCGATCAGTACCCGATTGCGCTGGAAGGCGCGCTGAAGCTGAAAGAGATCTCTTATATTCACGCTGAAGCTTATGCCGCAGGCGAACTGAAACACGGTCCGCTGGCGCTGATTGATGCCGATATGCCAGTTATCGTGGTTGCGCCGAACAACGAACTGCTGGAAAAACTGAAGTCCAACATTGAAGAAGTTCGCGCCCGTGGTGGTCAGCTGTACGTCTTTGCTGACCAGGATGCTGGCTTTACCAGCAGCGAAAACATGCACATCATTGAGATGCCGCATGTGGAAGAGGTGATTGCACCGATCTTCTATACCGTTCCGCTGCAGCTGCTGGCGTATCATGTGGCGCTGATTAAAGGCACCGACGTGGATCAGCCGCGTAACCTGGCGAAGTCGGTTACCGTAGAGTAATCCGTACCTAACTGAACTGAAAATGCCCTGCTATAAGCGGGGCATTTTTTTAAACTTGTTCTGTTTTTAATCAATTATCCCGCCTGTTTTATGTGACAAACCGTCATCTTCAGCTACTGTTTGCAGTGTCATAAAAAGAAAATTTTAGCGAAATGTTATTGTCATGGTAATAGATAACATTTTGTTTTAAATGAATTTTTAGATAAATAACTTCCCGTATTTTTCATTGTCATAAAACTGTCATATTTCGTACATTTAACTGTCACCTGTTTGTCCTATTTTGCTCACAGTAGCAACTCAAACAACGATTTACGAAAACCGTGCAGGAGACATTATGAAAGTTATGCGTACCACTGTCGCAACTGTTGTCGCCGCGACCTTATCCATGAGCGCGTTCTCTGCGTTTGCAGCAGCGAGCCTGACAGGTGCAGGTGCAACCTTCCCTGCGCCAGTGTATGCCAAATGGGCAGATACCTATCAGAAAGAGACCGGTAGCAAAGTAAACTACCAGGGTATCGGCTCCTCCGGTGGTGTAAAACAAATTACGGCCAATACCGTTGATTTCGGCGCTTCTGATGCACCGCTGTCTGACGAGAAACTGGCACAAGAAGGCCTGTTCCAGTTCCCGACCGTTATCGGTGGTGTGGTACTGGCAGTCAACATCCCTGGCCTAAAATCCGGCGAGCTGGTGCTGGACGGTAAAACGCTCGGCGACATCTACCTCGGTAAAATTAAGAAGTGGGATGATGAAGCCATCACCAAACTGAACCCGGGTCTGAAGCTGCCTTCGCAGAATATCGCCGTTGTGCGTCGTGCTGACGGTTCCGGTACGTCCTTCGTCTTCACTAGCTACCTGGCGAAAGTGAACGAAGAGTGGAAATCTAAAATTGGTTCCGGCTCTACCGTTAACTGGCCGACCGGTCTGGGCGGTAAAGGTAACGACGGTATCGCCGCGTTCGTCCAGCGTCTGCCGGGCTCTATCGGTTACGTTGAGTACGCTTACGCTAAGCAGAACAACCTGGCGTACACCAAGCTGGTCTCTGCTGATGGTAAACCGGTAAGCCCGACCGAAGAAAACTTTGCCAACGCCGCTAAAGGCGCTGACTGGAGCAAAACTTTCGCTCAGGATCTGACTAACCAGAAAGGTGACGATGCGTGGCCAATCACTTCCACCACCTTCATCCTGGTCCATAAAGAGCAGAAGAAGCCTGAGCAGGGCGTTGAAGTGCTGAAATTCTTCGACTGGGCATACAAAAATGGTGGCAAACAGGCTAATGACCTGGATTACGCCAGCCTGCCGGACAGCGTGGTTGAGCAGATTCGTGCTGCATGGAAGACCAACGTGAAAGACAGCAGCGGTAAAGCGCTGTACTAATAGAATATCTTTAACGAGTTGGCGGATGGCGCTACGCTTATCCGCCCTACAGTTCCGACTGTAGGCCCAATTTGTAGGCCGGATAAGCGTAGCGCCATCCGGCAGGGCAATTTCGTAAACGCGTTTAACTTAAAGAGTGATTTATGGCTGCAACCAAGCCTGCTTTTAACCCACCGGGTAAAAAGGGTGACATGATATTCAGCGCGCTGGTAAAACTGGCTGCGCTGATTGTGCTATTGATGTTGGGTGGCATTATTGTCTCTCTGGTTATCTCCTCCTGGCCAAGCATTCAGAAATTTGGTTTCTCCTTTTTGTGGACCAAAGACTGGGATGCGCCGAACGATATCTACGGCGCGCTGGTACCTATTTACGGTACGCTGGTCACCTCATTTATTGCATTGCTGATTGCCGTTCCGGTGAGTTTCGGCATTGCGCTGTTCCTGACTGAACTTGCACCTGGCTGGCTGCGTCGCCCGTTGGGTATCGCTATTGAACTGCTGGCAGCAATTCCGAGTATCGTATACGGCATGTGGGGCCTGTTTATCTTTGCCCCGCTGTTTGCGACGTACTTCCAGGAGCCGGTCGGAAACATCCTTTCCAACATTCCGTTTGTTGGCGCACTGTTTGCTGGCCCGGCGTTTGGTATCGGTATTCTGGCGGCTGGTGTGATACTCGCTATCATGATCATTCCGTACATTGCTGCGGTTATGCGTGATGTGTTCGAACAAACGCCGGTGCTTATGAAAGAGTCAGCCTACGGCATCGGCTGTACCACCTGGGAAGTTATCTGGCGTATCGTCCTGCCGTTCACCAAAAATGGTGTGATCGGTGGTGTGATGCTGGGTCTGGGCCGCGCGCTGGGTGAAACCATGGCAGTGACCTTTATCATTGGTAACACCTACCAGCTCGATAGCGCCTCGCTGTACATGCCGGGCAACAGTATTACCTCTGCGCTGGCGAATGAATTTGCCGAAGCGGAATCGGGGCTGCACGTTGCTGCGTTGATGGAACTGGGTCTGATTCTGTTTGTGATCACCTTCATCGTACTGGCGGCGTCTAAGTTCATGATCATGCGCCTTGCGAAGAACGAGGGGGCACGCTAATGGCTACGCTTGAAATGCAAAACACCACTGCGCTGGCGGAGTCCCGCCGTAAAATGCAGGCACGTCGCCGTCTGAAGAACCGCATCGCGCTGACGCTCTCTATGGCGACCATGGCGTTCGGTCTGTTCTGGCTCATTTGGATCCTGATGTCCACGATCACCCGTGGTATTGACGGTATGTCGCTGGCGCTGTTCACCGAAATGACGCCTCCGCCGAATACAGCGGGTGGTGGTCTGGCGAACGCCCTGGCCGGTAGCGGACTGTTAATTCTGTGGGCGACCGTGTTTGGTACTCCGCTTGGCATTATGGCGGGTATCTACCTGGCAGAGTACGGACGTAAGTCCTGGCTGGCTGAGGTTATCCGCTTTATCAATGACATTCTGCTGTCTGCGCCATCAATCGTGGTCGGTCTGTTCGTTTACACCATCGTGGTAGCAAAAATGGAGCACTTCTCTGGCTGGGCGGGCGTTATCGCGCTGGCGCTGCTGCAGGTGCCCATTGTTATCCGTACCACGGAGAACATGCTCAAGCTGGTGCCGGATAGCCTGCGTGAAGCTGCCTATGCACTGGGTACGCCGAAATGGAAGATGATTTCTGCGATCACCCTGAAGGCGTCTGTCTCGGGGATCATTACAGGCGTTCTGTTAGCGATTGCTCGTATCGCAGGTGAAACGGCTCCGCTGCTGTTTACGTCGCTCTCCAATCAGTTCTGGAGCACCGACATGATGCAGCCTATTGCCAACCTGCCGGTCACTATCTTTAAGTTTGCGATGAGCCCGTTTGCTGAGTGGCAGCAACTGGCCTGGGCCGGGGTACTGATTATTACCTTGTGCGTACTGCTGCTGAACATTCTGGCGCGCGTCATTTTCGCGAAGAAGAAACACGGTTAATTTTTACGGCGTGGCTGATGCGGCGCCGGATGAGGAAGAGATTGAAATGAGTATGGTTGATACTGCCCCGGGTAAGATTCAGGTTCGTGATTTGAACTTCTACTATGGCAAATTCCATGCCCTGAAGAACATCAACCTGGATATTGCTAAAAACCAGGTAACGGCGTTTATCGGGCCGTCAGGCTGTGGTAAATCAACGCTGCTGCGTACGTTCAACAAAATGTTTGAACTGTACCCGGAGCAGCGTGCGGAAGGTGAAATCCTGCTGGATGGCGACAATATTCTCACCAATACCCAGGATATCGCTCTGCTGCGTGCCAAAGTGGGCATGGTATTCCAGAAGCCGACGCCGTTCCCGATGTCCATCTACGACAACATTGCTTTTGGCGTACGTCTGTTTGAGAAACTCTCGCGTGCGGATATGGACGAGCGTGTGCAGTGGGCATTGACCAAGGCCGCATTGTGGAACGAAACCAAAGATAAATTACACCAGAGCGGGTACTCTCTCTCGGGTGGTCAGCAGCAGCGTCTGTGTATTGCGCGTGGTATCGCCATTCGCCCGGAAGTGCTTCTGCTTGATGAGCCATGTTCAGCGCTCGACCCTATTTCTACCGGGCGTATCGAAGAGCTGATCACTGAGCTGAAAGAGGATTACACCGTCGTTATCGTTACCCACAACATGCAGCAGGCTGCGCGTTGTTCCGATCACACGGCATTTATGTACCTGGGCGAGTTGATTGAGTTCAGCAACACGGACGATCTGTTCACCAAGCCCGCGAAGAAACAAACTGAAGATTACATCACCGGTCGTTACGGCTGATTCAGGAGCTTGTTGTGGATAACCTTAACCTTAATAAACATATTTCCGGCCAGTTCAATGCAGAGCTGGAAAGCATCCGTACCCAGGTGATGACCATGGGCGGCATGGTCGAGCAGCAGCTTTCTGATGCAATCACGGCGATGCACAACCAGGACAGCGAGCTGGCAAAACGCGTCATTGAAGGCGATAAGAACGTCAACATGATGGAAGTGGCGATCGACGAAGCCTGCGTGCGTATCATCGCCAAGCGTCAACCGACAGCGAGCGACCTGCGTCTGGTGATGGCGATTATCAAAACCATCGCTGAGCTGGAACGTATTGGCGACGTGGCGGACAAAATTTGCCGTACCGCGCTGGAGAAGTTCTCGCAACAGCACCAGCCGCTGCTGGTAAGCCTGGAATCACTGGGCCGCCACACCGTACAAATGCTGCATGACGTGCTGGATGCGTTTGCGCGTATGGATCTGGACGAAGCAGTGCGTATTTATCGCGAAGATAAGAAAGTTGACCAGGAATATGAAGGCATCGTGCGTCAGCTGATGACTTATATGATGGAAGACCCACGTACCATTCCAAGCGTGCTGACCGCGCTGTTCTGCGCACGTTCCATCGAACGTATCGGTGACCGCTGCCAGAATATCTGCGAATACATCTTCTACTTCGTGAAGGGACAAGACTTCCGTCACGTGGGCGGGGATGAGCTGGATAAGCTGCTGGCGGGCAAAGATCCGAAGGAATAAGCAGCTTGTTGCGTGCGCCGGGATCCCCCGGCGTCGCTATTGTAGGCCGGATAAGGTGTTACGCCGCATCCGGCATTCTGCGCCATTCGCCTGATGGCGCTTTGCTTATCGGGCCTACTGTTTATTCGACGATATTCCAACCCCGCGCTTTCCACAATTCCGGCAACTGTGCCAGATCGGTAAACGTCGTCACTTTTGGATGATCGATCGGTTTGTTATGCGGATCGGCGCAGAAGTAGAACACTTCCATCCCGGCGGCAATCCCCGCCTGCGCACCTGCGCTGGAATCATCAACCAGAATGCAGTTCTCAACGTTAACGTCCATCGCTTTCGCCGCATGGAACATCAGGGCCGGATCGGGCTTCCAACGCTGAATATCGTAGCCGCTGAACAGTAAATCAGGGAAATGGTGCAACATGCCCAGCTTACCCAGCGAATGCTGCATTTTGCTGACTGGACCGTTAGAGACCACACACATTGGTACGGCCATGCTGTCCAGTAGCGCATTGGCACCGGCAATCACCTCCAGTTCCGTATCGAACAGACGTGCGACCTCAGCGCGGTAAACCGGTTCTAAATCGGCTTTTGCCAGTTCGACACCGTGCTCTTCGTTGATAATGTCGATGATCTCGTACAGCTTTACCCCCTTGAAGCGTTTGAAAATTTCTTCAAGATCGAGCGTAATGCCAAACGCCTGGAACATGCTGACATACGCGCGAGAACAAATCACTTCACTGTCGACAAGGGTACCGTCACAGTCAAAAAATACGGCTTCTATCTGGGACATGTCATTTCCGTTTTAACAAGTTTAACGTTTTCGTAATGCATTATTGGGCGACGCAATCGTTGCCGTATAAGCAAAATCAATGAAAAAAGTTGCTCATAACCCAACCCTATTGTCGCATTTTGGTATAGGATAGCGACGAATTTTCCCTCCTTGTTCGGAAATTGATAATGAGTCAACAACACACAACCCAGGCTTCTGGCCAGGGGATGCTGGAACGCGTGTTCAAACTGCGCGAACATGGCACGACGGCACGGACCGAAGTGATCGCCGGTTTAACGACCTTCCTGACGATGGTGTATATCGTTTTTGTTAACCCGCAAATTCTTGGCGTGGCTGGCATGGATACCAGCGCTGTCTTTGTTACCACCTGCCTTATTGCTGCATTTGGTAGCATCCTGATGGGCCTGTTTGCCAACCTGCCGGTCGCACTTGCGCCTGCTATGGGCCTGAACGCATTCTTCGCTTTCGTGGTCGTTGGCGCGATGGGGCTGTCATGGCAGATTGGTATGGGCGCTATCTTCTGGGGCGCTGTTGGTCTGCTGCTGCTGACGATTTTCCGCGTTCGTTACTGGATGATTGCCAATATCCCGGTTAGCCTGCGTGTGGGGATCACCAGCGGTATTGGTCTGTTCATCGGCATGATGGGGCTGAAAAACGCCGGTGTTATCGTCGCCAACAAAGACACGCTGGTGTCTATCGGTAACCTGACGTCCCACAGCGTACTGCTCGGTATCCTGGGCTTCTTTATCATCGCGATTCTGGCGTCACGTAACATTCACGCGGCAGTGCTGATTTCTATCATCGTAACCACGCTGCTGGGCTGGATGCTTGGCGATGTTCATTACAACGGTATCGTTTCTGCACCACCGAGCGTGATGTCCGTTATCGGACATGTCGACCTGGCCGGTTCGTTTAACATTGGCCTGGCGGGTGTGATTTTCTCGTTCATGCTGGTTAACCTGTTCGACTCCTCCGGTACGCTGATTGGCGTTACGGATAAAGCCGGTCTGGCGGATGCGAAGGGCAAGTTCCCGCGCATGAAGCAAGCGCTGTATGTGGATAGCGTGTCGTCGGTTACCGGGGCGTTTATCGGGACTTCTTCCGTTACTGCGTATATCGAATCTTCTTCCGGGGTTTCGGTCGGTGGACGTACCGGTCTGACCGCCGTGGTCGTTGGCCTGCTGTTCCTGCTGGTTATCTTCCTGTCGCCGCTGGCGGGGATGGTACCGGGTTATGCAGCCGCTGGTGCGCTGATTTACGTTGGCGTCCTGATGACATCAAGCCTGTCGCGCGTGAAGTGGGATGACCTGACAGAAGCGGTTCCGGCGTTTATTACCGCCGTGATGATGCCCTTTAGCTTCTCAATTACCGAAGGTATTGCGCTGGGCTTTATTTCTTACTGCGTGATGAAGATTGGTACCGGACGTTTCCGCGATCTCAGCCCGTGCGTCATCATTGTCGCGCTGCTGTTTGTGCTGAAGATTGTGTTTATCGACGCGCACTAATCGCTGTTTATTTGCCCATATATCAACAAGCCCGGCATATCGCCGGGCTTTTTCTTTTACGCTTTCACGCGCTGAATGTAGTCGCCAAATGCGGTCAGTTGACCGGTCAGATGGTCCAGCGTGCTTTGGTCGATCACTTCACCTGTCTGCGGGTCTACTTTGTTCTGAATGACGCCGCCCATAAATTCCGGCTTGTTCATTACCATGGCGTCGAGGAATACCAGGATCTGACGCAGATGATACTGGCAGCGCGCGCCGCCAATAGCGCCCATAGAACTGGTCTGGATCAGCACCGGCTTACCCGATAATGGCTGATCGGGCAGGCGGGACAGCCAGTCGATGGCGTTCTTCAGTCCGCCCGGAACAGAATAGTTATATTCAGGTGTGACGATGACGACACCGTCAGCCTTTCTGATTTGCTCAGCCAGTGCTTCTACGCTGGCCGGAAAACCCTCTTCCTGTTGGAGGTCGGCATCGTACAGAGGGATATCACCAATCGACGGCAGCGCGTTCACTTCCATTCCCGCTGGAGCAACCTTGGGCAGCGTACGGGCAACCATTCCATTAAACGAACCTTTGCGCAGACTTCCCAGTAACGTAACAACATTCAATGTTTCAGACATGGTGACTCCTGTTTCATCATGAAGGTTAAATCAAAGCGTATGGCTCTTCGCTGCACATAATTGAGAGAACCGGATCAGACGACCCGTTGGCTCATTGGCGCGAGTCTGGATATCAGGCAAACTTTTCCAGTCCTGTTTACCATCAAACTCCCAAACCTTGAGTTTTTCAATGGTTGGCGTAACCGCAACTGACCACACCAGTACATCTTCCGCATCGCAAATGGCTTCAACCTGCGCCACATGGGCACATTTCAGGCGCCCTGCGCCGGGTAAAAGCTGGAGCTCGCGCGGATCGTCATTGCACACATCGCCAGTGAGTTTGAGTACGCTCTGGCGCAATGTAATGAGCTGCGCGCGTGCTTCGTTGGGGTCGTTTTGGTTATTGATCCACAGGTTTTCGTTACTGGAGAAGCGCCACGTTTCCACTGAATTTGGATTGTGGAACCCGCGGGTGGCCCGCTGAAGTTCCATATCCAGGCCGCACGTTCCTTCAGTTGTTAGCACAACGCCGACGATATTCCCGGCATAGGAAATCGAAAAACCCGGCAGGTTCTTATCGCGAAAAACGGGCTTACCTTTGGCCTGAGTAACAATTTCGGGCAGCGTGCTGGTGCCGTAAAGCATAAACATCAGTTCAGCGAGAAGACTTCGGGAAGCCAGGAAACGTGTCCGGCGATGAGCGGGTAGATCTCTTGCTTCGATATGACATGGAGAAGGGAGGCGAGCTGAAACCAGGTGTCCCTCCGTAAGAATCCCTCTGGCAAAATGTGTCGCCATTTGTCGCTCCGTGATTAATGGTCCGTGATTATTACCAGAGTAACATTTACACGGCTTCCGGGCAGGCTTTGCTGCCCAAAAACTAAGCGAAAATGGGAG
Source organism: Citrobacter sp. Cpo126 (assembly GCF_030332445.1). Lineage (NCBI taxonomy): Bacteria > Pseudomonadati > Pseudomonadota > Gammaproteobacteria > Enterobacterales > Enterobacteriaceae > Citrobacter > Citrobacter sp. Cpo126. The sequence continues at coordinate 38,984 of NZ_JAOWHT010000037.1, forward strand.
ACATTACGCGATATTTACATTTCTGTTGCCAGAATGGTCGATTTAGCAACACCAAAATGAAGGATCGTCAGGAGATATCGCGATAAAGCGCCTTGATCGTGTCTTTTAGCCAGACGATCTTAGGATTGTGGCTGTTGCGTTTATGCCAAAGAAGAGTGAACGGTACGCGCATTTTTTCCAGTTGCGCCGTATCAAATGGCATCGGCCGTGCAACGAGTGGAAGCTGGTGGAGTTGGTTATAACGCTGGCAATAGACCGGTGCGGTGGCTATCAGCGCGTGATCCGGCTGCGCGGCCATAAACAGCGATTGCTCAAAACCGGGCAGACATAACGCGATATTGCGTGCGCGTCCCATTTCTTGCAGGACTTCATCCAGCGCCCATGTATCGCTTTGTTCCCAGCTAATGCTGATGTGCGGATAGCGCAGAAAGGTGTCCAGATTCCACTCTTCCTGCAGTGCGGGATGATCTTCACGTAGCCAGACGCAGGGCAGATCGGAAAACAGCACTTCATGGTCGATCGACAATGGCAACAAACTCAGCAGTTCGCGCGAACGCGGATGACTTTCGCGCCCGGTAAAGCCAATATCCACTTCACCGCGAATAATGGCATCCAGCGAGTCATAGTCCCAGTTGCGTATTTTGATTGTTGCCTGGGGATAGCGCTGATAAATCTGCTGGGAGAGCGCATTGAACATGATCATCACTAACGGCGTTTCGGCCGCCAGATCAAACTTCAGCCCGCGTGGAGACTCATGGTGCGGCTTATCGAGCAACTGATTGCCCATCTGCATCCATTCAGCAAGGCTCTGCTCCATGCTGACCATCAGCGGCGTCGGCGATAGTCCCAGCGGGGTGTTCACAAACAAGGGATCATCAAACCAGGTCCGCAGCTTCGACAGCGACTTACTGACCGCCGACGGCGTGACGTTCATCCGTTTGGCGGTTTTAGTGACGCTGCGTTCCTGCATTAACAGCTGCAGGCAGAGCAATAAATTAAGATCGAGACTGCTGAGGGATTTCTTCATGAGTTGGCGCGGACCGGTTAGGTGCAACAGTGATAATCAGCATGATACTCACTATGCTACAGCCAATCAGAATCCCGATCAGCATATTCAGCGCATCAAGGCCAAGAACCGCCGCCAGCCAAATCCACAGCGAGGAACCGCAAACCTGCGCAATACCTAATGCCGAGCTGGCGACGCCCGCGCGCAGCGAGAACGGCCCAAGCGCCTGGCTCATCGCAACACCGAAGCCGACCGAGAATCCGGCGCAGATTAACGTCAGCCCGAAAAGCGTTACTGCGTGTGAAGTGGCAAGGGTTAACACCACGCCGGCACACAGAAACAGCACCTGTGAGGTCAGCATCAGAACGCGAGGCTTAAATACGCTCAGAGCAAATGGCGTAGAGAAAGAGACCGCCATACTGATGCCTGCGGTCATGGCCATCGTGGTGGCGTACTCACCACGGTCGAAGCCCATCACTTCCATCAGCAGCACCGGAGACGTGTTCACGAAGGTCAGGATCACCGACACGCTGAGGGTGGTAATGGCCAGACGGCTTAAGAAAAAGCGGTTTACCAGTGATTCGGTCGTGTGGCTCTTTTCCGTCGTCGCCATAAGCGTTGCTGGGCGCGATTCTCGCAGGACAAACACCGACAGCAGGCAAACAGCCACACCCATTCCCATCATCGTGTAGAACAGGCTCTGCCACGGGTATTTGAGCATGATCAGATGCCCCATCACCGGAGCCAGCACCGGCACGATACAGGTAATACCGTTCAACAACGACAGTACCTTCGCCCGGCGGCGATCGTCGAGCGTATCGCGCAGGATAGCGAAAGCCACCACGTAGCAACAGCCCGCACCTACGCCCTGAATAAAACGACCTATGAGGAATGGCGTACCGCTTTCGGCGAAAGAACATAGCGCAGAGGCGAAAATAAAGATGAGTGCGCCGACTATGGCGACCGGTTTGCGACCTGACTGGTCGGCAATTTTACCGGCGAACAGCATCGCCGTCGCCATTCCTGCCAGATATACCGAAAACGCGATATGCAGTTGCGCCTCGCTGGCCTGTAAATCGGCAGCAATACGGGGCAGCCCCACCAGATACATATCAATACCGGCAGGATAAAGAAGAACCAGGGCGAAACTGCAGATTAGAAAGCGTGTCATAGCGACCTCATAAGAAATGTGGCGCTAAGCATACGGTCAGAGAGTCAACTGCACGAGTTGCCATTTGGACAACAGTGATTTCCACATGGGAAATAGTTGTTGCCGGATGGCGGCGTAAACGCCTTATCCGGCCTACGGGGCCTGTAGGCCCGGTTAGCATCACGCCACCGGGCAACACAACGTTACTTACCGATACAGAAGCTGGAGAAGATCCGTCCCAGCAGATCGTCGGAGGTAAACTCTCCTGTGATCTCACTGAGGTTCTGCTGCGCCAGGCGTAGCTCCTCAGCCAGCAATTCTCCGGCCCATGCTCCGAGCAGTTGGGCTTTACCCTGCTCGAGATGCTCTGCAGCTTCTGCCAGCGCCTGCAGGTGACGACGACGGGCCAGGAAGCCGCCTTCCATATTGGTTTCAAAGCCCATGCTCTGTTTGAGATGATTACGCAGTACGTCAACGCCTTCACCGGTACGCGCAGAGAGGCGAACCAGTGAGTGGCCATTTACTTCGCTAAGGCCCAGCGTCTCACCGGTAATATCCGCTTTGTTACGCACCACGGTGATCGGCAGTTTGGCTGGCAGACGGGCAATAAAGTCTGGCCAGATATCTGCCGGGTCCACGGCGTCGGTGGTGGTGCCATCAACCATAAACAGCACGCGGTCGGCCTGTTCAATTTCCTGCCAGGCACGTTCGATACCGATGCGTTCAACTTCGTCGCTGGCATCGCGCAAACCGGCGGTGTCGATGATGTGTAGCGGCATGCCGTCGATGTGAATATGCTCACGCAGCACGTCGCGGGTAGTCCCGGCGATATCGGTGACAATGGCCGCCTCACGGCCAGCCAGCGCGTTCAGCAGGCTTGATTTCCCGGCGTTTGGACGCCCGGCAATCACCACCTTCATCCCTTCGCGCAGCAGGCTGCCCTGACGCGCTTCCGCACGCACGGCATCAAGATCGCTGATAACGCTGTTGAGTTGCGCTTCAATCTTGCCGTCAGACAGGAAGTCGATTTCTTCATCCGGGAAGTCGATCGCTGCTTCAACATAGATGCGCAGGTGAGTGAGCGCTTCCACAAGATGATTTACCCGTGCGGAAAATGCGCCCTGCAACGAGTTCAGCGCCGAGCGAGCGGCTTGCTCTGAGCTGGCATCGATCAGGTCGGCAATCGCCTCGGCTTGGGCTAAATCGAGCTTATCATTGAGAAACGCTCGCTCGGAGAATTCACCCGGTCTGGCAATGCGCAGCCCGGGAATGGTCAGAATACGTTTGAGCAGCAGGTCAAGAATCACTGGACCGCCGTGGCCCTGAAGCTCTAAAACGTCTTCGCCGGTAAAGGAGTTTGGGCCGGGGAACCACAGGGCAATCCCCTGATCCAGCGCGCTGCCATCCGCGTCTTTAAACGGCAGATAATCGGCATAACGCGGTTTGGGCAGTTTCCCCAGTACGGTTTCTGCGACCTCACGCGCCTTCAGGCCGGAGATACGCAGGATACCCACGCCACCACGTCCCGGTGGGGTGGCTTGAGCGACGATGGTGTCGTTATGGCTCATGGTTTGTCTCTTCTTAATGCAATAAAAAAGGCGGTCTAATGACCGCCCTTTACTTTATGTTCCGTTTGCCGGATGGCGGCTTCGCCTAATCCGGCCTACACCGAATCAGGAGTTTTTCTTCTCGCGGCTATGCAGGCCACGTTTCTCCAGACCACGGTAAATCAGCTGCTGCTGAATAATGGTTACCAGGTTGCTGACGATATAGTACAGCACCAGACCTGACGGGAACCACAGGAAGAACACTGTGAAGATGACCGGCATAAAGGTCATGATCTTCTGCTGCATCGGGTCGGTTACAGTGGTCGGAGACATCTTCTGAATGAAGAACATCGTCACGCCCATCAGAATCGGCAGGATGTAGTACGGGTCCTGTGCAGACAGGTCATGGATCCACAGAGCGAATGGCGCATGACGCAGTTCAATGGAGCCCATCAGCATGTAGTACAACGCCAGGAAGATTGGCATCTGGATGATCAGCGGGAAGCAGCCGCCCAGCGGGTTAACCTTCTCAGCTTTGTACAGGGCCATCATTTCCTGGCTCTGACGCTGTTTGTCATCGCCCAGACGCTCACGCATAGCCTGAATCTTCGGCTGCAGCATACGCATCTTCGCCATGGAGGTGTACTGCGCTTTGGTCAGCGGGTACATGATGCCACGAACGATAAAGGTGATAACGATGATGGAGAAGCCCCAGTTACCCAGGAAGCTATGGATCCACTTCAGCAGTTTAAACAGCGGCTGAGAAATGAACCACAACCAGCCGTAGTCCACGGTCAGATCCAGGTGCGGTGCAACGGCCGCCATTTTATCCTGAATTTCCGGGCCGACCCACAGGGTGCTGGTCATCGCGCCAGTCTGGCCAGGCTGTACCAGTACCGGCTGTGATTTATAGCCGATAGCGGCAATGCCGTTACCCAGGTTAGCGGTATAGAAGTTGTTGGTGCCGTCGTTACGCGGAACCCATGCCGTTGCGAAATACTGTTGCAGCATTGCGACCCAGCCGTCTTTAGCATTGACGTTCAGGTTTTCGTTTTCAGCAATGGTGTCGAATTTGTATTTCTCATACTTCTCATCCGGCGTGGAGTACGCCGCGCCACGGAAGGTGTGCAGCGCAAAGTTGCTGCTACCGGTGTCGCGATGAGATGGCAGATTGATGGATTGCTTCAGCTGACCAAAGGTGGAGATTTCCAGCGGTTTTTCGCCGGCGTTCTGCACGCTGTAGTTAACGTTGACAGCATATTCACCACGCTTAAGAACAAACGTTTTAGTGAATGTGTTACCCGCTGCGTCAGTATAGGTCATCGGGATCTGCAGTTCGTTCTGACCGTCAGCCAGTACAAACGCGTCTTTATCGACGTTGTACAGCGGACGTGGGCCGTTAGCCGGGTTATCCGGGCCGTCACGACCTGTCAGGCCACTCTGTGCCTGGTAGATGAACTGTGGCGTAGTTTCCAGTAACTGGAACGGTTCGGTAGAACCGAGTTCTTTCGGGTAAGCTGGCAGTGAAGCCTGTTCCACATCACCACCACGGGTGTTGATGGTCAGATCAAGCACGTCAGTTTTAACCGTAATCAGTTTCCCCTGGCCACTGGCCGGTACGCCCTGGTCTGCGGCGCTACCCGCTGCGGTGGTCGTTGTCTGCGTGGTCTGTTGGGCCTGAGGTTGCGGGTTTTTATCCTGCTCCCAGGCTTGCCAGATCATGAAAGACACGAACAGCAAAGCGATGACTAAAAGATTGCGTTGCGAATCCATCGTTAGTGTTCTCTGGTATCAAATGGTCCGGGCGGGACGGGATCGTCACCACCAGGGTGTAAAGGGTGGCATTTTAATACGCGTTTCACCGTCAACCAACTGCCTTTTATCACTCCAAACCTGCGCAATGCCTCAATTCCGTAGCTCGAACAGGTTGGAGTGAAACGGCAATGCGGCCCAAGCAGCGGACTGATCAGGCGTTGATAGACCCGAATGAGGGCTATCAGGACCCGCGAGCCAGGCGACAATGGCGACGCCATAATTTTTCCAACGCTTCCGAGAGAGCACGGTTATCGAGGTCAGCAACCCCTTTTTTCGCCACCACCACGAAATCCATTGCTGGAAGCTCGTGCTGACGTAAACGGAAGCTTTCACGCGTCAGACGTTTAATCCGATTGCGTTCATGCGCACGTTTAACATTTTTCTTGGCGACTGTAAGACCGATACGGGGATGCCCCAGCGAATTCAGGCGGCCGAGGATGGTGATTTGCGGCGTGCCAGCCCGTTGTGGCTGCTGGAAGACGAATGTGAAATGAGTGGGAGTTAACAAACGTAACTCCCTGGGAAATGCGAGCTTAACCACTCAGGGGCTAGCTTTTATTACTTAGAAACGGTCAGACGAGAACGGCCTTTAGCACGACGACGTGCCAGAACCTGACGACCATTTTTATTAGCCATACGAGCACGGAAGCCGTGAGAACGGTTGCGCTTCAGTACAGACGGTTGAAAAGTGCGTTTCATGGCGATTTCTACCTAAACTTGAATAAATTCACTGACTTTTGCGTATACCCGAACGAATTTCGAACGACTTACGCCACAGTGTGGGTGATTAAAGAGGCCGGATTGTAATAATTGTACACTCCGGAGTCAATTCTCTTTCCTTATTTCCCGCTTTTTTCCGCATGGTTTCGCGTAAAAAACAGGCAGCGTTGACGCCGTAAGGCGACCGTTACTCGCTGGGGGTAAGAATTATACGGGCTGGTGGATAAAGCGCAAGGATCGCACGGGATCTTTATTAGATCGTTTAAGCAGTAAAGCATCTTTACTCATTAATTTTTTCAATATGCGCGCTAAAACCTGCAGCACTTCTCCAGGATCGTTTACACTTAGCCGATTCTGGATCATCCTGTGGATAAATCGGGAAGAATCTGTGAGAAACAGAAGATCTCTTTCTCAGTTTACGCTATGATCCGCGGTCCTGATCGTTTCAATGGATCCTGATCGGGTAAAAATTGCAGATAGCAATTCGCACGTCACCCTTTGCATAGGGTCTTGTCGATGTGCGTCAACAATCATGAATGTTTCAGCCTTTGTCATTTATCGACTTTTGTTCGAGTGGAGTCCGCCGTGTCACTTTCGCTTTGGCAGCAGTGTCTTGCCCGATTGCAGGATGAGTTACCAGCCACAGAGTTCAGTATGTGGATACGCCCGTTGCAGGCGGAACTGAGCGATAACACGCTGGCTTTGTATGCGCCAAACCGTTTCGTGCTCGATTGGGTAAGGGATAAATACCTTAATAATATTAATGGATTACTCAATAATTTCTGTGGAGCGGATGCCCCACAGCTGCGCTTTGAAGTCGGCACTAAACCCGTCACGCAAACGCTGAAAACGCCGGTCAACAACGTTGTTGCGCCCGCCCATGTGGCTCAGCAAGTGCAACCGCAACGTGCTGCTCCGGCGGCGCGTCCAGGCTGGGATAACGTCCCGGCTCCGGCAGAACCTACCTATCGTTCTAACGTCAACGTCAAACACACGTTTGATAACTTCGTTGAAGGTAAATCTAACCAACTGGCGCGCGCGGCGGCACGTCAGGTGGCGGACAATCCTGGCGGCGCCTACAATCCGTTATTCCTTTATGGCGGTACGGGTCTGGGTAAAACCCACCTGTTGCACGCTGTCGGTAACGGCATTATGGCGCGTAAGCCAAATGCCAAAGTGGTGTATATGCACTCCGAGCGTTTTGTGCAGGATATGGTCAAAGCCCTGCAAAACAACGCGATCGAAGAGTTTAAACGCTACTACCGTTCCGTTGACGCGCTGCTGATTGACGATATCCAATTCTTCGCGAATAAAGAGCGATCGCAGGAAGAGTTTTTCCACACCTTTAACGCCCTGCTGGAAGGCAATCAGCAGATCATCCTGACCTCGGATCGCTATCCGAAGGAGATCAACGGCGTTGAAGATCGTCTGAAATCCCGCTTTGGCTGGGGACTGACTGTCGCGATCGAACCGCCTGAACTGGAAACGCGTGTTGCGATCCTGATGAAAAAAGCCGACGAAAACGACATTCGTCTGCCGGGTGAAGTAGCGTTCTTTATTGCCAAGCGTCTACGCTCTAACGTACGTGAGCTGGAAGGCGCACTGAACCGCGTGATCGCCAACGCCAATTTTACCGGCCGGGCGATTACTATCGATTTCGTGCGTGAAGCGCTGCGCGATCTGCTGGCTTTGCAGGAAAAGCTGGTCACCATCGACAATATCCAGAAGACGGTGGCGGAGTATTACAAAATAAAAATTGCGGATCTGCTTTCTAAGCGTCGATCTCGCTCGGTAGCTCGCCCGCGCCAGATGGCGATGGCGCTGGCAAAAGAGCTCACTAACCACAGTCTGCCGGAAATTGGCGACGCGTTTGGTGGGCGTGACCATACTACCGTGCTTCATGCCTGCCGCAAGATTGAGCAGTTGCGTGAAGAAAGCCATGATATTAAAGAAGATTTCTCCAATTTAATCAGAACATTATCTTCGTGACGCTATGAAATTTACCGTTGAACGTGAACATTTATTAAAACCGCTTCAGCAGGTCAGCGGCCCGCTGGGTGGACGTCCTACACTGCCTATTCTCGGAAACCTGCTGCTGCAGGTTGCTGACGGCACGCTTTCGCTGACCGGTACCGATCTCGAAATGGAGATGGTGGCGCGCGTGGCGCTGATCCAGCCCCATGAACCTGGCGCGACCACCGTTCCGGCGCGTAAATTCTTCGATATTTGCCGTGGATTGCCGGAAGGCGCGGAAATTGCCGTTCAACTGGAAGGCGACCGTATGCTGGTGCGTTCTGGCCGCAGCCGTTTCTCGCTGTCTACGCTGCCTGCCGCCGACTTCCCGAATCTGGACGACTGGCAGAGCGAAGTCGAATTCACCCTGCCGCAGGCGACGATGAAGCGCCTGATTGAAGCCACGCAGTTTTCGATGGCGCATCAGGACGTACGTTACTACTTAAACGGCATGCTGTTTGAAACCGAAGGGGAAGAGCTGCGTACCGTGGCGACCGACGGTCACCGCCTGGCGGTTTGTTCAATGCCTGTTGGTCAGCCGTTGCCAAGCCATTCGGTGATCGTACCGCGTAAAGGTGTGATTGAACTGATGCGTATGCTCGACGGCGGCGATAACCCGCTGCGCGTGCAGATTGGCAGCAACAACATTCGTGCGCACGTTGGTGACTTCATCTTCACCTCTAAGCTGGTTGATGGCCGTTTCCCGGATTATCGCCGCGTATTGCCGAAGAATCCGGACAAGCATCTGGAAGCCGGTTGCGATATCCTCAAACAGGCGTTTGCGCGTGCGGCGATCCTCTCGAACGAGAAATTCCGCGGCGTGCGTCTGTATGTCAGCGAAAACCAGCTCAAAATCACCGCCAACAACCCGGAGCAGGAAGAAGCAGAAGAAATTCTGGATGTCTCCTATCCTGGTACAGAACTGGAAATCGGCTTTAACGTGAGCTACGTACTGGACGTTCTGAACGCGCTGAAGTGCGAGAACGTGCGTATTCTGCTGACCGATTCCGTATCGAGCGTACAGATTGAAGATGCCGCATCACAGTCGGCTGCCTATGTTGTTATGCCAATGAGACTGTAATGTCGCTCACCCGCCTGTTGATCCGCGATTTTCGCAATATCGAAAGCGCGGATCTCGCTTTATCCCCTGGCTTTAACTTCCTGGTTGGCGCGAACGGCAGCGGCAAAACCAGCGTCCTGGAAGCCATCTATACGCTCGGCCATGGCCGGGCGTTTCGCAGTTTGCAGATTGGCCGCGTGATTCGCCACGAGCAGGAGTCGTTTGTTTTACACGGACGTTTGCAGGGAGAAGAGCGTGAGACGTCGATTGGCCTGACGAAAGACAAACTGGGCGACAGCAAAGTGCGCATTGACGGCACTGACGGGCACAAGGTCGCAGAACTGGCACACCTGATGCCGATGCAGCTGATCACGCCAGAGGGGTTTACTTTACTCAACGGCGGCCCCAAATACAGAAGAGCATTTCTTGACTGGGGATGCTTTCACAATGAAGCCGGATTTTTCACCGCCTGGAGCAACCTGAAGCGACTGCTCAAGCAGCGTAATGCGGCACTGCGCCAGGTGAGTCGTTATGAGCAACTGCGCCCGTGGGATAGAGAACTTATCCCGCTGGCGGAACAAATCAGCACCTGGCGCGCGGAGTACAGCGCCGGTATCGCGCAGGATATGGCGGATACCTGCCAGCAGTTTCTTCCCGAGTTTTCGCTCTCCTTCTCATTCCAGCGCGGCTGGGAGAAAGAGACTGATTATGCCGAAGTGCTGGAACGCAGTTTTGAACGCGATCGCATGTTGACCTACACTGCGCACGGCCCGCATAAGGCGGATTTCCGCATTCGCGCCGACGGTGCGCCGGTGGAAGATACGTTGTCGCGTGGGCAGCTAAAGCTGCTGATGTGCGCCTTACGTCTGGCGCAAGGGGAGTTCCTGACCCGTGAAAGCGGGCGGCGCTGCCTGTACCTGATAGATGATTTTGCCTCTGAACTGGATGACGCGCGTCGCGGACTGCTGGCCAGCCGCTTAAAAGCCACGCAATCTCAGGTCTTTGTCAGCGCAATCAGCGCTGAACACGTTATAGACATGTCCGATGAAAATTCGAAGATGTTTACCGTGGAAAAGGGTAAAATAACGGATTAACCCAAGATAAAATGAGCGAGAAACGTTGATGTCGAATTCTTATGACTCCTCCAGTATCAAAGTCCTGAAAGGACTGGATGCGGTGCGTAAGCGCCCGGGTATGTATATCGGCGACACGGATGACGGCACCGGTCTGCACCACATGGTATTCGAGGTGGTAGATAACGCTATCGACGAAGCGCTCGCGGGTCACTGTAAAGATATCGTGGTAACGATTCACGCTGACAACTCCGTGTCCGTTACCGATGATGGCCGTGGTATCCCAACCGGTATTCACCCGGAAGAGGGCGTTTCGGCAGCGGAAGTTATCATGACCGTTTTGCACGCAGGCGGTAAATTCGATGATAACTCCTATAAAGTTTCCGGCGGTCTGCACGGCGTGGGTGTTTCCGTCGTTAACGCCCTGTCACAGAAGCTGGAACTGGTGATTCGTCGTGAAGGCAAAGTGCATCAGCAAACTTACGTGCACGGTGTGCCGCAGGCGCCGCTGGCAGTAACCGGCGAAACAGAATTGACCGGGACTCAGGTCCGTTTCTGGCCAAGCCACGAAACCTTTACCAATGTTGTTGAATTTGAATACGACATTCTGGCGAAACGTCTGCGTGAGCTGTCATTCCTGAACTCCGGCGTCTCTATTCGTCTGCGCGACAAGCGTGACGGCAAAGAAGACCATTTCCACTACGAAGGTGGCATCAAGGCGTTTGTTGAATACCTCAACAAAAACAAAACGCCGATCCACCCGAATATCTTCTACTTCTCCACCGAAAAAGACGGTATCGGCGTTGAAGTTGCGCTGCAGTGGAACGATGGTTTCCAGGAAAACATCTACTGCTTCACCAACAACATTCCACAGCGTGACGGCGGTACTCACCTTGCAGGCTTCCGTGCGGCGATGACCCGTACCCTGAACGCCTACATGGACAAAGAAGGCTACAGCAAAAAAGCGAAAGTCAGCGCTACCGGTGACGATGCCCGTGAAGGCCTGATTGCCGTTGTTTCCGTGAAAGTACCGGATCCGAAGTTCTCCTCACAGACCAAAGACAAGCTGGTCTCCTCTGAGGTGAAATCGGCGGTAGAACAGCAGATGAACGAACTGCTGAGCGAATATCTGCTGGAAAACCCGTCTGACGCGAAAATCGTTGTCGGCAAAATTATTGATGCTGCGCGTGCTCGTGAAGCTGCACGTCGTGCGCGTGAAATGACCCGTCGTAAAGGCGCGCTCGACTTAGCCGGTCTGCCGGGCAAGCTGGCGGATTGTCAGGAACGTGACCCGGCGCTGTCCGAACTGTACCTTGTGGAAGGGGACTCCGCGGGCGGTTCTGCGAAGCAGGGCCGTAACCGTAAAAACCAGGCGATTCTGCCGCTGAAGGGTAAAATCCTCAACGTCGAGAAAGCGCGCTTTGACAAGATGCTCTCCTCTCAGGAAGTCGCGACGCTGATCACTGCGCTCGGCTGTGGCATCGGTCGAGACGAGTACAACCCGGACAAACTGCGTTATCACAGCATCATCATCATGACCGATGCGGACGTCGATGGCTCGCACATTCGTACGCTGCTGTTGACCTTCTTCTATCGTCAGATGCCGGAAATCGTTGAACGCGGCCACGTTTACATTGCACAGCCACCGCTGTACAAAGTGAAAAAAGGCAAGCAGGAACAATACATTAAAGATGACGAAGCGATGGATCAGTATCAGATCTCTATCGCTCTGGATGGCGCAACGCTGCACACCAATGCCAACGCACCAGCCCTTTCAGGTGAGTCGTTAGAGAAACTGGTTTCTGAATACAACGCGACACAGAAAATGATTGGCCGTATGGAACGTCGTTTCCCGAAAGCGCTGCTGAAAGAGCTGGTTTATCAACCGACGCTGCCAGAAGCCGATCTGGCTGATGAAGCGAAAGTTACGGCCTGGGTTTCCCAGTTGGTTAACGTGCTTAATGAAAACGAAATGCACGGCAGCACCTGGAATAGCTTCGTGCGTAAAGATGCTGAACTGAACCTGTTCGAACCGGTGATCCGGGTGCGTACCCACGGTGTCGATACTGACTATCCATTGGAACATGAATTTGTGACCGGTGGCGAGTACCATCGTATTTGTACGCTTGGCGAGAAGCTGCGTGGGCTGATCGAAGACGATGCGTTTATCGAACGTGGCGAGCGTCGCCAGCCGGTTGCCAGCTTTGAGCAGGCACTGGAATGGCTGCAGAAAGAGTCTCGTCGTGGCCTCGCTATCCAGCGTTATAAAGGTCTGGGCGAGATGAACCCGGAACAGCTGTGGGAAACCACCATGGATCCGGAAAGCCGTCGTATGCTGCGCGTTACCGTGAAGGATGCGATTGCTGCCGACCAGCTGTTCACCACGCTGATGGGCGATGCCGTTGAACCGCGTCGCGCATTTATCGAAGAAAACGCCCTGAAAGCGGCGAACATCGATATTTAAGCCAATCTGTAGGCCGGATAAGGCGGTTTACGCCGCCATCCGGCAAGACGTTGTATTGTGCCTGATGGCGCATTGCTTATCAGACCTACAAACGACAACCAATCTACAAAAAGGGGAATCTCGATTCCCCTTTCTATCCCCCTTTTCGTAGCTGTTTTTTGAGCGGAATCGCGTTAGCATGAGGACGGACTCATTTAATCCGGGGAACTCATGGCTATCAAACTTATTGCTATCGACATGGATGGCACACTTCTGCTGCCCGATCACACCATTTCACCAGCGGTCAAAACGGCGATTGCCGCGGCACGCGCGCGTGGCGTGAATGTGGTGCTGACCACGGGACGCCCGTATGCCGGCGTTCACAGCTATCTGAAAGAATTACATATGGAACAACCCGGTGACTACTGCATTACCTACAACGGTGCGCTGGTGCAGAAAGCAGGGGATGGCAGTACCGTGGCGCAAACCGCGCTGAGCTATGATGATTATCGTTACCTGGAGCAGCTCTCCCGGGAAGTTGGCTCGCATTTCCACGCCCTCGATCGCAATACGCTGTATACCGCGAACCGTGATATCAGCTACTACACGGTGCACGAATCGTTTGTCGCGACCATTCCGCTGGTGTTTTGTGAAGCCGAGAAAATGGATCCTGCAACCCAGTTCCTGAAAGTGATGATGATTGACGAGCCGGAGATCCTCGATAAAGCTATCTCTCGTCTACCTGCGGAAGTAAAAGAGAAGTACACCGTGCTGAAAAGTGCGCCGTATTTCCTCGAAATCCTCGATAAACGCGTCAATAAAGGGACGGGCGTAAAATCGCTGGCTGATGCGTTAGGCATTAAAGCCGAAGAGGTGATGGCGATTGGCGATCAGGAAAACGACATCGCGATGATTGAATACGCAGGGGTGGGCGTTGCTATGGATAACGCTATTCCATCAGTCAAAGAAATCGCCAACTTCGTAACGAAATCTAACCTTGAAGATGGCGTCGCCTGGGCGATAGAGAAATACGTCCTTTCCTGATGCGTATTATGCCTGGCCTCGGCTGGGCAATAACATTAAGATGTTATAAAACATATATTTATATTATCAGATGTGAAACCGCACATTAATACCTCCACATAGTACGTAACTTCTATACTCTCCCTTCTTCTTTTATATCTGGGCAATTCCTGCCTGCTACTAAACTTTCTTATGACAAACACAAGCATCCGCGTGGTGTTGATAACGTCTTCCTGTCTGGTTTTTCATGCCAGTGCCGCGACGGATTCCAGCTCAACTATTACACCTCTCTTTGGCTATCAGGATGACGGTCTGTCTGCGCCTGTACCGGAAAAAACGACTGTTAAACCTGCCGAAAACCACACCATTTTGCCCTTTTTAGGCGATGAAGCGCGTAAGCGCGGATATGAACTACCGGCACCGTTTGGCGTGAATATTAACTACATGAATATCCGACAAAATATTAATGTGGATAGTATTAACTTCAACGGTCTTTCCCTCGGTGGCCGCTCACTGGATAACGCGTTTAAAATTAGCGTCGGCAATACGCGTGAACGCAGTAAAACCGAAACGCTGAAGCTGGATGCCTGGCTGCTGCCGTTTATGAATGTCTATGGCTTGATTGGCTATACCGATGGCCACTCCGTTTCGCAAATAGGCGTCGGGATAAAAGGCCCCCTTAAAGACCGCACACCAAGCAGTTTGCAGAATCTGGCGTTTCAGCTCGATTTTAAAGGCACCACCTACGGCGTAGGGACGACGTTGGTCGGCGGTGTAGGCAACTGGTTTACTGCTTTTGATGCCAACTACACCCAGACGCGGTTCGATATTCTGGATGGGAGTATTGACGCCTTAACTCTTTCTCCGCGCATCGGATATCGCTTTACCACCCCCAGTGTGGATGCGCTGCACCTGCCATCCGGAAAGTTGAATCTATGGGTTGGCAGTATGTACCAGGACGTGCAGCAAGAATTTAGCGGTAGCCTTAACGACCTCACCATGCCGTCTGAAACGCTGCAAAGACTCGTTGATATTGCCAACAAAGACGGTAATGGTCGCTTTGACGTTAAACAGCATCTGCAATCCCCCTGGAACGTGCTGGTGGGCGCACAGTATGAAATTACCCGGAACTTCAACGTCACGACCGAAATCGGCTTTGCTGAACGTAACAGTTTCTTCATGGCGGGAGAGTATCGCTTTTGAGCCGTCTTACCCTCTTCCTGCTGTTCAACATGCTCTCCTGTACAGTGCGGGCAGCGTTGCCAAGCCGAGGCGAAGTTGACGGTTGGCTAAATAAGTTGGGTGCCAGTGATAGCTTTGACGCCAGCAAAGGCATTGACTGGGGCGTAATGCCGGGACCGTTTTATACCCCGGAGCTGGGGTTAGGGATCGGTACAGCGGTGGTGGGGATGTATCGCCCTGATCCGAATGATACGGTAAGCCAAAACTCGACGCTGACGCTCAGCGGCTATTTTAGCTCAACTGGCGCATTTGGTATCACGATGCAAAATTACGCATTTTTTGCCGACGATCGGTGGCGATTTTTTCTCAATGGCGCATTAACGGATACTCCAACCTACTACTGGGGGCAAGGTTTTAGCGCTGGGGATAAAGATAACCAAAAACAGCAATACACCGCTCAGGTTCTGGAGTTGCGTCCAACGTTGTATCGCCAGTTGGCACCCAATGTTTATCTGGGGCTTGGCTGGTCGCTGAACGCCCAGCACGCTACCCAAATGGACGATAACGATCCGCCCAACATTGAGCATACCGGGCAGGGGGCGTCGGTTCTCAGCTCCGGAAGTAGTGTCGAACTCAGCTGGGACGATCGTGATTTCGTTCCCAACCCGCGTAAAGGACAGTATGCCGATGTGCGCTATACCCGATTCACACCAGAGGTGGGAAGCGATACGCGATTTGATGAATATCAACTGCACTACAGCCGCTATCACTCGCTGGACGAGAACAATGTGCTTGCCTGGGAGATGGACGGCGCGTTTACCCAGGGCGATGTGCCGTGGAGCATGATGCCGCTGCTTGGCAGCAATCAGCGTATGCGCGGTTATTACGAAGGGCGCTATCGGGATAAAAACGCCGTCAGCGGGCAACTGGAGTATCGGCGGAAACTTGACTGGCGGCATGGTGTGGTTGGTTGGCTCGGTGCGGGCACGATGGGACCCTCTTTTCATGCGCTGGACGATGGACGCTGGTTACCGTCCGCCGGTGTGGGCTACCGCTTTGAATTTAAGCCCCGGGTGAATGTGCGTCTTGATTACGGGATTGGCAAAGGGAGCAGCGGTTTTTATTTTCAGGTTGGAGAGGCATTTTGATCAATAAGGTGGTGTTAATAGCGCTCTTATGGCTGGCAACGGCGATAGCCCGTGCGGCAATACCTGTAACTTTGCAGCTCGTTTCTACAGAGAATAAGGCCCAGGGTACTGCCTGGCCGGTAGTTTCACCCCTCCCTGCACCTCAGGGATTACGTCCGTGCTGCGCGTTTGGCTACGACCTGCACGCACAGGTACTGCATATGCCAGTGCCATTTTATGAACTTGATAATGTTGTCACGATCGATAGCATCGGCGAGCACCGCTATAACGATAGCCTACTGTTAGGGCTAGCGAATCTGGCAGGGATCGGGCATGAGAATAACGGCATAGTGTATACCGCTCGCGGTGGCTTCATTGATACCGCACATGTCCGTGATACCGCAGACATGACGGCCTGGCTCTTTAGCCATCTTCTTCCACGGCTTGGTCAATCATTTACGCTGCGTCTGGATGATGAGCTTGCGCAACGGCATGTCGTATTTAACGCTTTCACACCCCCCACAGAGCCTGCTGATCGTTACGCGCTGGCGGCATGGATGGCCGCGCATCTGGCGTTTCAGCTCGCTGCCTGGCATGAAATTGCGCAATGGTATGGTTTTGAGTCTGTTCCAGGATTTTCGGAGGAGGTTTCTGCATTTTCCCCGGAAGATCTCTACTCAAATTTGTTGGGTACCAGAATTGCGGTATCGCTGATCCTCAATGGGCAACTGGCAACAACGGAAATGTACGATGCGGCGATGAACAACGCGCTGCGCCAGGCGTTGATGCAATTGGGGGCAAAACCGGAAAAAATCACCCGCTTTCAGTTTGATATGCTGGATGGCAAATGGTGGAACAGCAAGCGTCGGGTACCAGAGAAATATTTGGTTCTGCACAGAAACTATGATGTGAGTGACTCGCGTTTACCGACGCCGGTACCGGGTGAACAAGCCTCGCCATTGAGACTGATGTTGCCACATCACTGGCGAGAATATTCCCTTGATGCGTTGGCACAACTCGAACTTTGGCCTGGCCGTACAATGGAGCGGCTGCCTACGCCAGGTTCCTGGTACACCGTCGCCAACTTTCCCGCGCTGGCTACAGTGGCACAATGCCGTGACAGCGAGGTGAACTCAGTCCCTTAAGAAAACGCGCCACAATGTCATTGCCTTACTACGTTTTCTCTCACGTTTTTCTTTCACTGGCGGGCGGTTTTCTGATTTTGCCAAGGGAATATGCGCAACGCCGCTACGCATAATCCATTTACGGGAAAATGCCGACGTCAGGGCCCGGCTTTTCAGGATTTTGCCATACAGTTTGAGACGTAACTTGTGGGTGGCTTTACGGTAAGCGTGATTCATATCTGGCGTATCCCGCAGCAGTACCGATTTGAGGATCTCCGCGCTGTCCAGCGCATAGCTAATCCCTTCCAGCGAGCTGGCGCTGATAAAACCGGCCGCTTCACCAATCAAAAATGCGTTGTCCTCGCCGCAGACGAAGTCTTTCCAGCGTGAGGGGAATAGCACCGTACATTTTTCACTTTTCACCGGTTTGCCGAACTGGAAATGGAACGCTTCCAGCTTCTCTTTCAGCGCGTCAAAGCGTGCCTGTCCGTCCTTCATGGGGTAGGCGCCACCAAAGATAAAATAGCCATCTTTGCTGATACTCCAGGAATAACAGTCAGTTGCATCGTTATCAAAAATACAGGAATAGAACGGTACGGGATGCTTTTCCGCAAACCATTGTTGAATAGCGACATATTTACGGATTTGGTGCTGTGGATAGAGATGACGGCGCACCAGTGAGTTCGCACCGTCTGCCCCCACCAGATAACGTGCAGTGATCTGCTGCTCCCAACCGTCGGCGCGGAAGATAACATGCCATTTATCGCCCTCGCGCCAGATTTTCCGACACAGGCTGTCGTGATACACCTGCACATCATCAGGGATGAGAGATTTAAGCCATAAATCAAAAGCATGGCGGTTGATATTAATGTAGCTGCGCTGGTAGTTACGCGTCAAAGAAGCGGCAACATCAACCGTTTTAACGCTAAAAATCTGCGGGTTGGCGATAACATCAACGGGTAAGGTTATCCCGTCGCGGATAAACGAACGCTGGGCGTCCGGGGCCAGCAGACCGCCGCAGGGTTTAGTGAAACCTTCGTTGCCGCACTGGCGTTTTTTATCCAACGCAATCACGCGCATTTTTCCGCTCAACTGTCGCGCCAGCGCTGCGCCTGCCGGACCTAAACCGATAATCGCTACGTCAAAATGTTCCATCTTTCTGTCCGCAAAAATGAAGATGGCGATACGCTAAAGCCTGAAAGTGAAGTGCTTGTGAAGTATGATTGTTTTAATCGTCTTGTATCAGGGCATCTCATGAAGCAAATCACCTTTACGCCGCGTAATCATCAGCTTACCAATATCAATACCTGGACACCGGACAGCCAGTGGCTGGTCTTTGATGTGCGCCCTTCCGGCGCCTCTTTTGCCGGTGAAACAATTGAGCGCGTCAATATCCATACTGGCGAGCTGGAAGTGATTTACCGGGCTACTCAGGGATCGCACGTTGGCGTGGTGACCGTTCATCCAAAGTTGGAAAAATATGTCTTCATTCACGGGCCTGAAAATCCTGATGAAACATGGCATTACGACTTCCATCATCGTCGTGGGGTGATTGTTACGCAGGCTGGGGTGGAGAATCTGGATGCAATGGATATTACCGCGCCCTATACGCCAGGTGCGCTGCGCGGCGGGAGTCATGTGCATGTCTTTAGCCCGAACGGTGAGTTTGTCAGTTTCACCTATAACGACCATGTTTTGCATGAGCGCTCTCCGGCGCTCGATTTACGCAACGTCGGTGTGGCCGCACCGTATGGTCCGGTGAAGGTCTCCGCGCAGCATCCGCGTGAATACAGTGGCAGCCATTGGTGCGTGCTGGTGAGCCAGACGACACCAACGCCAAAACCGGGTAGCGATGAGATTAACCGCGCCTATGAAGAGGGCTGGGTTGGAGAAAACAGGCTGGCGTTTATCGGTGATACGCTATCAGCCACTGGCGAGAAAGTACCGGAGCTGTTTATTGTTGATTTGCCACAGGATGAAAGCGGCTGGAAACAGCCGGGGGACGCGCCTCTGGAGGGGACTGACATGACCATGCCTGCGCCACCATCCGGTATTCGCCAACGCCGTCTGACGTTTACCCATGAGCGCGCCTTCCCGGGGCTGGTGAATCAGCCTCGCCACTGGGTACGCAGTAATCCAAAGGCATCTGAGATTGCGTTTTTAATGCGTGATGACAACGGTATTGTACAGCTATGGCTGATTTCCCCACAGGGTGGATCGCTGCGTCAGCTTACCCAGTGCGCTACGAATATTCAGTCAGCCTTTAACTGGCACCCATCGGGGAAATGGCTGGGATTTGTACTGGAGAACAGAATTGCCTGTTGTGATGTTCAAACGGGCGAGATTGATTTTTTAACGGAACGTCATGATAACCCGCCGTCGGCCGATGCGATCGTCTTCTCCCCTGATGGTCGACAGGTTGCGTGGATGGAAGACGTCGAGGGTTTCCGCCAGCTGTGGGTGACTGAAACCGGGCGTTAATTTATGGAGCAGACATTTCTGCCGGGGGAATAACGGCGTTCGTGGCCTGAGTTCTCTCCTCGCTTTTTTCTACGCGGGATCTCACCGAGTTATCTTTGCGAAAGAGATCCCAAGGTAGCAATACCGTATCGAGCACCGCGGTAAAAGGCATATCCAGAATCGCCAGCGACTTGGTTCCCCAGTTTGTATCACTTTCGCTAATCATTGTGGCACTGGCTCGCGTGCCAGGATACGTCCCTTCTTTGCCACCTGTATGCGACATGATGCTGGAACAACCGCTTACAAACGCCATCCCACTACACATCGTCAGTGTTACCAACATTTTTTTAATCATCATTTATTCATCTGTATTTATCGTGTTTGCATGGTGAGTTAAAGCGATCCGTTGCGAAAATAACATCACCATTTCGTCGCACTGTGGCGGCCATCGCGATTTAACGAGAACAACTGCTCCCCCCAGTGTATGCAATAGACAACAAACTGCAAAAAAAGTCAGATGAATACGCTTGAAAAGTTTGTATTAAGACCCATTTTTAGAGTGTAGACAAATGAAGGGCATGCCTGATGGGTGTCCTGGCTACCTGACCTGTCCATGATGGAAGGTCAATTATTCTCGCTGATTTCAGGAGCTATTGATTATGCGTAACTTTGATTTATCCCCGCTGTACCGTTCTGCTATTGGTTTTGACCGTCTGTTTAACCTGCTGGAAAACAATCAGGGCCAGAGCAATGGCGGCTACCCTCCGTACAACGTTGAGCTGGTAGACGAAAACCATTACCGCATTGCAATTGCCGTTGCCGGTTTTGCTGAAAGCGAACTGGAAATTACTGCCCAGGACAATCTGCTGGTGGTAAAAGGCGCCCATGCGGACGATCAAAAAGAACGTACTTACCTGTATCAGGGTATTGCCGAGCGCAACTTTGAACGCAAGTTCCAGTTAGCGGAGAACATTCATGTTCGCGGCGCAAACCTGGTAAATGGTCTGCTGTATATCGATCTTGAGCGCGTGATTCCTGAAGCGAACAAACCGCGCCGCATCGAAATTAACTAATTCTGTAGGCCGCTTCAGGCGGCCTTGCTAAGTCATCGGCTTGCCGTCAGGGAGCCGAAAGGTACCTACTCGCTTCTTAGAAGGAGATTATTATGCGTAACTACGATTTATCCCCACTGCTGCGTCAATGGATCGGTTTTGACAAACTGGCCAATGCCTTGCAAAACACCGGTGAAAGCCAGAGCTTCCCGCCTTATAACATCGAAAAGAGCGATGATAACCACTACCGCATTACCCTTGCGTTAGCCGGTTTCCGCCAGGAAGATCTGGATATTCAACTGGAAGGCACGCGCCTGACCGTAAAAGGTACGCCGCAGCAGCCGGAAAAAGAGACCAAATGGTTGCATCAGGGGCTGGTCACTCAGCCGTTCAGCCTGAGCTTTACGCTGGCTGAAAATATGGAGGTCTCCGGCGCAAGCTTCACTAACGGCTTGCTGCATATTGATTTGACCCGGAATGAACCTGAAACCATTGCTCCACAACGTATCGCCATCAGCGAACGTCCCGCATTAGATAGTTAAATAGCTCCATGCCTTTGCCCCGCCAGAAATGACGGGGCTTTTTTGTGCTTTACCACCCATACATTGCGACTGTACTCTGCGAGAATCCATTTACTTAATGATGTTATTCACAGGGAACAGGATATGAGTGATATAGCATTGACGGTCAGCGTTCTGGCATTAGTGGCAGTTGTCGGGTTATGGATCGGCAACATAAAAATACGTGGCGTGGGTTTTGGCATTGGAGGCGTGCTGTTCGGCGGTATTATCGTCGGGCATTTTGTCGATCAGGCAGGGATGACCCTGAGCGGCGACATGCTGCATTTTATTCAGGAATTTGGCCTGATTCTTTTCGTCTACACCATTGGTATTCAGGTGGGGCCGGGCTTTTTTGCTTCTCTGCGCGTTTCGGGCCTGCGGCTGAATCTGTTTGCTGTGCTGATTGTCATCATGGGGGGCCTGGTCACCGCGATCCTGCATAAGATTTTTGCCATTCCTCTCCCTGTGGTGCTGGGAATATTCTCTGGAGCGGTCACCAATACCCCGGCGTTAGGTGCGGGGCAGCAAATTCTGCGCGATTTAGGTACGCCTGGCGATGTGGTTGACCAGATGGGGATGAGCTATGCCATGGCTTATCCTTTCGGCATCTGCGGAATTTTACTGACCATGTGGCTGATGCGCCTTATTTTCCGCGTTAACGTCGATGCTGAAGCCCATCAGCATGAATCCACGCTGACCAACGGGCACGCACTGATTCAGACGATGAACATCCGCGTGGAAAACCCAAACATCAACAATATGGCGATTCAGGATGTCCCGATTCTGAACAGCGACAAAATCATCTGCTCGCGTCTGAAACGTGACGAGACATTGATGGTGCCGTCGCCAGGGACTGTTATCCAGATGGGCGACCTGCTACACCTGGTCGGACAGCCTGCTGACCTGCATAACGCGCAGGTGGTGATTGGGCAGGAGGTAGACACATCGCTGTCTACGCGAGGTACCGATTTACGCGTCGAACGCGTGGTGGTGACCAACGAACAGGTGCTGGGTAAACGTATCCGCGACCTGCACTTTAAAGAACGTTACGACGTGGTGATTTCCCGCCTGAACCGTGCGGGTGTTGAGCTGGTAGCCAGCAGTGACGCCAGCCTGCAATTCGGGGATATCCTCAATCTGGTGGGGCGGCCTTCATCCATTGATGCCGTCGCCAATGTTGTGGGTAACGCGCAGCAAAAACTGCAGCAGGTGCAGATGCTACCGGTATTTATTGGTATCGGGCTGGGTGTTCTTCTGGGTTCAATCCCACTGTTCATCCCGGGGTTCCCGGTGGCGTTAAAACTGGGTCTGGCCGGTGGGCCGCTGATTATGGCCCTGATCCTGGGGCGTATTGGTAGCATCGGTAAGCTGTACTGGTTTATGCCTCCCAGCGCTAACCTGGCGTTGCGAGAGTTGGGTATCGTGCTGTTTCTTGCGGTGGTGGGTCTGAAGTCAGGCGGTGAATTTGTCGATACCCTAACACAGGGAGATGGCCTGAGCTGGGTGGGCTACGGTATTTTCATTACCGCGATTCCGCTCATTACCGTGGGCTTGCTGGCGCGAATCTTTGCCAAAATGAACTATCTGACGCTGTGCGGCATGTTGGCTGGCTCAATGACCGATCCCCCGGCTCTGGCGTTTGCTAATAACCTGCATGCCACCAGCGGGGCAGCAGCGCTCTCCTACGCTACCGTTTATCCACTGGTCATGTTCTTGAGGATTATCACCCCGCAACTGTTGGCGGTGCTCTTCTGGGGATTAGGTTAAAACTGACTTATCCGGCCTGCATCTCCTGTAGGCCGGATAAAACGCAACTCTCCATCCGGCATTACAAACACCCTCTCTCTTTCCCATTGTCTCATCACCCGACTCGCCCTCTCGTTTGAGAATCAGGTTCATACTCCTTAACTGTTCCGGTATAACGACCAGACAACAATATTTAAGGAGCTGTCATGAAGATTTCTCGCCTTGGAGAAGCACCGGATTATCGCTTCTCGCTGGCAAATGAACGTACCTTTCTGGCGTGGATCCGCACCGCGCTCGGATTTCTGGCGGCGGGGGTTGGCCTTGATCAACTGGCCCCGGATTTTGCCACGCCGGTCATCCGTGAGGCGCTTGCCTTGTTGCTGTGTCTATTTGCCGGCGGTCTGGCGATCTACGGCTATCTGCGCTGGCTACGTAACGAAAAGGCGATGCGACTGAAAGAGGACTTGCCCTACACCCACAGCCTGCTGATTATCAGCGTCATGCTGACTATTGTGGCGGTGATTGTCATGACGCTGGTGCTGTATGCCGGATAGCCGCAAATCGCGACGCATCGCTGACCCGGGGTTACAACCGGAGCGGACTTCACTGGCCTGGTTTCGCACGTTGTTGGGCTATGGCGCGTTAATGGCGCTGGCGATTAAGCACAACTGGCACCAGGCGGGAGCGTTGTTCTGGATATCGGTAGTTGTGCTGGCGATAGTGGCGATTATCCTCTGGCGCTACACTCGCAGCCGTAATCTGATGGATGTGAGTCATAGCGATTTTTCTGAATCTCGCGCGGTGCGTGACAAATTTATGATCTCCCTCGCGGTGTTATCCCTCGCAATGCTGTTTGCTGTAACGCATGTTCGCCAACTTATCGTATTTATCGGGAATTTTGCATGACAGGATGTGAGAACATGGATGTTAGTGATGATGTTTTAAACGTGGTGATTGACCATCAGAAGTGTTTACAACCGGTTGAAGTGTACCGTGGTTTGCAACAAGGAAATGTTCGCCTGGTACAGTTTATTCCGCTGGTTAGGTGCGATGGTTCAGGTCATCTGACAGACGAATCGGTTACGTCTGAGGCATGGGGCCGATTTTTAATTACGATATTTGATATCTGGGTACGTGAAGATATTAATCAGATATCTATCCAGCTTTTCGATAAAACGCTTCGCCAGTGGTGTGGTCTGACGGCACAGATTGAACGACAGACCATGTCATCAATGAATACGCGTTGCCAGACATGCTCATTGTTTCAATATTACCACGGTGATTGTCCTGCGTACTGTGAGGAAAATGGAAAGGGCGTGCTGTGTGCAGGCTATCAGGCTTTCTTCAGCCACACCGCACCGCATATGCGCGTGATGCGTGACCTGCTTAAGCAGCATCGCTCACCGATGGAGCTGATGGCGATGCTGCGTTAAGCTCAGCTGTATTTAACGTCCTTTGGCCAGATACTGCGCCATTTCTTCTTCAGGTACCATGCCGCCGCCGGTCGCCCACACCAGGTGGGTGGCGTTATTGAGCTGCTCTGCGCTGAAGCCGTGCATCTGCTGATAGTCAGCAGAGGCGCATACGCGTTGCGGACCGGCCATCCCGGCCAGCGCCGACGGCTCAAGGCGAATGTCTTCTTCCTGCGCCAGCCAGCCCAGCATGTCGTACATCGTCTGATCGTCCAGGGTGTACAGACCGTCGAGCAGACGTTCCATTGCCCGGCCAACAAAGCCAGACGCACGGCCGACAGCCAGCCCATCAGCCGCCGTCAGGTTGTCGATGCCAATATCCTGCACGGAAATCGTATCGTGCAGCCCGGTATAAATCCCCAGCAGCATGCACGGTGAATGGGTTGGTTCTGCGAAGAAGCAGTGCACGTTATCGCCAAACGCCAGCTTCAGGCCAAACGCCACGCCGCCAGGGCCACCGCCGACGCCGCATGGCAGGTAAACAAACAGTGGATGGTCTGCATCCACCACGCGTCCCTGCTGGGCAAACTGCGCCTTTAAGCGCTGTCCGGCCACCGCATAGCCTAAAAACAGCGTGCGGGAATTTTCATCATCGATAAAGAAGCAGTTTGGATCGGACTCCGCCGCCTTACGGCCCTGTTCAACCGCCACGCCGTAATCTTCTTCATACTCCACGACCGTCACGCCATGACTGCGCAGTTTGGCTTTTTTCCATGCGCGGGCGTCGGCAGACATATGCACCGTCACCTTAAAGCCGATACGGGCGCTCATAATGCCAATCGACATGCCGAGGTTACCGGTGGAGCCTACCGCGATGCTGTACTGGCTAAAGAACTGTTTGAACTCAGGCGAAAGCAGAACGCTGTAATCGTCTTGTGTGGTCAGCAGACCGGCTTCCAGCGCCAGTTTTTCCGCGTGGGTCAGTACTTCATAAATGCCACCACGGGCTTTAATCGAGCCAGAAATTGGCAGGTGACTGTCTTTCTTCAGCAGAATTTCGCCATTGATGCGCTGCCCGTACTCTTTCTCCAGCCGCTTTTGCATGGCCGGAATCGCGGCCAGCTCAGATTCAATAATTCCGCCGGTGGCCGCGGTTTCCGGGAATGCCTTTGCCAGGTACGGCGCAAAGTGCGTCAGACGGGCGTGAGCATCCTGAACATCGTGTTCAGTCAGGCCAACATACGGTAAACCTTCCGCAAGAGAGGTGGTGCCAGGGTTAAACCAGGTTGTCTCCTTGAGAGCAACCAGATCTTCCACTAAAGGATACTGGGCGATAAGTGTTTGAATGTTTTCCATAGTCAGTCTCTTTGCGCTTAGATAATAAAGGAAAGCAGGAATGTGCAAGCCAGTGCAATCACGGACGCGATAAATGTCGCGGTCGTATAGTATTTAAACGTTTCATTCAGGGTGGCACCGCAGTATTGCTTCACCAGCCAGAAGAGGGAATCGGTAACGATCGTGCAGCCAATAGCGCCGGAACCGATAGCAATGGCGATGATCTCCGGGCTGACGTTGGGATAGAGCGGCAGCATCGGTGCAACGATTGCCGTGGCGCCCATCATTGCCACCGTGGCGGAACCCACCGCGGCATGCAGGATTAACGCCACCAGCCACGCCAGCAGAATCGGGTGCATATGCATGTTCGAGAGGATCAGCGCAAGAGTATCCGCCAGCCCACTGCTCTTGAGGATAGCGTTGAATGCGCCGCCTGCGCCGATAATCAACAGAATGTTAGCGATGGAGCCAAAACCGTTTTCAGTGTGGGTCAGCAACGTACCCATACCGATGTGCTGACGCAGGCCGAGAATGTAATAGGCAACGAAAACGGCAATAAACATCGCGGTGATTGGGTTACCAATAAACTCCAGCAGCGTATATACCGTGCTGCCTTTCGCCATGTTCAGCTCAGCGACGGTTTTTACCAGCATCAGGCCAATCGGCAGCAGAACGGTAAACAGCGTAGCACCCAGCGACGGTAGCGTACTTTCGTCACGCACTTTAAGGTCAGAAAACTCAGCCGGAACCGGTTTAAACGGCAGACGGTTACCCAGGAATTTCAGGTACAGAGGACCGCCGATCAGCGAGGCCATCAAGCCGACCAGTAAGCCGTAGACAATCACGGTGCCAATGTCTGCGCCCAGCTTGTTCGCCACGAACAGGGCTGCCGGATGCGGTGGAACCACGCAGTGCACCGCCATCAGCGCCGTACACAGCGGAATCGCCAGCTTCAGTAATGAAGTATTGGTTTTCTTGGCAATTGAAAAGGCCAGTGGAATCAACAGCACCACGCCGACTTCAACAAACAGCGTGATCCCGCAAATCAGCCCAACCAGAACCATAATGACGTCGGCGGATAGCCAGCGGCAGCGCTGCAGCGTCAGGCCAATACGTTCGGCTGCGCCGGACACTTCCATCATTTTGCCCAGAATGGTCCCAAGGCCGATAACCGCGGCGAGGAAGCCCAGCGTACCGCCGATGCCACTCTCAATGGCATTGACCATATCCAACGGCCCCATGCCCATCATCGTACCCACGAAGAAGCTGGCTAACAGTAGCGCCAGAAACGGGTGGAATTTGAACTTCACGATGGTCAAAACGATTAACACGATACTTATCAGCAGCGTGCTCACAACCCAGATTTGAGAGTGCATAACTCACCTTGCCCTGTGATTAATATAGGGTTATTGGACAAAAATAAGGCATGGTCTGACAAACGATATAAATCCCCATTCACATGAGCCAAATTGCATCAAATGCGTGATTTATGTCTAATTGCGCTTTGTTTATGCGATATGGTTCACTCTGATTCACCTTTGAGCTGATTTTTGCAGCGAACTTTTTTACACTCCAGCGCATGAATCAGAAGGAAAGGAGGTGAGAATGGATCCCCTACGCGAAGTCAGAAACCGGCTGCTCAACGGCTGGCAGCTATCAAAGCTGTATACTTTTGAAGTGGCGGCCCGGCATCAGTCTTTTGCGCTGGCGGCAGACGAGCTGTCATTGAGCCCCAGTGCCGTCAGCCATCGCATAAATCAGCTTGAAGATGAGCTTGGTATCCAATTATTTGTTCGTTCTCATCGCAAAGTGGAACTCACTCATGAGGGTAAGCGGGTATTTTGGGCGCTGAAGTCGTCACTGGACACGCTCAACCAGGAGATTCTTGATATTAAGAATCAGGAGCTCTCGGGGACGCTCACCGTCTACTCACGGCCTTCTATCGCCCAGTGCTGGCTGGTTCCGGCGCTCGGCGACTTTACCCGTCGCTACCCGTCAATTTCGCTAACCATGTTGACCGGGAACGACAACGTCAATCTACAGCGTGCGGGTATCGATCTCGCCATCTATTTTGACGATGCACCCTCCGCGCAACTCACGCATCACTTCCTGATGGATGAAGAGATCCTACCGGTGTGCAGCCCGGACTACGCCCGCCGCCATGACCTTACCGGTTCGCTGGTGAATTTGCCGCACTGTACGTTGCTGCACGACAGACAGGCGTGGAGTAACGATTCCGGGACCGATGAGTGGCACAGTTGGGCGCAGAATTTTGCGGCGAATTTGCCGACATCGTCGGGGATTGGTTTTGATCGTTCTGATTTAGCAGTGATTGCGGCAATGAACCATATCGGCGTAGCGATGGGCCGAAAACGGCTGGTGCAAAAACGCCTCGACAGCGGAGAATTGATTGCGCCTTTTGGCGATATGGCGCTGAAATGTCATCAGCATTACTACATCACCACGCTGCCCGGCAGGCAGTGGCCGAAAATCGAGGCGTTTATTGGCTGGCTACAGGAGCAGGTTAAATAAGCGGGTCGCGAATATTTTTTACGCTTTCGCTCTACACGGAAAGTGAAAAAGCGTGCTAAATACGTGATATCACTCCTGATGATTTGCGTAAGGACGACCGTGTTAAAGCCGATTGTTTCCATTTTACTGTTGGCCAGCGCCACCGTGTGTGCCGCGCAACCTGTGTTGACGGCGGCGCAGTATGTGCAGCAGCTTGGGGTTGGGATGAACGTAGATTGGGCGCGTACCGATCGGGGCATCCGTGAATTCGATCCGCTGGTGGTGCGGGATTATAAGGCGAAAGGGTTGACCCACGTGCGCATTCGCGTGGCGGGTGAGCCTACGGAGGCGCGGCTCATTCATCTGCGCAAGCTGGTGGAAGCCTGCGAGCAGTATGGCGTGATCCCGATAATCGCCTATCAGGCTGACGAGTATAAAAAAGACCCCAGTGCCAGTAACGAAAAAGAGGTGGTTAACTGGTGGGTGGCGGTGGCGCATTACTTTGGCCAAAGCTCGCCGTTGCTGGGTTTCGACCTGATTTATGAACCTGCCGATAAGCTCAACCATAATCAGGCGTCGCTCAATAGGGTGTATGACAAAACCATCCGTACCATCCATGCCATCGATCCACAGCGAATGATATTTATCGCGCCGAAACTGCATGCCGCTCCGGAAGATTTGCCCAACCTAAAGTTGCCGCCGCAAAGTCAGAATACCGTGCTGGCCCAATGGCATATTTTCCCGTGGGGGCCGCTGAAAAATAACGGTAAATACCCGTGGACCTCAGGGACAGCGGCAGAAAAGGCCGCCATTCGCGCCCGTATCAATACTGCCATTCACTGGCAGCAGAAAACCGGTCATGTTAGTTGGGTAGGAGGCTGGTCGCCGGGAGAAACCATCAGGAACGCGCCTTCTGCCTCGCAAATGGCGTTTGCCCGCTTTATGGCTTGCGAGCTGAAGAAAGCGAAAATTCCCTATGCTATCAATGCGGATACGCAGTTCTATGATGGTGAGGAAGGGGCATGGAGACCGGCGCTGGAGCCGTTGTTGAATACCATGATTGCCCCTGAGTGTGAAAAGCCCGGCGAGAAGCCGGGCCATCATACGCTTAAACCGCCTGTCCCTGATGCGACACGCGTGACGCCAGCGGAAGCCAGCAAACAAAAATCAACAGCCCCATAAGGGTCATCAGCAGGCCCAGACTGGCTTGCCCGGTCTGCGGCAGCATGGCAGAGAACCACGCCAGCACGCCGGAACCAATGTTCTGTAATCCACCAACCAGCGCACCAGCAGTACCGGCCAGGAACGGGAAAGGCTCCATTGCGCCGCTGGTTGCCAGCGGAAACAGCATCCCGGCGCCGAAGAAAAACAGTGCGGCGGGAACCAGTAGCGTCCAGACGTTCATCACGTCGAACAGACCAGGGATCCACATCATCAAACCGGCGACCAGACAGCAGATAACTGACTGCCACATTAGCGTCGAGAAACGCTTATTCGGGCGACCGGCGAACCAGGCACCAAAAAACGCCGCCGGAATGGGCAGAATAAACAGGATACTGACCACCATGCTGCTTAAGCCGAGACGCGCGCCTAACAACACCCCGGAACAGGCTTCGAAGACCGCAACGCCCGCCAGGCCGCCGATCAGCATCAGCACGTAACAGGTGAAAGAGCTGTTGCCAAACAGCGTTTTGTAGCTGGCGATAAGCCGTGGACGCGGCGCACCTGCGGGGCGCGTTTCCGGCATCCAGCGCGCCATGCTAAACGTAACGCCTGCGCACAGCACCAGCAGGAAGATGTAACAGGCACGCCAGTTCCACAGGGTATCCAGCATACCGCCAATCAATGGTGCCAGCAGTGGGCTGACTAGAATCCCCATGTTTAACAGGCTATTAGCGTGGCGTAACTGCGTGCCTTCATACAAATCGCGCGGTAACGTTCGCGCCATCACGCCGCCGACGCCCGTTCCCATCCCCTGGATTGCGCTGGCGATAATCAATACCGTCAGGCTGTGGGTGGTTATGGCGACCAGCGTAGCCAGCATAAAAATGGACATCCCGGCGAGGATCACCGGGCGGCGGCCAACGCGATCGGAAAGTGGGCCGTAAATCAGTTGTGACAGGCCGTAGGTCAACAGATAGGCGGCCATCACGCTTTGCACCGCCCCTTCGCGAACGTTCAGTTCACGCGCCATATCAGCAATCGCGGGGATATAAATGGTTTGCGCCATCTGACCTACCGCCACCAGTAATACCAACATCAACAACAAATTGACGCTTCTATGCCTTTTCATTTCGCTGATTACTTTTCAAAAAGTGAAAAAATAAGAATAAGGTGCTGCACTTTCCCGTAAATGCGCGTGGAATCTACCACAACAGAAAAAGAAGGCCAGATAGTGGGCTGGAATGTTTAAACGATGAACGGCAGGAAATGTAAACAAAAAGCGGCAACAAATGTTGCCGGATTGCATCGGGTTTACAGAGGTCATGATAAGCGTAGCAAAACGGCGCCTATGGCAATGCCTCCAGCCGCAACAAGACGTATTCCGGCAACCTTCTCTTTCAGTAGCAGCCACGCGAGCAGCGCGCCAAACAGGATGGAAGTTTCACGCAGCGCAGCGACTACCGCCAACGGAGCCTGAGTCATGGCCCACAGCGCCAGACCGTAAGAACCCATTGTGCCAATCCCGCCAAGAATACCTTTCTTCCACTGCTGTACCAGATAGCGCGACGCTTCCCGGCGTCGGGCAATCATCGCCCAGCCCAGCAGGCAGGAGCCGTTCAGAAAGAAGGTCCACAGCGTATAACCCAGCGCAGTTTCTGATAAACGTACGCCGGTACCATCAACCAGCGTATATCCGGCGATAAAGCAGGCGTTAATGAGCGCCAGCACGATCCCGCGTTGCGAGCTGCTGCGTCCGTTAAACGCCATGCCGAGGATCGCCAGACAGATCGTGGCAATCCCCACCCAGGCTAGAACAGAGAGGCTATCGCCAAGAAACAGGACGCTGATAATTGCGACCAGCAGCGGCGCTGTGCCGCGCATTAACGGATAGGTCTGGCTCATATCCGAAACCTGATAGGTTTTGGCGACCAGGACGGTATATACAATTTGCAACGCAGTTGAGACGGCTAAAAACGGCAGGCTGGCGGCGGAAGGTTGCGGCGCAAAGGGTAAGAAAATCAATGCCATAATTGCGGCAGAACCGCTGACACCGATCGCTGAGTACAGTTTATCGTTTCCAGCTTTAACAATGGCATTCCAGCTGGCATGCAGCAGCGCGGCGAACAGCAAAATGCAGAAAACAGAAAGCGTCATGGTGGAATTCTTCCCTGAGAATGTCATAAAAACGTAACATATTGGCGCGACACAAGCACCAGGGAGAAGGTGAAAGGGGAGCGGAGTGTTACCCGCCCCCCTTAGGTGCGACTTGAATCCGAATTACTTAACGTATTTCAGAACGGCATCAAGTAGTTGCAGTGCTGCAACAATGAGTTTGAGGATAAGAATAGCGATATCCACGAGGCTCATACGCTCTCCTTTTGGTACAAGGAGCACGGTGCTGACGTACCTCGCCGCTGCCTGTTGCCAGCACCTTTGTTGACATAACACAGTGTGCTCACACGGGGGTTAAGGCGCTGACGGCACCACCCGTTTCAGCCAGGACTTTGATGCGCCGGTTTACGATGCGGCCCCCGCATAACACATTGCGTACCGAGACATTATAGATAAACACTGTATAAATTAACAGTGTTTTATGGACGTTACGCTATTCATGTTCCATACTCAAAACCATCAAAATTCGTACCGAAATTGCGTGTTCTTCGCAGAACGCGTATACTTTTTTCGTTGACATAACACAGTGTGTTCGGCGGCTACCAACCGCACAGCACTGAAAAAAACCTCGCTACGGCGGGGTTTTTTGTTTTTCAGCAATGCACAACGAAATGTGATCGTTGACGCATTTTTATGCAGATGAAGATTTTTCCATTGTCACGCTGAAAAACCTGTGTTTGTATAAATCCAGTTAATCAACAAACAGACAGGTCCCTAATGAACCCTTCCATGCTGACTGCGACCCTACTAAAAACTGCGCCATCTCGCGCAGCGGTCGTCGTGCGTGTGGTGGTGGTCGTCGGCAATGCGCCGTAGGGTCCGAATCAACACACGATTCCAAAACCCCGCCGGCGCAAACCGGGCGGGGTTTTTCGTTTCAGAGACCTGCCCGGAGCAAAGGCCCAGAATAAAAGGACTGGAGCATGGCAAGTTCGGGCATAACATCCAAGCGTACGCGTTTTACGGGCGCAGAATTCATCGTTCATTTCCTGGAACGCCAGGGAATTCAGGTTGTTACCGGTATTCCCGGCGGATCGATTCTTCCCGTCTATGACGCCTTAAGTCAAAGCACGCAAATCCGTCATATCCTGGCGCGCCACGAGCAAGGAGCAGGGTTTATCGCGCAGGGAATGGCGAGAACCGATGGCAAACCCGCCGTCTGTATGGCCTGCAGCGGACCGGGCGCAACCAATCTGGTGACCGCTATTGCCGATGCGCGTCTGGATTCCATCCCGCTGGTGTGTATCACCGGGCAGGTTCCGGCTTCAATGATCGGCACCGACGCCTTCCAGGAAGTCGACACCTACGGCATCTCTATCCCCATCACTAAGCACAACTATCTGGTCCGCCATATCAGTGAATTACCTCAGGTCATGAGCGATGCGTTCCGCATTGCGCAGTCCGGACGTCCAGGCCCGGTGTGGATAGACATTCCTAAGGATATTCAAACCGCCGTTTTTGACATTGAAGAGATGCCGGAGCCTGCGCAGAAAATGGCGGCACCAGCGTTCAGCCAGGACAGCGTTCGCGATGCCGCAGCCATGATTAACGCCGCACAGCGTCCGGTGCTGTACCTTGGCGGCGGCGTGATTAACGCACCTGAGCGCGTACGTGAACTGGCGGAAAAAGCGATGCTGCCCACCACTATGACCTTAATGGCGCTCGGTATGTTGCCGAAAGCCCATCCGCTGTCGTTAGGCATGCTGGGCATGCACGGCGCGCGTAGCACTAACTTTATTCTGCAAGAAGCGGATTTATTGATTGTTCTGGGCGCACGTTTTGATGACCGGGCGATTGGTAAAACGGAGCAGTTCTGCCCGAACGCCAAAATCATTCACGTAGATATCGACCGCGCGGAGCTGGGTAAAATCAAACAACCGCACGTGGCGATTCAGGCGGATGTCGATGAGGTTCTGGCGCAATTGATCCCATTAATTGACGCGCAGCCGCGAGAGTCGTGGCATCAGACGGTGGCCGATTTACAACGTGAATTCCCTTGCACTATTCCGCAGGAAAGCGACCCGCTCAGCCACTATGGATTGATCAACGCCGTGGCTGCCTGCGTAGACGATAGCGCTATTATCACCACCGACGTAGGCCAGCATCAGATGTGGGCGGCACAGGCTTATCCGCTGAACCGTCCGCGTCAGTGGCTGACCTCCGGCGGTCTGGGAACTATGGGCTTTGGCCTGCCAGCGGCAATTGGTGCAGCGCTGGCCAATCCAGACAAGAAAGTGCTGTGCTTCTCCGGCGACGGCAGCCTGATGATGAATATTCAGGAAATGGCGACAGCCAGCGAAAATCAGCTGGATATTAAAATCATCCTGATGAATAACGAAGCGTTGGGTCTTGTATATCAGCAGCAGAGTCTGTTCTATAAGCAGGGTGTTTTTGCCGCGACCTATCCGGGGATGATTAACTTTATGCAGATAGCCGCCGGGTTTGGTCTCGAAACCTGCGATCTGAATAACGAAGCGGACCCACAGGCAGCGTTGCAGGAGATTATTAATCGCCCTGGGCCTGCGCTGATCCACGTGCGCATCGATGCCGAACAAAAAGTGTACCCGATGGTGCCGCCGGGTGCGGCAAACACAGAAATGGTGGGGGAATAAGCCATGCAACAGCAGACACATGACAACGTAATCCTGGAACTCACCGTACGCAACCATCCGGGCGTAATGACTCACGTTTGCGGGCTGTTCGCCCGCCGCGCGTTCAACGTAGAAGGCATTCTCTGTCTACCGATTCAGGACAGCGATAAGAGCCGCATCTGGCTACTGGTCAACGACGATCAACGTCTTGAGCAGATGATAAGCCAGATCGACAAGCTGGAAGATGTGGTGAAAGTGGCCCGCAACCAGTCCGATCCGTCGATGTTTAACAAAATTACCGTGTTCTTTGAGTGAGTTAGTCGCCGTCTGAATCCGGGGTGATCACTTTGACAGAGCCGTTCCGGCAGTGGGTTGCGTAATCTGCCGGTAACGGACGGTCGCTTATCAGTACGTCAAAGGTGGAGAGTGGACCAATGCTGGCGGGGGCGACCTCATCGAACAGGGCGTGGCGCGTCAGCAGAATTTTGCGTAATCCGCGTTCCATCGCTTTGCGTTTTGTGGCCAGATCGTCCGGATTGAACCAGCTAACGCCGAAATGCTCATGGACTCCGCTGGCGGAGATAAAGACTTTCCGTGGGTTGAGTGCATCCAGCGGTGAGGGATTGCTGGTGTCGTAAAAGGCGTCACTTTTCGCCCGGTAGGTCCCCCCGCAAAGAATCGCTGTGGCGTTGGGCTTTTCATTTAGCGCTACGAACACCCGGTGCGAGTAGCAAATCCCGGTAAAGGAAATATCGTCCGGGATCATGCTGACCACCAACGGCATTTCCGCACCATTATCAAAAAAGACCAGATCATTTTCACTCACCAGTCCCGCAGCCAGAATGGCAACCGGTAAATCGTCGCGGTGATACTGTTTTTGCGCGGGGAGTGGCGCGTTAACGATGGCAGCAGGTTTGTTCACCATCACAATGTAACCACCGAGCAGCGTGAGTGGTAACGGTTCGTCATCCTGACTGAGATCCCGACGAATAGTCATCACGGAAACTTCCAGCATTCGTGCCGCCTCTTTCAGATGGATTCGGTCGGTCTTCTTCAACAATTCCATCAGACGTCGAATACGTTCTTTTTGCTTAGTTTCCATGTGCTTCTCCACGAATCATGTTCCCATGTTCCTTCAGTAACATTTTTGTGTTTCTGAGAACATGACATTGCCGCATTACTATACGTCTGACTATCCGGAAATAAAAGCGTGTTTTTTCACGTTTTATTGATTATAACCAGTTAATTTTCAGTCAATTGTAAGCAACTTCATCATTTGTATTGTGATGTGGGTGTAACATTTAGTGCAATAAATAAACAATAAAATGATCTTCCAATCGCGATCCTAGTCACAAATGATACGAAAGTAACATGATAATGTTATTTTAATATCATTGTTGTGTGATTGTTTCTGAGAGGTAGTAAAATGGATATCGCGGTTATTGGCTCCAACATGGTGGATCTCATCACCTACATCAACCAGATGCCCAAAGAAGGGGAAACGCTGGAAGCACCGGCGTTCAAAATTGGCTGCGGGGGCAAAGGCGCAAATCAGGCCGTTGCGGCCGCTAAGCTCAATTCCAAAGTGCTGATGCTGACAAAAGTCGGTGATGATATTTTTGCGGATAACACTATTCGCAATCTCGAATCCTGGGGAATTAATACTACCTATGTCGAAAAGGTACCCTGCACCAGCAGCGGTGTCGCACCGATCTTTGTTAATGCCAACTCCAGCAACAGTATTCTGATTATTAAAGGAGCGAACAAATTTCTCTCCCCGGAAGATATCGATCGTGCGGCGGAAGATCTGAAAAAATGTCAGCTTATTGTCCTGCAACTGGAAGTGCAGCTGGAAACCGTTTATCACGCGATTGAATTTGGCAAAAAACACGGTATTGAAGTGTTACTAAATCCCGCCCCTGCATTACGGGAATTAGATATGTCTTATGCCTGTAAATGTGATTTTTTTGTGCCGAATGAAACCGAGCTGGAAATATTAACCGGTATGCCAGTAGATACTTATGACCATATTCGCGCAGCGGCACGTTCTCTGGTTGATAAAGGTCTGAACAATATTATCGTCACCATGGGTGAGAAAGGTGCGCTGTGGATGACGCGTGACCAGGAAGTCCATGTTCCAGCGTTTAAAGTGAATGCTGTCGATACCAGTGGCGCAGGCGACGCTTTCATCGGTTGTTTTGCTCACTATTACGTTCAAAGCGGTGATGTGGAAGCCGCCATGAAAAAAGCCGCTCTCTTCGCTGCTTTCAGCGTTACCGGGAAAGGCACTCAATCATCTTATCCAAGCATCGAACAATTTAATGAGTTTCTTACCTTAAACGAATAATACTCCTGCACTGTAAAAGGTAGCACTATGAACGATAAAAACATCATTCAGATGCCTGACGGCTATTTGAATAAGACCCCTCTGTTCCAGTTTATTTTGTTATCCTGTTTATTCCCGTTATGGGGATGCGCAGCCGCATTAAATGATATTCTGATTACGCAATTTAAAAGCGTATTTTCACTCAGCAACTTTGCCTCGGCATTAGTTCAGAGTGCCTTTTATGGCGGTTATTTTTTAATTGCGATTCCAGCATCTCTGGTGATTAAAAAGACCAGTTATAAAGTCGCCATCTTAATGGGGCTGACCCTTTATATCGTTGGGTGTACGCTCTTTTTCCCGGCATCGCACATGGCCACCTACACCATGTTCCTTGCGGCGATTTTCGCGATTGCGATTGGTCTGAGCTTCCTGGAAACAGCAGCCAACACCTACAGCTCAATGATCGGCCCAAAAGCGTATGCCACTTTACGCCTGAACATCAGTCAGACTTTTTATCCTATTGGTGCGGCTGCTGGCATTCTGCTAGGTAAATATCTGGTCTTCTCTGAAGGCGAAAGCCTGGAAAAACAGATGGCCGGGATGAACGCTGAGCAGATCCATAACTTTAAAGTGTTGATGCTGGAAAATACCCTTGAGCCATACAAGTACATGATTATGGTACTGGTTGTGGTGATGGTGTTATTCCTGCTGACTCGCTTCCCGACCTGTAAAGTCGCGCAAACCACGAGTCATAAACGCCCGTCAGCGATGGATACACTGCGTTATCTGGCCAGCAATGCCCGTTTCCGTCGTGGAATTGTGGCGCAATTTCTTTATGTGGGGATGCAGGTCGCGGTGTGGTCATTCACCATCCGTCTGGCACTGGAATTAGGTGATATCAACGAGCGCGACGCCTCAACCTTCATGGTCTATAGCTTCGCCTGCTTCTTTATCGGCAAGTTTATCGCCAACATTTTGATGACGCGCTTCAATCCGGAAAAAGTGCTGATTCTCTATTCCATCATTGGTGCGCTGTTCCTCGTCTATGTTGCACTGGCGCCAAGCTTCAGCGCTGTGTATGTCGCAGTGCTGGTGAGTGTCCTGTTTGGACCCTGCTGGGCGACAATCTATGCTGGTACGCTTGATACCGTGGATAACGAGCATACCGAAATGGCAGGTGCTGTCATTGTCATGGCGATTGTCGGTGCGGCGGTGGTTCCGGCGATTCAGGGCTATGTGGCCGATATGTTCCATTCATTGCAACTCTCGTTCCTGGTCTCCATGCTGTGCTTCGTGTATGTCGGGATCTACTTCTGGCGCGAAAGCAAAGTGCGCCACAACCTGGCTGAAGCGACAGTTTCCTGAGGAGAGCGATCATGACAACACGTATAACGCTGTGGCGAGAACTCTTTGCAGAGCATCCGCGAATCTTACTGAAGAATAACGACTTCACGGTTACCGCATTTCGTTACGCCAGCGGAGTGGAAGGGCTGAAGGTAGAAAACAGTCGTGGACATCTGGTTATTCTGCCCTGGATGGGGCAGATGATCTGGGATGCTCAGTTTGATGGCCATGACCTGACCATGCGTAACATGTTCAGTCAGCCGAAACCGGCGGCGGAAGTGGTGGCGACCTACGGCTGTTTTGCCTTCCACTCAGGTCTGTTGGCAAATGGCTGCCCATCACCAGAGGATTCACATCCTTTGCATGGTGAAATGGCTTGTGCCGCGATGGATGAAGCCTGGCTGGAGCTGGAGGGTGAGAATTTGCGCGTGGCTGGACGCTATGAGTATGTGATGGGGTTCGGTCATCATTATCAGGCGCATCCTGCGGTGGTAATGCACAAAGCGAGCGCGCTGTTTGATATTCAGATGGCGGTTACCAACCTCGCCTCAGTGGCAATGCCGTTGCAGTACATGTGCCATATGAACTATGCCTACGTACCGGAAGCTACCTTCAGCCAGAATATTCCGGATGAGGCCATGAAGCTGCGTGAGTCGATACCCGCGCATGTTAAGCCGACTGAGCAGTGGCTGGCGTTTAATCAGCGGATTGTTCAGGGCGAGGCTTCTCTGGCGCGGCTCAATGAACCGCATTTTTACGATCCGGAAATTGTCTTCTTTGCTGACCAACTGGACAGGTACACAGATAAGCCGGAATTTAGCATGATCGCGCCTGATGGCACCACGTTCGTTACGCGTTTCTCCAGCACGGAGCTGAATTATGTGACGCGTTGGATCCTCTATAACGGCGATCAGCAGGTTGCGGCATTCGCCTTGCCTGCAACCTGTCGACCTGAAGGATTCCTGGCAGCACAACGCAATGGCACCTTGATTGAAATAGAACCGCAGCACACCCGGACATTTACAGTCACAACTGGCATAGCCTGATCGCTCAAGGCTTGAACACCAAAGCACTTATCGTTAAGGTAAGCGCTTTTGCTGGGTGGCGGCATTAATGCCTTATCCGGCCTACAACGGCACCCGCCCGTAGGCCTGATAAGCGTAGCGCCATCAGGCATGCCTTAGCGCCAGGATGAACCCATGATTACCGTTGCCCTTATTGACGACCACCTCATCGTCCGCTCCGGCTTTGCCCAACTGCTGGGGCTGGAACCTGATTTGCAGGTGGTCGCTGAGTTTGGCTCAGGCAGTGAGGCGCTGGCGGGATTACCGGGACGCGGCGTGCAGGTGTGTATCTGCGACATCTCGATGCCTGATATCTCCGGTCTTGAACTGTTAAGCCAGTTGCCAAAAGGAATGGCGATTATCATGCTCTCTGTCCACGACAGCCCGGCGCTGGTGGAGCAGGCGCTCAACGCGGGCGCGCGTGGTTTCCTTTCTAAACGTTGTAGCCCGGATGAGCTGATCGCGGCGGTGCATACCGTAGCGACTGGCGGCTGTTACCTGACGCCGGACATCGCCGTCAAACTGGCGGCCGGTCGTCAGGATCCGCTCACCAAACGCGAACGCCAGGTGGCGGAAAAACTGGCGCAAGGTATGGCGGTCAAAGAGATTGCCGCTGAACTGGGTCTGTCGCCGAAAACGGTGCACGTGCATCGCGCCAACCTGATGGAAAAGCTGGGGGTCAGCAACGACGTCGAACTGGCCCGCCGGATGTTTGACGGCTGGCAATGAACACGCTCTGTTCCCGGTTAATCACCGTTGTTGCCTGCTTTTTTATCTTCTCCGCCGCGTGGTTTTGCTTGTGGAGCATCAGCCTGCATCTGGTTGAGCGCCCGGAGCTGGCGGTACTGCTGTTTCCGTTTGGCCTGCGTCTGGGGTTGATGCTGCAATGTCCGCGCGGCTACTGGCCGGTGCTGCTGGGCGCGGAATGGCTGCTTCTTTTCTGGCTGGCGCAGGAAGTGGCGCTGGCCCATTTACCACTTTTGATGATCGGCAGCTTCCTCACGTTACTCCCGGTGATGTTGATTTCGCGATACCGCCATCAGCGCGACTGGCGCACGCTGTTGTTGCAGGGCGCGGCGCTCACGGCGGCGGCGTTGCTGCAATCGCTGCCCTGGCTTGGGCAAGGTGAAGAGGCGTGGAACGCGCTGCTGCTGACGCTCACCGGCGGATTAACGCTGGCGCCGATCTGCCTGGTGTTCTGGCACTATCTGACCAGCACGACCTGGCTGCCGCTGGGCCCGGCGGTGGTGTCGCAGCCGGTGAACTGGCGCGGGCGACATCTGGTCTGGTACCTGCTGCTGTTTAGCGTCAGCCTGTGGCTACAGCTCGGTTTACCCGCCGAACTTTCGCGCTTCACGCCGTTTTGCCTCGCGTTGCCGATCATTGCGCTGGCCTGGCACTACGGCTGGCAGGGGGCGCTGATTGCGACGCTGATGAACGCCATCGCGCTGATTGCCAGCCAGACCTGGCACGATCATCCCGTTGACCTGTTGCTCTCGCTGCTGGTGCAAAGCCTGACCGGGCTGCTGCTCGGTGCGGGTATTCAGCGTCTGCGCGAACTTAACCAGTCGCTGCAAAATGAATTAGCGCGCAACCATCGTCTGGCGGAACGTCTGCTGGAAACCGAAGAGAGCGTGCGCCGTGATGTGGCGCGCGAACTGCATGATGATATCGGCCAGACCATCACCGCCATTCGCACCCAGGCGGGTATTGTCCAGCGCCTGGCGCCGGAAAACGCAGGGGTGAAGCGCAGCGGGGCGCACATTGAACAACTTTCTCTCGGCGTGTACGATTCGGTGCGTCGCCTGTTAGGCCGTCTGCGACCACGTCAATTGGACGATCTCACGCTGGAGCAGGCCATCCGCTCACTGATGCGCGAAATGGAGCTGGAAAGTCGCGGTATCGTCAGCCATCTCGACTGGCGAATTGATGAATCTGCACTCAGCGAAAGCCAGCGGGTGACGCTGTTTCGCGTCTGTCAGGAAGGGCTGAACAACATCGTTAAGCACGCCAACGCCAGCGCGGTGACGCTTCAGGGCTGGCAACAGGATGAACGGCTAATGCTGGTGATTGAGGATGACGGCAGCGGCCTGCCGCCAGGGTCGAATCAACAGGGATTTGGCCTCACTGGAATGCGTGAACGGATTAGCGCCCTCGGCGGATCGCTCTCGATTTCCTGTACGCATGGCACGCGGGTCAGCGTGTCGTTACCCCAGCGATATGTGTAAGGCGCGGTCATGTTTTCGTTTTTAAAAGCTCCGGCCAGTGCGCCGCTCATTACTGATAAGCGTGAAGTGGATGCCCTCTACCGCTACTGGCGGCGGCATATCCTGACCACTATCTGGCTCGGCTACGCGCTGTTCTATTTCACACGCAAAAGCTTCAATGCCGCCGTACCGGATATCCTCACCAGCGGCGTGCTGACTCGCAGCGACATTGGGCTGCTGGCGACGCTGTTTTACATCACCTACGGCCTGTCGAAGTTTGTTTCCGGTATCGTCAGCGACCGATCCAACGCTCGCTATTTTATGGGCATCGGACTGATTGCCACCGGCGTGGTAAACATTCTGTTTGGATTCTCCACCTCGCTATGGGCCTTTGCGGTGCTGTGGGCGCTGAACGCCTTTTTCCAGGGCTGGGGATCGCCGGTCTGCGCGCGTTTATTGACCGCGTGGTATTCGCGTACTGAACGCGGCGGCTGGTGGGCGCTGTGGAACACCGCGCACAACGTCGGCGGGGCGCTGATCCCTATCGTGATGGCGGCGACAGCGCTGCACTACGGCTGGCGCGCCGGGATGATGATCGCCGGGCTGCTGGCGATTGTGGTGGGGATTTTTCTCTGCTGGCGGCTGCGAGACAGGCCGCAGGCGATTGGTCTGCCGCCGATTGGCGATTGGCGGCATGATGAACTGGAAATTGCCCAACAGCAGGAAGGTGCTGGGCTGAGCCGCAAAGAGATCCTCACCCGTTATGTGCTACTGAATCCTTATATCTGGCTGCTGTCACTGTGTTATGTGCTGGTGTACGTGGTCCGTGCCGCGATTAACGACTGGGGCAATCTGTACATGTCGGAGACACTTGGCGTTGATTTGGTCACTGCCAATACCGCCGTGACCATGTTCGAACTGGGCGGCTTCATCGGCGCGTTGGTCGCGGGCTGGGGCTCGGACAAGCTGTTTAACGGCAACCGCGGTCCAATGAACCTGATTTTCGCCGCCGGAATTTTGCTCTCCGTTGGCTCGCTGTGGCTAATGCCGTTCGCCAGCTATGTGATGCAGGCCGCGTGCTTCTTCACCACCGGATTCTTCGTCTTCGGCCCGCAGATGCTGATCGGCATGGCGGCGGCGGAGTGTTCGCACAAAGAGGCGGCGGGCGCGGCAACCGGATTTGTCGGGCTGTTTGCTTATCTGGGGGCATCGCTCTCCGGCTGGCCGCTGGCGAAGGTGATGGAGGTCTGGCACTGGACCGGATTCTTTGTGGCAATCGCTATTGCGGCGGGAATTTCCGCGC
This sequence comes from Citrobacter sp. Cpo126, assembly GCF_030332445.1. Taxonomy (NCBI): domain Bacteria; kingdom Pseudomonadati; phylum Pseudomonadota; class Gammaproteobacteria; order Enterobacterales; family Enterobacteriaceae; genus Citrobacter; species Citrobacter sp. Cpo126. The sequence goes on from NZ_JAOWHT010000037.1 coordinate 81,514, forward strand.
TGCTGCTGCTGCCGTTTTTAAACGCCCAGGCTCCGCGCGAACTCAACGAAGCGTGATGTACCTCACCTTTTTGCCCCGAGTGGAGCAAAACTAAGAAATTTTCCCGGTTTCACCTGGACGCTGTCTCAGGCGCGTCTTCCGGCTGATTTTTACAATGCCTGCTATTCGCAGGTATAAAAATTAGCTCGGGAGTGTCAAATGCTGGCCTTTCTAAACCAGGTGCGCAAGCCGACCCTGGATCTGCCGCTCGATGTGCGGCGCAAAATGTGGTTCAAACCGTTCATGCAGTCCTATCTGGTGGTCTTTATCGGCTACCTGACCATGTACCTGATCCGCAAAAACTTCAACATCGCGCAGAACGACATGATCTCCACCTACGGGCTGAGCATGACGCAGCTGGGGATGATTGGCCTGGGCTTCTCCATCACCTACGGCGTGGGTAAAACGCTGGTTTCCTACTACGCGGACGGTAAAAACACCAAGCAGTTCCTGCCGTTTATGCTGATCCTCTCCGCCATCTGTATGCTCGGCTTCAGCGCCAGCATGGGCGCGGGTTCAACCAGCCTGTTTTTGATGATCGCCTTCTACGCGCTGAGCGGTTTCTTCCAGAGTACTGGCGGCTCATGTAGCTATTCCACCATTACTAAATGGACGCCGCGTCGCAAGCGGGGTTCTTACCTCGGTATGTGGAATATCTCCCACAACCTCGGCGGTGCGGGTGCAGCGGGCGTGGCGCTGTTTGGCGCTAACTATCTGTTCGACGGTCACGTCATCGGTATGTTTATCTTCCCGTCGATTATTGCTCTGATTGTTGGCTTTATCGGCCTGCGCTACGGCAGCGACTCCCCGGAATCTTATGGCCTCGGTAAAGCCGAAGAGCTGTTCGGTGAGGAGATCAGCGAAGAAGACAAAGAGACCGAAGAAAACGAGATGACCAAATGGCAGATCTTTGTTGAGTACGTGCTGAAAAACAAAGTAATCTGGCTGTTATGTTTCTCGAACATCTTCCTGTACGTAGTGCGTATCGGTATCGACCAGTGGTCCACCGTCTACGCTTTCCAGGAGCTGAAGCTCTCCAAAGAAGTGGCGATTCAGGGCTTTACCCTGTTTGAAGTGGGCGCGCTGGTTGGCACGCTGATGTGGGGTTGGCTCTCCGATCTGGCTAACGGTCGTCGTGCGCTGGTGGCCTGTGTAGCGCTGGCGTTGATTATCGCCACTCTGGGCGTTTATCAGCACGCCAGCAACCAGTACGTTTATCTGACTTCGCTGTTTGCGCTGGGCTTCCTGGTGTTTGGCCCGCAGCTGTTAATCGGCGTTGCGGCAGTTGGATTTGTGCCGAAAAAAGCGATCGGCGCAGCCGATGGGATTAAAGGCACTTTCGCTTATCTGATTGGTGACAGCTTCGCCAAGCTCGGTCTGGGGATGATTGCCGACGGCACGCCGATTTTCGGGCTGACCGGCTGGGCAGGCACCTTTGCTGCGCTGGATACCGCCGCCATTGGCTGTATCTGCCTGATGGCCATCGTGGCCGTGTTTGAAGAACGTAAAATTCGCCGCGAGAAAAAGATTCAACAATTGAAAGTTGCTTGAGTTAAGTGTGCATTGGTAACTTTTGCCCGCCTTAATGGCGGGCTTTTTTATGCTCTAAACTGGCTGGTTTCATGTACCAGATTGCGCAGCCACTGATGAGCGGCATCGCGGTGCGTGCGTTCATGCCAGGCCATGCTTTTTGTAAAACCGGTTATGGGCAGCGGGGGCGGTAAAACGTGCATACGGGTGTCGTCATACGCCAGACGGGCAGGAACAACGGCAATCATATCGCTGATAGCGAGGATGTCCGGCAATACCAGGAAGCTGCTAACTGACAAACCAATCTGCCGTTGGCGTCCGACGCTTGCCAGTGCCTCATCGGTGACGCCCCAGAAACTTTCACCCTCATAAGAAACCAGCACATGCTCCAGCGCGCAGAAGCGATCGAGCGTCAGCGGTCCCCCCGCATCAGGATGCGCATGACGCATGAGACAAACGTACTCTTCATCATATAACGCCCGGCTGTGCAGGTTGTCGGGCGTGGAATCCGGCGTCAGCAATGCCAGGTCGATTTTCCCCTGCTCAAACTGTGTGGTGAGCAGCACTGGCTCAACCGGGATCACTCGTACACGAATGCCCGGCGCGCGCATGCGAAGCGCGGCAATAAATGGCACGATAACCGCTTTGAGCGCGTAATCCGTAGCGGCGACGGTAAAGGTGAGCGCTGCGGTGAGCGGGTCAAATTGTGTCGGTTTAAGCAGGATATCGATATCGCTGAGGATTTGTTTGACCGGAGCGGCCAACTGTTGGGCACGCAGCGTCGGAACAATGCCATGCGGTGTGCGACTAAACAGCGGATCGTCAAAATAGTCGCGCAAGCGGTTGAGCATACCGCTTACCGCAGGCTGGGTGAGCGACAGCCGCTGCGCCGCCCGGGTTACGCTGCGTTCATCCAGCAGGGCATCCAGCGTTTTTAACAGATTGAGATCGAGCGTTCTGATATCAGATTTCATGATGTCTGCCTGCGAGTTCGATAAGTCACATTATGACACGTTCAGTCGTCGACAGAGGTGAATTTGCCGCTATGATGGGCGTCCTGTCTGGTAATGGATGTGCGCATGATTTGGATAATGCTGGCCACGCTGGTGGTTGTTTTTGTGGTGGGATTTCGGGTGCTAACGTCCGGGTCGCGGCGGGCAATTCGCCGTCTGAGCGAGCGGCTGAACATTGATGTCGTGCCGGTAGAATCGATGATCGATCAGATGGGAAAAGTACAGGGAGAGGCTTTTTTACAGTACCTCCACCGTCCTGATGAATCGCATCTACAAAATGCTGCCCAGGTGCTGTTGATCTGGCAAATCGTTATTGTCGACGGCAGTGAGCAGAACCTGTTGCAATGGCACCGCTGGCTGCAAAAAGCCCGGCTGGCTGCACCGATTACCGACGCGCAAGTGCGTCTGGCGCTCGGTTTTCTGCGCGAGATGGAGCCGGATATGCAGGAGCTTAATGCGTTCCAGATGCGCTATAACGCCTTTTTCCAGCCCGAGGATGGCGTGCACTGGCTGCACTGATATCAAAATTTATGATGACGACTATTTTGAATCGTCATTATCTTTATATCTTACGCGAAAGCATGATGTACCTCGTTAACTCACACGACGAGGTACATCATGAATCAAGCGACTCAACAACGTGCAATTATCTGGCCTGCAGCGTATCTGCCGGGGACGACTGATAACTTTGCTTCAAATGAAATTATCGTTGCCGGACTGAGCGCCCGTGCCGTCTGGGCACTGCTTAATGACACAACGCGCTGGCCGACGTATTACAGCAACGTAGCGGATATCCGTTTTCACGACGGTTCCGGTCCATTGTTAAGCATGGATGCCCGCTTTCGTTTTACGACTTTTGGTTTCCCCATCGAAGCGCAAATCACTGAGTATGTGCCGCCGGTTGACGGCCAGGCCGCGCGTGTTGCCTGGCATGGCTGGGCGGAAGGCGACGCCACTACACGTCTGGATGTGATCCACGCCTGGCTCTTTGAGGATTTACCCGGCGGGCGCGTACGTATTCTGACCCAGGAATCACAAATTGGCGTTCCGGCACAAGAACTGGCACGTACGCTGCCCAATCCGATGATCAACGGTCATCAGGAGTGGATAACCGGCCTGGCCCGGGCTGCGCGTGACGCTTAATTGAGCCAGAAAGGGCTCTCTGTCCTGGGCTGGATAAGGCGCAGCCGATCTCTGGTGAATAGTTGTCAAAACGTTAATTACGTCACAAATTTAATGTTACACTGCGTAACTTTTCTACAATAACCCCACGCAGGTAGCAAAATGAGTGAAGCTGTTGAACAAAAATCCCGCGCTGAGGCAAATTCCCGACCTAACTGGTCGGCGGTATTTGCCGTGGCGTTCTGCGTTGCCTGCCTGATAACCGTTGAATTTCTCCCCGTTAGCCTGTTAACGCCGATGGCGCAGGATTTGGGGATTTCTGAAGGCGTGGCCGGGCAATCGGTGACCGTGACGGCATTTGTCGCCATGTTCGCCAGCCTGTTTGTGACGCAAATTATTCAGGCGACCGATCGTCGCTATGTGGTGATCCTGTTTTCGGTGCTACTGACGCTTTCCTGTCTGCTGGTTTCCTTTGCCAATTCTTTTTCGCTGCTGCTCGTTGGCCGCGCCTGCCTCGGTCTGGCGCTTGGCGGCTTCTGGGCGATGTCGGCGTCGCTGACCATGCGTCTGGTTCCTGCACGTACGGTGCCGAAAGCGCTGTCGGTTATTTTTGGCGCGGTCTCCATCGCGCTGGTAATTGCCGCGCCGCTGGGGAGCTTTTTGGGCGGCATTATCGGCTGGCGCAACGTGTTTAATGCGGCGGCGGTAATGGGCGTGCTGTGCACGATTTGGGTGGTGAGAGCGTTGCCTTCGCTGCCTGGTGAACCTTCGCATCAGAAACAAAACATGTTCAGCCTGTTGCAGCGTCCTGGGGTGATGGCCGGGATGATTGCCATCTTCATGTCCTTTGCTGGTCAGTTCGCCTTCTTTACCTATATTCGCCCGATCTATATGAATCTGGCGGGCTTTGACGTTGATGGCCTGACGCTGGTGCTGCTGAGCTTCGGTATTGCCAGTTTCGTTGGTACGTCGTTCTCGTCGATGATTTTGAAGCGTTCGGTCAAACTGGCGTTAGCCGGTGCGCCACTGGTGCTGGCGCTCAGTGCGCTGGTCCTGATCCTGTGGGGCAGCGACAAAGTGGTCGCGGCGGGTATTGCGATTATCTGGGGACTGTTGTTTGCGCTGGTACCGGTCGGCTGGTCGACGTGGATCACCCGTTCACTTGCCGATCAGGCAGAAAAAGCCGGATCCGTCCAGGTCGCCGTGATCCAGCTTGCCAATACCTGCGGGGCAGCGGTGGGAGGCTATGCGCTCGATACCCTCGGACTGCTGTCGCCCCTGATGCTTTCCGGCAGCCTGATGCTGCTGACGGCGCTTTTGGTGGCAGCGAAAGTTCGCATAAAAGGTATGCAATAATCTCGGTGTTGTTCGCCGGATAAGGCGTTCTCGCCGTATCCGGCACTTCACGACTCACTAATCAGAACCATGCTTCCCACATGGCACCAAGGTTAAAGTCGTCCAGCGTTTCATCCTGCGTGCCGTTGACCCGCGCGGTGCGATCGTTATCCACCTTGCCGCCGGTGACGTAGAAGCGCAGCATCGGGCGGAACTCCGGTCCCATGGCGATCGACATGTTCTGCGACAGCGTCAGTTTCCAGCCGTGGTTATCCCCGCCGTTGTCGTAATCTACGCGTTGATAGCCCGCTTCCAGCCAGGTGGAGTGAACGTCGTTCCAGAAGTACATTGGACGCACAATCGCGCCGTAGTTCTTACGGTTATCGCTCTTATCGGTGCTGTTATCGTAATCATGGAACGCTAACAGGTATTCCACCTGCGCCTGGCGGGTAAACTTATGACTTCCCTCGAAGCTGGCGTAAACCGTAGTCAGGTCGTCGGTTTTGTTATAGACGCTGTTGTCGGAGTTATCAGAATAACGGGCAATCACTTTATTCACGCCGCTGTCGTTGGTGTGGCTCAGCACGAATGCGCCCTGCCAGGCTTTCAGGCGGTCATCGCTCTCGACGGCTTTGGAGTCAAAACCGTAGTTGGCGTAGATCTCCAGATCCAGCGGGCCCACTTTCATATTGTGAATTTTTGACGTCACAGCGTAGTTGCCTTTATCGCCGGTACCGGAACCGCCGGTACAGGTAATACGCGATGGGTTGGCTTCGTCTTCCATCACTTCCGGGCTGCACGATTCAACTGCGGCAACGGTGGCGACATCAAACTGTACGCCGCCGATGTCGAAGTTCTTCACCCCGGCGCCCTGGCCGTCGTGGTTCATCCAGAAGTAGTCGTTGATACCCTGTTGCGGACGCTGGTGGAAGTCGCGGCCTGCCCAGATATAGGCGTTGGGATTGGATTCCAGTACGTTGGTGACGCCCGCGTAGGCTTTTTTCAGGTTAACTTCGTCGCCCCAGTGGTCGATCATCACGTTGATGTCCCAGATGGCGCCGTTATCGCTTTTGAACGCTTTTGAGAGCTGGAACTCGCCGCCGTTGCCTTCGTTACCCAGGCGACCGATAGCGGAAGCACCGTTGTAGGAGCCATCAACGCCAACGTATTTCTGATCGCCGCTCTGGAAATGCGCGCCGTAACGCGCATAGCCGCTGAATTTCACACCGAACGGAATAGCCATATCCGGCGATTGCGCCGCGCTTTGCGGCTCGTTAATGACATCGGTTTTTTTCGCCACGGCGGCGTCCATTTTAGCCTGACGCTCAGCCAGCGCTTTATCGACGGCTTTGGCAACGATGGCATCGATTTGTTCTTGTGTGAATTCCTGTGCGAGGACAGAAATTGGGCACAGCGCGGCGACGACCGCCAGCGTGACTGGAAGTTTTTTTATCATGTTCATGGTTATCTCATCGACACTTTACCCTTCAGTTTGCGTAGAGCATTCTGAATAAGCGTGTGCATTAATTTATTTTAAGATAATAACCATCCCGTCTCGGTTTAATTTGCTATCACCAAAACAAGTTGATTTGTCTATTTAATAACGGGTACAGGGCTGCTTTATTTAATCGTAATGCTTTCTCCGTTGTTGAATGTGTAATTAACGATTAACGCTGATACAGATGAATAATTTCTTCTGACAGTTCGCGGGCTAATAACGACGTCATTAAGTGGTCCTGCGCATGCACCATAATTAATGTCATTGGTTGCCGGGCTTCCCCGGCGTCCTGTTCGATCAATTTGGTTTGCATGTGATGAGCCTGACGGGCGTAACCGTCAGCCTCACGAAGCAGGCTTTTTGCCTCGTCAATATTGCCAGCGCGCGCGGCATGCAGCGCTTCAAAGCACAGACTGCGGGACTGCCCGGCATTGACGATGATTTCCATTACTGCTTCTTCTAATGCAATCATGTTGTTCTCTTCCTAATCGAATCCGTTATTTTCGGCGGTCTGGGCAAACCATTCGCCGCTTTTTTTCACCGTACGTTTTTGCGTTGCTAAATCTAATTGAACAAAACCGTAGCGGTTTTTATAACCGTTAAGCCATGACCAGTTATCAATAAAGGTCCACATATGGTAGCCAAGACAATTACAGCCTTCGCTAATTCCTTTATGTAGCCATTTAAGATGCTCAGAAACAAATTCAATACGGTAGCTGTCGTTGATTTGCTCTTGCTGAATAAAACGCTGCTCATTCTCGACACCCATACCGTTTTCAGAAATAAAACAGCGCGGGTTGCCATAATTATCACGCAGATTGGTAATAATATCGTAAATACCCGGCTCATAAATTTCCCAGCCACGGTAGGGGTTCATTTTCCGCCCCGGCATTTCGTAATAATCAAACAGCCACTCCGGCATAAACGGTGCATCCGGGTTGACGGCGCTATCACGACATTTCACGCGACGCGGCTGATAGTAGTTGATGCCGAGCAGGTCGATTTTGCCCTCGGCGATTAACTGGCTGTCGCCTGGCTGACATGTTGGTAATTGATCATACTCCTTCAGCAGCTCAACCAGATCTGCCGGATATTCACCCTTCAGCACCGGGTCGAGGAAGCTGCGGTTAAACAGCAGATCCGCATAGTGTGCGGCTTTTACATCCGCCGGATTTTGTGAGCGCGGGTAGGAAGGCGTTAAATTCAGCACCACGCCGATTTCACCGTCATGGTTTGCGGCACGATATGCCCGAACCGCCGTCGAATGCGCCAGTACGGTGTGATACGCCACGGTGGCTGCACGTTTGAAATCCACCACATTAGGGTAATGGAAGTCATACAGATAGCCGCCTTCAACCGGGACAATTGGCTCGTTAAAGGTAAACCAGTGCTTAACCCGGTTGCCGAACAATGTAAAACACGTTTGTGCATAGCGGCCAAACGCCTCGACCACTTCACGGTTTTCCCAGCCACCTTTCTCCTGCATCACCATCGGCATGTCGAAATGAAACAGGGTGATAAATGGCGTAATGCCTTGTGCCAGCAGCTCGTCGATGACGTTGTTATAGAACTCGACGGCTTCAGGATTAACCTCGCCGGTACCGTCCGGAATCAGGCGCGACCAGCTCAGAGACGTACGGAAGCTGTTATGCTTCAGCTGTTTGAGCAGTGCGATATCCTGTTTCCAGTGCTGATAAAAGGTCGAGGTAGTTGCCGGGCCAACTCCCTGATGGAAACGACCTGGCTGACGGTCGAACCACACGTCCCACGTGGTCTGGCTTTTGCCGCCGTTCAGGCTATCCCCTTCGGTTTGCAGCGCTGAGCAGGCACTGCCCCACCAGAAGTTTTCAGGAAAACGGTATCTCATTGTTCTGACTCCTTGATTCATTATGAGTTGCTACGGGCAGCGTTCGCCACGGAGACGGCATCCTGTGCTTTTTGCTCTTCGGTTTTCAGCAAAGAACGTTCGTAAGCACGCAGGAATGGAAGGTACATCAGCGCTGACATCGCCATACAGATAAAGCACATCACCACCGGACTTAATGCCCAGTTTGCGGCCCAGGAAGCACCGATTGGCGCAGGCGTAGTCCACGGCGTCAGTGAAACAACCTGTGCCAGCCAGCCGAGTTTGGTGGCGCTATAGGCCAGCACGGCGTTAACCAGCGGGACGCAGACAAACGGGATGAACAACATCGGGTTCATGATGATTGGCGCACCAAACAGAATAGGCTCATTGATATTAAAGAAACTAGGCACAATTCCCATTTTGCCGATAGTACGCAGATGCGCGACGCGACTGCGCAGCAGCAGGAATGCCAGCGGTAAAGTTGAACCGACGCCGCCAATCAGCAGGTAGTGATCCCAGAAACCTTGCAGATAGACATGGGGCAGCGCAGCGCCCGCTGCCAGAGCGGCCTGGTTAGCGGACAGGTTCGCCATCCAGAATGGGTTCATGATGCCGGTTACGATCAATGAGCCGTGAATGCCGGCAAACCAGAAAATCTGGCACAACAGCACAGAAAGCAGAATAGCGGGCAGTGAGTCAGAAGCGGAAACCAGCGGCTCCAGCAGGTGCATAATCGCCTGCGGGATGATCATCCCGGTTTGTGCTTCGATAAACAGGTTCAGCGGATGCAGGGTCGCAATCACCACCAGTACCGGAATGAGGATCTCGAATGAACGCGCGACGCCGGTCGGGACTTCCTTCGGCAGGCGGATTGTCACGTTATTCTGCTTCAGCCATGCATATATACGGGTGGAGTAAATGGCGGTGATGAGGGCGGTAAAGATACCCTGACCGGAAAGATACTGCGTCGAGATTTTACCGTCGGCATAGGGTGCAGCAACCAGTAAAAACGCCATAAAGGCCAGCAGGCCAGACATCACCGGATCGAGGTTAAACTGACGGCCCAGGCTGGCACCAATGCCCACGGAGATAAAGAACGTCATAACACCCATGCTGAGGTTAAACGGCAGCATCAGCTGTTCACGATAAGTTGCCGAGAAATCGAGCCAGCCCCGGGCAAAGCTGTTGGTGGTATCGGCAGAGAACGGCGGAAAAATAAACACCAGCATGAAGGAGCCGATGATCATAAACGGCAGCGCCGCCGTAAAACCGTCACGAATTGCAATCACATACTTCTGCTGACCTAACTTGCCAGCGAGCGGGGTGATGGATTGTTCAATGACGGCAACCATTGACTGATATAACGAACTCATAATGACACCTTTCTAGTGTGTCGCTTCAATCAGCGACAGAGCATAATCCAGCACTTTGTCACCGCGTTGCATACCGTAATCCATCATATCTATGGCTTTTACGGGTATACCCTGGGTGGCAGCCTTTTCGGAGAGCGTATTAAGCATGTACTTTACCTGGGGGCCGAGTAGCACCACCTGGTAATTTGGAAACTGAATGTCAAATTCGGAAACGCCGTAGGCCTCAATCTTCACAGGCAATCCGCGAGACTCTGCCTCTTCAACCATTTTGCGAACCAGCAAGCTGGTGGACATCCCTGCCGAACAACACAACATAATCCTGAACATAGTGAACCATCCTTTAAATGTAAAAACTTATTGCGAGTCTGATTTGATATCATACGGAAACCGGTTTCCATTCATGGAAAACAGAACTGTGACGGCCATCAAGATCTTATTCTTATAAGGCTAATTATTTGGATTTAGCTCACGAAATTAGCTGTGAAGATCTCTTTTTGAGTCCAAATGGAAAATCGGTTTCCATGAAAAACGGAAACAGCTATACTGCGGATGGCGATTATTTGAGCCAATGTTAAATTCAGGATGGAAAGGGCCAGGCGGGTCCTGTCAGGGGAGAATGATGTCTACTATCAACGATGTATCGCGTTTGGCTGGCGTGTCAAAAGCCACTGTGTCACGCGTGTTGAGCGGATCGCGTGGCGTAAAAGAGGCCAGCCGCCTCGCCGTGTTGAAAGCGGTGGATGAACTCAATTATCGTCCGAACGTGATTGCGCAGTCGCTACTCAGCCAGTCTACGGGCTGTATCGGCGTGATATGCGCGCAGGACAACATTAATCAGACCACGGGTTATCTCTACGCGCTGGAAAAGCATCTTAGCCAGCATCAAAAGCACCTGCTGCTGCGTTTTGCCAATACCAAAGCGGAAGTCATGAGCGCTCTTGATGAATTAAGCTGCGGCTTGTGCGATGACGTCCTGATTATTGGCGCGCGTTTTCCGCTGAACATCAATCAGGAGAATGTCATTCTGGTGGATTGTCTGGATTCCGGCGATGACGTCAACAGCATCCAGTTCGATCATGAGTTCGCTACCGAAACCGCCTGTAACTACCTGATAAGTCAGAACCGACGCCAGATTGCTTTAATTCATCCGGACGGGATGGGTTTCTCCGATCAGGTGCTGTTGGGCTATAAACACGCGCTGGAAAAAAACTTCCTGCCGTTTAACCGTAACCTGGTATTTATGGCTGCAACGTCATCGTCAGTGGCCTTGCAGGAGCTGCTGAACAACGCGTCAACGCTGAATTTTAACGCGCTGCTGGTGGCGGATGAACAGCAGGCACAGCGGGTGATCCCGCAGTTGCAGGCGTTTAATAAATCAGTACCGCAAGACATTATGGTCTTTAGCCTGGCCGGTTCGCTGCATCTGCCGGGAATCCCTACGATCCCGGCGATTGAATATTCCATGGACGCCATGGCGGCGCGGATCGTCAGTTGGCTTAACGAGAAAACCCAGAGCGTGCTGGGGTCGTACGTGCTGCGCGGCGACTTAATTATTCCTCAGCGTTAACGCTTTCCCTCTGGCGTGGGGCTATTTCGCTTCACGCCTATAAATCCGGGCATTCAACTTTGCCAAGCGCTTCCCAGTAGTTGTTTTGATTGTTTCTTTGAATTGCCAGAATGGCTTCGCGGATGTGCTGCTGATTACGCGTATCAGCCATAATCGTTTTTTCCCACACCTCATCAGATGGCGACCCTTGCGGGGTGCAAATCTTACGTAAATCCTTCATAACAGTATTCTTTTCGTGTACAGCCTGCAGACTGCCATAAGCCGAGTCGGCATGTGCCAGACCGGGTAGCGTGAAAAGGACGGCAATAATCGGAAAAATGACTCGTTTCATGATAATAATCCTTGTTGTCTATGCGCATCATCTCAAGAGTAAGTGTAGACGGCATACGACTCACTCATCACCCTGTGTTAATGTCTAAAAATAAATCAGCCAGAAGTTGTAGTTATTTCAGGAGGATAGGATGCAAATACAGATTACAGATACGATTACCGAAGACGATCAAAATGCCCTGCTTGCTGGATTGCGCGCTTACAACCGGCAGTTTCTGAGAACCACCAATTTTGGCGACCTGGCGGTGTACTGGCGCGATGAGCGCAATGACATTCTGGGTGGGCTGATCGGCAAAATCAAAGGCGAATGGCTGTGCATTGATTTTCTGTGGATGCATGACTCGCTGCGTAAAGGTGGTTACGGCACAAAATTGATGCAGGCCGCAGAACAGACGGCGCGTGAGAGAGGATGCCTGCATGCGCTGGTGGATACCATGAGTTTCCAGGCGCTGCCGTTTTATCAGAAAAACGGCTATCAGCTGCAAATGACCCTCGATAACTTCCCGGAAACCGGTTCCGCGCGCCATTATTTGTCGAAAACGTTTTGATGACCGGAAGGTCTGGATGCCGCCTCACTTTCTTGCGCAGCATAATAGTGTATGTTCTGAACAATCATTTATTTCTTAAGCGGTAAAGAGATGAGACGGATTGAGATAATACTGGGAGAGCTGGAACGGCTGACGCGAGGACTGAATCTTGCCCATCTGGCGCAGGAAACGGCGTTCACGGCGGAGGCCATTGGCTTCAACCTCGGGCTGGCGCGCAACTCGGTCAGTAAAGATCTCAATCAGCTCTGGAACGACGGCCTGGCGATTAAAAGCCGCGGGCGCCCGGTATTCTTTCTGCATCGTCAGGCGATTGAAACGCTGCTGGGGCGCAAACTGGATGAGTCCGAGCGAGAAGTGCAAACCGTTGCCGACCTGTTGCCTGTTCAGGAAAACCAGGCGACAGACGATCCCTTTTCCAGCCTGATTGGTTACGATCGCAGCCTGCGCGATGCGGTGGAAAAAGGCCGCGCGGCGGTGCTGTATCCCCACGGGCTACATGTTCTGCTGACCGGTCCCTCCGGCGTGGGTAAAACCTTTTTTGCCGAACTGATGCACCGTTTCGCCTGCGAACGTGCACCGGGAACACCTCCACCGCTGGTCTATTTCAACTGCGCGGAATACGCGCATAACCCGGAGCTGCTCTCATCGCACCTGTTTGGTCATCGACAGGGAGCGTTTACCGGTGCAAACGAGAATAAACCCGGTCTGGTTGAACAGGCTGATGGCGGCTATCTCCTGCTCGATGAAGTGCATCGTCTGCCGTATGAAGGTCAGGAAAAGCTGTTCTCTATTCTCGACAAAGGTGAATACCGGCCGCTGGGTTCCAGCGCCGTGGCGCGTTCAATCTCGGTTCGCCTGATATGTGCGACCACCGAACCGGTAAGTTCGGCGTTGCTGCGCACTTTCCAGCGACGTATTCAGGTATGTATCGATCTCCCCGGCATTCGCCAGCGTTCGGTGGAAGAGCAGGTTGAGCTGATCGTTGGTTTCTTACAGCGTGAGAGCCGCAAAATCGAGCGTACGATAAGCATCGACCGTACCCTGCTGCTCTGGCTGCTGAACAAGCCGCTGGAAGGCAATATTGGTCAGCTCAAGAGCGATATTCAGTTTCTCTGCGCCCAGGCCTGGGCCTCGGGAATGACGGAGCACAGCGATACGCTACAGCTGGATAAACGTCTGACCGAGATCCCCTTTAATGCCACACCGGAACAACGTCTGTTGGTTGGAGCGCTGTTCGAAGGCAAAGAGCACCTGAGCATCGATGCCCGCACGTTGCCGGCACTGAAAAATTCGCTGGCCACCGGAGCCGAAATTGAAGAGAGCGATCTCTTTTACAGCTTCCTGACCCGGGAATATATCAACCTGCGTAACAGCAACGTACCACCTGCTGAAACGCTGGCAATCCTCAAAAACAAACTCAGCTCGATTTTTGAATACGGTCTCTACAGCCGCGACAGTGTGGCGCATCCCCCGCGCTATGGCGATCAGATTGAAGAGCGAGTTACGCTGCTGATCGGCTGCGTTGAGCAGGTGCTTGGTTTTACGCTGCCAGAAAATCTGGTTAACCCGCTGCGCAAACACTTTCTGGCGCTGATTGGCTACGTGCAGCGCGGCCTTATTCCGCAACTTTATTCTTCCAGCCTGATCCTCGATCGCTGCAAAGATGAATACGAAAACGCCACGCTGTTATGCCGAAAAATCAATGAACTGCTGCATATTCAGTGTCCGGCGACGGAGGTGGTCTGGCTGTGCCTGTTCCTCAAAGAGTGTCGCCATTACCGCCAACGGATAGACGCCAGTCCTGACTGCGGGGTGATTTTGATTGCCCATGGCGCGACGACCGCCACAAGCCAGGCGCAGTACGTGAATCGCGTGCTGGAGCGCGAGGTGTTCAGCGCTATCGATATGCCTTTCGAGCAGTCAGTGCATGACACGCTGGAAGCTCTGACACAGATGATCCAAACCCGGCAGTATCGCCGATTGATCCTGATGGTGGATATTGGCTCGCTGGTCCATTTTGGCAGTACGATCAGCAAATTATTCCAGATAGACGTTCTGCTGATGCCCAACATCACGCTCACCAGTCTGCTGGAAATAGGGTTGGATTTAAGCTACGAAACCAGCGACTTGCCGCAGCTGGCGGCGTTGATGCAGAGCAAAAATATTCCCTGTCAGCTCTGTACGCCACAGCAGGAAAACAGCGGTAAAGTGCTGGTCATTTCTTGCATTACAGGGATGGGAACAGCAGAAAAAATCAAAAAGGTGCTGGAAGAGAGCTTCGGTGAGTTGATGTCGCAGGATACGCGGATGGTGATCCTCGATTACAACGAAGTTCGCAGCCTGGAGCGTGTTCAGCAGGCGATTAACGCCAGTGAACGTCTGGCGGGCATAGTGGGTACTTTCCAGCCAGGACTGCCGGATATTCCGTTTATCTCGCTCGAGGAGTTGTTCTCTGAGCAAGGCCCTGAGCTGGTGCTCAGCCTGCTGACGCCAGATCTCTCCAGCAGCGAACGCCGACTGGAGATGGAGCGTAGCGCGATGCGCTTTATCAGCGCGTTGACTATGGAGAGCATCATTAACCATATTTCGGTGCTCAACCCGCAGCGTATTCTGAAAGAGATGGAAGGCGTGCTGAATCATCTGACCGCTGCGCTGTCGCTCAAACCGAGCCGTCAGGTGACACTGCGCTTCCTGATCCATTGCTGCTGTATGGTCGAGCGTATCGTGATTAACCGCAAACCGTTACAGATGGCGCTGGAGAACAAGCCGGATCTGGATGTTCGTGCGTTTAGTGTCATTAAATCTGCTTTCCTGCCGATCGAAGAGGCCTATGCCATTCGCTTATCGGACGCGGAATATTTTTATATCTACGAACTGCTGTATAGCTAATCCCAAGACTTGCGGGGCTTTGCGCCCCGTCGGCATCCATAACTCCCCCGCGTGACACAAATTCTGGCACAGCCTTTGCTCTGTTTACCTATGTCTATGTAATCGAGCCAGGAGGCCATTTTGACTACCACTGAATCCTTGCCCCAGATCCTGCTGCTGACCCATGGCGGCTGGGGGCAACAGCTTTGCAACAGCCTGCGCATGGTGATGGGTGAAATCAAAGGCGTGACGGAAATTCCGCTAATGCCTGTTGATACGCTCGGCGAATTTTATCAACGCGTCGAAGCCGTGGTGAAAACCATGCCGGAAGGCTCACTGATTCTGACCGATTTTATTGGCGGCACCACCTCTAACGTGGCCGCGCGGCTGAGCGCCGATTACCCGGTGGCAGTGATTTCCGGGCTCAACGCCTCTTTGTTACTGGAGGCGCTGGACAAACGCGAGCATGGCCAATTGACCACCTGCGTGGCCGATCTGGTCGAGGCCGGGCGTAGTAGCTGCCTGGACGTTGTTGCCCACGTACGTCAATTACAACAATCACAATAAGGAATAAACATCATGGCAAACATCGTTTTATGTCGTATCGATAGCCGTCTGATTCATGGACAAGTGGTGACCAAATGGGTTGGGCAATCTCAGGCAAACCGGATTGCAGTGGTCAGCGATGAGCTGGATGCCGATCCGTTTATGAAAAACATCTACCTGATGGCCGCGCCGCCGAACATCAAAGTGGATTGCTTTGGTAACCAGAGTTTTGCCGCCGCATGGAAAGAAAACCAGCTTGGTGACGGCAAGGTTCTGGTGCTGTTCCCCTCTCTGGCGGCGGTTCAGGAAGCGGTCCAGTTGGGTTTTGATGTCACCACCATTCAGGTCGGTGGGCTGGGCGGTGGGCCAAACCGCAAAGCGGTATTCCAGAACATTACGCTGGATGAAAAAGACGTCGGCATTCTGAGCGACCTGAAAAATCGTGGGATTCAGGTGTTCTTCCAGACTATCCCGGAAGATAAGCCGCAGTCGCTGGACGATATCCTGAAAAAATTCTAATTCTTTGATAACAGGGTACTTAATTATGGATACTTTAGTCTTCGCAAGCCTGATGGGGTTGTATTACTGGTTTGCCCGATTACGCCTTGGCTACACCTTCTCCGCCATGCTGCTACAGCCAGTGGTGATTGCCGTATTCGTTGGTCTGCTGTTAGGCAACATGGAAACGGCGATGATCATCGGTGCAGGTATGCAGCTGGTTTATCTCGGCGTGACCTCCACGCCAGGCGGCAACGTCCCGTCGGATCCGGCGCTGGCTGCCTGCATTTCAATTCCTATCGCCGTGAAGGCCGGAATGGACCCGAACCTGGCTATCGCACTGGCGATCCCGTTTGGCGTTATCGGCGTGTTCCTCGACCAGTTGCGCCGCACGCTAAACGCGGCGTGGGTACATATGGCCGATAAGCATGCGGAAACGGCAAACATGGCGGGCATTATGCGCTGTGCGTTCCTCTACCCGGCGTTGCTCGGACTGGTACTGCGTTTCCCGGTGGTCTTCGCCGCCAACTATTTTGGTCAGGACGTTGTGGAAAGCTTCCTTAAGCTGATGCCGCATTGGCTGACGCACTCCTTTGAAATTATGGGCGGCATTCTACCGGCGCTGGGCTTCGCCATCACCATTATGGTGATCGGTAAAAAGAGCCTGCTGCCATGGTTTATCGGCGGTTTCTTTGCGGTGCTGTACCTGAAGGTAGACATCATGGCGATGGCAATCTTTGGTACCTGTGTGGCCTTCCTCATTAAAGGTCTGGCGAAAAATGAAGGAGCAGCATGATGAGCAGCGATGTAATGCAGCATGAACTGGTGGAGCGCGCGCGTGAAAGCGGCACGTTGACCAAAGCAGACATCACCAAAGCCTGGTTTATCTACTGGCTAGGCGCGGAAGTTTCCAGCTCCTATGAACGTTTGCAAAGCCTTATTTTCTGCGCCTCAATGACGCCGATCATCAAAAAACTCTACCCGCAAAAAGAGGAGCAGGTTGAAGCGCTGAAACGCCATTTGAACTTCTTCAACTCGGAGCAGACGTTCGGGGCGGTGATTCAGGGGATCTCCATTGCGATGGAGGAACAGAAAACCCGCGGCGAGCCGATCAGCGACGCCTCAATTACCGGGATTAAAACCGGGCTGATGGGACCACTGGCCGGGATGGGGGACTCCATCATCTGGGCCGCCGTGATGCCGCTGTTAATTGCTATATTCATCCCGTTTGCGGCGAATGGCAGCGCGATGGGCGGAATTGTACCGTTAATTCTCTATCCTGCTATTACGCTGGCAATCAGCTATGGCATGGTTCACAAAGGCTATACGCTGGGGCGTGACTCGATAATAGGGCTGCTGCAGGGAGGGCGAATAAAGGAACTTATCTACGGCGCTAACGTGCTGGGTTTGATCATGATGGGCGCGCTTTCTGCAAGCTACGTCAAGATCACCACGCCGTTAAAACTTAGCGCCCTGAAAGGCTCTGAAGTGGTGGTCCAGCAAATCCTCGACTCTATTGCCCCCGGCCTGTTGCCGCTGGCGGCGGTGTTCGCCATCTATTTCTATCTGGTGAAGAAAGGGCCGCGTTACACCACGATTTTACTGTCGATTGTCGCGCTCAGCGTGGTCTGTTCGCTGCTGGGAGTGCTGTAAGCCATGACACAGAATATCTACCAACAATTGGGGCTAAAACAGGTCATTAACGCCTGCGGCAAGATGACGATTCTGGGTGTTTCCAGCGTAGCGCCGGAAGTAATGCAGGCCACCGCGCGGGCTGCTTCAGCCTTTGTTGAAATTGATCGGCTGGTGGACAGAACTGGAGAACTGGTTTCCCGCTACACCGGGGCTGAAGACAGCTATGTCACCTCCTGTGCATCGGCGGGCATTGCTATCGCTGTTGCCGCCGCCATTACCCGTGGTGACCAGGCGCGAGTCTCGCTGATGCCGGACAGCGCAGGTATGGCCAATGAAGTGGTCATGCTGCGCGGGCATAACGTTGACTACGGTGCGCCTATCACCAGCGCCATCCGTTTGGGCGGCGGGAGGGGGGTGGAGGTTGGCTCAAGTAATCTGGCGGCCCGCTGGCAGCTGGAGAGCGCGATTACCGATAGCACCGCCGCGCTGCTGTACGTGAAATCGCACCACTGCGTGCAGAAGGGGATGTTGAGCATTGCGGATTTTGTGCAGATCGCGCAGGTTCACAACCTGCCGCTGATTGTCGATGCTGCTGCCGAGGAGGATTTACACGCATGGGTGGCGAGCGGGGCGGATATGGTGGTCTACAGCGGGGCAAAAGCCTTTAACGCGCCGACCTCCGGATTTATCACCGGGAAGAAACAGTGGATTGCCGCGTGTAAAGCGCAGCACCACGGGATTGCCCGGGCGATGAAAATCGGCAAAGAGAATATGGTTGGGTTGGTGTATGCCCTGGAAAACTACCATCAGGGACAAACCGTGGTCACCACCGAAGAGCTCCGCCCCGTGGCGCAGGCGATTTCAGAGATTCGCGGACTGGATGCGGATATCGAGCAGGATGAGGCCGGACGCGCTATCTGGCGGATTCGTATTCGGGTGAATGCGCAGGTGCTGGGAATGGATGCTTACGCTGTAGAAGCGCACCTGCGTGAGGGCGATATCGCGATCTACGCTCGCCGTTACAACCTTCATCAGGGCGTCTTTAGCCTTGACCCGCGTACGGTCGCAGAAGGGGAAATGGCGCTGATCGTGGCCCGATTAAAGGAGATTGCAGAACATGCAACACATTAATTTTTATCGTAATAAAGTGGCTATTAACGTGCTGGCGAAGGATATCGCCAATGCGCGGGAAATCTATGATGCTGCCGAAGGCCACGCGGTGATTGGCATTCTTTCGGCGCAGTTTTCCTCGGTTGAGGAAGGTATTCTGGAAGTAAAACGTTGGATGAACGACGTGCCGTCGATTTCTGTGGGGTTGGGGGCCGGTGACCCGGCGCAGTATTACAAAGCGGCGATGATTGCCTCACAGGTACATCCAGCACACGTCAACCAGACCTTTACCGGTTGCGGGTTTGCGGCAGGCGCCTTGGCGGCAACGGGCGGTGAACAGACCCATATCAACGCGTTAGTCAGTCCCACTGGCACGCCGGGGGACGTGTTGATCTCGACCGGCGTCAGCAGCAGCCAGGGCACGCCAGCCCGCGTTTCCTGCGAGGCAGCGGTCCGTATGATGTTGGATTCAGGAGCCCATGCGGCGAAGTTCTTCCCAATGGGCGGTGAACAGTCGCTGCCTGAGCTATACGCACTGGCGACGACTGCAGCACGAAACGGCATGACGCTGATTGAACCGACCGGCGGTATCGATCTCGATAACTTCGGCGTTATCCTGCAATCCTGTCTGGAGGCGGGAGTACCGCGCGTCATGCCGCATGTTTATAGCTCGATTATCGACCCACAGACCGGTAATACCCGGCCTGCAGATATCGTCAGGCTGATGGAGATAGTCAAAGCCCTGGTGTGATATTGCTATCGCCGGATGGCACTTCGCTTATCCGGCCTACAGATAACCTCATGTCACCAGCCCGGTCAGCGTAAGCGCTATCGGGCATTTTGACGTATATAAAGGACACGCTAATGACAGTCAGGTAGAAACGCTATTTAATTACCTGGTGCAGTCTGGCAGCGCACCGCGTTTTGAGGCGTTTATTCGAGAGGTTGCTCTGCGCGTTCCCCAGCATAAGGAGAGATTAATGACGATTGCAGAATGCTTACGTGAGTCGGGGCGAAGGACAGGGTTGCTAGAGGGCAAACTCGAAGGCAAACGCGAGGGCAAAAAAGACGAAGCGTTGCGGATAGCCCATGCCATGCTTGAGAAGGGGATCGATCGTGAACTGGTGCTAATTATTACCGGGCTTGCAATTGATGAACTAACGGTATCTTCCGACTAATTTATCTTAGCCCCATTATGCTTTTTTCTTCTTGCTGATGCTTTTTCGTTTTTTAAACCGCAGCGGCCTTCCCGCTATAGTCATTTCATTACTCATCAGGCGGTTATTGCAAAAGGATAAAACGTGAAGCTGAAGATACCTTATTTCGGGGCCGGGGCGGCGGTATTACTGGCGGGATTATTGCTGGCAGGATGCGATCAACAGAGCAGCGATGCAAAGCATATAAAAGTGGGTGTAATTAACGGTGCTGAGCAGGATGTAGCGGAGGTCGCGAAGAAAGTCGCTAAAGAAAAATATGGTCTGGAGGTGGAACTGGTGGGTTTTAGCGGTTCTCTGCTGCCCAACGATGCCACCAATCATGGTGAGCTGGATGCCAACGTCTTCCAGCATCGTCCGTTCCTTGAACAAGATAATAAAGCACACGACTATAAGCTGGTTGCGGTGGGCAATACCTTTGTGTTCCCGATGGCTGGTTATTCGAAGAAAATCAAAACTGTCGCTGAACTAAAAGACGGTGCAACGATTGCGATACCTAACGATCCAACCAATCTGGGCCGGGCGCTGTTGCTGCTGCAAAAAGAGAAGTTAATTACGCTGAAAGCGGATACCGGCCTGCTGCCAACAGCGTTGGATATCACTGATAATCCTCGGCATCTGAAAATTATGGAACTGGAAGGTGCGCAGTTGCCGCGTGTGCTGGACGATCAGAAAGTGGATGTGGCGATTATCAGTACCACCTACATCCAGCAAACCGGGCTTTCCCCGGTACATGACAGCGTATTTATTGAAGACAAAAACTCACCGTATGTGAACATTCTGGTGGCGCGAGAAGACAACAAAGATGCCGAGAATGTGAAAGAGTTCCTGCAATCTTATCAGTCACCTGAAGTGGCGAAGGCGGCAGAAACTATCTTTAACGGTGGCGCGGTTCCGGGCTGGTAATCATGAACTTTTGCCGCGCCGGTTGGTGTTAAACCGCTCTGGCGCGGCGACGTGAGTCCATTGAGATAAGTATTACCGAAGAGAGGATCAAAAGCGTGCCCAGCCAGTCTGGCAGGGTAAAGGTAATACCTAACAGCAGCAGGGACAGCAATGCGCTGCTCAACGGTTCCGCGCAGCTTAAAATGCTCGCTTTCGGTCCGCCAATCATCTGCGCGCCTTTCAGGTACAGGCTAAACGTCAGCGACGTGCCGATGACCACCAGATAGAAAAACGCCAGAATCAAACTGCCATTCACCACGAAATTAGTGCCCTGTCCGGCATAAAACGGCAGCAGGATCATGCCGCCGATTAACATACTCCAGCCGACGACCGGCAGCGTGCCGTAGCGCGCGATAAGCGTTGAGGGGTAGGTGGTGTAGAACGCGGCGGCAAACGCCGAGGCAATTCCCCAGAACAGCGCGGCAGGTGAGATAGACAGCGATGTCGGGTTACCGTGGGTGACCAGCAAGAAGGTGCCGATAAGCGAGGTGAAGATCGCAGTCAGCACTAAAATCCCCGGTCGTGCTTTGCGCACCACGGAAAACCACGCCACGATTATGGTCGGTGACAAAAATTGCAGCACCGTCGCGGTGGCGGCGTTGGATTTTTCAATAGTCAGCAGAAAGGTTAGCTGTACGGTGAGCGCCCCAACCACGGAAAAAATCAGCAGGCTGATGGCGTCTTTGCGGTTTTTGATAATGGAGAACACTTTGTCGCCGTGAACGAAAGAGAGCATCAGCAGAATGAGCCCGGCGAAAATCAGGCGCGTCATGGTCAGAAACTGCGACGACATCTGGCTTTGCTCCATGATGTATTGCGCGCAAACGCCTGAACTTCCCCACAATACGGCGGCAATCAGGACGTTCATCATCCCTCTTCTGGTGGAACTCATCTTTCCCTCGGCATGTTGTTTTGTTTTATTTGTGTGCAGGCATCATAGCAGAGATGGTTGTGATTTCTGCCAGCACATCCGCAATCAGCCAGTCATTAAAGACTTTTACCTCCGGACGCATTACCGCGTGCTGTGGCGTAACAATGTAGTAAGACCACGTCAGAGGCCAGCGGGTGTTGGGATGAAGCTGAACCAGTTGTCCGTCTGTCAGTAGCTGCTGCACCAATGCTCTACGCACAATGGCGACACCTTGACCGCTGAGCGCCGCCAGAATCACTGCAGAGGTAGAGTTGATGTGCAATCCACTGTCGCGAACGGCAGGTGCCTGGGTGGCGGTCAGGACATCATTCCAGCCTGGGAAATTGGCGCCGGGGTGGGGAGTGTCATCATGGATAAGCTTCTGTGCGGCCAACCATTCTCCACAGGAAATTTTATCTACTGGCACAATACGCGGGCTACAAACCAGAACCGCTTCTTCATCCATCAGCCAGGTTTTATTTACCCCAGGCCAGTCGCCTTTACCGCAACGTACGCCCAGATCCGCTTCGCCATGAGCAACATCCATCAGCTTTTCCGTCACGTTCAAGCGTAATTCTATGTTTTCATGCGCTTGTGAGAAGCGATTGAGGCGGCTCATCAGCCAGTTCATCACCAGTACCTGAGAGGCCGTGATGATCACCACCGAGCGCGCCCGTCGGCCGCGTAACTTGTTCAGCCCAGATTCCAGGCTATCCAGTCCTTGGGTTATTTCACGCAACGCGTCCTGTGCTTCGCTGACCAGCGTGAGACGCTCTTTGCCTGAACGGGTTCGATGCAGCAGCGGGTGGCCAACCCAGTCTTCCAGCGCACGAACCAGTTGCCCAACGGCAGCCGGAGTGACCCCCAGTTCCTGCGCCGCACCAGTAAAACTGCCGTGGCGGGCTGTGGCCTCAAAAGCGTGTAACCATTTAAGCCGATTAAGTGAGCGCATTAGGTCATTTCCCGTTTTGTGAATATCTTCAGTATATGCCATCGAGATAGATTTTCTTTCTCGGTTCGCTATTTCTTCTCATTCGTCAGCGCCTCAGGGTAGTGGCATTGTTAGCGCATTAACGAATACGTGAAACGAGGCTAGCGATGAACACATTATTTGTCGGCAAAAAACTGTTAGTGGTGGGCGGTACCAGTGGTATCGGATTTGAAACCGCAAAACTGATCCTCCAGGGTGGTGGTCGAGTGGTGCTGGTTGGCAATCGCGTCGAGAAAGCGGAACGGGCCCGTCAGGCGTTGGCGGAGCTGGGTGACGTCTCTGTCATTGTGGCGGATCTGATGTCAGAAGCGGGCGTTAAGCAGGTGATGGCAACGGTGAATGCTGAGCACAAAGACATCAACCTGTTAGTAAATGCAGCTGGGGTTTTCTTCCCAAAACCTTTCACTGATCATGAAGTTGAAGATTATGAACTGTACATGAGCCTCAACCGCGCGACGTTTTTTATCACCCGCGATGTCGTGCGTAATATGGTGGCGGCTAACATCCAGGGTGCCATCGTGAATATTGGTTCGATGTGGGCGCAACAGGCAATTGGCGCAACACCTTCTTCAGCGTACTCAATGGCAAAAGCGGGCCTGCATGCATTAACTAAAAATCTGGCCATCGAGCTGGGGGCGAATGGGATCCGCGTCAATGCCGTTTCGCCAGCAGTGGTGCATACACCTATCTACGAAGGATTTATCCCGAAAGAAGACGTACAAGGTGTGATGAGTAGCTTTGACAGCTTCCATCCGATTGGTCGGGTTGGTACGCCGCGTGATGTGGCTGAATCCGTCGCCTTCCTGTTGTCAGACAAAGCGCAATGGGTAACTGGCGCCATCTGGGATGTGGATGGCGGTGTTATGGCCGGACGCAATGGCTGATGTAAATCCCCCGCATAGCTGCGGGGGCGCGTCGAGACATTAAGGCTCAATCGGCGTCAGATAATCCAGCCGTAGCGGTTCGGCTAGCAGATCGTTCATTTGTAGAATGAACGCCTGGAAATGTGGCAGAGCGATATGCTCATCCAGACCGGCCTGACCGCGCCAGGATTCGCGCACGTAGAACACATCCGGCGTGTCGCGTAACTGGAACAGGGCATATTCAATATTGCCCGGCTCCCGGCGCGTGGGCAGCAGCAGAGCTTGTAGCGCCTGTTTCAGTGCGTCGATTTTCCCCGGTTTGGCTTTCAGTACCGCAATAATTGAAATCACATCAGAATCAGACATGTTAAAACCCCTCCAGCACAATCTTGCCAACCGAGCGGCCGGTTTCAATTTGCGTGTGGGCTTTTTGCAGATTTGCCGCGGTAATCGCGCCAAAATGTTCGCCCAGCGTGGTACGGAGGATGCTGTCGTCGATCAGCTGCGCCACGCGGGTCAGTAACTGATGCTGAGCAATGATGTCGTGGGTTGTGAACATCGAACGGGTAAACATAAACTCCCAGTGCAGCGAAATGCTTTTGGCCTTCAGCGGGCGCGCATTGAGAGTTTGCGGATCGTCAATCAGCGCCAGTTTGCCCTGCGGCGCCAGTGCGGCAATAATTTGCGAATAGTGCTGCTCGGTATTGTTCAGGCTGGCAACGTGCGTCACCTCTTTAATGCCTATCCGTGCCAGCTCTTCCGTCAACGGCTTGCTGTGGTCAATCACATGATGAGCGCCCGCTTCACGTACCCATTTCTGGCTCTGCGGACGTGATGCGGTACCGATGACGGTCATTTTGGTCAGCTTACTGGCCAGTTGTGTCAGAATAGAACCGACGCCGCCAGCCGCGCCAACAATCAATAACACATCATCTTCATTGCCATTTTCCTCAACGCCCAGACGGTCGAACAGCATTTCCCAGGCGGTGATAGCGGTTAGTGGCAGCGCCGCAGCAGAAGCATTATCCAGTGTTTTTGGCTTCAGCGCGGTAATACGTTCATCAACCAGCTGAAATTCACTGTTACTGCCAGCGCGGCCGAGCGCTCCGGCGTACCAGACTTCATCGCCGGGTGCGAACAGGGTGACGGCTTCGCCCACGGACTTCACCACGCCAACGGCATCCCAGCCCAGCACACGCGGCACATCAGCGTTAAAACCTTCGCGGACCTTGGTATCAACGGGGTTGACGGAAATGGCTTTCACTTCAACCAGCAGATCGTGCCCGGTAGCAACTGGCATGGGCAAGTCAATCTCTTGTAAAAATTCAATGTTATTGCCGTCGGTCGCGGCGCGGGTAATGGCGATGGCTTTCATATTATCTCCGGTCACAGGAATCAGTTGAATAATTCGATGGTAAACCGGTAACAGAACGGGAAAAATAGCCCTATGGCGACAGGACTTATACTCGGGGAGTGAAAATGTTCCGGCTTGAAGATCTCACGTTGTTTGTCCGCGCCGCGGCGCTGAATAGTTTTAGTGATGCTGCGCGCGAAGTCGGCGTTCAGCCTGCTCAGGTCAGTTCAGCTATCAAGCGCTTGGAGTCTACGTTGGCTATCCGCTTGTTCGCCCGCTCCACGCGCAGCCTGCGCCTGACGCCAGAAGGTGAAGTCTGGTTACCCTATGCCCGCCAGATGCTGGACGTAATGCATGCCGGGCTGCAAAAAATTCAGACTCCGGAAGATGAAGTTTCTGGCACGCTGCAAATCGCCGTGCCTTCCGATCTCGGTCGTAACCTGCTGCTGCCGGTCTTTCAGTCGTTTCGACGCCGCTATCCCGCGCTGCGCCTGCGGATTTTTTTCTCCGACCAGGTAACGGATGTCTTTAAAGACCCCGTCGATGTTGCGTTTCGCTATGGCAACACCGAAGACGCGTCTTACATTGCGCTGCCGGTTGCACCGGGTAACCGACGCGTGCTGGTGGCATCACCGGAATGGGTTGAGCAAAACGGCGCGCCGCAAAAACTGGATGATTTAACACAGCTCAACGCCATGACTTTCGTATTACGCGGCCGCCTGCACGATCGCTGGACGTTTACGCGCAACGGCGAGGTCAGCAGTGTGCAGGTTAACGGCACCATTATGAGTGACGATGCGGAAGTGATCCGGCGCCTGGCGATTGCCGGAGAAGGTGTGGCGTACAAGTCGTGGCTGGATGTCAGCGAGGATGTGCGTGACGGTCGATTACAACTGCTGATGCCGGATTATCAGGGAGAGAAAGTCCCGCTGAATATGATTTGCCCGCATCGGAAGCAGCTTTCAACCGCGGTACGCCTTCTGCACGAGGCGGTGAAGGCACGGTGTGAAATGCTGGCGCAAAGCTAATAAGCGCTTTACGCCAGAATACTATCGCGTCGTTACTCAGTCTTTTTTCGTTGCATTCGCAAAGAAAATATCAGACTGAATGTCTTTAGTTCGGATGGTAAAGAGCTGATTAGTCAGATCTTCCGTCAGCTTCTCGGCGTCGGCCATGATGCGCAGGTTGAAGTCATTCAGCATCTTATCCGCGGCGGGTTTATCGGTTTTCGCCATCTTCAGATACTCTGCTTCGACCTCTTTTTGCTCCTTCGCCACTTTGTCTTCCCACGCTTTGTAGGCTTTTTTGACGATTGGCGCGAGCTTCGGATAATCGGTCATCGTCAGCGTTTGTAATTTACGATATTTCCAGTAGATAGACTGATCGTCCGCTTTATCGGTACCCATCGTGTAGTTAGCCGGATACGCTTTCAGACCGCTGTAGTACGGAACGAAGGCGGTGAGGTCAGCCATGCCCAGGCCAATGTAGGTCGTTTCACCAATCTCTTTTGGCAACCACGGACGGACCTGCATAACGTGCGCTTCATAGGTACGGAAAACGCTGACCGGACGCCATGGCTCTTTGCCGTTCAGACCGTTGGTGTACGGGTCATGGCTGGTCCCTTCATAGTGACTACGCAACACGGCTTTCACATCGTCCAGCGTCATTTTCTTCTCTGGCGTCATGAAGACCGGGAATTCGCGCCCTTTGGCCATATCCTGATTTACGGAAGGATTGAACTCTTTCTGGATGGTCCATACGCGAGGGTCGTTATACGTGCGGTCACGCTCGTCATCACGGGTATAGGCTTTGGAGAAGTTGAATTTACCGTCTTTCGCCGGATCGTACAGCCCTTTTTCAGTCGCAAATTGAATCAGGTTTTTTGACGCCATCATGTCCGGACTTTTAGGATCGTAATCCTGTAAGCGGCCCTGATTACCGGTGGCAAAATACTGGTTATTCGGCAGACGCTGCGCCATCCACTGATGGCCGCTACCGGTTTCCAGGTACCAGATCTCGTTATCGTCGACGACGGCAACGCCAAAACCTTCGCCTGCGCCGACGGTCTCAACGATATGGCCCAACAGCGCCACAGCTTCACGTGCGGTTTTACTTTGTGACAGCAGAATATCCGGGATATCGTCTTCGGTGATCCCTTTATCCTCAACGTACGGGTCGGCGGCCAGTGCTTTCGGTGAGGCAAAAATGGATTCTGTACCGCTCACGCCGACACCCAGCTCGTTAAATCCGGTCGCGCCGTGCAGTTGGGTTTTCCAGTTTGGGACAGTGGTATAACGCAGAGAGTTTTTCGGCAGTGGCCAGGTAAAATCATTCGCACCATTATGTGCTTTGGTGCTGTATACCCCGCTCTGATTTTGCTTTGCCGGATGAATGACAAAATGCTGTGCTTTCAGGGCATCGCTGTCTGCGCTACGGGCGACCAGCATGGAGCCGTCCGCTGATGCTTCGTTGCCGACCAGCAGGGTCGTACAAGCAAAACCTGATGAAACAACGGCCAAATTTATAGAAAGTGCAATCAGGCACTTTTTAAAAGTAAACATTACGTATCCCTCATATGTACGCCAAAAATACACCGGAAACACACCGTTTCCTGAAATGCGATAACGCCTGAACGCTCAGACATTGCTCGCGAGAGAGATAAACGCCCCTGCCCACGTCTTCTCCAAATATCCATCCGTAGGTTGAAGTCTTCTGGGCAAAATATAACGCCCATTTCGCTTAATTATTACGCAACGGATATTATGATATTCAGGATGTTTCCTGATTCGCGATGAAGAATAGCAATGGGTTATGTGTGGATTCAGTGACCCATGTCGCGTAAGTCAATGATGACAAATGTGAATTTCATTGAGGGGCCGTGCTTTTTGTTTCCGGATATGACGTTACCTTTTGCGGCAATACAGCGAGGGCACATTGGAGCTGGCAAAAATCCATGCACCTTTATACTCCTCCATGACCAGGCTCAGGCTTCGTCCGCTTTGGCGGTAAAATCCAGGTAATGTGTCGTTAATATCCGCTTCATCAGCGGTGTCAGCGAAGGTTTTGACGACCTGCATCGCCTGTAGCACTCGGGCATCGCGCTTTTGGGTGTAGTTAAAATAGATGTTCCTGCTAATGTCTGAGGTATTACGCCCGTACAGTTTGCCGGTAATAGTGGCCAGGCCTTCACTGTTGTACATCCGAAACGATAACGTACCCGTAAAGCGGTTGCTGCCAATATTCCATTCAATGTTACCGATGCAATTCAGCGGTTTGTCGGCATAGCGTGAATGCCATAACCATCCGCCTGAACCGAGCACAGTAACCAGCCCGGCCACGAGCACTATAAGGTGGCGTGTTTTTTTCATTGCCCGCGCATCCAGTAATAATGAGTAGTACAAAATGCGTTAGCATCCACCCGTGCATCTTTATCACAGACAAATGCCACGATCCTTTCCGCTTTGCTGTAACCGGTAAGAAACACGTGCTTGTTGTTTTCACAGAGATAGGGATGTAACTGCATCAGATTGAAATAGCCTTGCTGGTCGTGTTCATTTGGTGAGTAATAGATTTTGCAATTTTGCCGCGATGGCGTCTGCATGGAAGCCTGGACAAATTTACTAAACGGCATAACAGGGCGCGTTTGATACCACACCAGCCAGATGATCAACGTGGCAATCACGACACTGGCGCTAAATAAAACCTCAAACCAGGGTATCTGCGTCGTTTGTTGTGGTGTCGAAGGAATTATCTTTGCGGGGGGGATTTCTTCAATAGCCGGCGGCGGGGAAACTTCACTCAGTTGAAGCGTTATTGTCTCTACTTGCGTATTCTCATTTAATCTGAGCCCGCGTCGGGAAATAGTTTTCACCGTATCACGAGGCAACCCCACGTCCGCCAGCGCGTTTCGTAGCGTCAGAATAGCCTGGTAAAATGTGTTGGTGGTGGTCACATTATTTCTTTCACCCCAACCAATTGTCATCAACGTGTTCTGGGAAACAATGTCACTTGCGTGAGTAATTAAATAGAGAAAACAGAGCGAGGCAGGGAGCTGGAGCTGAATTGCTCGCCCGGTATGACGATTGACCAGACTTTTGCTATCAGGATTAAATTCGACCAACTGATTGATAAGGTACAATTGCCCAGCCCTCAGTAACCAAAACGAATCACAGCGTGTGCTAACGCATCCTTTAAATTTTACATCCAAATCGAAAATGCGCCTCACTCTTTGTTCATGAACGAAGATAAGAATTTCACCAATTCATTAAAACCTCTTTAAATACAATATGTTAGCGATCTTATTTCTTAGGTGAGAATTAACTAAGGTTAAATAATGAGAATTCATTACAGTTTTATCTGAATTATCTTTATATTTGTCCACAACATGACAAGGGTGATTGAGTTATCAGAATTACGTAATTAGTAAGTAACTTTTACGCAGGTTATTTTTTAGCAAATAGTGCTTTTTTACTGTTTATCCTGGAATCTGAATTTATGCATAAAATTCCTAATGCATAGGTTGTTATTCTGAGATAAAGCGTAAATAAGCTTAGCGCAATCGTATTACTCACAGACCATACATATTAGTGCATCAGGAGTTTATTACATTTTATTAGCGCCACTGTTATTAGCTGACAAGGAACGTACTACGTGTTGGATTGACACATTTATTTACCAATGAAATATTTATGGAAAAATAACAGGAGTCATTTTTGATGAAGAGATCACCGTCACAGACTGTTCGTTGCATAAGCTGTGAATTATCCTGTCAATTATTTCCGGATACTGCGGTTCGCGCCAGTTACTGCCACCGTGCCGCTTTTGCGATCTGGCCTGAGGGGAATGGTTTTCTGCAAAAAGGAATTATTGAAAAGCTTCTGCTTAATAATCAAAACCATTTGTCGCGTGGGTTTATTTTTGTGGACTTTTCTTTCCCGAATCTGCGCCTGTTTGCCGACCCGCAATGGGTTGACCGGCTTGCCTACAGCGGTATGCATATTGTGTTGATAGCAGACAGGAACCTGGCGCCGTTAGCCAACTACTGGCTGTCCAAAAGCAATAAAATCCAAGGGATTATATATTCTGATGATGATGACGAAGTTCAACATCAGAAAATTAGGCGACTCTTTACGGGTCATCTCGCTAACAGCAAACGTGGACGCTCACTTAACTATACTGAAATGATATTACTGAAGCGTTTTGTGTCAGGGAAAAGTATTCAGCAAATTACCAAAATAGATAATATCGATATTAAGAAAATATATGTCTACAAGCTCAGGCTTGAAGATAAGTTAGGCCATAGTATTCATCAAATATTGTCGAATATTTTATAACGTATTTTTGAATTTTATTATTTCACATCCTTGCGATGTGGTGGACGCTCTACGCCTGAAAGCAGGAGGCTAATATGCCAAATCCCAAATCTTATTCTCGTATTGCCATAGCGGTTTCAGCCGCATTAACCTCTATGGTATTTTCAGCTCAAGCGGCATGGGTTGACGTTGATAGTCTACCCTCCACCGGACTGGTTAGCAGTCTGCCCCCGGAATTGCAGGCAATAATTCCAGCGCAGGCAAATGCCAGTTTCGCTAAAACCAGCGCCATGCCGAATTATGTTTATCAATGGAGTGCGGGCACGATTCCCGTTTATGGCAATGGATTAACGATTAATGGACCCGGCGCTGAAGCTTTTGAGCACTCTGTTACCGTTATTCAGAACAGTACAACGGGTAGTCCGGGCGTTATTTTTGGGGACGACCTGACGATTCGCACGCAGTCGAAGAATGCCGCCAATAATGGTAAAGATGTTGACGGTATCCGCACGCACGGGGCCAATACGCCGGATAACCCGGTCTTTATCATCACCGGGGATCGCACCAGCATTTATGTGGACGGTCAGGATGGTGACGGTATTAACGCCGGTTACAACTCCTATAGCCAGGGTTGGAAGGGCTCGGCCAGCATTTACGTCGGTGACGATCTGTATATTCAGACCACCGGTTCCCAGGGACGTGGTATCACAGCAAACGCGATGAAAGACGCCACGCAGGCCAAAAATACAATTGTGGTCGGCGACCGGGCACACATTGTGACGATCGGTGACAGTTCAGAGGGTCTTCGCACCGGGCAGAGCGGTTCCTCGATACTGCTTGGCAATGACGCCACCATCGAGACTTCGGGTGCTTCTTCAACGGGGATTTATGCCGCCTCATCGTCCAAAACGGAACTGGGCAACAACGCGACGATTACGGTCAACGGCGTCAGCGCTCATGCGGTTTATTCCACCAACGCGACCGTGAATCTCGGTGAAAATGCAACGATCAACGTGAACAGTTCGGCGAAAGCGGCATCATACAGCAAAGCGCCACGCGGCCTGTATGCGACTTCACGCGGGGCGATAAACCTGGCAGGCGGTGCCGCCATTACCATGGCGGGCGATCACAGCAACGAAAGTTATGCCATCAGTACTGAAACGGGCGGCATCGTAGACGGTTCTACTGGCGGGCGTTTTCTTATCGACGGCGATCTTCATGCCGCTGGCGCGACTGCTGCAACCAGCAGCCTGCCGCAGCAAAACAGTACCATTAAGCTCAACATGACCGACAACTCGTTGTGGAGCGGGGCGTCATACATCACCAGCGCCACTGCCGGGACGGGCGTTATCTCGCTGCAAATGAGCGACGCGACCTGGAACATGACTAACAGTTCAACGCTCACCGACCTGACGCTGAACGGCGGGTCAGTGGTGAACTTTGGGCATGCTGACGGCGAACCGTGGCAGACGCTTACCATCAATGAAGATTTTACCGGGAACGGCGGCAAACTGGTTTTCAATACTGTCCTGAATGACGATACCTCCGAAACCGACAAGCTGAAAGTGCTCGGCAACACCGCGGGTAATGCGTTTGTGGCGGTGAATAACATTGGCGGAACCGGGGCGCAGACCATTGAAGGTATTGAGATCATCGAAGTGGCCGGTAATTCTGACGGTACTTTTGAGAAAGCGGGCCGTATTGTTGCCGGTGCGTACGACTATAACGTGGTGCAGAAAGGCAGTAACTGGTATCTGACCAGCTTTATTCCTGCTCCGCCGGATCCGGAAGACCCGGACCCTGTTGATCCGGACCCGGTTGACCCTATTGATCCAGACCCGGTCGATCCTGTAGACCCGATTATCCCTGAGCCGGAAGAACCTGTTGCGCCTCCTGTCACTGAGCAGCAATACCGTCCGGAAGCAGGCAGTTATCTGGCGAACAACTATGCGGCTAACACGCTGTTTATGACCCGACTGCACGATCGTCTGGGTGAAACGCAGTTCGTCGATATGCTGACAGGCGAGAAGAAAGTTACCAGCCTGTGGATGCGTAACGTTGGGGCGCATACCCGCTTCAAAGACGGTAGCGGGCAGTTGAAAACCCAAAGCAACAGCTATGTGATGCAGCTAGGCGGCGACCTGGCGCAGTGGAGTAGCGACGGTCTTGACCGCTGGCACCTCGGCGCGATGGCCGGTTATGCCAACAGCCAGAACCGCACGCAGTCCAGCCTGACCGGCTACCATTCACGTGGCCAGGTCACCGGTTACAGCGTGGGGCTGTATGGCACATGGTATGCCAATGACGCCGACAAGACCGGCACCTACGTGGATACCTGGGCGCTGTACAACTGGTTTGATAACAAAGTGATGGGCCAGGAGCAGGCAGCAGAGAAATACAAATCCAGCGGGATAACCGCTTCGGTTGAAGCCGGTTACAGCTTCAAACTGGGTGAAAGCGAACGCAACAGCTACTGGCTGCAACCGAAAGCGCAGGTGGTATGGATGGACGTGCAAGCCGACAGTCACCGCGAAGCGAACGGTACCCGCGTGAAGGACAACACCGATGGCAACCTGATGACCCGTCTGGGTGTGAAAGCCTTTATCAACGGGCACAACGCCATCGACGACGGTAAATCTCGCGAGTTCCAGCCGTTTGTTGAAGCCAACTGGATCCACAACACGCAGACGACCAGCGTGAAGATGGACGATGTGAGCAACGACATGCGCGGCACCAAAAACATCGGCGAGCTGAAAGTCGGCGTTGAAGGTCAAATCACTCCGCGCCTCAACGTGTGGAGCAACGTGGCCCAACAGGTCGGCGATAAAGGCTACAGCGATACCCGCGGTATGCTCGGCGTGAAATATAACTTCTAATGTAATGCAGTAATGTAAAAGCCGCTGATTAACCGATCGGCGGCTTTATTTTTTCTGGGAATCGTAGGCCGGATAAGCGTTAGCGCCATCCGGCATTAAGGTGGTGGGTTACAAACGTTGTCCCAGATGTTTTGTTGGTACTCGGCTTTGGTGTAAGACTGCCAATACAACAATATTTGTGTCTTGTGCACAGTAGTAAATCATATGACTAACATAAGGAAAGCTGTAAACATCTGCACCAAAATCATCAATGCGATGCTGCCCCATGCCTGGCATTTCAGCTAACTGAGAGAGAACGACCTGTAATTTCCTAAGATAATCCCTGGACTGTTTAGCGCCCCAATTTCTTGATGTGTAATCACGGATTTCAATAATATCGTGCTGTGCTTCCCCAGTAAGTTTGTAACTCACTTTTTATCCTTTGTGTTGATCCATCAACTCATCAAAAAAAGCATCACCATCAACAATATTGCCCAAATGAATATCGTTTTGAGCACGCTGAATTTTGGCCTTCAGTAACTGGAGCTTCATGGCTTCCATTTGTTCATAGTCCTCAATGGAAACGACGACTGCAACAGGTTTACCGTTACGGTTAATTTGCACAGGTTCTCGCTGCGCTTTAAGTAGCATATCGCCAAACTGGGTTTTGGCTTCATTTGCCGTAAGAGTATGCATATTGCCACCATTTCGCATGAATCGTTCGATTCGTTCATTATAGTCGATATCTTTCTGGTGGTCACTATGAGGTGGAGAGCAGGCAAAGGGGATAGTGAAAGTTGGCCGGATAAGCGCAAGCGCCATCCGGCACCAAGTAAACCTGTAAGTACCGCTTGCAGGTTCAGCCGTGCTTCACTGGAGAGTCGCAAGCGTGCTCTCAATTCTTTTTAACTTCTGATTGGCCTCTTTCAGCTCATCCTGCAACCGTTGCTCCTGCTCGCCATAGACCATCAGGACGATACAGCCATTCATCACTTTTACGGTAATCTGTTGCCCGGTATCAAACCCCGCTTCGCGTAGCCACTTGCCGGAAAGAATAATTTTGGGTGTAGATTTGTCGAAAACATTAGGGCGGTATCCCACAATTACCGAACGCTCAGTTCCGGATTGGTCGATGTCTGGGGTAGAATGCGAATCAGCCATAATCAACTCCTTGATAGTTGATGAGGTTAGCTCTCGTCGGGTACTGCGAGTACCAGGCGAGGGCGTTATAAGTCAGGTCGCCAGATATAAAGGTACGTACCTGGTTGGTGGTGTACTGCTCTTATAGGTACGTACATGTCAACAGCTAAACGCGATCCAAATCAGTCTAAATCCGGAAAAGCACCAACTTTCCAGATTCGTATCACACCCGAGTTAAAGGCGCAGTTCGAGGCTGCGGCAAAGGCCGAAGGGATGAGTTTAGGGAATTGGCTCAAAACATTAGGGAGAAAGGAGTTGGAACGGTTAGGTATTGAGCCACAGGATAAATAGTGAATAGATTAATTGCCCTGTCTTGCAGGAATATTTATAATTTCCATTTTTAGGGCATTTTCTCCTGAGAATATTGCAGCCAACCCCTGTCTAATTTTTAATTTATCGTTTTCTATTGCCCCGTGGGCCATAGGTGAATATATGGCTGTTTGTAATTGAACTCGCTCAAAATCATACCCAATATCTTTCGCTATCTCTGATAGCAAGTCTAGAAAAAGATTGTTGCTTGTTTGGTTCCATATGGTGCCAGATGCATTATCATTATCAGGGTAAGATGTATTTAAATGCGCAAAGTATAGTTTCCACGAAGATAATACCTTACTTTCAGAATCGCTTCTCTTGGTTCTTCCTCTTTTTATTTTTCCGTAAAATGCTAAGTCGATCATATTTAATGCGCGAACATGTTCATTAGACAGTCGAGAGTTCTGAGATCGAGTAGCCATAAGTTGTTTGAATATATCAATTTTTAATGATTTTTTCTGAGAATATCTTTCTATAAATTTCTGTGTCTGAATGGCTAATAATGGGCTAATTACAGTAGCAGCGATGGCCATGATCGTAAGGGCAGTGCTCATATGGGATTCTCGTTAATCATAAATGAAAATAGATATTGTGGGCGAGAATTATAAAAGCATGCATATGCTGAGAATATATGGCAAATGGCTGGGATGATATGAGAATTTTGGCGGAAGATCACAGGAGTCGAACCTGCCCGGGACCGCTGGCGGCCCCAACTGGATTTGAAGTCCAGCCACCTCACCGGAGATGACGATCTTCCGCGCCTCGATTGCTACATGGAGGCGGGGCGCATTATAGCTACTTCCAAACGTTTCCACACCCCCTCACTCACTTTTTTAACTTCCGTTTCTCCATACCATGACCAGTTTCAAATAAATCCCCGCAAAATCCATTACTTACACTTAGACACATTTTTTGACGCTACTCTGATCACAGAAAACAAGAATCGTAATCTGATAACGAGATATCGGAATACCCGCGCTCACAGGGATGGTTTACAAGAACTGTAACCGGTATCAGTGCGTGTGAAAGTGCTAACAAGGATGCGTAATGAAAAGTGAGATTTTGTCCGTTAAAGAGAAGATTGGCTACGGCATGGGCGATGCCGCCAGCCACATCATCTTTGATAACGTTATGTTATATATGATGTTCTTCTATACCGATATTTTTGGTATCCCGGCCGGTTTTGTCGGCACGATGTTCTTACTGGCTCGCGCGCTGGATGCTATCTCAGACCCTTGCATGGGACTGCTCGCCGACCGCACCCGTTCGCGCTGGGGGAAATTCCGCCCGTGGGTGCTGTTTGGCGCTCTGCCATTTGGTCTGGTCTGTGTGCTCGCCTACAGCACGCCGGATCTCAGCCTGCACGGCAAAATGATTTATGCCGCAATCACCTACACGCTGCTGACCCTGCTTTATACCGTGGTGAATATTCCCTACTGCGCGCTGGGCGGTGTGATAACCAATGACCCAACGCAGCGTATCTCCCTGCAGTCATGGCGCTTTGTGCTGGCGACGGCGGGCGGCATGCTCTCCACCGTGCTGATGATGCCGCTGGTGAATCTGATTGGCGGCGAAGATAAAGCGTTGGGCTTCCAGGGCGGGATTGCCGTGCTCTCGGTTGTGGCGTTCCTGATGCTGGCGTTTTGCTTCTTCACTACCAAAGAACGTGTGGAAGCGCCGCCGAGCAGCAACTCAATGCGTGAAGACCTGCGCGACATCTGGCAGAACGACCAATGGCGCATCGTCGGCCTGCTGACCATCCTCAACATCCTTGCCGTCTGCGTACGCGGCGGGGCGATGATGTATTACGTCACCTGGATTCTGGGTACCCCGGAAGTGTTTGTCGCCTTCCTCACCACCTATTGCGTCGGCAATCTTATCGGCTCTGCGCTGGCAAAACCGCTGACTGACTGGAAATGCAAAGTCAGCGTCTTCTGGTGGACGAACGCCCTGCTAGCGGTCGTCAGTCTGGCAATGTTCTTTGTGCCGATGCACGCAAATCTCACCATGTTCGCCTTCATCTTCGTGATTGGCGTACTGCATCAGCTCGTGACGCCAATCCAGTGGGTGATGATGTCCGACACCGTTGATTACGGCGAGTGGTGTAACGGAAAACGTCTGACGGGGATCAGCTTCGCGGGCACGCTGTTCGTGCTGAAGCTGGGTCTGGCGCTCGGCGGGGCGATGATCGGCTGGATGCTGGCGGGCGGCGGTTACGATGCCGCAGCGAAAACCCAGAACAGCGCCACCATTAGCATCATTATCGCATTGTTCACGATTGTCCCGGCTATTTGTTACCTGTTGAGTGCCGTGATTGCCAAACGCTTTTATACCCTGAAAACGCCGTATCTGACGGAAATCATGAGTCAGCTGGCTCAGGGTGCGCACCGCAATCAGCAGGATTTTTCGACGAAAGAATTACAGAACTAAGGAACCAACGATGAAAATTAGCGACGGAAACTGGCTGACGCAGCCTGGCCTGAATTTAACTCACCCGATTCAGGTATTCGAGGTCGAGCAACAGGGTAACGAGATGATTGTCTACGTTGCACCGCGCGATGTGCGTGAACGTACCTGGCAACTGGATACTCCACTCTTCACCCTGCGCTTTTTCTCGCCGCAGGAAGGCGTGGTTGGGGTGCGTATGGAACACTTCCAGGGCGCGTTGGATAACGGTCCGCACTATCCGCTGAACGTGCTGCAGGACGTCAATGTAGAGATACAAAACACCGCTGAATTTGCCGAACTGAAAAGCGGAAATTTGAGCGTGCGGGTCACTAAAGGTGAGTTCTGGTCGCTGGATTTCCTGCGTAACGGTGAACGTATTACCGGCAGCCAGCTGAAAAATAACGGCTACGTGCAGGACACCAATAGCGGGAAAAACTATATGTTTGAACGCCTGGATCTGGGCGTTGGCGAAACGGTGTACGGTCTGGGCGAGCGCTTTACTGCGCTGGTACGTAACGGCCAGACGGTGGAAACATGGAACCGCGATGGCGGCACCAGTACCGAGCAGTCTTACAAGAACATCCCGTTTTATCTCACCAACCGTGGTTACGGCGTGCTGGTAAACCATCCGCAGTGCGTGTCGTTTGAAATTGGCTCTGAGAAAGTGTCAAAAGTGCAGTTCAGCGTTGAAAGCGAGTATCTGGAATATTTCGTCATCGACGGCCCTACGCCGAAAGCGGTGCTGGATCGCTATACCCGCTTTACCGGTCGTCCGGCGCTGCCGCCAGCCTGGTCATTCGGTTTGTGGCTGACTACATCGTTCACCACTAATTACGATGAAGCGACGGTGAACAGTTTTATCGATGGGATGGCCGAGCGCAATCTGCCGCTGCACGTCTTCCATTTCGACTGCTTCTGGATGAAAGCCTTCCAGTGGTGCGACTTTGAGTGGGATCCGGTGACCTTCCCTGACCCGGAAGGTATGATCCGCCGCCTGAAAGAGAAAGGGCTGAAGGTCTGCGTATGGATAAACCCCTATATCGGCCAGAAATCCCCGCTTTTCAATGAACTGAAAGATAAAGGTTATCTGCTCAAGCGCCCGGACGGCTCCCTGTGGCAATGGGATAAATGGCAGCCGGGCCTGGCGATTTATGACTTTACCAATCCTGAAGCCTGCGAGTGGTATGCCAACAAGTTGAAAGGTCTGGTGGATATCGGCGTTGATTGCTTCAAAACTGACTTTGGCGAACGCATTCCTACTGACGTTCAGTGGTTTGACGGTGCCGATCCGCAGAAAATGCACAACCATTATGCGTACATCTACAACGAACTGGTATGGAACGTGCTGAAAGAGACCGTCGGTGAAGAAGAGGCCGTGCTGTTCGCCCGTTCGGCCTCGGTCGGCGCGCAGCAGTTTCCGGTGCACTGGGGCGGCGACTGCTACGCCAACTATGAATCGATGGCCGAAAGTCTGCGTGGCGGGTTGTCCATTGGTCTGTCCGGCTTTGGTTTCTGGAGTCACGATATTGGCGGCTTTGAGAATACCGCCCCGGCGCACGTCTACAAGCGCTGGTGTGCGTTCGGGCTGCTCTCCAGCCACAGCCGCCTGCACGGTAGTAAATCCTACCGTGTGCCATGGGCGTACGATGATGAATCCTGCGACGTGGTACGCTACTTCACTGAGCAGAAATGCCGCATGATGCCATACCTGTATCGCGAAGCGGCGCGCGCCAATGAACTCGGAACGCCGATGATGCGCGCAATGATGCTGGAGTTCCCGGACGATCCGGCATGTGATTATCTCGACCGCCAGTACATGCTGGGCGATAGCGTGATGGTTGCGCCGGTGTTTAGCGAGGCGGGTGATGTGCAGTTCTATCTTCCGGAAGGACGCTGGACGCATCTGTGGCGTAACGACGAGGTGGCGGGCAGCCGCTGGCATAAGCAGCAGCATGACTTCCTGAGTCTGCCGGTTTATGTGCGCGACAATACACTGCTGGCGCTGGGCTGCAATAACCAGAAGCCGGACTACGCCTGGCACGAAGGGACGGCGTTCCAGCTGTTCCATCTGCAGGAGGGTCGGGAGGCGATTTGTGAAGTCCCGGCGGCTGACGGCTCGGTTATCTTCACGCTGAAAGCGACGCGCACGGGTAATACCATCACCGTGCAAGGAAGTGGCGAAGCGCGTAACTGGACGCTGTGTCTGCGTAATATTACGCAGGTTAGCGGCGTGAAGGGCGGCTCGTCTGTGGGCAGTGAGTGGGGAACGGTTGTCACGCCGGATGCGGATGTGCTGACGATTACCCTGTAAGTAAATCTCAACGTGGGCTGGATGGCGACGCAATGCGTTTTATCCGGCCCACGCTGCGAGCAGCATTCCAGATCTGAAAACCCAAAATATCCTGAATTAAATTTTTAGCTCCCCATATTTGCGAGCGATATCACTCTGAATCCCACGAAAAATGTGATCTGCGCCGTAAATATCTCACTATTTCCCGTTTTTGTCTTATTTCTGTCCGGAATACAGGACACGATTTAGTATTGTTGGCGCATCGTAGTCCTCTTATATTTATCATCACGGATTACACGTGGAGCATAAATGCTTCTTTATAACCTAAATAATTCGAGTTGCAGGAAGGCGGCGACGCAGCGAATCCCCTGAACGTACATAAGTACGTGACTGGGGTGAGCGAGGAAAACCAACGCACATGCAGCTTGAAGTATGACGGGTATAGATATTTAATCTGGTATGTAATAAGGGTAAATAATGCAAATGATTACCTCGCGACAAAACAGATTATTAAAATTTCTTCTGTCTAAGAAGGAATATGTCACGCTGCTGAAAATTGCCGAATATTTATCTGTTTCAGAGAAAACTGTGCAGCGCGATCTGCGCTTACTGGAACCATGGTTATCAGAATGGAAAATAGCCATCGATAAACGTGCTGGTGCTGGGGTGATATTAAGTGCAGATAATATTACCGACCTTTTATATATGGACCAGTTATTAGGATCGGAGGGTGATGATGCTGACGGCATGATGAATAATTCACGGCGAGTCAAGATAGCTTCACAGTTATTAAGCGAAACGCCGCATGAAACGTCGATCAGTAAATTATCCGAACGTTATTTCATTAGTAGCGCATCGATTGTTAACGATCTGAAAGTAATTGAATCCTGGATTACCCCGTTGGGCCTGTCGTTGATTCGTAGTCAGAGCGGCACGCACATTGAAGGCAGCGAGAGCGGTGTGCGCCAGGCGATGGCATCGCTGATTAACGGTGTGATTAACCATAATGAACCCGGCAGCGTGATTTATTCACGCCTGGATCCGGGCAGTTATAAAGCGTTAGTGCATTACTTTGGCGAAGAAGACGTTTTATTTGTCCAGACGTTATTGCAGGAAATGGAGAACGACCTGTGCTGGTCGCTCGGCGAGCCTTATTACGTCAATATCTTTACCCATATTCTGATCATGATGTACCGCATCACGCGGGGCAATGCGCTTCCGAGAAAAGAAGAGAGCATCTCTACCTGTGATGAGAACATATTTTCCATTGCCAGTCGCATGATTCAGCATATCGAAAAACGCATTGCCCACCCGCTGCCGGAAGACGAAGTCTGGTTTATATATCAATACATTATCTCCTCGGGTGTGGTGATTGAAGAGCATAATGACGTGAGTGTGATTGGCCATATGCACTCCAGCGACGAAGCGCGTTTGATTACCCATCGGTTGATTGCCACCTTCGCCGAGATGGTCGACAGCGATCTTAGCCAGGACACGGCGCTGTATGACGGATTGCTGATCCACATTAAGCCGCTGATTAACCGACTGAACTACCAGATCCGCATTCGTAATCCGCTGCTGGAGGATATCAAAGGCGAGTTGCAGGATGTGTGGCGTCTGACCCAGTGTGCGGTGAATCGGGTGTTTAGCGGTTGGGGCGAGCGGGCCGTGTCGGAAGATGAAGTGGGATATTTAACCGTGCATTTTCAGGCCGCAATGGAGCGTCAGATAGCGCGTAAACGCGTACTACTGGTCTGTTCAACGGGTATCGGCACTTCTCACTTACTCAAAAGCCGTATTCTGCGCGCCTTTCCGGACTGGACTATCGTCGGCGTGGTGTCGGCAGGCAGCCTGCCCTCTGTACTGACGGACGATATTGAACTGGTGGTATCGACGATTAATTTACCCGCGGTTGCCATGCCGGTCGTGTATGTCACTGCCTTCTTCAATGATGCGGATATTAAGCGGGTAACAGAAACGGTTATTACGGAAAAATTACATCGGGCGACGTCGCTGGTCGTTGAAAATTAATGTCTGAACTCCATGAGGTATGATTGATGGACATCACGAAAATACTCAATACAAATCGCGTTATTTTGGAAATGAAGGCTACAAGCAAAACGGAGGCTATTGAGGAACTGACGGATATTCTGCAAAAAGATGGAGCAATTAGCTGTCGCGAAACGTTTATTCAGGATGTCTGGCAACGTGAGTCAGAAGGCTCGACCGGCTTCGAAAACCATATTGCGATCCCGCACGGGAAATCCTCGGCGGTGGTCAATACCACGCTGGCGATTGGGCGTACCCGCCAGGATATTCCCTGGGAAACCCTGGACGGCAGCAATGTACGGTGCATTATTCTGTTTGCCGTACGTCTTGAAGATCAAAACACCACCCATATTCGTCTGCTTTCGCAGGTTGCTGGCGCGTTGGCAGATGACGACATTATTGAACAACTATTAGTTGAAAGTAGTCCACAAAAAATTATTGAGCTTTTTAGCCAATATGCTGAATCCAATGTCTGCTAAATAAAATGTGGAGCATGTTATGAATATTGTTTGTGTTGCCGCCTGTACGGCGGGTATTGCGCACACCTATATTGCCCGTGAGAAGTTAATTAAAGGTGCCAAAGCGCTTGGTCATAATATAAAAGTTGAAACCCAGGGCACCATTGGCACAGAAAACGAACTGCTGACAGAAGATATTTCTGCGGCTGATGTCGTGATTCTTGCTGTCGATGTAAAAATAAAAGGGGAGGAGCGATTTTCAAACAAACGCATTGTGCGAGTAAAAACTGAAATCGTCATAAAATCGCCCATTCAGTTTCTTGAAAAGGTCGAAAAATCATTAGTTAATAATAACCAGTAGCGATCCTCATTTTGGAGGGGTTTCACATGAGTGAAAATAAAATTCCGCTATCTCAGGAAATAAAAAAACATTTATTAACGGGAATTTCGTGGATGATCCCGTTAATTGTCGCCGCCGGGATCTGTATTGCTCTCGGGCAAATACTTGGCGGCACTAACGTCGGTGAAAAAACAGGAACCATTCCCTGGATGCTCAACCAGATTGGCGGCTGGGGGATGGGGTTAATCGTACCGCTGATTAGTGCGGCGATTGCGTACTCCATTGCTGACCGTCCGGGATTCGCGCCGGGCCTGATTGTCGGCTTCGTCTGCGGAGAAATTCATACCGGTTTTATCGGTGGGATGCTGGGCGGATTTCTGGTCGGTTATACCGTCCTGCTGCTCAAGCGCTATATCCGTTTGCCGCAGTCGATGCAGGGGTTGATGCCCATTATGGTGCTGCCGGTACTGAGTACCGTCATTGGCGGCCTGTTGATGATGACGCTGATTGGCAAGCCGATTGCCTGGCTGCAGGACGCGTTGATTCATCTGCTGGAGTCCATGCAGGGCGGATCCCGCTTTCTGATGGGCGCTATCCTCGGTGCGATGGCGACATTCGACTTCGGTGGGCCGGTGAATAAAACCATGTCGCTGTTTGCTGACGGCATGCTGGTCAGCGGCGTGTACGGTCCGGAAGCGGTGAAGTTTGTTGGTTCGATGATCCCTCCATTTGGCATTACGCTCTCTTTCCTGCTGACGCGTCACAAGTACACCCGTGCGGAACGTGAGGCGCTGAAGGCCGCATTCCCGATGGGGTTCTGCATGATTACCGAAGGGGTTATTCCGATTGCGGCGCGCGACCTGCTGCGGGTGGTGGGCTCCTGCGTGGTGGCCTCGGCGATTGCGGGTGGCCTGATTATGGTGTGGGGTGTCGAAAGTCCGGTACCGCACGGCGGCATGTTTGTGGTTCCGCTCTTTACGCATCCGTTGCTGTTTTGCCTGGCGCTGGGGATCGGTACGTTGATTTGTGGCGTCATGCTGTCGCTGTGGAAGAAACCGGTAACCGAGCGTGATGAAGAGTTTGACGAACTCAGCGATCAAAAGCTGAAAGACGAAGAAATCACCTTCACCCTGGAATAACCGGAGGCCGTATGTTTGCCGATATGAAAAGCATGGTGACCAAAGCCTGGCGCGAGCAGTACGCGCTGCTGGCCATCAACTGTATGAACCTGGAAAGCGCCCGCGCAGCGGTGCGAGTGGCGGAGAAACACCGTGCGCCCATCATTCTGAATTTGTATCAGGGGCATCTGGAGCATTTTCCGGCCCCGATAGCGGCAGCGGTGGTCAAAACGCTGGCAGAGGAAGCCTCGGTACCGGTCGCGCTGGCGCTGGATCATGGAAAGGATCCTGTACGCATTCGCCAGGCTTTTCGCGCCGGATTCAGCGGCTTAATGATCGACGCCTCCGCCTTTGCGCTGGAGGAGAACATTCGCCAGACCCGGGCGGTGGTTGAGCTTGCCGCCAGCGTTTCTCTGTGCGTGGAAGGCGAGCTGGGCCATCTGGCCGATGCTCCGTGCTATGACCACGCCGCTAACGCTGATTTGATGACCCAGGTCGCCGACGTGGAACCCTTCATCCAACAGACCGGGATCGATTTGCTGGCGGTGTCGGTGGGTACGGCACACGGCATGTACGCGC
Organism: Citrobacter sp. Cpo126; assembly: GCF_030332445.1. Lineage (NCBI taxonomy): Bacteria > Pseudomonadati > Pseudomonadota > Gammaproteobacteria > Enterobacterales > Enterobacteriaceae > Citrobacter > Citrobacter sp. Cpo126. The sequence goes on from NZ_JAOWHT010000037.1 coordinate 125,610, forward strand.
CGGGTATCACTCCTGCTATTGATTTCCAGCGGCTGGAGGAAATAGCCCGGTTATCAACGGTGCCGCTGGCGCTGCATGGCGGCAGCGGAACGCCGTTTGACCAGCTACAGCGCTGCCCGACGTTTGGTGTCGCCAAGATAAACGTTGGTGCGGCGGTTTTCGAAGCCGGAAAGGCTGCGCTACTGCATACCCTGTGTCGCGACACATCCGGTGAACTCGTTGATGCCCTGGCCCTGATGGAACAGGCCTGCGAGGAAGCCATTATTCCGTACCTGCAGGCCAGCGGCGCTATCGGCAAAGCCTGATTCATTTTCTGTAACGCCTTCTATGCCTCTGCGATGACGCACTGGCAGGGCTTTCTACACCCTGAAACTGGAGAATTAACATGTTAGTTTCGATGAAAGAATTACTGCAACCTACCCGTCAGCACGGTTTTGCCATCGGCGCATTCAACGTGGCGGACAGCTGCTTTGTACGCGCAGTAGTGGAAGAAGCGGAAGCGACCAATACCCCGGCGATTATCTCCATTCACCCCAGCGAACATGATTTTGTCGGCGATGCGTTTTTTAGCTATGTCCGTGATATCACCCTGCGCAGCCCGGTTCCCTTTACTCTGCATCTGGACCACGGCGCTTCGGTTGAGCATGTCCTGCGAGCGATTCAGTGTGGGTTTACCTCGGTGATGATTGATGGCTCGCTGCTACCATATGATGAGAACGTGGCGCTGACCCGCGAAGTGGTCAAACTGGCGCATGCGGTAGGTGTTTCGGTGGAAGGGGAGTTGGGAACGATTGGCCAGACTGGGACGTCAGTGGAAGGCGGCGTGTCGAAAGTAACTTATACCGATCCTGCTCAGGCTGAGGATTTTATCGCCCGAACGGGTGCAGACACGCTGGCGGTGGCGATTGGAACCGCGCACGGGATCTACCCGAAAGGGATGCAGCCTGAGCTGCAAATGAACATCCTGCGCGACATCGCCGGGCGTGTGGATATTCCGCTGGTGCTGCACGGTGGTTCCGCGAACCCGGATGCGGAAATTGCCGAATCCGTGACGCTAGGCGTTGGCAAAATCAACATTTCCAGCGATATGAAATACGCCTACTTCCAGAAAGTCCGCGAAATCCTGGCGAAAGAAACCTGGTGGGACCCGAACGTAATCTATCCGGAAGCCATTAGCGCCGCGCGGGACGTGATCCGCCACAAAATGAAACTGTTCGGTTCAACCGGCAAAGCATCACTTTACTAACGGCATGCAGGCGGGGCGACCCGCCTCTTTCGCAACAAGGAAAAGTGGAATGAAGCGTTCACACATTAATTATGCCGTCGATAAAGCGCATGCCATCGCTGAGACTTTTCGGGTCTGTCTGCCTGATTTTGCGTATTTTACGGTCGATGCCTGGCGGCAACAGGATCAAACTCTGTGGCGTGAAGTGCGCGATCTCCAGTTGGGCTGGGATATTACCGACTTCGGGCACGGAGATTTTGCGCAAACGGGGCTGACGTTACTAACGTTGCGCAATGGTCTGATGGGGTCAGCGGATTACCCCAAATCGTATGCCGAAAAGATGCTGCAAATTCAGCAGGATCAGCAAACGCCATGGCATTTTCATCGCCATAAAATGGAAGATATCGTTAATCGCGGCGGCGGTGATTTATGTATGCAGCTGGCGTGGGTCACGCCTGATGATGAGTATGACGCCCGACGCGTTGTTGAGGTTAGCGTGGATGGTCAGCGGCGTACCGTTAACGCTGGCGAGACGCTGGTATTGAAACCGGGACAAGGAGTGTGCCTGCCACCGCGCTTGTATCATCGCTTTTGGGCGGAGAAGGCGTTCGTGCTGGGCTGGGAAATCTCGATGGTCAATGACGACCAGCATGACAACCACTTTCTGGAACCTGGCGGTCGCTTCCCGGTGATTGAAGAAGACGAGCCGGTGAAATGGCTGTTGTGCAGTGAATATATTCGCTTATGAGCGTGAGTAGGCCCGGTAAGCGAAGCGTCACCGGGCAATAAATCATTGTGCGGGTGGTGGTGCAGTGACTTCACTCCCCGAAACCACGCCCGCCTGCATGGTTTGCGTTACCTGCTGTTTCTCCACGTTCACCGCATGCAGCTGACCGTTGACCGTTGGCTTGAGCGGCGCATCGGCCTGAATATTGCCGCTGGCGGTAAGCTGGATGTTGCCACCGCCGGAAAGCGGCAGTGCGGGCCAGCCCCACTGCTGCAGGATCGTCATTGGCACGCCGCGCCCGTTCAGGCTGACCTGCGTCTGGCGCTGAGGTAGCTGCGAAATGCTGGCGGTGGCCTCCAGCAGTCCTTTTTCCGTATAGGCGCTCAGTTCGCTGATATTGATGGTGCTGCTGTTTGCCGTTAGCGCCAGAGAAGGACGACGCACATCCGTACGGTTAAAGGTGGCTGCGGCAGCGTTGAGGGTGGCGCTCCCGCTCCAGATCCCCCACTGATTGTTCTGTACCAGCCCGAGGTTAGCGCCGTAGCCGTCCAGCGCGGTGAGCTGCCACGGGAAACTCGGATCGATATCAATCACCAGATTGCGGCTGGCGCTGAATTTCTTCAGCGTCAGGCTGTTTAGCCACGCTGGCAGGGGTTTCATCCACAGCTGCTTCCAGTTTTCCGGCAGCGTGTATTCCAGACCAGCAATAGCGGCATCGTCAAGGACCAGCGCTTTGTTGCTGCGCATCCAGTTTCCGGATGTTCTGACCATACCGCCTTCCCAGCGGGTGGTGAACTGGCGCAGCGCAATGCCCTGCGGTGAGAACTCGGCGTTCAGAATCGGATCGAAGAAGTGCAGAGAGCCGTAAATAAACTCGCTGGCATTCATCGACAGTTTGCCTTCCTGAGTTTGCCAGTCGTCCTTGCTGAAGGTCATGTTGCGCAAGCTCAGATCGAGATCCGTCACCGCCCAATCGGGGCCTTGCAGACGGGCATCCGTCACTTCCAGACGACCAATTTGCAGGGAAGGAATAGTGCTTAACGGGGCAAAAAAGTCGGCCAGCGATTTGTCGCTTTGCAGCCGGATATCGTTCAGGCGCAGATTCTCCACAACCCAGCTCCCGTCGGCATTGCGTTGCGCTACGCCGGTTAATGCCCCACGCGCCACGTCAGCGCCAATATTGCTTAGCGTCACCCGGTCATGGTCGATGCTGCCTTCAATCAAGACGTTGGTAGTTGGAACATCGTTGAGCGTCAACGAACTGGCGCTGAGCTGAATTTGCGCTTTGCTCCCGAGAATTTTACCTGCCTCAGGGCTCCAGGGAATGACGCCGCCGTTAACGCGCTGGGCGCTGAGGTTCCACTCGCTGCCGGGGCTGTTAAGCGCCATATCCTGCAATTGCAGGCGATCGGCCTGGAACGGCAGCGGTGCGGTTTGCTGGGAAAGATTCAGCGTGCCGTTTTGCAACAAAATGGTGTCTACGTGCAGCGGGTCGGTGATTTGGCGGCTACTCAGCCCAATATCGACTGTTTTAGCGACCAGCGTTGCGGGCTGACCATCCCGGCCAAAGGTGACGTTTTCCAGCAGAATATGGGAAGGGGAGGAAAACCGGTGATCGATGGCATCAAACGCCAGATGGTAGCTGCTGTTCTCCGAAACCCAGGCGCTGACGTGCTCTGCCCCCCAGCGGGTTTGCAGTAGAAAATAAAGGCCGAGAATCGCCACTGCAAGGGCGATCAGCACGTAAAGAAGCAGCTTTCCAATAAATTTCATGGTCTTCCATCCCGCGAAGTGCACATAGTCAAGTTATGCACGATTTAGGCGCAATGCTCAAGGCGGGAATGGTGAAAGAGCGTTACAGCGGCGTTGATTCAGAACCAACGCCGCATTTTGCTTATTGCTTTTCTGGTGGGAATACCAGATTCAGAACGATTGCGGTAATACCGCCAGCGGCGATACCGGAAGAGAGTAGGTTTTTCACCCAATCCGGGGCGAACTGGAGAATCAGCGGCTGCTGGGAAACACCCAGACCAACGGCCAGCGACAGCGCGATAATCAGAATCGCGCGGCGGTTCAACGGCTCGCGGGACACGATACGCACACCGGATGCTGCGATAGTACCGAACATCACCAGCGTTGCGCCGCCCAGTACCGGCTCAGGAATATGCTGTACAAAACCGCTGACTGCCGGGAACAGGCCCAGCGCGATCAACATCAGCGCCACCACAAAACCAACGTAGCGGCTGGCAACGCCTGTTAACTGAATAACCCCATTGTTCTGGCCAAAACAGGAGTTCGGGAAGGTGTTGAACACGGCGGAAACAAACGAGTTCAGACCGTTCGCCAGCACGCCGCCTTTCAGGCGCTTCATATACAGCGGACCAGAAACCGGCTGCTCGGAGACATCAGAGGTGGCCGTAATATCGCCGATGGTTTCCAGTGACGTGATCATAAAGACCAGCATCAGCGGCAGTAGTAAACTCCAGTCGATGCCCAGGCCATAATACAGCGGCGTTGGCACCATCAGCAGGTCCTGACTTACCGGTGCGGTATTTTGCGGCAGCATGTCCATAAACCAGGCCAGCAGATAGCCTGCCGCCATCGCAATCACCAATGACGCAACGCGCAGGTACGGGTTGCGTTGACGGTTAAGCAGGATGATTAGCGCCAGCACCACGCCTGCCAACAGTAAATTCTTCGGCGCACCAAAGGTGTTGTCGCTCATTGCGGCATAGCCACCGCCAATCGATGTCAGACCTACCTGAATCAGCGACAGGCCGATAATCATCACCACCACCCCTGAGACCAGCGGAGTAATAATACGACGCGCCAGGTGCAGGACACGCGAGATAACCATCTCGGTGCAGCTTGCCAGCATCAGCGTACCGAACAGCGCCGCCATCATGGTTGGGACATCTGCGCCACCGGTTTTTAGCGCCGTACCGCCCATAATCAGTGGCGCAACAAAGTTAAAGCTGGTGCCCTGAATGGATAGCAGCCCTGAGCCGACCGGCCCCCAGGCTTTGATCTGAATGATAGAAGCCACGCCGGAGGCGAACAGCGACATACTGATAATGTGTTGAGTATCCTGAGCCGGTAAACCAAGCGCCTGGCAAATTAACAGAGCAGGGGTGATCACCGCGACGAACATGGCCAGCAGATGCTGGCAGGCGGCAAACAGGGTCTGGGCTAACGGGGGGCGATCTTCAAGACGGTAAATCAGTTCACTGTTGTGAGTCTGCGCAACCGGTTGCGCATTTGTTGACTCTACGGCGTTAACGGACATCAGAGGCAATCCCATGGTGGAAAAGCGGTGATTTTATCTGACCAGGGCAGAAAAGCAAACGTTTGCTAGCAGGTATTCTTAATATTTAAAACGGATAAACAAACATTTTTATATAACTTTTCATCATTTTCTGCTTAAAATCCACTCCGAAAACTCAATAAGAGCTAAAAATCGGTCTGGAATGCATCGTGCGTGATTGTGCTAAACGCACTAATGGAGCTGTAAATGTTTTATCTCGATACGTTATCAACGCTGGTTGCGGCAACCCTTGTGTTGCTGCTGGGACGTAAGCTCGTCCAGTCTGTTTCCTTCCTGAAAAAATACACCATTCCCGAACCCGTTGCTGGCGGATTGCTGGTGGCGATTGCGCTGCTGGTGCTGAAAAAAAGCATGGGTTGGGAAGTGAATTTCGATATGACCCTGCGCGATCCGCTGATGCTGGCCTTCTTCGCCACTATCGGTCTGAACGCCAATATCGCCAGTTTGCGTGCCGGTGGCCGCGTGGTGGGTATCTTTCTGATTGTGGTTGTTGGCCTGTTGCTGATGCAAAACGCCATCGGTATTGGTATGGCGACCCTGCTGGGTCTGGACCCGCTGATGGGTCTGATCGCTGGCTCGATCACTCTCTCTGGTGGACACGGAACCGGGGCCGCGTGGAGCAAGCTGTTTATTGAACGTTATGGCTTCACCAATGCAACTGAAGTGGCAATGGCTTGCGCAACGTTTGGTCTGGTGCTGGGCGGGCTGATTGGCGGCCCGGTGGCACGCTATCTGGTCAAACACTCCACCACGCCAGACGGTATGCCGGACGATCAGGCCGTGCCGACCGCATTTGAAAAGCCGGACGTTGGGCGCATGATCACTTCGCTGGTGCTGATTGAAACCATTGCTCTGATCGCTATCTGTCTGACGGTGGGTAAAATCGTTGCGCAAATGCTGGTTGGAACAGTGCTGGAATTGCCGACCTTCGTCTGCGTCCTGTTTGTTGGGGTGATCCTCAGTAACGGTCTGGCGCTACTGGGTTTTTATCGGGTGTTCGAACGTGCAGTTTCGGTGCTGGGTAACGTAAGTCTGTCGCTGTTCCTGGCGATGGCGCTGATGAGTCTGAAGCTGTGGGAACTGGCTTCACTGGCCTTGCCGATGCTGGCAATCCTGGTTGTGCAGACTATTTTCATGGCGCTGTACGCGATATTCGTCACCTGGCGCATGATGGGTAAGAACTACGATGCCGCCGTGCTGGCAGCCGGACACTGTGGTTTTGGTCTCGGCGCGACGCCGACGGCGATTGCCAACATGCAGGCGATTACCGAACGTTTTGGACCATCCCATATGGCGTTTCTGGTGGTGCCGATGGTGGGGGCGTTCTTTATCGATATCGTCAACGCGCTGGTGATTAAGCTGTATCTGCTGTTACCGATTTTCGCGCAATAACGGCTGTGCGGCGGGGTAACATCCGCCGCCGCTATGAATTAACTACGCGTTGGAGTAGCGTTCGGTTTCCGGCATCCAGCGCTCTATCAGTGCCGCGGCCTGTTGCGGATAACGTTCGTGAATATGGCGGGCGATGCGCTGAACTTCCGGAATAATCGCCTGATCGCGCAGTAAATCTGCGACCTTGAATTCTGCCGTTCCGGTCTGGCGAGTACCTAACAGCTCGCCGGGGCCGCGAATCTCTAAATCTTTTTGCGCAATTACGAACCCGTCGTTGCTGTCTCGCAGAACCTGCAGGCGTTTCTGCGCGGTTTTAGACAGCGGTGATTTGTAGAGCAGAACGCAGTGGGAAGCCACCGCGCCACGGCCTACGCGACCACGCAACTGGTGCAACTGGGCCAGACCTAAGCGTTCCGGGTTTTCAATAATCATCAGACTGGCGTTTGGCACGTCCACGCCCACTTCAATCACCGTGGTGGCAACCAGCAGATGCAGTTCACCCTGCTTAAAGGCCGCCATTACCGACTGCTTCTCGGCGGGCTTCATGCGCCCGTGTACCAGGCCAATATTGAGTTCTGGCAGCGCCAGTTTAAGCTCTTCCCACGTCGCTTCTGCCGCCTGAGCTTCCAACAAGTCAGACTCTTCAATCAGCGTACAGACCCAGTATGCTTGACGTCCTTCGTGGGTACAGGCGTTGCGCACGCGATCAATAATATCGCTGCGGCGGGTATCCGGAATGGCGACCGTAGTGACCGGCGTACGCCCCGGAGGGAGTTCGTCAATGACCGATGTGTCGAGGTCAGCATAGGCCGTCATCGCCAGGGTACGTGGAATCGGCGTGGCGGTCATGATTAGCTGGTGTGGGTGGAAACCCTGCTGCTGACCTTTCTCCCACAGCGCCAGACGCTGATGTACGCCGAAGCGGTGCTGTTCGTCGATGATAACCAGCGCCAGCCCGTTGAACTGCACCTGTTCCTGGAAAATCGCGTGCGTGCCGACAATCATCTGCACCTGACCGCTGGCGATAGCTTCCTGTTGCGCCAGACGCGCTTTACCTTTCTGCTTGCCCGCCAGCCAGCCCACTTCAACGCCCAGTGGCGCGAACCAGTTGCGGAAGTTATTCGCATGCTGTTCAGCCAATAGTTCGGTAGGAGCCATTAGCGCAACCTGCTTACCATGTGCGATAGCCCGCAGCGCGGCCAGCGCGGCAACCAGCGTTTTACCGGAGCCGACATCACCCTGTACCAGGCGCATCATCGGCACATCCAGTGCCATATCGCGTTCAATCTCAGCGGTAACATGGGCCTGTGCGCCAGTAGGTTTGAACGGCAATGCTGCCAGCAGCTTATCTTTTAGCGCGTTGTTAGCACTTAACGGCTGGGCGTGAAAACGCTGTGCCCCGGCACGTAGTGCCAGCATGCTGAGATTATGCGCCAGCAGTTCTTCGAGAATCAGACGTCGCTGCGCCGGATGTTGTCCGGTTTCCAGATCGCTGAGTTGCAGCGACGGTGGGGGGCGGTGCAATGTGCGCAGTGCTTCGGGTAGGCTCATCATGCCCTGTAACAGCTCTGGCGGCAGCAGTTCGGCAATGGCGCAGGTATCGAGCAGATCCAGTGCCTGATCGGTCAGCTTGCGCAGCGTGGCCTGCTTCACACCTTCGGTGGTTGGATACACTGGTGTGAGTGTTTCCTGCAATTCTGGCGTGCTGAGATCGCCTTGTACGCGGTATTCCGGGTGAATCATCTCTGCGCCATATTTCCCGCGTTTGGCTTCGCCGTAGGCCAGTACCCTACGCCCGGTAGCAAGGCTGTTTTTCATCGCTGCGCTGAAGTTGAAAAAGCGCATGGTGAGAATCCCCGAGCCATCGCTGATTTGACAGGTCATCATCCGGCGGCCGCCGAAGGTGATATTGCAGTTCAGCACTTCGCCTTCAACGGTGGCATAGACACCCGGCAGCAGTTCGCCAATTGGGTATAGATGGGTACGGTCTTCGTAACGCAGAGGGAGATGGAGCAGGAGGTCCTGCACGGTGTGCAGGCCAATTTTAGCCAGTTTACTGCTTTGCGCTGCGCCAACGCCGGTCAGAGAGTTGAGTGGGATGGCATCCAGTAAACGGCCTTTCATCGCGTTTATCTCGCAGATTGCATAGTGGCCCACCACGTTGCATCGGCTTCAATTTCGCCCTGCGTGTTTACGTGAGGGTAGGGAAGACCTTTGCGCTTAGCGACATTCGCCAGCACCGGATAACCGCCTTCAAACAGTAAGCGCTGCTGCTCTTCTTGTGGCAGCATGCTGTTTTCTCGTCGGTACATCCCCGCGTTTTGCCGCTGGCGCTGTGCTTCGTACAGAATCAGCGCGGAGGCGACAGAAACGTTCAGTGACTGCACCATGCCAGTCATGGGAATGATGATGTCCTGATCAGCCAGATCCAATGCTTCCTGAGTGATGCCGGTTTTCTCCTGGCCCATCAGGATGCAGGTGGGGCGCATGTAATCAATCTCGCGAAAATCCACGGCTTTATCTGACAGATGGGTTGCCAGGACCTGCATGCCCCGGCTTTTTAAATGTGTGACCGCATCGCCAATGGTAAGGTGAGTTTTCACCTGCACCCAACTGTTGCTGCCTGCGGCAGAAGAGGCCATGGTGCGCATACGGCTACCCGGCCAGACGGCGTGGACTTCATGCACGCCGACCGCATCTGCAGTACGAATAATCGCAGAAACGTTATGAGGTTTGTGAACCTGCTCCATGCAGACGGTCAGATCGGGCTGACGACGTGCGAGCATCTCGCGGATACGTGCATAGCGCTGTTCATTCATAAGACTAGTTTCGGTTACGGGTGACTTTTATCACGTCCGGCATGACGCGGATTTTGCGCATGATATTCGCCAGGTGCACACGATCGCGAGCGGTCAGGCGAATAAAGGCGCTATAAACGCGGCCATCTTTCTCTTCCGTATTCAAACTTTGAATATTGGAGGTGGTCGTGTTGATTGCCGCCGTCAGGTTCGCCAGAGCACCCTGGTGGTTAAACATATCCACCTTAATCTCGGTGATGAATTCCTGCTCCGTCTCTTTATCCCATTCCACCGCCATAAACTTCTCTGGCTCTTTCTGGTAGCCACGAATATTACGGCAGGACTCATGGTGGATCACCAGACCTTTACCCGGACTGACGTGGGCAATGATTGGATCACCTGGAATTGGACGACAGCATTTCGCGAAAGTGATCAGCACGCCGTCTGCGCCTTTGATTGGCAGATGACCATGGCCAGATTGTGCTGGTACGTTCGCTGTTGCTTCGCCCTGCTGGAGGTTTTTCGCTACCACCACGCTCATGGCGTTACCCAGACCGATTTCTGCGAGCAGATCGTCAAGCGTGGCGAGCTTCATACGCTCAAGCTCACGCTGGATGCTCTCTGGGGGGATCTCAGCCAATTTACGGCTACCGCCCAGGGCATGGTTGAGCAGTCGACGACCCAGACTGACGGAATCATCGCGCTTGAGGTTTTTCAACAGTTGGCGAATCTTGGCGCGCGCTTTCGAACTGACGACGAAGTTTAGCCACGCTGCGTTCGGACGTGCGCCCGGCGCGGTGATAATCTCAACGGTCTGGCCGCTAAAGAGCGGTTGTGAAAGCGGGTAAGGCTGTCTGTCGACGCGCGCGCCGACGCAGGCGTGACCGATATCGGTATGCACGGCGTAGGCGAAGTCGACAGGCGTTGCACCGGCGGGCAGTTCGACAATGCGCCCTTCCGGTGTGAAAACATAAATCTCATCCGGGAAGAGATCAGATTTGACGCTTTCAATAAATTCAAACGAGCTACCGGCGCTCTGCTGCAGTTCCAGCAAGCTTTGCATCCAGCGCTGAGCGCGGATTTGCGCAGTGGTGCTGCTTTCGCCGCCGTGCTCTTTGTAAGCCCAGTGCGCTGCGACACCCATCTCTGCCATCTGGTCCATGTCTTCAGTACGAATCTGTACTTCAACCGGGACGCCATGAGGGCCGATCATTGAGGTGTGCAAAGACTGATATCCGTTCGCTTTCGGAATGGCGATATAGTCTTTCACGCGACCAGGGCGTGGTTTGTACAGGCTGTGCATCTGGCCGAGTACGCGATAGCAGGTATCGGAATCATGAACGATGACGCGAAATGCGTAGATATCCATGATGGAGTGAAAACGCTGCTCTTTGAGCACCATTTTGCAGTAAATAGAGTACAGGTGCTTCTCACGCCCGCTTACGCGACACGGAATACCTGCCTCCTGCAAACGCCCTTCGATTTCCGAGAGGATTTTTTGGATCATCTCTTTGCGGTTGCCGCGAGCGGCTTTAACCACTTCTTTAATCACGCGATAGCGGTTTGGGTACAGCGCTTCAAAACCCAGCTCTTCCAGCTCGGTTTTAATGTGATGAATACCTAAACGGTGTGCCAGCGGACTATAGATTTCGAGGGTTTCACGGGCGATGCGGCGACGTTTGTCCGGGCGTAATGAGCCCAGCGTGCGCATGTTGTGGGTGCGGTCGGCAAGTTTGATGAGAATGACGCGGATATCCTGCACCATCGCCATAATCATCTTGCGAAAGTTTTCAGCTTGCGCCTCTTTCTTATCGCGAAACTTAAGCTTATCAAGTTTCGATACCCCTTCTACCAGCTCTGCAACGCTTTTACCAAAAAGCTGTTCCATGTCCTGATAGGTGGCTGGGGTATCTTCAATCACGTCATGCAGCAGCGCAGCCATCAGCGTTTCGTAGTCGAGTTTCATCTCGGCCAGAATGCAGGCTACCGCTACCGGGTGCGTGATATAGGGTTCACCGCTTGAACGTGTCTGGCCCTCGTGAGCGTCACGTGCAACGAGATACGCCTGCCGAAGACGCTTAATCTGGTCTTCCGGCAGGTAGTTTTGAATCAGTTGATTCAGGCTTTCAAACAGATACAAGGGCGACCCGCTTTGTGATTAACGACGACCTTCAGCAATAGCGGTAACGGCTTGTAATTCAGCGGCTTCCTGCTCTTGCTGTTCCTGGCGCTCACGCACGTCGAGGATCTGGTTGTTGATCAGACCTTCTTCGATTTCGCGCAGCGCGATAACGGTAGTTTTATCGTTTTCTTCTGGTACGAGCGGATCCTTTCCGCCTACCTGCATCTGACGAGCGCGACGCGCGGCGACCAGTACCAGGTCAAAACGGTTACCAATTTTCTCTACAGCGTCCTGAACAGTTACGCGTGCCATACTTAAAATGCTCCACAGGTGAAGAAATGACTGGGCATGATACTGAATGTGGGTTCAGTCTGCCAACAGTTTGCTGATTAAAGCGTCATGACGCTGCTTTTGGCGGCTCATGCGCAGACGTTCGGCGCGAATGATGGTTTTCAAATCGCCAAGGGCGGTGTCGAAATCATCATTCACAATAAGATAATCATATTCGGCGTAATGGCTCATTTCTGCAACAGCTTGCGCCATACGTTTCGCGATCACGTCTTCGCTATCCTGACCGCGGCCACGTAGGCGGCGGTCCAGCTCAATCTTAGACGGTGGCAAAATAAAAATACTGCGCGCATGCGGCATTTTTTCACGAATTTGCTGCGCACCTTGCCAGTCGATATCTAAAAAGACGTCTACGCCGGATGCTAATACTTGCTCAATGGTTTCACGCGAGGTGCCGTAGTAATTACCGAAAACCTCCGCGTGTTCCAGGAACGCGTCTCTGCCAATCATGGTTCTGAATTCATCATGGTTCACAAAGAAATAGTGTTCACCGTGCACTTCCCCCGGGCGCGGTGCGCGCGTAGTGTGCGAAACAGAAACCTGGGTGTCATACAACGGTTGGGTCTTTAATAAAGCCTGAATCAGGCTGGATTTACCCGCGCCACTGGGGGCAGAAACAATATAAAGCGTGCCTTGAGCCATGAGTATCTTAATGTATGTGATTGTCGAAAGAGAGCCTACATACGGGCTTATTATACACGTAGCCGCTATGTGACGTAGCCCTTGTCACACTTTTTGCGCATGTTTATTGCGTTTTGCGTACCAGTTTCCTGTTTTATCGGTGATTTGCAGCAATACATGCAAATGTCCGGAAAGCTGTTCGCAGGATGAATTTTTGCCGCTCTGTTTCTATTTCACTTCGCGCTATACCTGCCGGGAAACGTATCGTTCAGCGGAGATAGCATGGGATTATGGAAATGCATAGGGCTGGTTTTACTGGTGTGGCATTTACCTGCGTGGGCGGTATGCCCCGTCTGGTCGCCTGCCAGGGCAAACGAGGAAATTTCACGACTACAGCAGCAGATTACACAGTGGAATGACAGTTACTGGAAACAAGGGGAAAGTGCCGTAGACGACGGCGTTTATGACCAGCTCAATGCGCAACTAATTCAATGGCAGCGCTGTTTTGGCGATGAAGTCCCACCAGATCTGTCTGTGCCCCCAATAAGTGGCACCGTCTCGCATCCAGTTCCCCACACGGGCGTTCGAAAACTTGCTGATAAGCAAGCGCTACAGCAATGGATGCTCGCTCGCAGCGATCTCTGGGTGCAACCGAAGGTGGATGGCGTGGCGGTGACGTTAGTCTATCGCAATGGCAATCTGGTACGGGCGATTAGCCGTGGTAATGGCCTGAAAGGCGAAGACTGGACGCAAAAGGTTCTGCAGATCCCTTCCGTACCACATTCCACCAAGGGGAAACTCGCTAACAGTACGTTGCAGGGTGAGATATTTTTGCAGCAAGAGGGGCATATTCAGAAGCAGAGAGGGGGAATGAACGCCCGCTCGAAGGTTGCTGGATTAATGATGCGCCAGGGCAATCCGGAAATGTTACGCTCGCTGGCAATTTTTATCTGGGCCTGGCCTGATGGTCCGGCGGTCATGCCTGAAAGACTGGAGCAGCTCACGGCTGCCGGGTTCAGTTACACGCAACGTTATACTCACGCCGTGAAGAATGCGGATGAAGTCGAAAAGTTGCGCGCCAGGTGGTGGAGTTCAGCATTACCTTTTGTGACAGATGGTGTCGTGGTGCGAACGGCAAAAGAGCCACGGGCAAAGTATTGGCTACCCGGGCAGGGTGAGTGGCTGGCGGCGCGGAAATATCCTCCCGTGACGAGGGTATCTGAGGTTACTGGTATTCAGTTCTCCGTTGGTAAAAGCGGGAAAATTGCGGTGGTTGCATTGCTGACTCCCGTCATGCTGGATGATAAACGCGTACAGCGCGTCAATATTGGCTCCGTCCGACGCTGGAATGAATGGGATATCGCGCCTGGCGATCAGATTCTGGTGAGCCTGGCCGGACAAGGGATACCCCGTATCGACGAAGTGGTCTGGCGCAGCACTCAGCGTACTAAGCCAATACCCCCCGAGGGGCGCTTCAATTCATTAACCTGTTTTTATGCTACAGCGGAGTGCCAGGAACAGTTTGTTGCCAGACTGGTCTGGCTGGGCGGCAAAGAGGTGCTGGGGCTGGAGGGGATCGGCGAGGCTGGATGGCGAGAGCTCAACCAGGCGTATCGCTTTGAACATATCTTTTCCTGGCTTGGGTTAACTCAGGAACAGTTACAGTCCACACTTGGTGTAATCAAAGGGGAGAAGCTGTGGCATCAGTTCAACCTGTCGCGCGATCTCCCGTTCACGCGCTGGGTTATTGCCATGGGAATACCGTTAACACAGGCAACCCTGAATGCCAGCCGGGATGGTTCGTGGCAGCAATTAAAAGAACGCGATGAACAAAGCTGGCGGCAGCTCCCTTTCATGGGGGAACGGCGGGCACGGCAGGTTATTCAATGGCTGGAGGATCGAGAGGTCACAGTGCTGAGCAACTGGTTAGCTGCTCAGCGGATCGCGGGCTTTATGCCTTAATGGCCTTCGTGGCGATAGTAAAATACTGGCAGACCTAACTTCAGGCGCAGCGCCAGTAATCGGGCGGTAAAGCCGAAGAGCAGAGTAGAGATAACCACTACATCATGACTGGAGACATAATGCTGTAGCACGATGTACAACACAGCAGCGGCGAATGATACGCCAGCATACAGCTCTTTCTGGAACACTAACGGGATGCGTTTGCAGAACATGTCGCGTAATACGCCACCGAAGACGCCGGTCGTGACCGCGGCGACCACGGCGATAATCGGTCCATGACCCATATCCAGTGCCACCTGAGCACCGATAATAGAAAAGACCACCAGGCCCAGCGCATCCAGTACGAGGAATATTTTGCGCAGATAGGGCATGACGGGAGCAATAATGGTGGTGAGTACTGCAGCGGTCGCCACGATAATGACGTATTCAGGGTGCTTTACCCAGCCAAGAGGATAGTGGCCGAGAAGAATATCGCGTACCGATCCGCCGCCAATGGCCGTTGCGGTGGCAATGATGATGACGCCAAATGTATCCATACGCCGACGCCCAGCCGCAAGCGCACCGGTCATGGCTTCGGCAGTAATACCAATTAAATATAAAACGTGTAACAGCATGTATTCCCCCTGATTTGCTGGGGGCTAAGGTTAACGATTTGTGCGCCTTGTCACGATTGAGATTTTCTAAGGTGAAGTGATTTTAATAACTACAGCTAATGCGAGTTCGCCGAAAATGCGTGGTGATATGCGCTTTGTGTTATGAGCTTTAATAAAGAATGATGAGAAAATATAATTCGAATTGAACAAGGGAGTACCAAAGCGTCGGGAAAAATACGTAGCCTCGCCATTTATTGGCGGGCTACGTAGAATGGCTGCTTACTCGATGTTCTGAATTTGCTCGCGCATTTGCTCGATCAGTACCTTCAGTTCAATCGCGGAATTCGTCACTTCGGCATTGATAGACTTCGATGCCAGAGTGTTCGACTCACGGTTGAATTCCTGCATCATGAAGTCCAGACGACGGCCAACCGCCTCTTTTTTCTTCAGAATGTTGTAGGTTTCTTTGACGTGGGCTTCCAGACGATCTAATTCTTCCGCCACATCGATACGCTGCGCCATCAGCACCAGCTCTTGCTCAAGGCGGTTATTTTCCAGTTGCACCTGGGCGTCTTCCAGTTTGGCTACCAGACGCTCGCGCTGCCATTGCAGGATTTCTGGCATATGTGCACGCACTTTTGTGACTTCAGCACTGACGCCTTCCAGACGCTGCTCGATCAGCGCTTTCAGCGCCTGACCTTCGGTTTCACGCGCAACGATGAAGTCATCCAGCGTACCGTCAAGCGCGGCGAGGATTTCGGCGGCAATGGCGTCCAGATCCTGCTCCTGGGCAGCCATTACGCCTGGCCAGCGCAGGATATCAACCGGGTTGATTTCACCTTCATCGCTCTGCATTTTGACCCAGTTAGCAGCGCTAACGAGCTGTTTAGCGAGTTTTTCATTCAGAATCAGCTCGCCTTGCGCGCTGGCATCAGGCTCAAAACGCAGCGTACATTCGACTTTACCGCGCGTCAGACGCGTGCGAATACGTTCGCGAACAACGGGTTCGAGACTACGGAACTGCTCCGGCAGGCGAAAATAAGTTTCCAGATAACGCTGGTTTACCGAGCGCATTTCCCAGGTGGCGCTACCCCATTCACCCTTGATTTCACGCCGGGCGTAGGCGGTCATGCTGCGGATCATAGACGTTCCTGTTTTTAAAGATGAGATGGGAGGATTATAGCCATCCGCGTCTTGTCAGGATAGGAATAACAGTCGGAAGTCCGTATAATGCGCAGCCACATTCGTTTCAAGCCGGAGATTTTATCATGCGTCCAGCAGGTCGTAGTGCCAATCAGGTGCGTCCCGTCACCCTGACCCGTAATTATACAAAACACGCTGAAGGCTCCGTGCTGGTCGAATTTGGTGATACCAAAGTGCTGTGTACCGCCTCTATTGATGAAGGCGTACCGCGTTTTCTGAAAGGTCAGGGCCAGGGCTGGATCACCGCAGAATATGGCATGCTGCCACGCGCTACGCACACCCGTAACGCCCGTGAAGCGGCAAAAGGTAAGCAGGGCGGTCGTACCATGGAAATCCAGCGTCTGATCGCCCGCGCGCTGCGCGCAGCTGTTGATCTGAAAACGCTCGGCGAATTCACAATTACGCTGGACTGCGATGTTATTCAGGCCGATGGCGGTACGCGCACCGCATCAATTACCGGCGCATGCGTTGCGTTGGCGGATGCGCTGAACAAGCTGGTGGCGAGCGGTAAGCTGAAAACTAACCCGATGAAAGGGATGGTTGCCGCGGTTTCCGTGGGCATTGTGAACGGTGAAGCACTCTGTGACCTTGAGTACGTTGAAGACTCTGCCGCTGAAACCGACATGAACGTAGTGATGACTGAGGACGGTCGCATTATAGAGGTTCAGGGTACGGCGGAAGGCGAACCGTTCAGCCATGAAGAACTTCTCACCCTACTGGCATTGGCCCGAGGGGGAATCGAATCCATTGTAGCGACGCAGAAGGCGGCGTTAGAAAATTGATTTTAAAGGCGACTGATGAGTCGCCTTTTTTTTGTCTGTAATAAAGTGAGATGAGGAGCGAATCCATGAAACCGTATCAGCGCCAGTTTATTGAGTTTGCGCTTAGCAAGCAGGTACTAAAGTTTGGCGAATTTACGCTGAAATCCGGGCGCAAAAGCCCCTATTTCTTCAACGCCGGGCTGTTTAATACCGGGCGCGACCTGGCACTGTTAGGCCGTTTTTATGCCGAAGCGCTGGTGGATTCCGGTATTGAGTTCGATTTGCTGTTTGGCCCTGCCTACAAAGGTATTCCGATTGCGACCACAACGGCCGTTGCGCTGGCGGAACACCACGATAAAGATTTGCCGTACTGCTTTAACCGTAAAGAGGCGAAGACCCACGGTGAAGGCGGGAATCTGGTCGGTAGCGCACTAGAGGGACGCGTGATGCTGGTGGATGATGTTATCACCGCAGGTACGGCGATTCGTGAGTCGATGGAAATTATCCAGGCGAATGGCGCCACTCTGGCGGGGGTACTGATTTCTCTCGATCGTCAGGAACGCGGTCGCGGCGAGATTTCCGCGATTCAGGAAGTGGAACGCGATTATGGCTGCAAGGTGATTTCTATCATTACCCTGAAAGATCTGATTGCGTATCTGGAAGAG
Source organism: Citrobacter sp. Cpo126 (assembly GCF_030332445.1). Taxonomy (NCBI): domain Bacteria; kingdom Pseudomonadati; phylum Pseudomonadota; class Gammaproteobacteria; order Enterobacterales; family Enterobacteriaceae; genus Citrobacter; species Citrobacter sp. Cpo126. Next base: position 143,352 of record NZ_JAOWHT010000037.1, read on the forward strand.
AAACCAGAGATGGCGGAGCATCTGGTGGCAGTACGGGCCTATCGCGAAGCGTACGGAGTTTAAGAACTGCCGGATGGCGCTGCGCTTGTCCGGCCTACGTAACCCCGTAGGCCGGACAAGACGAAATCGCTACTGCAATTGAGCGGCAACCAACGGCCAGCGGGTGTCAAAATCATCCGTTGGGCGGTATTTAAATTCGCTACGCACAAACCGGGACAGCATACCTTCGCAGAAAGCCAGTAACTGGCTGGCCAGCAGCGTTTCATCCACGGTGTAGCCTTCACCTTCACGCATTCTTTTTTCTCGCAGAACCTGGCGCAACTGCGCTTCAATGCGCTCAAAAAGTTGGTTAATGCGACCTTGCAGACGGTCTTGCTCGAACATCAACGCGTGTCCGGTCAGAATTCGTGTCAGGCCTGGATTACGCTCACCAAACCCTAAAATCAGCAGAACGATCAGACGCAGACGCGCGTTGGTGTCTTTTTCATCTTTCAAAATCAGATTGATACGCGTAATCAGACTATCTTCGATAAACTCAATCAGGCTATCGAACATACGGGTCTTGCTGGGGAAATGGCGATACAATGCCGCTTCGGATACGCCAACTGAGGCTGCCAGCTTTGCTGTGGTGATGCGTTGGCTACCATCGCTGGACTCAAGCATCAGTGCCAGAGACTGAAGTATTTCTTCGCGACGATTCCTTTTCGCAGTTTGCTTTTCTACCATGTTACAAAATACCCCTGAAAATAAGCTCTTGCCAGGCAGGCATCCACACAGCGACCGCAAACTGTTGTTTGCGGTGTGTTATTGCGTTATTACGCTATGGGATACTTTTCTGCGGGTTACTTGCGCCCGGAATGGCCGAAGCCACCTTCGCCACGATCGGTGGCTTCAAATTCTTCCACCAGATTAAATTCAGCCTGCACGACCGGTACAAATACCATCTGCGCGATACGTTCGCCCGGCTCAATAGTGAAGCTGTCCTGACCACGGTTCCAGACGGACACCATCAGTTGGCCCTGGTAGTCGGAATCAATCAAACCAACCAGATTGCCCAGCACGATACCGTGCTTATGGCCCAGCCCGGAGCGCGGGAGCATTACCGCTGCCAGAGAAGGATCGGCAATGTGGATAGCTAACCCGGTTGGCACCAGCGTTGTTGCGCCCGGCGCCAGCTCTACGGCGTCATCAAGACAAGCACGCAGGTCAAGTCCGGCAGAACCAGAAGTGGCGTACGTCGGGAGCGGAAATTGTTGCCCTACGCGCGGGTCCAGAATCTTAACGTCGATTTTTTTCATCATAACGGGTCACGATCTCGTCGAGTAATAATTGGCCCAGGAGTTCTTTACGCTCAAGCGGTAAGACTTTGTCTCCATCCTGCCAAAAAAGGTGTAATGCGTTGCTATCGCTGTTAAACCCTTGATTTGACAGCGAAACGTCGTTCGCACAGATCACATCAAGGTTTTTGCGGATGCGTTTTTGCCGGGCATATTCTTCCACATTATTTGTTTCGGCGGCAAACCCAACGACAAAAGGACGGTTAGCATCCAGTGCGGCAACACCGGCGATAATGTCCGGGTTTTTGACCATTTTTACTGTTAATTCATCACCCTGCGTCGCTTGTTTTTTTATTTTTTCGTGGGCGACAGTTTCAGCGCGATAATCAGCGACTGCAGCGCAGCCGATAAAAATATGCTGTTGTTGCACCGTAGACTGCACAGCGGCTTCCATTTCCAGCGCGGTCATCACATCAACCCGTTGAACAAATGGTGGTGTGGATAACGAAACGGGACCCGATACCAGAGTGACGTTTGCCCCGCGCTTTGCGGCAGCGGCCGCGATCGCAAACCCCATCTTCCCGGAACTGTGGTTGGAAATATAACGCACGGGATCAAGCGGTTCACGTGTCGGACCCGCCGTAATCATGATGTTGAGATGTTGCAGATCGTTGACAGGTGAAAAATGTTCTGCCGCCATATCCACAATCGTTAACGGATCCAGCATGCGCCCAGGGCCGATATCACCACATGCCTGACTACCGCTATCAGGACCCCAAATGAGTAAACCGCGTGAGGCAAGAATACCCAGGTTGTGCTGGGTCGCGGCAGCGCGGTACATCTGCTGGTTCATGGCTGGCAGTACAGCAACAGGAGCAGGCGTTGCCAGACAAATCGTTGACACCAGGTCGTTGGCCATACCTGCGGCGACACGAGCAATCAGGTCTGCTGTAGCGGGCGCCAGGATGACCAAATCGGCCCATTTCCCCAGCTCAATGTGGCCCATCGCGGCTTCGGCTGCGGGGTCAAGCAGGCTGTCGGAAACGGGATAACCTGAAACCGCCTGTAAACTCAGGGGAGTAATAAATGCTTTTGCCGCTTCGGTCATCGCCACGCGGACGTCAGCGCCGCGTTCCCGTAAACGACGCACCAACTCAGGGGTCTTGTACGCAGCAATACCGCCACTGACGCCAAGTACGATTTTTTTACCGGCCAGGCTCATCATGATCTTTCCTGTTGGGTTTCACCAGAAGGCGGATATTTTATCACAATCCGCAATTTGTCGTGCTTTTGACCGTGCTCCACTTTGCGAGGCGCTACGAAGAAGTGAAAACAACGCGTCGAATCACCGTCGGTGTTATGCCACTATGCGGACGCGAGAGGAGGGAGAAGCATGGAAAATACAGGAAGTATGATGCCCCGGGAAAAGCAATTGGCGCAGGGGGCCAGTTCTCTGACCGATGTTGAGCTTTTGGCTCTTTTTTTACGTACCGGCATGCAGGGTAAAGATGTGCTTACGCTGGCGAAAGAGATGCTTCAGCATTTTGAGTCGCTGTATGGCCTGTTGTCTGCTGATTACATGGATTTTAGCTATGTTCAGGGAATCGGTATCGCGAAGTACGCGCAGTTGAAGGGGATTGCGGAGCTGGCAAGACGCTACTACAACGTGCGAATGATAGAGGAGCGGGCTCTACTTAGTCCGGAAATGGCGCGTGAATTTCTGCAAAGCCAGCTTTCGCAAGAGGAACGCGAGATCTTTTTGGTGATCTTTATGGATTCTCAACATCGCGTGATTAAACACAGCAAACTTTTTTCCGGTACGCTTAGCCATGTCGAGGTGCATCCGAGAGAAATTGTCCGTGAAGCGATAAAAATGAATGCTTCTGCGGTGATCCTTGCGCATAATCACCCTTCGGGGTGTGCAGAGCCGAGTAAAGCAGATAAACTCATCACCGAGCGTGTTGTGAAATGCTGTCAGTTCATGGATATCCGGGTGCTTGATCATCTGGTCATTGGGCGTGGAGAGTACGTTTCTTTTGCGGAACGCGGTTGGATTTAACGCACTTTACGCGATCCATCGGGATCTTTGTCTGTTCGGGACTTGAGCACATCGCTGACTCAGCGTATACTACGCCACCTTTGAGAATCTCGGGTTTGGCATTTGGGCCTGGCAATCGAGAGTTCGCAAATACGCAAAATCATTCTTGTTGCGTCCAATGACGAGGCAACATTGAAAGATTGAGTGTATTGAACTGCGATAACCGGGCTGAGAAGCCTGACGAGGCGCCAATACCCCATACGAAGCTCGAGCTAATTTGATTTTTGGAGAATAGACATGTCCCGAGTCTGCCAAGTTACTGGCAAGCGTCCGGTGACCGGTAACAACCGTTCCCACGCACTGAACGCGACTAAACGCCGTTTCCTGCCTAACCTGCACTCTCACCGTTTTTGGGTTGAGAGCGAGAAGCGTTTTGTCACCCTGCGTGTATCTGCTAAAGGTATGCGTGTTATTGATAAGAAAGGCATCGAAACAGTTCTGTCTGAACTGCGTGCCCGTGGCGAAAAGTACTAAGTACTAAGAGGAAATAAATCATGGCTAAAGGTATTCGTGAGAAAATCAAGCTGGTTTCTTCTGCTGGTACTGGTCACTTCTATACCACTACGAAGAACAAACGTACTAAGCCGGAAAAACTGGAACTGAAAAAGTTCGATCCAGTTGTTCGTCAGCACGTTTTATACAAAGAAGCGAAAATCAAATAATTTTCGTTTTGATGTAAAGAAAAACCCTGCCTCGGCGGGGTTTTTTGTTTTCTGGCCGTCCCCATATTAATGAGACCTGACATACCGCCGGAGATACTATGCCTGAATTACCTGAAGTCGAAACCAGCCGCCGTGGTATTGAGCCGCATTTGGTGGGGGCAACGATTATGCACGCGACGGTGCGTAACGGTCGTTTGCGTTGGCCAGTATCTGAGGAAATCTATCGTCTGAGTGATCAACCTGTCCTCAGCGTACAGCGGCGCGCGAAATACCTGCTGCTAGAACTGGCGGATGGCTGGATAATCATTCATCTGGGGATGTCGGGTAGCTTGCGTATCCTTCCTGAAGAGCTTCCGGCAGACAAGCACGACCACGTTGACTTAGTGATGAGCAACGGCAAAGTTCTGCGTTATACCGATCCCCGTCGCTTTGGCGCCTGGCTGTGGACTAAAGAACTGGATGGACATAATGTCCTCGCTCATCTTGGCCCTGAGCCGCTGAGCGACGATTTCAACGCCAATTATCTACAGCAGAAATGTGCGAAGAAGAAAACGGCGATTAAACCCTGGCTGATGGATAACAAGCTGGTGGTGGGTGTGGGTAATATCTACGCCAGCGAGTCGCTATTTGCGGCTGGGATTCATCCTGACCGTCTTGCGTCATCATTGTCGAAAGATGAGTGTGAATTGCTGGTACGCGTTATTAAGGCGGTGTTGCTGCGTTCTATCGAGCAGGGCGGGACGACGCTGAAGGACTTTCTGCAAAGTGACGGTAAGCCTGGCTATTTTGCCCAGGAGCTGCAGGTCTATGGGAGAGAAGGTGAACCTTGCCGCGCATGTGGCGCACCGATTGTTGCGACAAAACACGCCCAGCGTACAACGTTCTATTGTCGTCGCTGTCAGAAATAGTTTCATTGCTGGCCGGATGCTGCATCCGGCCAGGTGCATTACTTCAGTTTACTCATTAACGCCTGATGGACGTTTTCCGGCAAAAAGTGCGTCACGTCACCCTGGTGGCGGGCAACTTCTTTCACCAGTGACGATGAGATAAATGACCACTCTTTAGATGGCATCAGAAAAACGCTTTCCAGCTGTGGCATGAGGTGGCGGTTCATATGGGCCAGCTGCATTTCATACTCAAAATCGGCTACCGCGCGCAGGCCACGGATCAGAATGTTCGCCTGATTATCACGGGCAAAGTTTGCCATCAGATCGCTGAATCCCAACACTTCCACATTGCCAAGATGCGCCGTTGCCTGTTGTGCCAGCTCAACGCGCTCTTCCAGAGTAAACATCGGCTTTTTACTGGGGCTTGCGGCAATCGCCAGAATCACGTGATCAAACATGCTTGTCGCACGCGTCACGATATCGAGGTGGCCGTTAGTAATAGGATCAAAGGTTCCTGGATAAATCGCCCGTTTTTGCATGACTTGCCTCAATGCGTTTTGGGTGGCAGGTAAGGTTCCAGCAGTTGCAGAAGACGCTGTAGCGCGCCCTGATTTTGATACAGAACTTCAACTGCGTGACGGCCATAAAAATTACGATAATCTGCATCGGTCAGTAAGGAAGAGACCTCTTTCACCAGCGTAGTTGCGTCGGTGACGGTGATCAATCCGCTTGCCTGTTCGAGACGGGCGCAAATATCTTTAAAATTAAACGTATGTGGTCCCATCAACACCGGAATAGCATGCGCTGCCGCTTCCAGCGGGTTGTGTCCACCACGTTCAACCAGTGAACCGCCGACAAAAGCAAGGTCGGCAATGCCATACAGCAACATCAGCTCACCCATGGTATCGCCGATCACAACCTGAGTACCTGATGACGGAACTTCACCCGAAGAACGAGTGGTATAGCTTAGTCCAGCCTGGCGTACGAGGTTAATGGCATCCGGGAACCGTTCTGGATGTCTGGGAACCAGAATCAATAAAAGATTCGGGAACTGATTTAATAACGCCTGATGAGCGGCAATGATGATGCTTTCTTCACCGTCGTGGGTGCTGGTTGCAATCCATACCGGGCGGTGAGGCGCCCATTGACGACGTAATGTCACCGCTTTTGCGGCCAGTTGCGGCGTGACGGATATATCAAACTTCAGGCTGCCAGTAACGGTGACTTGATTGCTTCTGGCGCCAAGCGTAATAAAACGTGCGCCATCTTCTTCGTTTTGTGCGGCAATCAACGTAATTCGACGCAGTAGTCTGCCAACAAATTTACCTAATTTCGCATAACCAGCGGCTGAACGAGCAGAAAGACGTGCGTTGGCAATGACCAGAGGAATGTGGCGCTTATGGAGTGCCGCGATCAGATTTGGCCACAGCTCGGTTTCCATAATTAACACCAGTTTGGGGTCAACTTTATTCAGAAAACGGTTCAGGGCATCCGGTAAATCGTATGGCAAATAAATGTGCTGAACGTCAGTACCAAAAGCAGATTGTACGCGCTCGGAACCGGTTGGCGTCATGGTGGTTACCGTGATCGGCAAGTCGGGATAACGATGTCGCAGAGCGCGAACTAATGGGATTGCAGCCAGCGTTTCGCCCACAGAAACCGAATGAAGCATGATGCCGCCAGGTTTTAGCGGGCGGCGATAAAAGCCGTAGCGTTCGCCCCAGCGTTTACGGTAGGCCGGAGCCTTACGTCCGCGCACCCAAAGCCGTATCCAGATCAAAGGCTGAATAAGATAGAGCAATGTGGTGTAAAGCAACTCAAGCATGGGCGTTAGCTGGCTAATGGATGTGCTGTGGATTCTATGTATTTACCCGGTGCTTTGCTATTACTTTTGCCATTCAGGGACCAATTAGACGCTAAAGTGGTCAATCTGACGTGTGATAGACCATTAAGTTACATTCTGGTGTAACTCTTTGAAATTAAAGTCAGGGGCTAGAGAAGGTAACAAAATTGGTTTTAAAGTTGGCATCAATCTGCGCTAATGAATTGATTGGAAAGACGAAAAGAAAAATGTGCTTAACTTTTATTCGTATCGGATTGCCACTAAAGAAGTGGTACACTAGCGCGCAAAATTTTAGTGCGATATCAGTAATCAGGCAACTGTTGAGCTTGGGGCGGTAGCGTGCTTTTTTTTGCTTAACGGTATCGGACACTCTCAACAAAAGAGCCGCTTGTGGAAAAGTTATTCAGAAATATCCTAGTCATTAAAATGCGTTTTCATGGCGATATGCTGCTGACAACCCCCGTCATAAGTACATTAAAACGTAACTATCCTGATGCCAAAATCGATGTGCTCCTTTACGAAGACACAAAGCCGATTTTATCTGAAAATCCGGAAATTAATGCGCTATATGGAATCAGTAAGAAAAACGCCACGACAAAAAAGAAAATCGCTAATTTCATTTCATTAATAAAAAAGTTACGCCAAAACCAATATGATTTAGTAATCAACTTGACCGATCAGTGGCTGGTTGCACTATTGGTCCGCTTTTTGTCCGCGGATACAAAACTTTCCCCTGATTTCCCGCACCGTCAGAAGCCTTTCTGGCAGAAGAGCTTTACGCATCTTGTGCCGATTACTGGCGACCATATCGTCGAGCGTAACCTGTCGATTCTGAATCCACTTGGGCTTAAAACACTCAATCACGAACTGTCCATGCACTACGCTCCTTCCCATTGGAAAAATATCCATGAACAGCTAAAACAGCTCAACGTGGGTGAGCGCTATGTGGTTATTCAGCCAACCGCACGTCAGATCTTTAAATGTTGGGATAACGAGAAATTTTGCGAGGTTATTGATGCCTTACAGGAACAAGGTTATCCGGTTGTGCTGACTTCTGGACCAGGGAAGGAAGACCAGGAATGTATCCATGATATTGCTGAGGGATGCAAATTATCTCCCGTCACCGCGCTTGCGGGTAAAACGACGTTTCCTGAATTGGCTGCTCTCATTGATCATGCTGCGTTGTTTATCGGTGTTGACTCCGCGCCTATGCATATTTCCGCAGCGGTGAAGACCCCTATCATTTGTTTGTTTGGCGCGACGGATCATATCGCGTGGCGGCCATGGGCGGAAAATGTCACGCTGCTATGGGCTGGAAACTATCAGCCAGTACCGCCAAGAGAGCAGCTGGACCGCAGTTATAAATATCCGTCAGTGATCCCTGCGGAAGATGTTATTAACGCCGCCTGGCAAGTGCTCAATGGCGACGCGCCAGAAATTGAGGTGAATGCACAATGATTGTTGCCCTCTGTCTGTACAAATATTTTCCCTATGGTGGGCTACAGCGTGACTTTATGCGTATCGCTAAAACGATCGCGGCGCGCGGGCATCATGTCCGAGTCTATACACGAGCCTGGCAAGGGGAGCGCCCGGCGGAATTTGAGTGCGTTGATGTCCCGGTTACCGCACATTCCAACCATGGACGAGATAAACAGTATCAGACGTGGGTTCAGCAGCATTTATCTCAGTACCCGGCAGACCGTGTCCTGGGTTTTAATAAAATGCCGGGGCTGGATTATTACTACGCAGCGGATGTGTGTTATGCGGCGAAGGTAGCGAAAGAAAAGGGGGTCTTGTATCGCTTAACGGCGCGATACCGTCACTACTCAGCCTTTGAGCAAGCTGTGTTTAAACCAGGGATGAAGACAAAGTTGCTGATGCTGACTACAAAACAAATCCTTGATTTTAAAATGTATTACCATACGGAAGACGAGCGCTTTCAGCTTCTTCCGCCCGGCATCTATCCCGATAGAAAATACAGTAGCCAGGCCCCCGGTAACCGTGAACGCTACCGTGAAGCCAACGGCATCACTCCGGATCACTTCTTATTGTTGCAGGTTGGTTCTGATTTTTCACGAAAAGGAGTCGGCCGCTCAATTGCCGCTGTCGCCGCACTGCCTGAGGCTCTCCGTCGTCAAACCCAGCTCTTTGTTGTTGGTCAGGATAAACCTCGCGCATTCGCTGCGCAGGCAGAAAGAATGGGTGTGAAAGAGAACGTCCATTTCTTTGCTGGGCGTGATGATGTTGCACATCTGATGGCGGCTGCGGACGTGTTATTACATCCGGCGAAGCAGGAAGCTGCGGGAATTGTACTGGTTGAAGCTATCGCGGCGGGTTTGCCTGTGCTCGTGACGGAGGTCTGCGGGTACGCACCTCACGTAGCGGCGGCAGGATGCGGTGTTGTATTGAGTGAACCTTTTGAGCAACATGCGCTTGATGACGGTTTGCATAAGGTCCTGGCGGATAGTTCTCTTCGTGAAAAGTGGGCGAAAAATGCGCGGCATTATGCGGATACGCAGGATCTTTATAGTTTGCCAGAACATGTAGCGGATATTATTACAGGTGAATTGCATGGTTGAGTTAAATGAACCCTTTGCCACATTGTGGAAGGGAAAAGACCCATTCATCGAGGTTAGAAGGCTTCAGGGTGAGGTCTTTCGGGAACTAGAAACCCGTCGCACACTTCGTTTTAGCGTTGCTAATAAGAGCTATTTTTTGAAGTGGCACCGAGGTACCACTTATAAAGAAGTCATTAAAAATCTACTGTCACTTCGTATGCCGGTACTGGGTGCCGACCGTGAGTGGAATGCCATACACCGTTTAGCCTCCTTAGGCGTTGATACGATGCATGGCGTTGCATTTGGCGAAACGGGTTGGAATCCGGTAAAGAAAACCTCTTTTATCATTACCGAAGATTTAACGCCAACTATTAGCCTGGAAGATTATTGTGCGAATTGGTGTGTTGAACCCCCGCATCCGCACGTAAAAAGAATGCTGATTCAACGTGTAGCCGATATGGTTCGCGCGATGCATCTTGGTGGTGTTAACCATCGTGATTGTTATATTTGCCATTTCTTACTTCATCTTCCATTTGATGATAAAAATGAAGATAGTCTAAAAATTTCGGTGATCGATCTGCATCGGGCACAAATTAGAAATAAAGTGCCTTTACGTTGGCGTAATAAGGATCTTATCGGGCTTTATTTTTCGTCCGACAATATTGGATTGACGGCCAGAGATTATTATAGATTTTTAAAAATATACTTCAATCGTAGCCTGAAAGATATTATTAAGAATGAGGGTGTGTTCATTGAACAGGTTGAAGGAAAAGCCAGATCTATTCGCGAAAGAACAATTCGCAAATCATTGTAATTTTAACTGCAAAAATATGTTGTAAATGGAATTTGTATTTCATGGAATGAACTCATACTATGTCTCTTCTTGCATTTTTTATTTATAAATATGTGTCAGGTTTTGTTTCAATAGGGTTTATATGAATTCAAATACACAAACGCAAGCCTCATGTAAAGGTATTGCAGTTTATTTGTTGTTAATTTCATTTTGTGTTCTATGTTTTATCTGGCCTATCCAGAACTCAATTTTACCAACTAATAGAAATCTCTTTATATACTTAAGTACGGCATTAGTGCTATACTTTTACGTCCGTAAAAAATATGTATCTATTGAGCTTAGTCGACTGGCAAAATATGCTGTCGCTTTAATTCTTATTTTTCTCGTGTTTACACTGGTCAATGGGTTATTTGTTGCAATTGATGTGGGGAAAATGTTGCGCGGTTGGCAGGGACAATACCTGCGTGCGGGGCTATTATTCTTTGTTGGACTCTTTTTATATCCAATCTGTAAGTATCATTTTAAATATATAACTGCCAATAAGGTATTGTCTTTAGTTGTTCTGTGTTCGCTAGGGGTGATATTTATTCACCTGCTGCAGAATATCTATTTTTATATCAAGACGGGAACGATACTCTGGGGTGAGACGTGGATTGTGCCAACTCGCACCGAGATGAGCTTTCAGATAAACATGGTTACGGGAATTTTACTGGCAGAACTTGCCTGTCGACTGTTCCTTGGCCGTAAATATCTTATTTTCAGCAACAAATTGATGGCTGCCTTTATTTTGCTGTGCTTCATCTGTTCAGCATTAGCGAAGACCCGCTGGGGCACTATTGGTCTGATTGGTAGTACGATTTCTATCTGCGTATTTATTGCCTTAAAAGCGATTAGCCGAAAGAACTTGCCGAAGCTCTGTCTGGCTGCACTGGTCGTTACGATAGTAGTAGGCATTATAGGCTACACTTCCTGGCATCAGGACTCCCGCTGGAAAAGCCTAAGCATGGATATGGTTGCTGGTTGGGATCTGGGTATGCACAGTCGTTGCTATAACGGTTTTGATGGCCCGTTGATGCAGGACAGCACTGGACGCATCATGGATGACTCGAATAGCTGCCGGGCATCGTTCTTCCGTCAGGGGAGCGAACTGATCGCTGAATATCCTTTTGGTGCGGGTCCGCGAAAAGATGCATTCTTAGTGCTTATGCAGGAAAAATATCACGACCCTATTATTCAGCAATCTAACAGCCATTACGGGTTGATTGATGTCGCGCTTCAGAACGGTGTCCTTGGGCTTATCAACTGGCTGGCATTCGTCATGTTGATGATCCTTATTGGCTGGCGTGCATTCTCTCGTGATTTAATAATTCCGGGTCTGTACTTGTCTCTTTTAACGGTGAGCTTCTTGTTCCGTAGTGGTGTAGATAACATGATGCGCGATCACTACCTTGAGCAAAACCTTGCGTTATCAGGTTTAATGCTGGGTCTGATCTTTACGAGTAATAAAATATCACGGGCTAAAAAATGAAAGTTTTAATTATTCGTAGAGATAATATTGGCGACTTGATACTGACAACGCCGCTGATCTCGACTATTGCAAAAGACATGAATTGTAAAGTTGATTTGTTGGTTAACACCTACAATCAATCGATTATCGAAAATAATCCTCATGTAGGTAAAGTTTTCTTATACAGCAAGCTGCACCACCGTTCTAAAGGTACATCTAGCCTTAAGGTATTGTTTCAGCGCCTGAAGACGATTATCGATCTGCGTCGTGCTAAATATGATGTCGCGATTATTGCCAAAGAGCATTGGGATAAACGACCTTTACAGTGGGCAAAATTAGCGGGTGCTAAAAGAATTATCGCTATTGGTAATGACTGCCCGGACATTGTCACCGATGCCATTCCTGAAACTCAGGAGCAGCTTCATCTGGTCAATTTATTGAATAGATTAACGGGACCGCTAGGCTGTACTTCTAAACCAGGTCCGCTGGAGCTGTATGTCACACCCCAAGAACTGGCTGATATAAAAGCAAAGATAGAATTTCCACAGGATAATTTACCTGTTTATGGGTTGCAGATAAGTTCCCGAAGAGAAGAACAACAATGGCAAAAAGAAAAGTTTGTTGAGCTTGCGCATAAACTTGCAGCCATACAGGCGTGCCATATTATGTTATTCTGGTCTCCAGGAAAATCAGATAATAAATTACATCCCGGTGATGATGATAAGGCTGATTTTATCAGCGCGCAATGTGCCGATCTGCCGATTATTCCAGTAAGAACGAATAGCGTTCGTGAGCTGATGGCCGGTATGTCACTATGCGATCAGATTGTGACTAGTGACGGCGGTGCCTTGCATATTGCTGCTGGGGTGCGCAAACCAGTGGTGGCGTTGTTCGGCAACAAGGCTGCATGGCTATGGACGCCATGGGGTGTGCCGTACGAAATGCTGCAAGGAAAAGATTATGATGCTCGCAATATTAGCGTCGATGATGTATTTACGCGGTTTGTAAGTCTGCAGGAGCAAGTGCGTAAAAATACCGCAATGGATGAAGCATAAGTTTACTTATTGCTATAGATAAGTTGATATATTGATCCCTGTCTGGCGATAGATTAAATGGGTTTTATTTAATGATTAGAGCATTGAGAAAAAAAATTCAGCTATTACTGGTTAATCTTTTTTTAATGATATACACCCGTAAGAAAGATTTTTCTTTTAGTCAGCAAGAATTTGAAAATCAGGATAAAAATCAGCTGAAGAATATCCTGATTTATTCTTCAACGGCGCTGGGTGATTTCATGATGAACTCTCCAGCAATTCATGCGCTCCGCCAGACATATCCTTCTGCGACAATCACCCTGATTTGCCACAAAAAGATGTATGACTTCCTCAAAGGGGGGAGTGACTGGGACGATCTTATCTCATGGGATAATAAGCTCACCACCCTCCCGGCATTGGTTAAAGAGATCAAGAAACGTGGAACGCCAGACCTGACGGTAATTCTTCACTCACATACACCTTACGATTTCCTTAGCGCCATTATTGCTGGCACAAAGTATGTCTTTGTGGATAACGATAAGCAGGACATCCCACTCGTAAGTAAATGGGCAACCAACAGAATCAGTAAATTCGTTGGGCATACTATTCAGCGAAAGCTGGAGCTTATCATGCCGTTGCTGAATGAAAAGCCAGACAACAGTATGCACCTGCCGTTTCCTGTCGAACGTACGATGAGCGAGGAAGATTCAAAGCTGCGCTGGATTGGTTTTCAAATGGGAGCATCATCCTTTAAGAAATGCTGGCCTGTTGAGCGATTTGTCACTTTCGCAAACCAACTTTTTGCCCATGATGATGTGCGTGTCGTCCTGATTGGCGCGCCGAATGAAGTGCCTCTGCAGGACGAATTTTTGCAAAAGCTGGATAGCCGCTTTCATGACCGCGTAAAGCCACTTATCGGTAAAACGACGCTTAAAGGGTTGATTCAGGAAGTGAAGAATATGGACCTGCTGGTAACATCTGATACAGGACCTATGCACCTTGCCGTGGCAATGCGGGTACCGACGGTGAGTATGTATGTGATCACCTCACCCTATCTTTATGGCCCCTATCAGGACCCTCAATTGCACAAGGTGGTTTACAAAGCCTATACGACGCTGGATGAAATTAAGTATCGTTCAGCGCTAGAGAAGGTGAGTTGCGAAGAGATCATGGCGCATGTAAAACCATTCCTGCAGTAAGCTTACCGATGCTCTGCATGTTCTGATAAGCGTGCAGAGCACCCGTCCCGAGTCGGGGGATTATACGTCGGACGGTAGGTGTGTTAGTACTTGCTGAGCGGTGAGTAACGACAGTTTTCCTTCCGGAGCAATGCACGTTAACTGATTCTTACCGTAGCCACCAATGAGCCCTGGGTCGGTGGGACCATACAGCGTAACGTTTGGGCGATTGAGCGCGGCGGTCAGATGACTAAGGCCTGTATCAACCGAAACTACAAATTTAGCACCGGCGAGGATACGCGCAATTTCCTCAAGACTCATCCTTGGCAATACATCGACATTATCAAATCCTTCCGCAATTCTTCTTGCTCTTTCCTCTTCATGCGCTGCTCCCCAGGGAAGTTTAATGCGAATCCCTGTCTTCGGTATCAGCGTAATAAGGTCCCGCCAGTGCGCTTCTGTCCAATGCTTATCATCTCGCGTGGTCGCATGTAAAAATACAGCGTAGGGCTGCGAATTAGACGTTTGCTGTTTTACAAAATGCTGCGCAATCGCGTAATCACCCTGCAACTGCGGTTTAGCATACCCCAGGCTTTTGGCGAACAATTCACGGGTACGTTCCACCGCGTGCTGCTGTTTGGCTATGTGATGTTTGCGATTATAAAACAGACTTGCCAGCGGTTCGCGGGCTGTGCTCCAGTCCATACCATGCTTGATGCCACGTGCCAGACGTGTCACCAACGCGGCGCTTTTAACTAAACCCTGAGCATCGATTATTGCGTCATAATGCTGTAAACGCACCGCATCGTGAAACGCTTTACGCTCGGCTTTAATCGGCGCTGAAAACCAGGCTTTACGCCAGCGACGGATCGCTACTGGAATAACCCGGTCAACAGCTGAATGCCAGGAGGGGATTTGAGCGAACCCTTCTTCCACCACCCAATCAAATTGAATACCCGGAATAGCCTGCTGCGCATCGGTTAATGCGGGCAACGTATGCAGTACATCGCCCATAGACGACGTTTTAACGATCAGAACCCGCATCCGTCAGGCTTCCTCTTGTAACAACAGGTCGTTGAGTTCTTCCAGTACGCGCTGGGGTGTGATGTCAATCAGGCTCTGGTGATAGCCTTCTGCCGCATCGCCCTTACGCACTTTGTGATACCCCGTAATCAGGCGAATGACACGTGCCTTGTGGGAAAGCGGGGGCGTAAAATCCGGGCTGCTTGGACCATACAATGCGACCAGTGGACGGTTCAGTGCTGCGGCCACGTGCATTAATCCAGAATCGTTGGTGACGACCGCTTTGCAGGCGGCGAGCAGAATGACGGCCTGTTCCAGCTGTGTTTCGCCCGCCAGATTACGGCACCAGGCTTGCTGTTCTGTGCTCAGCGTTGCCAGGATCTCATTGCCAGCTTCATGGTCTTTTGCTGAGCCAAACAGCACAATCTGATGGCCTTCATCGATCAACTGCTTCGCCAACTCTGCGTAGTGGTAATGTGGCCAGCGTTTTGCTGGACCAAATTCCGCACCTGGGCAAAAACCGATGATGGGGCGTTCGGCTGAAAGGGAAAACTGACTACAGGTCAGTGATTTCTCGCCTTCGCTGACCTGCAACTGTGGCCATAGCAGAGGCTGCGGCAAATCTTTGGCCGTCAGCATCACGCCTTTATCATAAGCCAGAGCCACATAGCGCTCGACCATCAGTGGCCATGCGTCTTTATCCAGTACGCGCGCATCGTTTAGCAGGCCGTAGCGCATCTCGCCACGCCAACCGGTACGATGGGGAATACCCGCAAAGAACGGCACCAGAGCGGATTTAAACGAGTTAGGCAGCACATAAGCGCGGTCATAGCGCTTCTCACGCAGGCTGAGGCCGAGTTTACGGCGCTCGCCGATCTCCAGCGCGCCGTGCCCCAACGGCATGGCGATAGCTTCGTTGACTTCTGGCATGCGCGACAATAACGGACGGCACCATGCAGGTGCCATCACGTCGATTATCGCCTGGGGATAGCGCGCCTTGAGCGTGCGATAGAGACTTTGCGACATCATCATGTCGCCCACCCAAGATGGGCCAACCACCAAAATTTTCATACTTACGCGTCGCGGTTCAGCCAGGCCATATATTCCGTGACGCCTTCGGCGACGGTTTTAAACGGCTTGTCATAGCCCGCTGCGCGCAGGTTCGTCAGATCTGCCTGGGTAAATGCCTGGTAGCGGCCTTTCAGTTTTTCCGGGAATGGAATGTACTCAATGCTGCCTTTTTTGTGGTACGCCAGCGTAGCATCGGCAACCGCCTGGAAAGATTCCGCACGACCTGTACCGAGGTTAAAGATGCCGGAAACCCCGTTTTCCAGGAACCACAGGTTTACCGCAGCCACGTCGCCTACATAAACGAAATCACGTTTGAAGTTTTCACTGCCTTCAAACAGTTTTGGCGTTTCGCCATTGTTAAGCTGGGTGTTGAGGTGGAAAGCAACGCTTGCCATGCTGCCTTTGTGGCCTTCACGCGGTCCGTAAACGTTGAAATAGCGGAAGCCAACAATCTGAGAATTGGCTTCTGGCAGGATCTGACGCACGTACTCGTCGAACAGGAATTTTGAGTAGCCGTAGACGTTCAGCGGTTTCTCATATTCACGGGATTCGATGAAATCAGAAGTGCGACCGCCGTAGGTGGCGGCAGAGGACGCGTACAGGAACGGGATTTCACGCTCCAGGCAGTAGTGCAGTAGCTCTTTGGAGTATTGATAGTTGTTGTCCATCATATACTTGCCGTCCCACTCGGTGGTGGAAGAGCATGCGCCTTCGTGGAAAATCGCTTCGATATCGCCGAAATCTTCCCCGGCCATAATCTGGATCAGGAAGTCTTCCTTGTCCATGTAGTCAGCAATATTCAGATCCACCAGGTTAACAAACTTGGTGCCGTCTTTCAGGTTGTCCACCACCAGGATGTCGGTGATACCTTTATCATTCAGGGACTTAACGATGTTGCTGCCGATAAAGCCCGCGCCGCCGGTAACGATGATCATAAATGTAACCTTTGAATTATGGAGTCAGAGACAATCTCAGACACGAATACTTCTATCATATCACTACATGGCTTAGGCTTCAGCCATTCACCGATAAGCCGTGCGGGTACACGTGATTTATGCTTCATTTTGAAGAAGTGATGATGCGTCATCTCGTATCAACGTATAGCTTTGGGTAATATGTGCTGAAATTTGCCCAGTCTGGAGAATTGAAATGCGTGGGGATTTTTACAAACAGTTAACGAACGATCTCGAAACCGCACGTGCGGAAGGATTGTTTAAAGAAGAACGCATTATTACATCTGCCCAGCAGGCGGATATTACCGTGGCGGATGGAAGCCACGTTATTAACTTTTGTGCGAACAACTATCTGGGACTGGCTAACCATCCGGAACTGATTGCAGCGGCAAAAGCGGGTATGGATTCTCACGGATTTGGTATGGCTTCGGTTCGCTTTATTTGCGGTACCCAGGACAGCCATAAGCAACTGGAGCAAAAACTGGCGGCATTCCTCGGTATGGAAGATGCCATCCTTTACTCTTCCTGCTTCGACGCCAACGGCGGCCTGTTTGAAACGCTGCTGGGCGCAGAAGACGCAATTATTTCCGATGCCCTGAACCACGCTTCTATCATTGATGGCGTGCGTCTGTGTAAAGCAAAACGTTTCCGTTACGCCAACAACGATATGGTGGAACTGGAAGCCCGCCTGAAAGAAGCGCGTGAAGCGGGCGCTCGTCATATCCTGATCGCCACCGATGGCGTGTTCTCTATGGATGGCGTTATCGCTAACCTGAAAGGCGTTTGTGACCTGGCGGATAAATACGACGCGCTGGTCATGGTTGATGATTCTCATGCGGTCGGCTTTGTCGGCGAAAACGGTCGTGGCTCCCATGAATACTGTGATGTGATGGGCCGTGTGGACATCATCACCGGTACGCTGGGTAAAGCACTCGGTGGCGCATCCGGCGGTTACACCGCAGCGCGCAAAGAGGTTGTTGAGTGGCTGCGTCAGCGTTCCCGTCCGTACCTGTTCTCCAACTCACTGGCTCCAGCGATTGTTGCAGCCTCCATTAAAGTGCTGGAGATGGTCGAGGCTGGCAACGAGCTGCGCGATCGCCTGTGGGCGAACGCACGTCAGTTCCGTGAGCAAATGTCTGCCGCAGGCTTTACGTTAGCGGGTGCGGATCACGCGATTATCCCGGTCATGTTGGGTGATGCGGTTGTAGCGCAGGCGTTCGCCCGTGAACTGCAAAAAGAGGGGATTTACGTTACCGGATTCTTCTATCCGGTGGTTCCAAAAGGCCAGGCGCGTATTCGTACCCAGATGTCTGCGGCGCATACCCCTGAGCAGATCACGCGTGCTGTTGAGGCGTTCACACGCATTGGTAAACAACTGGGCGTTATTGCCTGAGGATGTGAAATGAAAGCGTTATCCAAACTGAAAGCGGAAGAGGGCATTTGGATGACCGACGTTCCTGAACCGGAAGTCGGCCATAACGATTTGCTGATTAAAATCCGTAAAACAGCCATCTGCGGGACTGACGTTCACATTTATAACTGGGATGAATGGTCGCAAAAAACCATCCCGGTACCGATGGTCGTTGGGCATGAATATGTCGGCGAAGTTGTTGGCATCGGCCAGGAAGTTAAAGGCTTTAAAATCGGCGATCGCGTTTCAGGCGAAGGTCATATCACCTGCGGGCATTGCCGTAACTGCCGCGGTGGGCGTACTCACCTGTGCCGCAATACGACCGGTGTCGGCGTAAATCGTCCTGGCTGCTTTGCAGAGTACCTGGTGATCCCGGCATTTAACGCGTTTAAAATTCCGGACAACATCTCCGACGACCTGGCGTCTATTTTCGATCCGTTCGGTAATGCGGTGCACACGGCGCTGTCGTTTGATCTGGTTGGGGAAGATGTGCTGGTTTCCGGTGCGGGTCCAATCGGAATTATGGCAGCGGCGGTCGCGAAGCACGTTGGCGCACGCCACGTGGTGATCACCGACGTTAATGAGTATCGCCTTGAGCTGGCGCGTAAAATGGGTATCACCCGCGCGGTCAACGTGTCGAAAGAGAATCTGACCGACGTGATGGCTGAACTGGGTATGACCGAAGGGTTTGATGTGGGCCTGGAGATGTCCGGGGCGCCGCCAGCGTTTCGCACCATGCTGGACACCATGAACCACGGTGGCCGTATTGCTATGCTGGGTATTCCGCCATCTGATATGTCAATCGATTGGACCAAAGTTATCTTTAAAGGACTGTTTATTAAAGGTATCTACGGTCGTGAGATGTTTGAAACCTGGTATAAAATGGCTGCACTGATCCAGTCTGGTCTGGATTTGTCGCCGATCATCACCCATCGATTCTCCATCGATGAATTCCAGCAGGGCTTTGACGCGATGCGTTCAGGCCAGTCAGGGAAAGTGATCCTGAGCTGGGATTAGTATTAAGCCGGTAAGAATGAATAGCCAGATATGATTAATATCTGGCTATTTTTTACTTGCCGCGAATTTTTCGTGAAAGTCGGCGAAGCTTTTCTTTCAATAAAATCAGGTTATAAACGAAGCCATGACCCTGAATATCGATATTGTATTTATTCCGGAGCGTGAGGATATCGTTCGCCTGGCATATTTTCATAATGCCTTTGCATGAAAGATCGATAATTTTAAGTTCACCTGATGACGTTCTAATAAAATTCCCAGGGTGAATATCATTCGATGCAAGACCTGCATTGTGAAGCTTAATAATACAGTCTTTCACCTCTTCGGCATTACTTTCATTGATATCGGCAAGGGGTTTACCATCAATGTATTCATGCACGGTTGACACTTCAACACATTGACGAAAGTGACATTTTTCGGCAACGTAGTACAGGTCTGCAGTACAGGCGCGTTGCTCTGGAGTTAAGCGTGCCAGTCGTTTAATCATATGTGAATAAAAGGGCCCGGAAATAAAGTTTAGCGCTTTTTTTTCAAAGCGATTGTCTATTTCACGGTCGTTCTTGACAATAAACTTTTTATTTTCATATTCGACAAGATGGACGCTGCGAAAGCCATTTTCAGCATTCAGTTGTTTCCCTTTTATTTCATTATTTGATACTTTTTCCATCAACAAAGGGAAATTAATTTTTTCTTTCTTGAAATAAACATTAAAGTCATTTAATTCAGCCTTACTAATGTTCATTAAATTCGCCTTCGTATATTAATCTGTTGTGGATAGTTATGCTCTGTATTATACAAAATTGTATCGACGGTGGTTAGTTAATACATGCTTTTATGTAAAAGGCACACAAAAAACGGTGTTATGTTCTATCTAATTGAAAGTAATTGATTAATTGTTTTACGTTATGAAAATTTCATGACTTAAAGCATCAATGTAGTAAGAGTGCTTTGGTCATCATTACATTTGCACTGTTCATTTTGTGATAGAGATCAAGTTAGTATAACAAAATCCTTTGTCATACACAGGTAACAACTAAGTTAGCTATTTGTGCTGTTTTTTGTTTCTCGGACGTGTAAGTAAATAGGTTATCAATCTAGCTAATATAAATTTATAGGAATGCTGGCCTATTTCTCTGGAAATTGTACCTCTTGCTAAGCCTTAATAATATCTTAATAATCGGGTGATAGAGTAACGACAATCCCATAGATTAGATGATTACCCTACGATGAAAAGTAAATATAAATTAAGCGTTATTATCCCGTTATATAATGCCGGTAGTTACTTTCGTGACTGTATGGAGTCGTTAATTGCGCAGACCTGGAAAGATCTTGAAATCATTATTGTAAATGATGGTTCTACGGACTGTTCAGTCGATATTGCGCAATACTATGCGGAAAAATATCCCCATGTTCGGCTGCTGCATCAGGCCAACCAGGGTGTCTCTGTCGCGCGAAACCTTGGCCTGGATGTCGCTGTGGGGGATTACATCGCATTCGTTGATGCCGATGATGAAGTCTATCCGGAGATGTATGAGACATTGATGGGAATGGCCTTGCATGACAACCTTGACGTTGTACAAAGCAACGCAGACTGGAGTTCGCGGGAAACATCCCGAGTCTGGGTATCCATTCCAACAGATCGTCTGCGCTCTACCGGTATTCTCTCCGGCCCAGACTGGTTGCGTATGGGGCTTGCTTCGCGCCGCTGGACGCATGTTCTCTGGATGGGGGTATATAGAAATGACCTCATTAAAGAACACAATATAAGATTTATCCCTGGGTTACATCATCAGGATATCATGTGGAGTACGGTTTTTATGTTTAATGCCACTCGTGTGAAATATACGGAAAAACCATTATATAAATACTACCAACACGATGGCTCAATTAGCCACATGAAGCGGCAGGGTGAAGCGAATTTAAACTATCAACGGCACTATATAAAGATCACTCGCCTGCTGGACGAACTTAATCATAGCTATGCTAACCGCATCACTATCCATCCTGAGTTTAAGCAACAAGTGATTTATGAGGGACTGCGAGTATGTCATTGTATTCGTAAAGAACCCGATCCACAGATCCGCCAGCGCATGATTGCTGAAGTATTTGTATCGGGTATGTTCAAGCGTATGGTGAGTAATATCTGCAGCGTTAAGCTGGGTTATCAGGTGCTGTTGTGGGCTATCCGTTTTAGCCAGTGGCGCGATAAATCATTGACGCCGCGCCGCCTGGCCCATTTAACGCTGGATAGTAAAGACTGATTATTGCCAGCCCTGCCACTGCAGGCGCATATACTGCACCAGCGTGCTTTGGGTGATGCTTTCGCCGAGCACGCTGAAGAAGCGGCTGGCGTACACCGGCTCTAACGGCTGTTTCGGTTTGCATAATTTCACCCCGCGGAAAGGATTACGTGGTGCATCAGGCGTACCGTTCTTCGGTGGTGTGAGGCTTGGTCTGGAGGTATCCACCTGTGGTTCATTGAGCAAGCTGCTTGGGCGAACCAGCGTGATGTCGGCTGGCAGGCTATACAGCATCTGCTGCAGAACGCGAACCGTAGACGGGTGAGGGTGGCCAATGGCGATTGCGGAACCGTTGCGGCGCGCAAGCTCGACGGCACGATTAAACTGACGGCGAATATCGGCTTCATTTTGCGTGTCATCCAGGAAGACTTTGCGTTTGATGACCTTCACACTGGTTCCTGACGCTGCGCGCATTGCCTGGCTGTTACCGATGGTCATGCTGTCCAGGAAGTAGAGGTCGTAGCGTTCCAGCGCCTGCATCACCTTCTGCATGCCGAACAGGCTGGAGGTCATCGCGCTGCCCATATGGTTGTTCAGACCGACCGCATTCGGTACTTTGCTTACCGCGTCGCGAATAATCCGCTCAATCTCTTCGCTGCTCATTTCAGGGCGTAACGTGTCTTTCTCTAACGGCTGCTTGCTCAGCGGCGCCATTGGCAGATGGATTAAGACTTCATGCCCGCTGTTATGCGCTTTGATTGCCATTTCACGCGCATGTGGGGCGTTAGGCAGAACGGCAACGGAGATGGTAGAAGGCATCGCCAGTACCTGGTTTTCAGTGTGTGGGCGATAGCCGAAATCATCAATGACGATGGCGAGTTTGCCAGCAAATACAGGTGTTGCGAAGGCCAGCAGACTGGCGAGAGAGAGTAGTAGACGACGAAATTGTTGTGGCAAAACTTATCTTCCCAACCACGGCTGTGGATTGACCGCCTGACCCTGGCGACGAATTTCGAAATAGAGTGCCGGCCTGCCCTGACCGCCGCTGCTACCCACAAGTGCTATAGGCTGCCCGGCGCGAACCTGCGTACCGACGCTGACCAGTGCGCTCTGGTTATAACCGTACAGGCTCATATCGCCTTTACCGTGTTCAACGACGACCACCAGGCCATAGCCCTGCAGCCAGTCCGCCAGAATGACGCGACCATCGGCAATGGCTTTAACTTCGGTGCCCTCGGATGCACCAATAACCATACCCTTCCAACGTAGCTCACCCTGCAGCTGTTCGCCATAACGATGTAGAGTTGGACCACGAACGGGCCAGAATGTCTGACCGCGCGGCGAACCTAAACCGCCGGTACGCGACATCAGTGATTTTTCACTTTCGGTCGGTTTATAGGTTGAGCCTTTTCGTGACGCATCCTTCTGCTTATCACGTACGGCCTGCGCCTCGCGCGCTTCACGTTCCGCACGCGCTTTGGCCGCGGCTTCGGCGCGAGCAATGCTGTTGCGCAGACGGGATTCGTTGGCGCGCATTTCGCCCAGTTGCTGTTGACCCTGTTGAATCGATGATTCCAGACTCGAAAGTGTTTTCTGGCGTTCGTTACGTGCCTGTTCCAGCTTAGCCTGCTGAGCGCGCTGTTCGTACAGTAGCGTCTGCTGTTCGCTCTGCTTATCTTCCAGCTCGGCTTTTTGCGAGTCGACCTCTTCGCGGGTTTGTTTCAGCTGCGCGATGGTTTCCTGTCGCGCCTGGTTCAGGTAGCCGAAATAGGCCTGCAGGCGTTGCCCACGCTGGCTTTCTTCACCGCTAAGAATGAGCTGAATGCCTGTGTGTTCGCCCTGGCGAAAAGCTGCGTCGAGTTGGGCTGCCAGGCTGCGTTCTTGCGCGGCCCGCTGTTTTTCCAGCTTCGCGAGTGCTGCGTTCATCTCTGCGATTTGCGCATTCAGCTGCGCCAGTGAGTTTTGCGTTTCGCGCAACTGCCTTGCGGCAACGGCGATGGCTTGTTCCTGAGCTTTAAGCTGAGCGAGGAGGGTGGCGCGTTGTTGTTGCTGTTGGCGTACCGCGCGTTCTTTTGCCGCGATATCAGCCTGAATAGATTTGAGCTGGTCGCGTTCGTCCGCGTGGGCGGAAAAGGCGCACAGCAATACGCCAGCGCTAAGCGCGCTGGCGTAGAACAAGGGCCTGACTGAAAACTTACGCGGTTTCACGGCCCGAGTGATGGTATTAATCGCCTTTCCCCTCATGGGGAGGGATTATTCCACGATGAACAGCGGCTTACCAGTCATCTCTTGCGGGATTTCCATACCCATCAGCGTCAGCATCGTCGGGGCGATATCAGAAAGTTTGCCGCCTTCGACTGCTTTAACGTTCTTACCACCGACATAAATCAGCGGAACGGGCAGGTTGGTGTGCGCAGTGTGCGCCTGACCGGTGGACGGATCGCGCATCTGCTCTGCGTTACCGTGGTCCGCGGTGATCAGCAACTGGCCGCCAACGGATTCAACCGCTTTCGCGACCTGTTCAACGCAGTGATCCAGCGCTTCAACCGCTTTAACCGCTGCTTCCATCACTCCGGTATGACCAACCATGTCGCCGTTCGGGTAGTTACAAATGATGGTGTCGTATTTTCCGCTCTCAATCGCCGCAACCAGTTTTTCGGTCAGCTCAGCAGAGCTCATCTCCGGCTGCAGATCGTAGGTCGCAACTTTCGGTGAGTTGATCAGGATGCGGTCTTCGCCTTTGAATGGCTCTTCTACGCCGCCGTTGAAGAAGAAGGTCACGTGCGCATATTTTTCGGTTTCGGAAATACGCAACTGCGTTTTGTCGTGCTTCGCCATCCACTCGCCAAGGGTGTTAGCCAGAGATGCTGGTGGGTAAGCAACCGCAGTTTTGATGTCGGCCGCGTATTCGGTCAGCATCACAAAGTTGAGGTTAACGACTTTCTTACGGGCGAAGCCGTCGAAGTCAGCGTTAACAAACGCACGAGTGATTTCACGCGCACGGTCAGCACGGAAGTTCATGAAAATCAGCGTATCGCCGTCTTCCATGGCGGCTTCAGCCTGGCCTTCAGCACGGATCACGGTCGCTTTCACGAATTCGTCGTTTTCGTCGCGGGCATAAGCAGCCTGCAGGCCTTCAACCGCCGTAGCGAACTGGAACTCGCCTTTGGCCAACGTCATCAGGTCATAAGCCTGTTCAACGCGATCCCAACGGTTGTCACGGTCCATCGCGTAGTAACGACCGATGATGGACGCTACGCGGCCTTTGCCCAGTGCGGCAAATTTCTCTTCGAATTTCTGCAGTGAATGTTCAGCGCTGCGCGGCGGGGTATCGCGGCCATCAAGGAAAGCGTGCAGATAGATTTTTTCCGCGCCGCGTTCAGCAGCCATTTCTACCATCGCCATGATGTGATCTTCGTGGCTGTGAACACCGCCTGCAGAGAGCAGACCCATGATGTGAACCGCTTTGCCGCTATTTTTTGCCTGGTCGACCGCATTGGTCAGTACCGGGTTAGCGAAGAAAGTACGCTCTTTAATTTCTACATCCAGACGGGTCAGGTCCTGATACACGATGCGGCCCGCGCCCAGGTTGACGTGACCGACTTCGGAGTTGCCCATCTGGCGATCGGGCAGGCCAACTTCCAGGCCAGACGCATCAATCAGGGTATGCGGACGTTTTGCCCACAGGGCATCCATTACCGGGGTTTTAGCACTAAAAATGGCGTTATCCTGGCTGTCTTCGCGATAGCCGTAGCCATCCAGAATCACCAGTACCATAGGTTTTTTAGAAACCGACATTGCGACAACCTCACACTTAATAGATAAAAAATAATTGCGTAATTTTACTACAGCTGAATCGATAAAGTAGCCCCGGAAGATCAAATAATCGACCAGAGCGCGCCGCAGAAGGCGTGGTTTTAGGTTTTTTTTTCCGTAGCGCCCCGCAAAAATGCAATCCAATGCACGCTCTGGCTGTATTTGCGCCAACGCGCAGGTATACTCCTTTCCTGGTTTTTTTAATCACTGAGTCGGGAGTTGTTACCCCCCATGCAAGAAATTATGCAATTTGTTAGTCGCCACCCTGTATTGAGTATCGCCTGGATTGCGTTACTGGCGGCTGTATTATTTACCACGTTTAAGAGCCTGACTTCCAAAGTGAAGGTGATTACGCGCGGAGAAGCCACACGTCTCATCAATAAAGAAGACGCCGTTGTCGTGGATTTACGTCAGCGCGACGACTTCCGCAAAGGCCATATCGCAGGCTCCACTAACCTGCTGCCGAGCGAAATCAAAGCCAACAACTTTGGCGAACTGGAAAAACACAAAAACAAACCTGTGATTGTGGTTGATGGTTCAGGCATGCAGTGCCAGGATTCAGCAACTGCGCTGATCAAAGCCGGTTTTGAGCAGGTGTCTGTACTGAAAGATGGCGTAGCGGGCTGGAGTGGTGAGAATCTGCCACTGGTTCGCGGCAAATAATTTACCCGTCTTCTTTCATGCCGCAGGGTAAAAAGAACACTGGAGATAAGTCATGGCCAATATTGAGATCTATACCAAAGCAACCTGCCCGTTTTGCCATCGCGCAAAGGCGCTCCTGAACAGCAAGGGTGTGAGTTTCCAGGAGCTTCCGATTGACGGCGATGCCGTGAAGCGTGAAGAAATGATCAAGCGCAGTGGCCGTACTACGGTTCCGCAGATTTTTATTGATGCACAGCACATTGGTGGTTGTGACGACTTGTATGCGTTGGATGCGCGTGGTGGACTGGATCCACTGCTGCGTTAAGGCGTACCGAAGTATTTAAAGGACAACACTAAAGGGTTTTCTCAACATGTCAGAACAAAATAACACTGAAATGGCTTTCCAGATCCAACGTATTTATACCAAGGATGTGTCTTTCGAAGCGCCAAATGCACCGCATGTTTTCCAGAAAGATTGGCAGCCAGAGGTTAAACTGGATCTTGATACCGCATCTACCCAACTGGCAGATGACGTGTATGAAGTAGTGCTGCGTGTCACCGTAACGGCTTCCCTGGGTGAAGAAACTGCGTTCCTGTGCGAAGTTCAGCAGGGCGGTATTTTCTCCATCAGTGGTATCGAAGGGACTCAGATGGCGCATTGCCTGGGCGCATACTGCCCGAACATTCTGTTCCCGTATGCCCGCGAATGCATCACCAGCCTGGTTTCACGCGGTACGTTCCCGCAACTGAACCTTGCGCCGGTCAACTTTGATGCGCTGTTCATGAACTATTTACAGCAGCAGGCTGGCGAAGGTACTGAAGAACATCAGGATGCCTGATGAACCAAAGTAATGCTTCAATGACTGTGATTGGTGCCGGCTCGTACGGCACCGCTCTTGCCATCACCCTGGCAAGAAATGGCCATCAGGTTGTCCTGTGGGGCCATGATCCTAAACATATCGCGACTCTCGAGCACGATCGCTGCAACGTCGCGTTCCTTCCTGATGTGCCTTTTCCCGACACGCTGCGCCTGGAAAGTGATTTAGCCACTGCACTGGCCGCCAGTCGTAATATTCTGGTGGTGGTGCCGAGCCACGTCTTTGGCGAAGTGCTGCGTAACATCAAACCATTGATGCGTCCTGACGCACGACTGGTCTGGGCGACAAAAGGTCTGGAAGCGGAAACAGGGCGTCTGCTGCAGGACGTCGCGCGTGAAGCGCTGGGGGACTCAATTCCACTGGCGGTTATTTCCGGCCCGACGTTCGCCAAAGAGTTGGCTGCGGGCATGCCGACGGCGATTTCTCTGGCCTCGACGGACGACACCTTTGCTGACGATCTCCAGCAGTTGCTGCACTGCGGCAAAAGCTTCCGCGTATACAGCAATCCGGATTTCATTGGTGTACAGCTTGGCGGTGCGGTGAAAAACGTCATTGCCATTGGTGCGGGGATGTCTGACGGCATCGGTTTCGGTGCGAATGCACGAACCGCATTGATCACCCGTGGGCTGACCGAAATGTCTCGTCTTGGTGCGGCGCTGGGGGCCGATCCTGCCACCTTTATGGGGATGGCGGGTTTAGGCGATCTGGTGCTGACCTGTACCGACAACCAGTCGCGCAACCGTCGTTTTGGCATGATGCTCGGCCAGGGGATGGACGTGCAGGGTGCGCAGGACAAAATTGGCCAAGTGGTTGAAGGCTATCGCAATACGAAAGAAGTTCGTGAATTGGCGCACCGTTTTGGTGTTGAGATGCCAATAACCGAGGAAATTTATCAAGTATTGTATTGCGGAAAAAACGCGCGCGAGGCAGCATTGACGTTATTAGGCCGTGCACGCAAGGACGAGCTGAGTCGCCACTAGCTGTAAGGAACTGTTGAATATAACGACCCGATCCGCGAAGAACGGATCGGTCGTTTTGCTACCTTCTGGAGTACGCAATGCCGTGTGAAGAACTGGATATCGTCTGGAAAAACATTAAAGCGGAAGCCCGGGCACTGGCGGAATGTGAGCCAATGCTGGCCAGTTTTTACCACGCAACGCTGCTCAAGCATGAAAATCTCGGCAGTGCGCTAAGCTATATGCTGGCGAATAAACTCGCTTCTCCAATCATGCCCGCCATTGCGATTCGCGAAGTCGTAGAAGAGGCCTACGCGGCCGATCCTGAAATGATTGCCTCAGCGGCCTGCGATATTCAGGCAGTACGCACGCGTGACCCGGCTGTCGATAAATATTCCACTCCACTGCTGTATCTGAAGGGCTTTCATGCGCTTCAGGCCTACCGTATCGGTCACTGGCTGTGGCATCAGGGGCGTCAGGCACTGGCGATCTTCCTGCAAAATCAGGTGTCCGTTACCTTCCAGGTAGATATTCATCCGGCGGCAAAAATTGGCCGTGGGATTATGCTCGATCACGCCACCGGCATTGTGGTTGGTGAAACCGCGGTGATTGAAAACGACGTCTCTATTCTGCAATCCGTCACGCTGGGCGGGACCGGTAAAGCCGGCGGTGACCGCCACCCGAAAATTCGTGAAGGCGTGATGATCGGCGCGGGAGCAAAAATTCTCGGCAACATTGAAGTCGGGCGCGGCGCGAAGATTGGCGCAGGTTCGGTCGTGCTACAGCCCGTACCGCCGCATACCACCGCCGCAGGCGTACCGGCGCGCATCGTCGGTAAGCCAGATAGCGATAAACCGTCTATGGATATGGATCAGCATTTCAACGGGATTCATCATACTTTCGAATACGGCGATGGAATCTGATTTCGAGCTATCTTACTTGTCATCTTGAACCCGGGCTGTGCTCGCCATCCTCACGTACTACGTGTACGCGCAGGTCGGCAAGTGCAGTCCGTGTCCAACCTGACTGCGCCGATAACGCTCGAAAAATAACGGTAAATTCTTTCGTAGGTCGGATAAGGCGTTAGCCGCCATCCGACAAAAATCAACTACGCAATACCGCGCCGGGATAACCTAACTGGCGCCAGGCCTCATACACCACCACCGACACCGCATTCGACAGGTTCATGCTGCGACTGTCCGGCATCATCGGAATACGAATTTTTTGTTCGGCAGGCAGCGCGTCGAGGATGCTGGCTGGCAGACCGCGAGTTTCCGGGCCAAACATCAGATAATCCCCATCCTGATAGCTTACCGCGCTATGCGCTGGCGTACCTTTGGTGGTCAGGGCAAACAGACGTTGCGGATTTTCTGCGGCGACGAAGGCGGCGTAATCAGGGTGGCGTTGCACGGCGGCAAATTCATGGTAATCCAGCCCCGCGCGACGCAGGCGCTTGTCGTCCCAGGTAAAGCCCATTGGCTCAATAATATGCAGACGAAAGCCGGTGTTGGCGCAAAGGCGAATAATATTGCCGGTATTTGGCGGGATTTCTGGTTCGAATAAAACGATGTTTAGCATGCTGCCCCCTTAAGTACGGGGGGCAGAATAGCAGAAAGAGCCGGTACTATGCGACGGTCAGCGCGTGCGGTTTATAGCGTTGCAGCTTGTAAATCGTCGCGGCAGCGGCGACCAAAGCCGGAAGGCTGAGGAACATTAAGATACTGTCTGCCTGCCATTGCAGGGAAAGCAACTGGGCGCTCATCATCGTTCCGGCTACGCCGCCGAAGCGGCCCACGCCCTGCATCCAGGCAATGCCCGTTGCGCGGCAGTGGGTTGGATAAAACGTTGCAGCCAGCGTCTGTAGCCCGGACTGCGCGCCGTTCATGGTAATCCCCATCAGGAAGATCAGTGCGCCGAACAGGATGATATGGTTGTGTTCAAACCCGAGAGCGAGGGCAAACAGCATCGTCAGCATAAAGCCGAGTGATACCACTTTATGCGCTTCCCAACGGTCCATTAACCAACCGGCCAGCAGGATCCCTGCGGTACCGCCGAAGGTAAACAGTGACGTCAGCCAGGCGGATTCAGCCAGCGGATAGCCCATGCCCAGCATCAGCGTTGGCATCCAGCTCAGCAGCACGTAATAGATAACCAGCCCCATAAAGTAGGTCGTCCAGAGCATCAGCGTGCCCGGCAGCCAGGGCATACTGAATAGCTGCGCCACGCTGCCTTTTTTGATCGTGACGCGGTCTTCATCCAGATAAAACTGAGTAACCTGTTCCAGATTTCCCGACATAAAACGTTGAGCAATGCGTTTAACCTGTGCCACCCCTTTACCGCGGTGAACCAGATACTTCACCGACTCCGGCAGGAACAGCACCAACAGTACGGTGAGGGCCAGCGGGGCGATCGCACCGGCAAGCAGAACACTGTGCCAGCCGTAATTGGGAATAAGCCAGGAGGAGATTACGCCGCCGCCCGCAGCGCCTAACGGAAAGCCGCAGTACATGGTGTTAATCGCCATTGAACGACAACGTTTCGGGGCGAATTCTGACACCAGGGTGATGGCGTTGGGCATTGCCGCGCCAAGTCCAAGCCCAGTGAGAAAACGCCAAAATGTGAGCATATTCAGGGTCTGGGCATAGGCGGTTCCCAGACTGGCGAGGCCAAAGAACAGACAGGAAAATACCAGGACACGCTTACGGCCCATACGATCGGAAATGGGTCCGGCGAGCAGGGCGCCAAATGACAGGCCTAATAGCGCGGCGCTTAACACCGGTCCGAGATCTTGCTTCTTGATGCCCCAGTCGGCTGAGAGCGTGGGAGCAATATAACCCATCGCCGCGGTATCGAAGCCGTCAATGGCTAAAACCAGAAATCCCAGGACAATAATGACCCAATGGAAGCGCGAAAAAGGACTGTCATCTATCGCCTGCTGGATATTCACTTTACCGGAATAAGCCATGTCACCCTCGCCCGTTATGATGGTTGTTATCTGTATAAATCGCTCTTGTATTAGCTTGTATATACATTTGGCAGGTGGATAAAAAGTTGTCAAATATATTGGTTGTAAATGTTAACTGGTCGTTATTTTTGCATAAAAAATGGCCGGACTGAGAACAGGCCGACCATGCAGAAAACGCGATTTTACGGGGGAGAGTGTTACGCAGCGCTACCCTGGGCCAGAGGCGCTAATGCAGCAGGCAGGTTCTGACCCAGTTCCTGTACCAGCGAATCACTGCTGATTTCGCTAATCGATTTCGCCCCGGTCAGGGTCATTGCCACCTTCATCTCTTTCTCGATCAGATTCAGCAGATTCGCCACCCCGGCCTGACCGTGGGTGGCCAGCGCGTACAGATAAGCACGTCCCAGCAGAACACTATCCGCGCCCAGCGCAATCATACGTACGACGTCCAGACCGTTGCGGATCCCACTGTCTGCCAGAATGGTGATATCGCCTTTTACCGCATCGGCAATGGCGGGCAGCGCGCGAGCTGAAGACAGCACGCCGTCTAACTGGCGACCACCGTGGTTAGAGACAACGATGCCGTCCGCGCCAAAGCGTACGGCGTCTCGGGCATCTTCGGGATCGAGGATCCCTTTGATCACCATCGGGCCATCCCAGAATTCGCGGATCCACTCGAGGTCTTTCCAGGAAATCGACGGATCGAAGTTATTCGCCAGCCAGCCGATGTAATCCTCAAGACCGGTAGGTTTACCAAGATAAGTCGAGATATTACCTAAATCATGTGGGCGACCGTTCAGGCCAACGTCCCATGCCCACTGTGGATGGGTGACTGCCTGCCAGTAGCGGCGTAGTGCGGCATTTGGGCCGCTCATCCCGGAATGGGCGTCACGGTAGCGTGCACCAGGGGTTGGCATATCGACGGTAAAGACCAGCGTGGAGCAACCCGCCGCTTTGGCGCGCTCCAGCGCGTTGCGCATAAAGCCACGATCGCGCAGAACATATAGCTGAAACCACATCGGACGTTTGATGGTTGGGGCGACTTCTTCAATCGGACATACGGATACCGTGGAAAGCGTAAATGGAATGCCTTTGGCATCAGCGGCGGCGGCGGCCTGAACTTCGCCCCGGCGCGCGTACATGCCGCACAGACCGACAGGTGCAAGGGCCACCGGCATGGAGAGCGTTTCGTTGAACAGCTTTGTCTCCAGGCTCAGGTCGGACATATTCTTCAGCACGCGCTGGCGAAGTGCCACTTCAGACAGGTCTGCCACGTTACGGCGCAGAGTGTGCTCTGCATACGCCCCACCGTCTATATAGTGGAACAAGAAGGGGGGTAGGATGCGCTGGGCTGCGGCGCGATAGTCGCTGGCTGCTGAAATAATCATGTGTTGTTCTCCCTGCTATTCTCACCAGGGTCACCGGGCAGGCGGGTGATACGCGCCTGGCGGGCCTGATCTTCATCAAATCGTTTAATCGTGGTGTGGACAAAACTGAGGTGCGCCATCATTGCTTTACGCGCTCCGTCGGCATCTCCGGCAACAATCGCATCCAGGACGGCCTGATGCTGCGCCGTCAGTTGTGAAAATACGGGCGGCACAAGGTACATTCGCTGGCGGCTCTGTTTCACCGAAGACTGCAATACGTCGAAGAAACCGCGCATGGTCTGTAACAGCACCACGTTGTGCGAGGCTTCCGCAATGGCGAGATGAAAGCGAACGTCTGCCTGCGAGGCGAGATCTGGATCTTCGCTTTGTGTGGCCTCGAAACAGAGTCTGATCTTCTCTTTGTCGGCAGCAGTGGCACGCATAGCTGCATGCCAGGCGGTGCTGGCTTCGATGGCGTGGCGGGCTTCCAGAATATCGAAACTGTAATCAGGGTCGTCTGCCAGCAGAGTTTTCAGCGGCTGAACGATGTTTTGTTCAGACCAGGCCTCATGCTGCCAGCGGATAAACGTCCCGCCGCCACGACGGCTAATCAACACGCCTTCGCTCACCAGTTTCGCCAGCGCCTCGCGCAGCGAGTTGCGCGATACGCCGAGCTGTACGGCCAGTTGGCGCTCAGCGGGCAACTTCATGCCCGCCTCCAGCTGTTGTTCTTCAATCAGCGCCCGCACACGAGATGCGACTTCGTCTGACAGGCGTCTGGGCATCACTATCATGGAATCATCCAGGTTAAGACATAGGCCTGCAGCGTGGTAATCACACCCACCATGCAGGTGAAAATCAGACTGTGCTTCACGGTAAAGCGGAACAGATCAGACTCTTTCCCCACTAATCCCACTGCCGCACAGGCGATAGCGATAGATTGTGGAGAGATCATCTTGCCGGTCACGCCGCCGGTGGTATTTGCGGCCACCATCAGCACATCCGAAACGCCGATTTGCTGAGCGGCCGTGGCCTGCAGGGCGGCGAACAATGCGTTTGATGAGGTGTCGGACCCGGTCAGGAATACCCCCAGCCAGCCAAGGAACGGCGAGAAGAAGGTAAATGCGCTGCCGGTATGTGCCAGGGCCAGTGCCAGGGTGGATGAAAGCCCGGAGTAGTTAGAGATAAACGCGAACGCCAGCACCATCCCGATGGAGTAGATAGGCAGCGCCAGATCTTTCAGCGTGCTACCAAAGGTCTGCAGCGCAGCAGATGGCTTCATCTTCAGCCAGACGATAGACAGCAGGGCGGCAAACAGAATCGCAGTACCGGTCGCGGAGAACCAGTCAAATTTGTACACCGCCGCGTAGGCCGTGGCTTCGTGTACGACCGGCGGCATACGGGCAACCAGCTTGTCGAGGAACGGAACCGGAATATTGACCACCCAGTGGTACATCGCGCCGCCTGGCGCAAACAGCGCTTTAAACGGCGGTATGCTCCACAGCGTGACGGTAGCTGTCAGGAACAGGAACGGTGACCAGGCGCGTACCACCTGCCCAGCGGTGTAGCGGGTGCGCGACAGATCCATATCGACCTGCGAAGCGCCCATATCGCCAAAACGGAAGATACGTACCGGCTGCCAGCGTTTCAGGAACAGCGTCAGACACACCAGTGAGACCAGAGAAGAGATGATATCCGGCAGTTCCGGCCCGATAAAGTTAGAGCTGAGGTACTGTGCGATAGCAAACGAGCCGCCAGCGACCATCACCGCAGGCCAGGTTTCTTTGACACCACGCCAGCCATCCATAATCGCCATAATCCAGAACAGCACGATAATGGTCAGGAACGGCAGCTGACGACCTACCATCTGGCCAATCTCGAAGCTGTCCAGTCCGGTAACCTGACCGGCAACCAGAATCGGAATGCCCATTGCGCCAAAAGCGACCGGCGCGGTATTTACGATCAGGCACAAACCTGCCGCATACAGCGGGTTAAAGCCAAGACCAACCAGCAGTGCGGCGGTAATCGCTACCGGAGCACCGAAGCCTGCTGCTCCTTCGAGGAATGCCCCAAAGGAGAAACCGACAATCAGCATTTGCAGACGCTGGTCTGGGGTAATCGAGAGTATCGATGATCGGATAATGTCGAACTGTCCGGTCTTCACCGAGATTTTATAGACGAATACC
Source organism: Citrobacter sp. Cpo126 (assembly GCF_030332445.1). Classification (NCBI taxonomy): domain Bacteria; kingdom Pseudomonadati; phylum Pseudomonadota; class Gammaproteobacteria; order Enterobacterales; family Enterobacteriaceae; genus Citrobacter; species Citrobacter sp. Cpo126. The sequence continues at coordinate 177,711 of NZ_JAOWHT010000037.1, forward strand.
GCGGCGATAATGATCCAGGCAATTGGCCACAGACCGTAGAAGAAACCGTACACTACGGATGCCAGCGCGTGATCGACCGGCATTTTGTAAAACAGCAGGGCGACTGCCAGAGCAATCACCACCGTCCAGGACGCCGCAACATAGCCTTTCAGCTTGAGCTTAATCAGGGCGAAGAAAAAAAACAGGATAGGGAGCGATGCGATCAGGCTGGAAAGCCAGATATTACCGGCCGGGTCGTAGTTCTGTTGCCAGAGATTCATTGCAGGTCTCCTGGGGGCCGCTGACATAATGGAATGAGTCTTTGCTCAAATCTTCGTCACATTATGTGTAAAAGTGGCCCTGCCAATATTGTTGTGTAGGGGTAATGACAATGAATGGTTAATCAAATGTTATTTATTGGCAACGGTATTGTACGCGCATTTTAATGAAATGTGAGGTACTGGTAGGATCTGACTGAAATTGGTAGGGCCAATTGCGAGGGGAAATGAAGGACCGGGCAAGCGGATGTTGCCCGGTGGGAGATTAGAACTCGCTCTTCGCGAAGCCCGTCATCTCTTTCAGGCCCATTTCACGGCCAAGCTCGGTCATCGGGTGAACGACAATCAGGCCGCGCACGCTCTTCTTCAGCTTGCCCATATCCGCCTGCTCTTTTTTGGTGATGGCCCGACGGAACGGAAGTTTTGTCAGCTTTTGCGCTTCTTTGCTCAGCTTCTGGCCGTGAACTTCACGCAGGCGTGCGATCTCGGCTTCCAGAGTTTCTTTCTCTTTTTCCAGCTCGGCGTATTTGTCGGCGGCTTCAACCAGGGACAGGTCTGCCTGCTGGTGGCGAATAGCGTCCAGACGATCGCTCAGGCGTTTAATTTCGTTTTTTTCGACTTCTTTCATAGGATAGCTTCTGATAAAAATAGGATGAATATCCTATAGTATGCGCGCAGAGCGGGATTATTCACAACTGCTCGAAGATAAATAATCAAATACCGTAAGTATTAATTAGCTAATGATAATGTTAATGCATTGATTAACAAGGAATTTTAAGCGATAAGATCGGCCGTGGTGCTTTTTATTGGCGTGTTCGTGGTGAAGCACGTTTTCCTCAATATAAACACCCAACTGATCCTAAACTTAAATGATCAACCGCACAGGCTGAGCGCGGTTAATACATGGAGGAGGGAAGATTATGGCGAAAATAGGTGAGAACGTTTCAATCCTGATTGATAAAACTGTCGATTTTATGGCTTCAAGCCAGGCTTTTCGCGAATATTTGAATAAAACACCGCCGCGCAACGTTGTCCCTTCAGAAATACCGCAGGAAAACGCGCAGCTGTATCTGCAACGTCTGGCGTACTATCGGCAGCTGTATCGACCGCAGCAGGAAGAGAAATAAGCAAGCATCGTCTTATTTTTGAAAGGCTTTTTTTAAGCTGATTTTAGAAATCAGCTCGGTCAGGGAAAGGACCATGGTGGATCGTACCATCTGCTGGTAACGCTGGATCTGCATGGCATGCAAACCAGAGTCTGAGGTATCAAACTGGGGTGGCGGCGGGAGTGCCGTCACGCAGTGAAGTTCACCAAACGGTCCAAGAATTTCGTCGTCGGTGAATGCGTATTCATTGCCGTCGTGATTCAGCTCCTCCCGCAGCGCCATCAGCAGCTCCGCATCTTCGTACTCCGGACGACTGAGTACGCCCAGGCCGTAGATTAACTTCAGACGAACAGAAAGATCGCCCAACGGACCATCGCCGTCGAGCAGCGGTTCTACGGCGTATTTCACCGCATAGTCGTCTTTGCGAAATACCTGAAGCACAAGGATATTCACCGCCTCGGTGAGCAGTTCTACGGCGGTGATGAGGAAGCTGCGTACGGTTTTGCCAGCATTCAGACGCTCAAGCACACGATTTTCAAAGGCCTGCGTTTGTTCCATTATTGCCTGCATATCTGACAATCTATTATTCAGGCGCAGGATATCCTGCGCCAGGTCCTGCATCATTTCTTTGCGTTATACGCGTTAACAGCCTCAAGCACGACATCACTATTGGCATCCAGCCCGGAAACTTGCGCCAGCGCGGCCTGTGGACCTTTTTCGTCAATCAGCGCGGCCAGTTCCTGTGCCTGCGGATCTTCTTCGCTGCGATAGTGCATCGCTGCCGCAATACCGGTAACCAGATTCGCATGCGGCAAACCATATTCCAGCGTACCCAGCAGCGGTTTAATCAGGCGGTCGCCTGCGCTCAGCTTACGCAGCGGCTGACGACCCACGCGCTCAACGTCATCTTTCAGATACGGGTTTTCAAAACGACCGAGGATTTTCTGAATGTATGCCGCATGTTTTGCTGCATCAAAGCCATAGCGTTTGATCAGTACCGCGCCGCTCTCTTCCATCGCACCTTTTACCACTGCGCGGATTTTCTCGTCGAGAATCGCGTCACGGATGGTCTGATGACCGGTCAATTTTCCGAGGTACGCGGTTATAGCATGCCCGGTGTTCAGCGTGAAGAGTTTACGTTCGACAAATGCCATCAGGTTATCAGTTAATTCCATTCCTGGGATATTTGGCAGTTCACCTTTGAACTGTGTTTTGTCGACAATCCACTCACTGAAGGTTTCGACGGTAACTTCCAGCGGATCGTTGGTTGCTGAAGCCGAAGGCGGAACAATGCGGTCCACGGCAGAATCGACAAAGCCAACATGTTCTTCAACCCAGGCTTTATCTTCATCTGCTAACGCGTTCATTACATGGCCTTTCAACTGGGTCGTTCCGCGCACCATGTTTTCACAAGCGATGATATTTAGTGGAGTAGCGATGCCCTGCGCCTTGCGTTTAACCAGTCCTTTGGCGATGGCTGGAGCGATACGCTCAAGTACAACCGGACCGACGGCGGTAGTGACTAAATCTACGTGGGCAATCAGTTCAACAACATCATCGCCGATGCTGCTTACAGCGTTGACGCCGGAGACGGTATCAACCTGCTCATTTTCACCCACGACATGAACCTGATAGCTATGACGGGCATTCAGGGCATCGAGCACGACCTGATTTACATCCGCGAACGTCAGCTGTATCCCCGCGTCCGCCAGCAGTTTGCCGATAAAGCCACGACCGATATTACCTGCGCCAAAATGTAATGCTTTCATAGTATTAACCTTCATTAATGTTTTTACCCAAGAGGGCTGGGGTGAGGCTTTTCCCTCAACCTAACCCTCTCCACAAGGGAGAGGATTTTGTAGGCCCGGTAAGCGTGAGCGCCTCCGGGCAATAACGCTTACTTACGACCTGCCAGCAGTTCCAGAACTTCATCCACGTTGGTGGTATGGGCCAGACGTTCGATCACGGATTCATCATCCAGAGCGTTGGTCAGGCTGGTAATCACCTGGATGTGCTCGTTGTTACGCGCTGCGATACCAATAACCAGACGGGCAATATCGTCTTCTTCTTCACCGAAGCGAACGCCTTCCGGGTACTGGCAGAACACCACACCGGTTTTCAGCACGCGGTCTTTGGCTTCAACCGTACCGTGCGGTACTGCGATGGACTCACCCAGGTAAGTCGGGGTCAGTTTTTCGCGGTCCAGCATCGCCTCGACGTATTCTGGCTCAACGTAACCACCTTTCACCAGTTGCTCACCAGCAAAGCGAATCGCTTCTTCTTTGTTAGCCGCTTTACGGCCAAGGAAGATGTTCTCCGCACCCAGTTTGAACAGGTGGGTATCACCCTCTTCAAAGCTGTCTTTCAGGTGGTCGCGAACTTTCTCCTCGTTCACGTTGTGGCGCTGCGCAGCGACCAGACGTTCGGTCAGGTTGGAGTACAGACCGCTGTCGAGGAAGTTGGTCAGCGAAATGTGCTGTGCCTGAGGCACCTGGCGCATCGCGCGTTCGGTCAGGTCACGGTGGGTAATGACCAGATCCACATCCGGCGGCAGATTATTAATCGCGCTGTTAGTGACGGAAATCTGAGACAGCCCTGCATCCTGTACTTTCTTACGCAGTACACCCGCACCCATGGCACTGGAACCCATACCGGCATCGCAGGCAACGATGATTTTACGCACATGGCTCAGGTCGTTGGTGACGTCGCCAGCCGCCAGCGGAGATGCGCCTTTGGATTCCGCTTTCATGTCGTGCATACGACGGGTTGCGGCATCAATGTCATCATCTTCTTTCACTTTGCTGGTTTTCAGCAGAATGGCTGAGACCACAAAGGAGACTGCCATAGCCGCACAGATAGCAGCGATGTTAGCGAAGTAAGCTCCCTTCGGTGTCATTGCCAGCACGGCCAGGATAGAACCCGGAGACGCCGGAGAAACCAGACCGCCGTTCAGGATAGTCAGGGTAAATACGCCAGTCATACCGCCGAGAATAACGGCCAGGATCAGGCGCGGGTTCATCAGCACGTACGGGAAGTAAATTTCGTGGATACCACCCAGGAAGTGGATGATAGCCGCGCCGCCTGCAGATTGCTTAGCGCTGCCGCGACCGAAGAACATGTACGCCAGCAGGACGCCCATACCCGGACCCGGGTTTGCTTCAATCAGGAAGAAGATGGATTTACCCATCTCATGGGACTGCTGAATACCCAGCGGTGAGAAAATACCGTGGTTAATGGCGTTGTTGAGGAACAGGATTTTCGCCGGTTCAACGAAAATCGATGCCAGCGGCAGCATGTCATGGACAACCATGAAGTTAACGCCTGCCGCCAGAATTTTGGACAGTGCTTCAACCAATGGACCAATGCCAAGGAATGCCAGAATGGCGAGGATCATACCGATGATGCCAGCGGAGAAGTTATTCACCAGCATCTCAAAACCGGATTTGATCTTACCGTCTACCCAGTTGTCGAAGTGTTTGATCGCCCAGCCGCCCAGTGGACCTGCAATCATCGCGCCGAGGAACATTGGCATGTCCGCACCGACAATAACGCCCATGGTGGTGATTGCACCAACTACGCCGCCACGCTCGCCGCCAACCAGTTTACCACCGGTATAACCGATCAGTAGCGGCAGCAGATAGGTGATCATCGGGCCGACCAGCTTCGCCAGCGTTTCGTTCGGCAACCACCCTGTCGGAATGAATAATGCGGTGATAATACCCCACGCGATAAACGCGCCGATATTTGGCATCACCATGTTGCTGAGGAATCGACCAAAGCTTTGCACCTTGATCTTAATATCGGATGACATAAAAACACCCCTTCTTATGTTTGCTATCACGCAGGCTGAAAGCCCGAGGTTTGTTAATGTAGCGGCAGGAGGTAGCCGGACCCTGTAGATACTGCGAAATCTGGCACTGAATCGTTCAACTGTCCAGTCGACGGCCTTTTATGTGACATTCGTCACGTAAATATAGGGTGTATGGCGTTGGTTAATGTGATTTTCATCACAAAATACCGGTACAAAAAAACATCGCAGCGCAATATTTCGCTGAAAATGAGGATTAAATGTGAAGTGATTCACATTTTTGCTTTCCTTGTTTGTTGGATTTTTGTGATGTGAATCGCAAAGTATTTTCATCTGAAATTTATCAGATGTGATCTGCGGCAGGTTCTACCCCCGACATTTTTTATTGCAAAACAAAGCAATTTATCACCAGAAAAAATATTTATTTTGTGGTATGGCAAAAACCCTTAACTCCAGTTATGTTCAAAACATCAGCCAGGGTGCATACGGCTGCCGGCATAAAAAAACTCTAATTAGCGTGAATTCGAGGCAGGTATGTTTCTAAATTATTTCGCGTTGGGCGTGCTGATTTTCGTATTTCTGGTTCTGTTTTATGGAATCATCGCCATCCACGATATCCCCTATAACATGGCTAAGAAGCGCAACCATCCCCATGCCGATGCCATCCATACTGCAGGATGGGTGAGCTTGTTCACTCTTCATGTTATTTGGCCGTTCCTGTGGATCTGGGCCACGCTCTACCAGCCTGAAAAGGGATGGGGAATGCAGTCACACATCACACCGACCGGAAAGGAGTCAGACCCTGAGATTGCCGCGCTGGCAGCGCGAATCACCCAGTTGGAAAAAAGACTGGATGGGGAGAAAAAAACCGATAACTCCACCTTTCCGGAGATTTAATCATGGATTTGTTGATAGTCCTGACCTATGTGGCCTTTGCCTGGGCCATCTTTAAAATATTCCGTATTCCGGTAAACCAATGGACGCTTGCTACCGCTGCATTAGGTGGGGTGTTCATTGTTGCGGGATTGATTTTATTAATGAACTATAACCACCCATATACCTTTACGGCGCAAAAAGCGGTTATTTCAATTCCGGTCACTCCGCAAGTCACAGGAATTGTTAGTGAGGTAACGGATAAAAATAATCAGCTAATTAAAAAAGGCGATGTGCTGTTTAAGCTCGATCCGGTACGGTATCAGGCGCGTGTCGACAGGCTGCAGGCTGATCTGGTTACCGCTACGCACAACATCGACAACCTGAAAGCACAGTTGTCGGAAGCGGTCGCCAATACCACCCGTGTATCTGCTGAACGTGACCGTCTGTATAAAGATTATCAACGTTATTTGAAAGGCAGTCAGGCGAAGGTTAACCCGTTCTCTGAAAGCGATATCGATAACGCCCGGCAAAACTATCTGGCACAGGATGCGCTGGTCAAAGGCTCGGTTGCAGAACAGACGCAGATTCAGAGCCAATTAGACAGTATGGTCAACGGTGAGCAATCTCAGGTTGCGTCCCTACGTGCCCAGCTTGCCGAGGCTAAATACAATCTTGAACAGACGGTAGTTCGTGCCCCCAGCAACGGTTATGCCACGCAGATTTTAATTCGTCCGGGGACTTACGCAGCAGCATTACCTTTGCGTCCGGTAATGGTGTTTATTCCTGAACAAAAACGGCAAATCGTGGCGCAATTCCGCCAGAACTCGCTGCTGCGCCTTAAGCCGGGCGATGAAGCGGAAGTGGTGTTTAATGCGCTGCCTGGCCAGGTTTTCACCGGCAAGCTGACCAGTATTCTTCCGGTCGTTCCGGGCGGTTCTTATCAGGCGCAGGGCGCATTACAGTCCTTAACGGTGGTGCCGGGTACCGATGGCGTGCTGGCTACGATTGAGCTGGATCCGAATGCCGATGTGGATGCGCTGCCGGACGGTATCTATGCTCAGGTTGCAGTCTATTCCGACCATTTCGCCCACGTGTCGGTAATGCGTAAAGTACTGCTGCGCATGACCAGTTGGATGCATTACCTTTATTTGGATCATTGAGACTGCCATCACCTGCCATTTTCAGTGACCTGAGCCATACTAAGCGGTGTCCCACTATCGTTGGGCACCGCTTTTTTTGTTGGCAAAAAGGACCCGGCATGAAACTCATTGGCAGCTATACCAGCCCTTTTGTGCGTAAAATTTCTATTCTGTTACTGGAAAAGGGCATCACCTTCGAATTTGTGAATGAACTCCCCTATAACGCGGATAGCGGCGTGGCGCGCTATAACCCGTTAGGTAAAGTACCCGCGTTGGTCACCGATGCGGGCGAGTATTGGTTTGATTCTCCTATCATCGCGGAATATATAGAGCTACTGGATATTGCACCAGCCATGCTGCCGCGTGATCCGCTGGCTGCGCTGAAGGTACGCCAGTTGGAAGCGTTGGCAGACGGCATTATGGATGCCGGTTTAGTTTCGGTGCGCGAACAGGCTCGCCCTGCCGCGCAGCAGTCAGAAACAGAATTGTTACGTCAGCGTGAGAAGATCACCCGTAGTCTGGATGTGCTGGAAGGCTATCTGGCGGATGGTACGCTGAAAACGGATACGGTTAACCTGGCAACCATTGCGATTGCCTGCGCCGTCGGTTATCTCAATTTCCGTCGGGTTGCGCCCGGCTGGTGTGTTGACCGACCCCGTCTGGTCAAACTGGTGGAAACGCTCTTTCAACGCGAGAGTTTTGCCCGCACGGAACCGCCAAAGGCTTGATGCGTATTATGTCCGCCTGAGCAAAGTCACGGTACAATCCTTCCTATATCGATATCCCTCTCCACGGTGGAGAGGGCCACCAACAGCCAGGCCCTTTCATGACAACCGACATGCGTTCACTCTACAGCCAGCTTCCTGCTATCGATCGTTTATTGCGCGATAGCGCCTTCCCAGCCTTACGTGAATCTCACGGCCATACCCGGGTGGTTGACCTGCTGCGTCACATGCTCGACGAAGCCAGAGAAGCTATTCGCGACACGCACGCGCTCCCGGCATGGTGTGAGGACTGGGCACAAGAAGCCAGCGCCCGGCTGGAACGAGAATCGCAAAGCGCGCTACGCCCGGTGATTAACCTGACCGGAACGGTGCTGCATACCAACCTTGGGCGCGCGTCGCAGGCCGAAGAAGCAATTGAAGCGGTGGTACAGGCGATGCGCACGCCGGTGACGCTGGAATACAGTCTGGATGATGCCGGGCGGGGGCATCGGGATCGGGCCCTGGCGGATTTACTCTGCCGTCTGACGGGGGCGGAAGACGCCTGTATCGTCAATAACAATGCGGCAGCTGTTCTGCTGATGCTGGCCGCCACGGCGAACGGCAAAGAGGTGGTTGTGTCTCGCGGCGAGCTGGTGGAAATTGGCGGCGCGTTTCGTATTCCGGACGTCATGTGTCAGGCCGGATGCATTCTACGCGAGGTGGGGACCACCAACCGGACCCATGCGAAAGATTACCGCCAGGCGGTGAATGAAAACACCGGTCTGCTGATGAAAGTGCATACCAGTAATTACAGCATTGAAGGCTTCACAAAGTCGGTGGATGAGGCGGAGCTGGCCGTAATTGGCCAGGAGCTGGATGTACCGGTGGTGGCGGATCTGGGCAGTGGTTCGCTGGTCGATCTCAGCCAGTATGGTTTGCCGCAGGAGCCGATGCCGCAGCAACTGATTGCCGCTGGCGTCAGTCTGGTGAGTTTCTCCGGCGATAAACTGCTGGGCGGGCCGCAGGCTGGGATAATTGTCGGTAAAAAAGAGATGATCGCTCGTTTGCAGAGCCATCCGCTGAAACGCGCATTACGGGCAGATAAAATGACACTGGCTGCGCTGGAAGCGACGCTACGGCTCTATCTGCACCCGGAAGCACTGGCGGAGAAGTTGCCGACGTTGCGCCAGCTCACCCGCTCACAAGAAGCGATCCACGCGCAGGCACAGCAATTACAGGCACAGCTTGCAGAGCATTACGGTGATGAGTTCGCCCTGAATGTGATGCCTTGCCTGTCGCAGATTGGCAGCGGCTCACTACCTGTTGATAGGCTGCCCAGCGCGGCGCTAACCTTTACCCCACATGACGGGCGCGGGAGCCGCCTTGAAGCGTTGGCAACCCGTTGGCGTACGCTGCCCGTGCCGGTTATTGGGCGAATTTATGATGGCCGCTTATGGCTGGATCTGCGCTGCCTTGAAGACGAGACCCGGTTTATGGAGATGATGCTGAAATGATTATTGCAACCGCCGGACACGTTGACCACGGAAAAACAACGTTATTACAGGCGATTACCGGTGTGAATGCCGACCGTCTGCCGGAAGAAAAAAAGCGCGGCATGACCATCGATCTCGGCTATGCCTACTGGCCGCAGCCGGATGGGCGGGTGCTGGGGTTTATCGACGTTCCTGGACACGAAAAGTTTCTGTCCAACATGTTGGCGGGGGTCGGCGGCATCGATCACGCGTTGCTGGTGGTGGCGTGTGATGATGGCGTAATGGCGCAAACCCGTGAGCATTTGCAAATTCTGCAGCTGACGGGCAATCCGCAGATCACCGTGGCGCTCACGAAAGCCGACCGCGTAGACGAAGCAAGAATTGAAGAGGTGCGTGCGGAGATTCAGGCCACGCTGGGGAATTATGGTTTCGCGGAGTCGGTGCTTTTCGTCACTGCGGCCAGTGAAGGCCGTGGCATCGAGGAACTGCGTGACCATTTGTTGCAATTAACGTCGCGCGAGCATGCCCGCGATCACAGCTTCCGCCTGGCGATTGACCGCGCCTTTACGGTCAAAGGCGCAGGACTGGTGGTAACCGGGACGGCGCTCAGCGGTGAAGTGAATGTCGGTGACACGCTGTGGCTCACGGGCGTCAACAAACCGATGCGCGTACGTAGCTTGCATGCACAAAACCAGGCCACCGACCGCGCGCAAGCGGGACAACGTATTGCGCTGAATATTGCCGGCGATGCGCAAAAAGAAGAACTAAACCGCGGCGACTGGCTGCTTTCCGATGCGCCGCCAGAGGCTTTTACCCGCGTGATTGTTTCTTTAGAACATGCCGCGCCGCTGATGCAGTGGCAACCGTTGCATATTCACCACGCGGCTAGCCATGTTACCGGGCGTATCTCTCTGCTTGAAGGGACACTAGCTGAACTGGTGTTTGATACACCACTCTGGCTTGCTGATAACGACCGTCTGGTGCTGCGTGATATTTCTGCCCGGACAACGCTGGCAGGTGCACGTGTTGTGACGCTTAATCCGCCGCGACGCGGAAAGCGTAAGCCGGAATATTTGCAGTGGCTGTCGGCGCTGGAAAACGCGCAGACTGACGGTGACGCCCTGGCGCTGCACCTGGCGCGTGGGGCGGTGAATATTCCTGACTTTGCCTGGGCGCGTCAGCTCAATGGCAACGGTATGCGTCCGTTGATTGAGCAACATGGATTTATTCAGGCGGGATACAGCCTGTTGAATGCCCCTGTTGCCGCGCGCTGGCAGCGGAAAGTTCTCGATACGCTGGCGACCTACCATGAGCAGCACCGTGATGAACCAGGGCCCGGGCGCGAGCGCCTGCGCCGTATGGCTTTGCCGATGGAAGACGAAGCGCTGGTATTGCTGCTAATTGAAAAGATGCGCGAGAGTGGCGCTATTCATAGCCATCATGGCTGGTTGCATTTGCCGGAACATAAGGCGGGTTTCAGCGATGAGCAGTTGGCAATCTGGCAAAAAGTAGAACCGCTTTTTGGCGATGAGCCGTGGTGGGTGCGCGATTTGGCAAAACAGACGGGAACGGATGAACAGATGATGCGTGTGGCGTTACGACAAGCGGCACAGCAAGGCATCATTACCGCGATCGTGAAAGATCGTTATTACCGTAACGATCGGATTGTGGCCTTTGCCAATATGATCCGCGAACTGGATCAGGAAAGGGGATCGACATGTGCCGCCGATTTTCGCGACAGGCTCAACGTTGGGCGCAAATTGGCTATCCAAATTCTGGAATATTTTGACCGCATTGGTTTTACTCGCCGTCGGGGAAATGATCATTTATTACGCGATGCCTTGCTGTTCCCTGAAAAATAATGAAACAATTAATTCATGGATTAAATGAATTAATACAAAATAGATGTTGATTGAAATAAGCACATTAGATTATGAACCTAATGTGCTTTTTAATTGTAAGTGTTATTAAAATAACAACCACGATCATATTTTGTTGGAAATTTCACTCGTATGCTTCCTACCTCTTTAGAGTAATTAAGGATCGTACAATGGCTGCTTCAACATTTTTTATTCCTTCCGTGAATGTAATCGGCGCTGACGCATTAAAAGACGCAATGAATACAATGGCGGAATATGGTTTTCGCCGTACGCTGATTGTTACGGATGCCATGCTGACGAAATTAGGTATGGCTGGCGATATTCAAAAAGCGCTACAGGAACATGATATTTCCAGCGTAATTTACGATGGTACGCATCCTAACCCCACGACCAGTAACGTTGCTGCTGGCCTGAAAATGCTGAAAGAAAATGACTGTGATAGCGTTATTTCTCTCGGCGGCGGCTCTCCACACGATTGTGCGAAGGGCATTGCGCTGGTGGCGGCTAATGGTGGCGATATTCGTGACTACGAAGGTGTAGACCGCTCTGCAAAACCGCAGCTGCCGATGATCGCCATCAACACCACGGCGGGTACGGCATCTGAAATGACCCGCTTCTGCATCATCACTGATGAAGTACGCCACATTAAAATGGCGATTGTGGATAAGCATGTTACACCGCTGCTGTCCGTCAATGACTCCTCGCTGATGGTCGGTATGCCGAAGTCTCTGACGGCGGCTACCGGTATGGATGCGCTGACTCACGCTATCGAAGCCTATGTTTCTATTGCTGCGACCCCCATTACCGATGCGTGCGCGCTTAAAGCCGTCACCATGATTGCGGAAAACCTGCCGGTCGCCGTGGAAGAGGGCGGCAATGCTCAGGCGCGCGAAGCCATGGCCTATGCGCAGTTCCTCGCAGGTATGGCCTTTAACAATGCCTCCCTTGGCTACGTGCATGCGATGGCGCACCAGCTGGGTGGCTTCTACGATCTGCCACACGGAGTATGTAATGCCGTACTGCTGCCGCATGTACAGGTATTTAATAGCAAAGTTGCTGCCGCCCGCCTGCGCGATTGCGCGGCTGCGATGGGCGTTAACGTGGCTGGACTGAGCGAAGAGCAAGGGGCGGAAGCCTGCATCGCGGCGATCCGCGAACTGGCGCAGAAAGTGAATATTCCGGCTGGGCTGCGTGAGCTGAACGTGAAAGAAGAAGATTTTGCCGTTCTGGCGACTAATGCCCTGAAAGATGCCTGTGGTTTCACTAACCCGATTCAGGCGACACATGAAGAAATCATGGCGATTTATCGTGCTGCCATGTAATTCGTGATACCTGTCGTAAAGCAGTAAAAGGCTGGCGAATAATTCGCCAGTCCCGTCTACCCTTGTAGTACCCCTACAGCAAGGAGACGGTCATGACCAATAACCCCCCTTCAACGCGTATTTATCCCGGCGAGTATGGTTACCCTCTGAAGTTAAAAGCCCGATACGATAACTTTATCGGCGGTGACTGGGTCGCACCGGTGGACGGTGAGTATTACCAAAACCTGACGCCGGTAACCGGGCAATTACTGTGCGAAGTGGCCTCTTCCGGCAAAAAGGACATCGATTTGGCACTGGATGCCGCGCACAAAGCAAAAGACAAATGGGCGCAGACTTCCGTGCAGGACAGGGCGGCGATTTTGTTCAAAATTGCCGATCGTATGGAGCAAAATCTGGAGCTGCTGGCGACGGCTGAAACCTGGGATAACGGTAAACCCATCCGTGAAACCAGCGCGGCAGATGTGCCGCTGGCGATTGACCATTTCCGCTATTTCGCGTCCTGTATTCGTGCACAGGAAGGGGGAATAAGCGAAGTTGATAGCGATACCGTGGCGTATCACTTCCATGAACCTCTTGGCGTGGTGGGGCAAATTATCCCGTGGAACTTCCCGCTGTTGATGGCCAGTTGGAAGATGGCGCCCGCCCTGGCTGCCGGTAACTGTGTCGTGCTTAAACCTGCGCGTCTGACGCCGCTGTCCGTGTTGTTGCTGATGGAAGTTGTCGGCGATCTGCTCCCGCCTGGCGTGGTGAACGTGGTAAACGGCGCGGGAGGGGAAATCGGTGAGTATCTGGCGACGTCAAAACGCATTGCAAAAGTGGCGTTTACCGGCTCAACGGAAGTTGGGCAGCAGATCATGCAGTACGCCACGCAGAACATTATCCCTGTCACGCTGGAGCTGGGCGGGAAATCCCCCAATATCTTCTTCGCGGACGTGATGGATGAAGAAGATGCGTTCTTTGACAAAGCGCTGGAAGGTTTTGCATTGTTTGCCTTCAACCAGGGCGAAGTATGTACCTGCCCGAGTCGGGCGCTGGTACAAGAATCCATTTACGAACGTTTTATGGAAAGAGCCATACGTCGGGTGGAAAGTATCCGTAGCGGCAACCCGTTAGACAGCGTGACGCAAATGGGCGCACAGGTGTCGCATGGTCAACTGGAAACCATTCTGAATTACATCGACATTGGTAAAAAAGAAGGGGCAGATGTTCTCACCGGCGGGCGGCGCAAGCAGCTGGATGGCGAGTTAAAAGAGGGGTACTACCTCGAACCGACCATTCTGTTTGGTAAGAACAACATGCGGGTTTTCCAGGAGGAGATCTTCGGACCGGTGCTGGCCGTCACGACGTTTAAAACCATGGAGGAAGCGCTGGAAATCGCTAATGACACCCAATATGGGCTTGGCGCTGGTGTCTGGAGTCGAAACGGAAATCTGGCTTACAAAATGGGGCGTGGGATTCAGGCGGGGCGAGTTTGGACCAACTGTTACCATGCTTACCCGGCGCATGCGGCGTTCGGCGGCTACAAGCAGTCGGGTATCGGGCGCGAGACGCATAAGATGATGCTTGAGCATTATCAGCAAACCAAATGCCTGTTAGTAAGCTACTCTGATAAACCACTGGGGCTGTTTTAATTTCACGTCACCTACTGCCCGGTCGCGTTTAGCGTACCGGGCATCAAGTTATGTCCTCAGGTAAGTGGCTGGGGTGAACGAACGCAGCCAAAAAAGAAGCAGCTCGAAAGACGACGGGTATATATAAACCCATATATCGTTATATAAATAAGATAATTGCATCCAATCTGGTCATTCCAATACTATTATCAACTCTATTGTTTAAATCAAATTGCATCCGAATTCCTTAATTTAAATCCCTGAGGCAAATATGTTCCTTAATTATTTTGCATTAGGAGTGCTTATTTTTGTATTCCTGGTCATTTTTTACGGGATTATTATTCTGCATGATATTCCCTATCTAATTGCAAAGAAACGTAACCATCCTCATGCCGACGCAATACATGTTGCGGGTTGGGTTAGTTTGTTTACCTTACATGTTATTTGGCCCTTTTTATGGATCTGGGCAACGCTTTATCGCCCGGAACGCGGGTGGGGCATGCAGAGCGCGGATTCTTCCCTGATCCAGCTTCAGGCAAGGGTTGCGGATCTGGAAAAGAAACTGGGTGAGGTCAAGACCTCTCCGGCGGAGTAATATCGATGGATTTACTGATTGTTCTGACCTATGTGGCGTGTGCATGGTCAATATTTAAAATTTTTAAAATTCCTGTAAATAAATGGACAGTTCCTACCGCGGCATTAGGCGGTATATTCATTGTTTGCGGACTTATATTACTGATGAATTATAACCATCCGTATACATTTAAGGCACAAAAAGCGGTAATTTCTATTCCCGTGGTGCCGCAGGTAACGGGTGTAGTGACAGAAGTAACGGATAAGAAGAATACGCTAATCAAAAAAGGCGAGGTTCTGTTTAAGCTTAATCCAGGGCGTTATCAGGCGCGGGTCGATCGCCTGAAGGCTGATATTGTTACCGCACAGCATAAAGAGCAGGCTCTGGTTGCGCAGTTAGACGAAATGAAAGCCAACACGCAGCGGGCAAAGGCCACGCGTGACAAACTGGCAAAAGATTACCAGCGCTATGCGCAGGGGAGTCAGGCGAAAGTGAATCCTTTTTCTGAACGCGATATCGATGCGGCGCGCCAAAACTACCTGGCGCAGGAAGCCTCGGTGAAATCCTCCGTTGCAGAACAACAGCAAATTCAGAGCCAGTTGGACAGCCTGGTACTGGGTGAGAATTCGCAAATTGCCAGCCTGAAAGCACAGCTAGCGGAAGCAGAGTTCAACCTGGACCAGACCGTGGTTCGCGCGCCCAGCGATGGTTACGTCACTCAGGTGCTGATGCGCCCAGGAACCTATGCCGCCGCGCTGCCGATGCGCCCGGTCATGGTATTCATCCCGGATCAGAAACGACAAATTATCGCCCAGTTCCGTCAAAACTCGTTGTTGCGACTGGAGCCAGGCGATGAAGCGGAAGTGGTGTTTAATGCCCTGCCGGGTAAGGTGTTTAGCGGTAAACTGGCCGCCATTAGTCCGGCAGTACCGGGTGGTACATACCAGTCGAACGGGGCACTGCAATCTTTAAACTCTACGCCCGGTTCGGAAGGGGTAATCGCCACGATTGAGCTGAACGACAATGCGGATGTGAACGCATTACCTGATGGGATTTACGCCCAGGTTGCCGTTTACTCTGACCATTTCGAACATGTGTCGGTCATGCGCAAGGTGTTGCTGCGGATGACCAGTTGGGTGCATTACCTGTATCTCGACCACTAAGCGCAGGCTATTTCGCTTACTCAGGCTGTCGTATCGCCTGAGCAAGCTGCTGACGTATCTCCGCGAGCATTGCATCGAGAATATACTGCACTCGCCAGGGCTGGTATTCACGCTTGCGGAAAATCGCCACTAAATCCAGCCACCATTCATGTTGCTCCGAGAAACACGGGACCAGCATCTCGGAACGACAATCTCTTTGCACACTTTCATTTGGCGCAAAAACAATCCCCAAATGATTACGCGCCAGCGCCAGTGCGGATTGTGTATTGTCGCAGATGTAATTTCCCGTCACACGATAGTCGCGCATCTTTTTGTCTTCAGCAGAATTGAATCGCCAAATGTTGGCATCATCAATCATCATAGAATCAATTAGAATGCAGGAATGGTTAACTAATTCATCAGGACTACTAATAGGATTCTTGGTGAGATATTCCCGACTGGCAAAAGCAATAACCGCATATTTAGTGATAAAACTGGCGACCAGTGATTCATCTTTAGGATGAGCATAGGAAAGTAAAATATCACAATCGTCAGGAAAGTCGACGCCTTCATAAAATGCTTTGCGATCCAGGTTATAGGTTTTTAGCACCAGACTGATATCGCCAATATCCATAATTTTTGCAATAACATGTTGCGATAAGTAAGCAATAATTCCGGTTGGTGCATATACCGTTACTTTTCCACGTTTCTCGTGCTTATAATCAGCAATGAAATTATTTAACTGATCATTTCTGTCTAACATGTCATTGATGTAAGGAAGTAACGCTATACCAAACGGCGTGAGGGTCAGTTGTCGGGTGGTGCGGTCAAATACCTTTAGCCCAACTTTTGATTCAAAATCAGCAAGATACTTACTTACATTGGCCTGAGCAATGCCGAGAACAGTAGCGGCATGGCTGATATTTTCACTGGCAGCAATTACCGAAATAATCTTCAGTTCCCGGTGTTTAAGTTGTAATTTATTCATCGCCAAGCCCAATATATATAATTTTATATATATTACTATATAAATATGAACCTTGCACCGATGAAATTGTAAGCATTATTATGCACCCGCTTTGTAGCTTATTTTAAAATGGAATGTTGGCATGTTAATTAAACACAATATTGTGGCGCTGCTCGCCTTTTCTTTTATGGCGAGTGCAACTGCCGCAGAATTTTCTATTGGCGCTGGCGCTGTATATAATGAATCACCTTATCGCGGGTATAATGATAATGTTCACGCAGTACCGCTTGTCAGTTATGAAAGTGAATCATTTTATTTTAGGCAAACAACGCTAGGTTATATTTTGTCTAAGAGTGAAAGTAATGAATTTAGTATTACTGCCTCTTATATGCCGCTGGAGTTTGATCCCGGTGACAATGACGATCACGCAATGAAAGCGCTGGATAAGCGTGACACAACTGCAATGGCGGGTGCCGCGTGGTATCACCATGAAAGATGGGGTAGCGTGAAAGTCTCCGCCGCTGCGGATGTGCTGGACAACAGTAATGGCTGGGTAGGGGAAGTTTCACTGTTCCGTCCAATGCCGATGGGCAAGCTGACGCTGACGCCATCAATTGGCGTGCTCTACTATGACGAAAAATTCAATGAATACTACTACGGCATTTCGGGTAATGAGTCCCGTCGTAGTGGTTTATCAAGCTATTCCCCAGGCGATAGCTGGACACCGTATGTTGGCCTGTCCGCTAAATACGCATTAACCACTAACCTGACGCTGCTGGCAAGCGCCAACTATAGCGCACTGCCGGATGACATTAAAAATAGTCCGATGGTTGATCGTGATGACAGCTTCACCTTTATGTCCGGTCTGACCTGGCGTTTCTGATTCTCACCCGTTTGTCCTCAGGGAGGAGGGCAATCTTTTCATGAGACATTGACGGATGGGGGCTAACCGCCGCCATCCGCCTTATTATTACTGCTCGTTTATCCAGATACGCATTTCGCCTTCACCACGGTTCGCCCAGCTAAACCACGGAATAAACGTCAATGTATGCGCCTGGCGCGAAGCTGGGGAAACATCGTAGTGCCACAACGATTGTTGTGCTGCATCGGCAGTACTTTGCTTCACGCCTTCAGCCTGAATTAACATTTTATGGCTGAACAATCCCTTACCCTCGAATACTCTGAACTCACTCTCTTTTGGCAACCACAGGTTATGCAATTCCTCACCGTTATCGGCCTGCTCCAGGCAATACACCAGCGGTCCACGCTGAATGGCGACCTTACCGGCAACATGACGAACTAATGGATTTCCGTACACCCGACGCACCGGCATTGGCAGGGTCAGACTGAGCGTATCGCCTTCCTGCCAGGTTCGGCTGATGTGCAAATAGCCTTTACGAATATCCTGCTCAACTGGCTGACCATTCAGTAAAACCTGCGGTGCGGTGCACCAGTCTGGCAGGCGCAGGGCCAGGGTGTGATATATCGACTGCGGCGATTCGATGGCGATTTTCACCTGCTCATGCCATGGATAATCCCCGCTAATGTGCAGCTTGAGCGAGCCATCCGCCACGGGGACTTCCATGCTATTGCCCACGTACATATTGATATACAGCGCGTCCTGACGTGGTGTGTAGATGTAATGACCAATAGAGGTGAGTACGCGGGCGATATTCGGCGGGCAACAGGCGCAGCCAAACCAGCGCTGACGAACGGGTTTCACGTGGTCATAAATATGATTGAATTTTAATGATTTAGGATGCACTTCCAGCGGGTTCACATAGAAGAAGTGCTTGCCATCGAGCGCCATCCCGCCCAATACGGTGTTATACAGGGCGCGCTCCATCACGTCGGCATACTGGCTGTCTGCCTCCATCTCCAGCATTCTGCGGGCGAACATCATTAGACCGATTGAGGCGCAGCTTTCCGCATACACGGAGTCGTTAGGCAGATCGTAATCGCTGCTAAACGCCTCGCCGCTGCTTTGTGAACCGATCCCGCCGGTAATGTACAACTGACGCTGGGCCATGTTTTTCCACAGACGCAGGCAATCCTGACGTTTGCCTTCGTCCTGACTCAAGCGTGCCAGATGCGCCACGCCGGTCATCAGATAAACAAAACGTACTGCATGACCGATCGCCGTTTGCTGTTCTGAAATGGGCTGATGAGCCTGGCTATAGGGTTTGTCCTTCACCATCCATGCCGGGCCGTAAGTATGCCAGTAAGAGGTTTGGCCACGCTTTTCGTACTCTTCGTCATAGAAATGGGGTTGCGCGCCGCGCTGCTCCACAAAGTAATTTACCAGCGCCATGTAGCGTGGTTGCTGGGTCACTTCGTATAAGCGCATTAACGCCAGCTCAACTTCCGGGTGTCCCGGATAGCCGCGCAGTTGATTCTCTCCAAGCCCGAAAACGTTATCGATGTGGTCTGCCAGACGACACACTACGTCTAAAAGACGACGTTTTCCCGTCGCCTGAAAGAACGCGACGCCTGCTTCGATCAAATGACCTGCACAGTACAACTCATGACACTCGGCGAGGTTAGTCCAGCGTTCATCCGGGGCTTTCACTGTAAAGTATGTATTGAGATAGCCGTCTTCACACTGCGCAGCGGCCACCAACTCGATGACCTCATCTGCGGTTTTCTCAAGTTCCGCATCAGGTTTCTGGCACAGGGACCAGGCGACTGCCTCCAGCCATTTCGCTACGTCGCTATCCTGAAAAACCATGCCGTAAAATTCGCCATCCTGCAGTCCTGCGGCGATACGAAAGTTCTCTATCGCATGACTTGGTTCCGCCTCTGCAATGCGGTCATTCAGCGCATCCCACTGGTAGGGGATCACTACATCACGGACCAACTGTTGGTATTGTCCGAGGAACGGATCGCTGACGGTGAGCTTATGCAGGTCGACTTCCAGTACGTTCATTTCGTGCTCCTTAAGGCTGTACATGACGCTGACGCAGATCGGTGGCAATGCGCGACATCATCGGATTATTGAGTTTGCAGATGCGGATAGACAGCGCCAACAGCAGGTGGAACAGCGCGGGAAGCAGCGTCTCCATCGCGGTAATTCCTTGCAGCGAACTGGCGGTTTGGTTACCAGCGCCTGGCTGATAGGCGACAAAAATAAATAACAGGCTGATGATCCCCGCGCTTGAGGCCCAGGCCAGCTTGATGAAAAACAGGTTGAAGGCGAAATTCATGCCGGAAGAACGCACGCCGGTTTTCCACTCGCCGTAATCGTCGGCAAAGGCCATCAGCGAGAAGTGCAGAGGCAGCGTAAAGCCCAGAATAATGCCGTTGCCGAGAATAACCGCCAGCCATAATGTTTGATAAGCCGGACCGGTCGGCAGGAACCACATCATCACTGCCAGGGCTGCCAGCACCAGGTTGGTGTAGTAATAGAGTTTGACGGTATCTATACGGCGGGTCAGCGGGCTGACAACCACTGAACCGATGATGGACGCAAAGGTCACCATGGTGAAAAACAGCGACGTGTAAGCGGTACTGCCTTCCAGCACGTAGGTAATGAAATACATGTACCCGCCGCCACGAATATTGAAGACGTTAATCAGCAGGAAAGACATCACCAGCATCAGCAGCAACTGGTCATTTTTGCGTAGCCCACCAATGTGTTCACGCAGGGTAAATTTCCCCATCATCGCCAGCGGCACACGCTCGCGAACCCAGAAGAAGCAGCACAGGAACATCATCACAGCGATGGCGCACAGGATGCCCACGCCGAACTGATAACCCTGCGCGACATTGCCCTGACCCAGAATATCCACCATCCACGGCAGACCAACGGAGACAAGGAATCCCGCCACGCCGCACAGCACAAAGCGCCAGGACTGACAGGCGATCACCTCGTTATGGCGGGTCGTCATGGTGTTGATCAGCGCACAATACGGTACGTTGATGGCGGTATAGCCGACAGAGAGCAGTAGATAGGTGCCGAATGCCCAGGCGATTTTTACGCTCATGCTGGCGTCAGGGACGGTAAACGTGAGTACGCCAATGATGCCAATGGGAATTGCCACCCACAGCTGCCATGGGCGAAAACGCCCCCAGCGGCTTTGCGTGCGGTCGGCAAGTATGCCCATTATCGGATCGGAAATGGCATCAAATACACGCAGGGCAATAAACAATGTGCCGACCAGTGCGGGCGTTAACCCGAAGACATCGGTGTAGAAAAATGTCAGGAAGTTCATGATCAGACAGGTAATTACCGTCCCGCCAGCATCGCCTAACCCATAACCTATTTTTTCACGCAGGGATAATTTGTCGTCCTGGGCACGCTGTGCCAAATCAGATGTCGTAATCGGAGCCGAAGTCATAAATAACTCCCGGAGAGGATGTTCAGAAAGTATCCCGCTACGTTGCGGGTTATTTGTTTGTAATTTGCAAAGTACGTTATTTATTCTGCACGAAATGTTTGGGTCAACAAGGGAAGAGAAAAGTATAAAAAGATGACAATTCCGACTTCATTATAAAAATGTGATTTCGATCCAGCGAAAAGCAAGTTTATCGTGAATAATCAATAATAAAGAGAAGTTTAAATGATGTAAAAAGCGGGAATTTGAATATATATGCTCGAATTATCCATGTCTCTTCCGATTAAAGTGCAAAATGGTGGGCTATTTATTTCCCGAGGTGTGGGAAGCCATCCGGCGCGGCAATTGCAATCCTGGGAAATCATCTTTGTCGAAAAAGGGACATTAACGATTCGCGAAGGCCAGACCGTTTTTTGCGTGAATGCTGGAGAAAGTTTGCTGTTATGGCCGCAGCGTTCGCATATTGGTGTGGGACAGTTTCCGGCTGATTTGAAATTTTACTGGCTACACTTTGAGGTGACAGCAGAAAACGATGCTTCACTTACAGAACCGTTGCTTGCGATTCCTCAGCATGCCCGGGTTAGCGAGCCACAATATATTATTTCGCTGTTTCGCCAGTTCTTACGCGAGCAGGAAAATATTCATCGCAGCGTTGCGCTGGAACTGATCCTACTGCTGATTTTGCAGCAAATCTCCGCGGCGGCTAGCGAGCAACCCGCAGATAGCCCCGGTAATGCGCTGGCATGGAAAGCGCAACAAATAATCCACACCCAGTTCCACCTGCCGATTAGTGCCTCAACTCTGGCGAAAGAGCTGCATTGCAATGCGGATTATCTGGGGCGTGTATTCCGTAGCGCTTTCCGGCTGACGCTAACTGAAGCATTGCATCGCCAGCGGGTAAGGGCGGCAGAAAAGCTGTTGATCAGTGACTCGCTGTCGCTTACCGAAGTGGCGATTAAATGTGGATTTAATGATGTGGGTTACTTTCGTAAAATCTTTCGTAAGCATACCAGCCTGACGCCTGCGGCGTGGAAACGGCGCTACTGCAAAGAGCATATTAATTCGGCGTAAATGAGGATCGCCGGGTGGCGCTATGCTTACCCGGCCTACAAAAGTGCATGCAATCCCCCAAAGTCGTTCAGGCACCTGACAATATTTAACCGTTTCCCCTGTCCGATCAAAGCGTCAGGGGCGGTCTCTCTGGCACTCTGTGGTTTTCACGCAGAGGGAGGGGGCAATGAACGCGTTTATTATGGCGGATGCGGCAAAATGTATTGGGTGTCGTACCTGCGAAGTTGCCTGCGTCGTCGCGCATCAGCAAAACCAGGACTGTGCTTCGGTTTCTTCTTCAGCGTTTGTACCGCGGATTCGGGTCATCAAAGACGACGCCTTTACCACGGCGGTCGCCTGCCATCAATGCGAAGACGCTCCCTGTGCGAATGTTTGTCCAACTCACGCTATTCGTCGTGAACATGGGCATATCTTCGTTGAACAGGCACGTTGTATTGGTTGTAAAAGCTGTATGCTGGCCTGCCCGTTTGGGGCAATGAATGTCGTTGCCCGTTCGTCGCGGGTGCAGGCGATAAAATGCGATTTGTGCTGGCATCGCGAGGCGGGACCAGCGTGTGTCGAAGCCTGCCCGACCAGCGCGTTGCAGTGTGTTGATGCCGTCAGTATTCAGCGCCAGCGCCTGCGTTCACAGCCGCTGTGAAGTGAGCCCGACCCGCACTTGGGTCGGGTTTGCGTTAGCCTTCCAGCCAGGCGCGTTCGATCTCTTCAGCCAGAATCTTCACGCCAGCTTCGATTTTCTCCGGCTCTGGCACGTAGTTCATCCGCATGCACTGATGGGTATGCGGCCAGGGTTTATCCAGCCCCGGGAAGAAGTAGTCACCAGGAACCATCAGTACGCCGCGCGCTTTCAGACGCTGATACAACAGTTCGGTGGTGATCGGTAAATCTTTGAACCATAGCCACAGGAAAATCGCGCCTTCAGGTTTATGGATAAGGCAGCGATCTTCAGACAAGTAGCGGCGAATAATCGCAATCGTCTCCTGAACGCGCTGATAGTAAAACGGCTTGATAACCGTTTCGGACAGGCGCAGCAGATCGTTACGTTTAATCATCTCGCACATCATCGCCGGTCCCATTCCGCCAGGTGCAAGGCTGATGATGCCGTTCATATTGGTAATCGCAGTGATGATTTTTTCATTCGCGATAATGATGCCGCAGCGGGAACCTGGCAGACCCAGCTTGGAAAGGCTCATGCACAACACAATGTTGGGGTTCCACAGTGGGCGTGCTTCGCTAAAGATAATGCCAGGGAATGGTACGCCATAGGCGTTATCAATCACCAGCGGGATCCCATGCTGGTTGGCCAGCCGGTCCAGCTTCATCAACTCGTCGTCGGTGATCACGTTGCCTGTCGGGTTAGTGGGGCGCGACACGCAGATCATGCCCGTTTCTTCACCGATGTGCAGGTGTTCAAAATCAACGTGATACTTAAATTGGCCTTCCGGTAGCAGCTCAATGTTCGGACGTGCTGAGACGAAGAGATCTTCTTCCAGCCCGGAATCGGCATAGCCAATGTATTCCGGGGCTAACGGGAATAACACTTTTTGCGTTGTTCCGTCAGCGCGGCGTCCGGCGAACAGATTGAATAAGTAGAAAAACGCGCTCTGACTGCCATTTGTCAGTGCAATATTTTGTGGCTCGATATCCCAACCCTGCTTCTCACGTAGCAGTTTCGCCAGTTCAGACAGTAGCTCGGTTTTCCCTTGCGGACCGTCATAATTGCAAAGCGCATCAGTGGCTTTGCCGTTTGCCAGCATATCTGTCAGCAGAGACTGGAAGTAATTTTGCATCTCTGGAATTTGCGCCGGATTACCACCGCCGAGCATGATGGCGCCTGGGGTGCGTAAACCGTCGTTGAGGTCCTCCATCAGGCGGGTGATGCCTGAATGGCGGGTAAATTTGTCGCCAAAAAGTGAGAATGTCATAGCAGGGGGTCTGTCGAACTGAGTAGTAAAGTGGCTAACCATAGCGCTACCTATGGCAGGGTGCAAATCAGGGGGACGAGCTAGATTGATGTTTTGTGCTACAGATGTTTGCCTGGCTGGTTTTTTATTTTGTGTTGGGCTTCCCGCTGTATGCACAGCGAGAAGCCTGTTGGGATCAGGGCTGACCGGCCCACACCACCATCACCTTATCGTCGCCATGCTCGCGGATAAATCCGTATCCCTGCTTCAATGTCAGCGTGGTCTGTTTACCAGCACCGATGGCGGGATGTCTGGCCCGGAACTGACTGATGCGCTGCCAGTGAGTGACGCTGGCGGCAGATTTCCCGGCCACATCCTGCCAGTTCATTTCTGAGCGCGTACCCTGCAATGGGTCTGAACCTGTTGGTCCAAAGGGCCGGGCCGACTCGTCTCCGTAAAAGAGTTGTACCGCGCCTGGCGCCAGCAGCAATAGCTCGGCGGCTTTGTCTCCACCTTCGCGGAACAGACGCGTATCGTGCGAGGAAAGATAGCTCAGAACGTTGAAATCCTGCAATTTCTCAGCCATCTGTTGCCAGGTGACATCCATATTTGCCAGACAATCGACGGCCTTTGCCGCCTGCTCCTGATAGTCGAAATTGATCATCGCATCAAAGCCGTGACGGTAATAGTCGCTTTGCATAACGCCGTGACCCCAGGCCTCGCCGGTCATCCAGAAAGGTTTGTCATCAAGCGCTTTATCCGGGTTCGCTTTCTTCCATTCAACCAGCGCCGCGCTGGCCTGTGTTTTTAACTGCTGCCAGGCGGGAAGTTCGACGTGTTTGGCGGTATCGACCCGAAACCCGTCAATCCCGTAATCACGCACCCACTGGCTGAGCCAGTGGGTCAGATAATCGCGGGGCGTATAACCAGCAATAGCTTTAGCGTGCGTATCCGGTTTGTGTTGATAAAAGTTTGGCAGCCCGGAAGGCGTGGTGGATTCGGTTTTCAGATCGGGCAGGAAAGCCAGCGACATGGTCAGGTCGTCAAAACCCGGATTGTCGTAATCGCCAATATCGGTGCGGATCCAGTTTTTCCCCCACCATTTTTCCCAGCCTGCTTTATCGCTGAAGTTGATGTAATCATTAAAGCTGTGCCAGCTTTGCCCGGCGGCTGGCTTCCAGTCCGTCCAGCGTTCACCGAGCGTGTTTTTCAGTTCATCGCCCGACAAGTACAGGGCCCCAAACTGATACTCCTGCATATCCGCCAGCGTGGCGTAGCCGGTATGATTCATGACGACATCAAACAGGATGCGAATGCCGCGCTGGTGCGCGCCGTCAACCAGCGCACGCAGGTCAGCTTCATTACCCATATTCGCATCGAGCGTGGTCCAGTCCTGAGTGTAATAGCCGTGGTAAGCATAATGGGGGAAATCGCCTTTGGTGCCACCGCTGACCCAGCCGTGGATTTGCTCAAACGGCGCGCTGATCCATAACGCATTGACGCCCAGTTGTTGCAGATAGTCGAGTTTGCTGGCAAGACCGCGTAAATCGCCCCCGTGGAAGGTGCCAATTTCCTGCATGCCATCGCTGCGCCGACCGTAGCTGTGGTCGTTGCTCGGGTCACCATTTACAAAGCGATCCGTCAGGACGAAATACACCGTAGCGTTATGCCAGTCGAAAGCGGCCGGGGCATCAGTTTCCGCCCGTTCCAGCAGCAACAGTCCGTTACTGGCTGCGGCAGGCTGTAGTGTAATAGACCCATTTTTTACCGTTGCCGTTTGCTGGCTGTAGAAATCGCGCACCACGGCACCTTCCGGAAAGGTCTGGCTCACATCCAGTGTTAACGGCGAACCATCCCATTTCGGGCACTGGCGAATCTGGGTCGTGACAGGGTCTGCGGCGCTTTTTACCGAGAGCATCAACGTTGGCGTTCCGGAGCGGGTATCCACTTCCAGCGTGTAATCGCCGTCTTTGAATAAGCGCCACTGCGGCGGGGCGCCTTCACACGGTTTTAGCGACAGCATCTGGTTGAGTTTTATCGCATCAGCAGGCTGCCAGCACTGTTGGTCAAAATTTAGGATTAAAGGACGCGTACCCTTCGTCAACGCTGCATGGCTGACGAATTTACCCGTACCTTCCGCTTCGAAGGTGGGGAGTCCCTGAGAAGTCCATGATGAGGCGATGGCAATGCCGGGCATGAGCGCCAGCGCAACGGCGGCAAGTTTCATAATGCTGTCCTTGGTGCTGCGATTTTCGCCAGTTTGCCAGTGAAATCAGGCCGGAAACTCCTCCTTTGAGTCGATTCCGCCAGGAGGAGAAGTGAGGGTGAGCGAACGCGCGCAAAAAATGAACTCATTTTGCGATAACCTCCACATTTTCTTCGAATTAATAGCACCCTGAACCGTTAATGCGTGACATGGTTTCAGAATTGGACTATTCCTTTGGGTGCTCTTGACGGCTATTTTTGATATGATTTGAGATTCATCTCTCATTTTTGTGAAAAATATAAGGTGTTGGAATGTATAAATCCGACCAGGAGACCTAATGATATTGACTCCCATTCGACGATATGGGGCAATGATTCTTATGTTACTCACCGTTGCATTTTCGGGTGAGGTGCTGGCAAAGACACACACGGCGACAACGAGTCACAAGCCCCAGGTAATCAAGACAAGTAATACACAGGTAAGCAGTAAACAAGAGTATTCTCGCAATAGTGCAAAGAGTAGTTCACTTCCTGATTTGCGAAAATACCCTTCCGGAACACCAAGGAAAAAAGCGTTTCTCCGGACGGTTATGCCTTATATTACCAGTCAAAATGCTGCCATTACGGCGGACCGTAACTGGTTGATTTCAAAACAGTACCAGAACCGCTGGTCACCGACTGAGCGTACGCGTATGAAAGACATCGCGAAGCGCTACAAGGTGAGCTGGTCTGGCAACACGCGTAAAATCCCATGGAATACGCTGCTTGAGCGCGTAGACATTATCCCGACCAGTATGGTGGCAACCATGGCTGCGGCTGAAAGTGGCTGGGGTACGTCGAAGCTGGCGCGTAGCAACAACAACCTGTTTGGCATGAAATGTGGCAAAGGTCGTTGTAATAATGCCCCGGGTAAGGTGAAAGGCTACTCACAGTTTGAATCGGTGAAAGAGTCGGTGAATGCTTACGTCATCAACCTGAACACGCATCCGGCTTACTCTTCATTCCGTAAGTCACGTGCGCAGCTGCGTAAAGCCGATCAGGAAGTCACCGCTACCGCGATGATTCATAAGCTGAAGGGTTATTCCACTAAAGGACAGAGCTACAACAATTATCTGTTCGCAATGTATCAGGATAACCAGCGTTTAATCGCCGCGCATATGTAATTCTGTGTGCCGGATGGCGGCTTCGCCGCATCCGGCAATAATCCTCACAGCAACACTTCGCTGTTCACATCGCGATACTCTTTGGGCGTCGTGTCATACTCTTTCTTAAAGACCGAATAAAAATATTGCAGAGACGGATAGCCGCACATCTGTGAGATTTCGTTGATTGAAAGTGTGGTAGATATCAACAGGCTGCGCGCTTTTTCCAGCTTTTCGGCATGAATCACGGCGTGGATAGTCTCTCCGACCTCTTCTTTAAAACGCTTCTCCAGATTCGAACGAGAAATCCCCACTGAATCCAGCACTTGTTCAACCTTAATACCTTTACAGGCATGGTTGCGGATAAAGTGCATCGCCTGAATCACCGCCGGATCGGTTAATGAACGGTAGTCGGTTGAGCGGCGTTCAATGACGCGCACCGGAGGAACCAGTGTACGTTGCAGCGGCAGCTCTTCATTTGCCAGTAAACGATGTAAGAGCTTAGCGGCCTGATACCCCATCTGCCTGGCTCCCTGAGCCACGGATGAAAGCGCCACCCGCGACAGATAGCGGGTCAGTTCTTCGTTGTCGATCCCAATCACACACAGCTTTTCCGGAACCGGAATATGCAGGTGTTCGCAAACTTGCAGGACGTGTCGTGCCCGTGCATCGGTAACGGCGATAATACCTGTTTGCGGCGGTAGTGTTTGTAGCCAGTCCGCCAGACGATTTTGCGCGTGCTGCCAGTTTTCCGGTGCGGTTTCCAGCCCCTGATAGACAACGCCGCGGTACTTCTCTTTGGCAACCAGCTGGCAAAACGCATATTCACGTTCCGCGGCCCAGCGTTTGCCGCTTGACGATGGCAGACCATAGAATGCAAAGCGGTTAACCCCTTTTTCCTTCAGGTGCAGGAAAGCGCTTTCTACCAACGCATGGTTGTCGGTGGCGATGTAATGTACCGGTGGATAATCTTGCTCCAGATGGTAGGAGCCTCCAACGCCGATGATGGGAACTTCAACATCGGCAAGTAATTGCGCAATATCATCATCGTCATAATCAGCAATAACGCCGTCGCCTAACCAGTCTTTAATATTATCGATACGGGCGCGGAAATCTTCCTCAATGAATATATCCCACTCGGATTGCGATGCCTGTAAATATTCACCCACACCTTCTACCACCTGGCGGTCGTAGGCTTTATTGGCATTAAATAGCAGAGTGATGCGGTGACGTTTATCAAACATAAGAACCTGTCCTGGAAAGGTTAACGTGGGCCTGTCGATACTAGCAAAACCGCAGGTACGACTGCTTGATGAAGCGTGACAAAATTCCTGATTGCCTGAGGCTACGCAAAATTTACATACTGGTCGCGGGATGACAATTGTCATTTTTTATCTGCGCATTACGGTTTTTTGTTTAATGACTAACCTTCGATCGCGATCGCTTTTTTATTTCTTTATTTAGCGCGTTTTTTTGGGAGCCAGCGCACGTTTGGGTATTCTCTTAATGGCGGTGTGAAATAACGTAATTGAGCAATAAATCAGGAAATTCCAGTATAGCCATATCGCAGTTTACTTGCCGTATTACCTGATTATGGAGCTTATTATGCCGGCTTATTTTGACCAACTCGATCGTGTTCGTTTCGAAGGCACTCAATCCACCAACCCGCTCGCATTTCGCCATTACAACCCTGACGAAATCGTATTGGGCAAGCGCATGGAAGATCATCTGCGTTTTGCGGCCTGCTACTGGCATACCTTCTGCTGGAACGGGGCGGATATGTTCGGTATGGGCGCTTTCGATCGTCCATGGCAGCAGCCTGGTGAAGCTCTGGCGCTGGCGAAACGCAAAGCGGATGTGGCATTTGAGTTTTTCCACAAGCTGAACGTGCCTTACTACTGCTTCCATGACGTGGATGTTTCGCCGGAAGGCGCGTCTTTGAAAGAGTACAAAAACAACTTTGCGCAGATGGTTGATGTGCTGGCGGCAAAACAGGAACAGAGCGGCGTGAAGCTGCTGTGGGGTACAGCAAACTGCTTCACTAACCCACGCTACGGTGCGGGTGCGGCCACAAACCCAGATCCAGAAGTGTTCAGCTGGGCCGCCACGCAGGTGGTTACGGCCATGGATGCCACGCACAAGTTAGGTGGTGAAAACTACGTTCTGTGGGGCGGCCGTGAAGGTTATGAAACACTGCTGAATACCGATCTGCGTCAGGAACGTGAGCAGATTGGTCGTTTCATGCAATTAGTCGTGGAACACAAACACAAAACTGGTTTCCAGGGCACTTTGCTTATTGAGCCGAAACCGCAGGAACCGACCAAGCACCAGTACGACTACGATGCGGCGACCGTGTACGGATTCCTCAAGCAGTTCGGTCTGGAAAAAGAGATCAAACTGAATATCGAAGCCAACCACGCTACGCTTGCAGGCCATTCGTTCCATCACGAAATCGCCACCGCTATCGCGCTGGGTCTGTTTGGCTCTGTCGATGCCAACCGCGGTGACGCACAGCTGGGCTGGGATACCGACCAGTTCCCGAACAGCGTAGAAGAGAATGCCTTGGTGATGTACGAAATCCTGAAAGCGGGCGGCTTCACTACCGGCGGCCTGAACTTTGATGCCAAAGTACGTCGCCAGAGTACCGATAAATACGATCTGTTCTATGGTCATATTGGCGCGATGGATACCATGGCGCTGTCCCTGAAAATTGCGGCCCGTATGATTGAAGACGGTGGTCTGGATCAGCGTGTGGCTAAACGTTATGCCGGTTGGAATGGTGAGCTGGGCCAGCAAATTCTGAAAGGCCAGATGACGCTGACAGAAATTGCGCAGTACGCTGAACAACACAACCTGGCGCCAGTGCACCAGAGCGGTCATCAGGAATTGCTGGAAAATCTGGTAAACCATTATTTTTTCGACAAATAACGGGTCTCTGAGAACGTCCGTACGCCCGGTCAGCTAGCGCTACCGGGCCTTTCTTTAAGGAACGATGCCTTATGTATATCGGGATAGATCTTGGCACATCAGGCGTAAAGGCCATTCTGCTCAATGAGCAGGGCGATGTGGTGGCTTCAAAAACGGAGAAACTCACCGTCTCGCGCCCGCACCCGTTATGGTCAGAACAAGACCCAGAGCAGTGGTGGCTGGCAACGGATCGCGCGGTAAAAGCACTGGGTCAGCAGCATTCACTCCGCGAGGTGAAAGCGTTAGGGATTGCCGGGCAGATGCACGGCGCTACGCTACTGGATGAACAACAGAAGGTATTGCGTCCGGCTATCTTATGGAACGACGGTCGCTGTGCTGAAGAGTGCGTGATGCTGGAGAGTCAGGTTCCGCAGTCTCGTGCCATCACCGGCAACCTGATGATGCCTGGCTTTACCGCGCCAAAACTGCTGTGGGTGCAACGCCACGAGCCGGAGATTTTCAACCAGATTGATAAAGTCCTGCTGCCGAAAGATTACCTGCGTTTGCGCATGACCGGTGATTTTGCCAGCGATATGTCTGATGCGGCAGGGACAATGTGGCTGGATGTCGCGAAGCGTGACTGGAGCGATGTCATGCTGGCTGCCTGTAAACTGACTCGCGAACATATGCCTGCGCTCTATGAAGGCAGCGAGATTACCGGAACTTTATTGCCAGACGTCGCTAAAGCCTGGGGAATGCAGGAGGTTGCGGTTGTTGCCGGAGGTGGTGATAACGCGGCGGGCGCGGTTGGCGTAGGCATGATGAATGCCGGTCAGGCGATGCTTTCGCTGGGGACATCCGGCGTCTATTTTGCGGTGAGTGATGGTTTCCTTAGCAAACCGGAAAGTGCGGTTCACAGTTTTTGCCATGCTTTGCCTGAGCGATGGCATCTGATGTCTGTAATGTTAAGTGCGGCATCGTGTCTGGACTGGGCGGCAAAATTAACCGGACTGGCGAGCGTTCCTGCGTTGATTGACGCTGCGCAACAGGCGGATGAACACGCGGAGCCGGTCTGGTTTTTACCTTATTTGTCCGGCGAGCGTACGCCGCATAACAATCCGCAGGCCAAGGGCGTATTTTTCGGTCTGACGCATCAGCATGGTCCGGCAGAACTGGCACAGGCGGTGCTGGAAGGTGTGGGGTTTGCGCTGGCTGACGGTATGGACGTGGTACATGCCTGTGGCATTCAGCCCGCCAGCATTACGCTGATCGGCGGTGGGGCGCGTAGTGAATACTGGCGTCAGATGCTATCTGACATCAGCGGATTGCAGCTGGATTACCGTACCGGCGGTGACGTTGGTCCTGCACTCGGCGCGGCGCGCCTGGCGCAAGTTGCCATGAATCCGCAAACGTCGTTATCAGAGTTACTGCCTCAACTTACGCTGGAGCAGGCGCATTATCCTGACGCGGAGCGTCATGCTCGTTATCAACAGCGTCGAGAAACCTTCCGTCGTATCTATCAGCAATTACAACCGCTGATGTCCTGACCACTTTCCCCTCTGGCTAGCAGAGGGGAATTTGCCGCATACATATATCCACAAAAATAATAAATTACACGTATGGATGTATTCTGAAAGTCCTGTGTAGTCGCTTTTTTCTGTGTTGTCTTTAGCGGGTTATTCATATTGTATCCATGATGGATAAGGAGATCCCAATGAAGACAACCAGGCTGTTGCCATGGATATTATTCCTCTCAGGCATACTGACTTACAGTATCGGTTTATGGCGCGCATGCCCGTTATTGAGCGGCAAGGGGTATTTTTTGGGGGCGCTGATGACGGGGATGTTCGTAACGTATGCCTATCAGCGCGCAGTAAATCTCAATCAAAACGATGAACGCTTCGCTTCCGTATGTCAGATGGTGGCGCTCATCACGGCAGGGCTGTTGCTGGTGGGGGTGTGGAATGCCCCGTTGGCGCCCTTCGAAATAGGGTTATACCCGGCAGCATTCTTCGTGTGTTTGGCCGGACAAGTTTTACTCCTGCGTCCAGGGCCGAATGAACAAAAGGGTGAGTCTTAACTCACCAACCTGCGCGTATCGATACGCTGCAAGAGTATGGACAACAGCAGGCTACCCGCCAGCGTGGCGCTAAAAATCCACAGCATGTCCAGCGGTGGCCAGTTTTTGAGTTCAATTCCGTTGGTACGTAGTGCGTGAATGATCAGCGCATGAAAGCCATAAATGCCCAGCGAGTGGCGGGAAATAAGGCCCAGTAGCGGCAGAGTACGTGCGCTGAGCGTATTTTTGACCAGCGTCAGGAGCGAGGCGGCGCAAATAAATACCGCTGGGCCGCAGTAGAGGTACCAGGTGTCGGCAAAATTGCCTCGCCAGCGCAGTTCATGCAATGTGCCACGAGAAATAATAAATACTGCGGTAATGAATAACGCCGTACAGAGCCAGCTGAGCGCACGCTTTTGCGTATCCATCATGCCAATCGCCCGGCCCAGCATGCCGTACAGGATGTAATAGAAAGTATCGCCACTGATGTACAGGTTGACTGGGAGCCACTCAAAGCCGCCGATTTTTTGCGAGACGGTGTTGGGATTGGCAATCACCCCAATGACAACCATGAGCGCCAGTAGCATCTTGCCGCTGATATTTTTCACCTGTATCAGCGGAGAAACCAGGTAGATGACGGCGATCGCGAAGAAAAACCACAGGTGATAGAACACCGGCTTTTGCAGCAGGTTCTTCAGCGACAGCTCAGCGTTGATCGAGGTAAACAGCAGGATATAGGCCAGCGCCACGCTGCTGTAAAACAGAATGCAAAGTGCGATGCGCAGGAAATGGCGCGGTTTGGCGCTACGCTCACCAAAGAACAGATAGCCCGAAATCATAAAGAACAGCGGAACGCTGACGCGAGAGGCTGAATTGAGCACGTTAGCCAGATCCCAATTCAACGGGCTGACGCTTTGCGCATTGGTGATGTACCAGGTTGTGGTGTGGATCATCACGACCATTAAACAGGCTATCCCGCGCAGGTTATCAATCCAGAAAATTTTGGGCTGCATCAGTTCCTCTGTGTCCATTAAAAAAAGTCTGACCGATATTTTGCGAACGTAGCTCACTGGAATAATCCGAGTTCTTACGCTAAAGCTTGAGATGGTCTGATGAGATTCTCAAAATAGGATCTGTTTCCAGACACTAATAATAAGACTGACCAGCAAACCAGGCGGTAATAAAATGATGATGAAGTATTTCTTTCCCGCGATCGCTGCCCTTTTGCTGGTAGCGTGCGCTGACACACAATCGTCTGCACCTGCGCAGAAAGCGCAAAAGGTTAAGGTCAGTGCCACACGTTCGCTGGATATGGAGTCATTGTGCAAAAATGAGGCGGCGCAACGCTACAACACTGGCGCGCAGAAAATTGATATCTCCGGCCTGGAGCAATTCCAGGGTAGCTATGAGATGCGTGGTTCT
Source organism: Citrobacter sp. Cpo126 (assembly GCF_030332445.1). NCBI lineage: Bacteria > Pseudomonadati > Pseudomonadota > Gammaproteobacteria > Enterobacterales > Enterobacteriaceae > Citrobacter > Citrobacter sp. Cpo126. Next base: position 211,633 of record NZ_JAOWHT010000037.1, read on the forward strand.
ACCTTCCGTAAAGAGAGTTTTGTCTGCTCTTTTGATGCAGACGGGCAGTTTTTGCACCTTTCCATGCGCTAAGTTCCCCCTTTTTCCCGTTTCGTACTGTATATCTTGCAGCCAGCGGGTATACTGACCGCTTCCTTTAAATCCACACGTATCCAGCACGAAATAATATGCAAAAGTTTGATACCAGGACCTTCCAGGGCTTGATCCTGACCTTACAGGATTACTGGGCTCGCCAGGGCTGCACCATCGTTCAACCATTGGACATGGAAGTCGGCGCGGGAACATCTCACCCAATGACCTGCCTGCGTGCGCTGGGGCCGGAGCCGATGGCGACTGCTTATGTGCAGCCTTCTCGTCGTCCGACCGATGGCCGCTATGGCGAAAACCCGAACCGCTTACAGCACTACTATCAGTTCCAGGTAGTGATTAAGCCGTCTCCGGACAACATTCAGGAGCTGTACCTGGGTTCTCTGAAAGAACTGGGTATGGACCCGACCATTCACGATATCCGTTTCGTGGAAGATAACTGGGAAAACCCGACGCTGGGTGCCTGGGGTCTGGGTTGGGAAGTGTGGCTGAACGGCATGGAAGTGACGCAGTTCACCTACTTCCAGCAGGTTGGTGGTCTGGAATGTAAACCAGTAACCGGGGAAATTACCTACGGTCTGGAACGTCTGGCCATGTACATTCAGGGCGTAGACAGCGTTTACGACCTGGTCTGGAGCGACGGCCCGCTGGGTAAAACCACTTACGGCGACGTGTTCCATCAGAACGAAGTGGAGCAATCCACCTACAACTTCGAATACGCCGACGTGGACTTCCTGTTCACCTGCTTCGAGCAGTACGAGAAAGAAGCGCAGCAGCTGCTGGCGCTGGAAAATCCGCTGCCACTGCCTGCGTATGAACGTATTCTGAAAGCCGCCCATAGCTTCAACCTGCTGGATGCGCGTAAAGCCATCTCCGTCACCGAGCGTCAGCGCTATATCCTGCGCATTCGCACCCTGACCAAAGCAGTGGCAGAAGCTTACTACGCTTCCCGTGAAGCCCTTGGCTTCCCGATGTGCAACAAAGACAAATAAGAGGCGGCCATGTCTGAGAAAACTTTTCTGGTGGAAATCGGCACTGAAGAGCTGCCACCAAAAGCACTGCGCAGCCTGGCTGAGTCCTTTGCTGCAAACTTTACCGCGGAGCTGGATAACGCTGGCATCGCGCACGGCAACGTTGAGTGGTTCGCCGCGCCGCGTCGTCTGGCGCTGAAAGTCGCGAATCTGGCGGAATCTCAACCCGATCGCGAAGTTGAAAAACGCGGTCCGGCCATTGCCCAGGCGTTTGACGCTGAAGGCAAACCGAGCAAAGCGGCAGAAGGTTGGGCACGTGGCTGCGGCATCACGGTTGATCAGGCTGAGCGTCTGACTACCGACAAAGGCGAATGGCTGCTGTACCGTGCGCATGTAAAAGGCGAAAGCGCAGAAACGCTGCTGCCAAACATGATCGCCACGTCACTGGCGAAGCTGCCTATCCCGAAACTGATGCGCTGGGGCGCGTCTGATGTCCACTTCGTGCGTCCGGTTCACACCGTGACCCTGCTGCTGGGCGACAAAGTGATTCCGGCAACGATTCTGGGCATTCAGTCCGATCGCGTGATCCGCGGGCACCGCTTTATGGGCGAGCCGGAATTCACCATCGATTCTGCCGATCAGTACCCGGAAATCCTGCGTGAGCGCGGCAAAGTAATTGCGGATTACGCTGAGCGTAAAGCGAAAATCAAAGCCGATGCTGAAGAAGCGGCGCGTAAGATTGGCGGTAACGCTGACCTGAGCGAAAGCCTGCTGGAAGAAGTTACCTCGCTGGTGGAATGGCCGGTAGTGCTGACTGCGAAGTTCGAAGAGAAATTCCTCGCTGTTCCGTCTGAAGCGCTGGTACACACCATGAAAGGTGACCAGAAGTACTTCCCGGTATACGCGAACGACGGCAAACTGCTGCCGAACTTTATCTTCGTTGCCAACATCGAATCGAAAGATCCGATCCAGATTATCTCCGGTAACGAGAAAGTCGTTCGTCCGCGCCTGGCGGATGCCGAGTTCTTCTTCAATACCGACCGTAAAAAACGTCTGGAAGACCATCTGCCGCGTCTGCAAACCGTGCTGTTCCAACAGCAACTGGGTACGCTGCGCGACAAGACTGATCGTATTCAGGCGCTGGCGGGCTGGATTGCTGGTCAGATTGGCGCTGATGTTAACCACGCAACGCGTGCTGGCCTGCTGTCCAAGTGCGATCTGATGACCAACATGGTCTTCGAATTCACCGACACCCAGGGTGTGATGGGCATGCACTATGCGCGTCACGATGGCGAAGCGGAAGATGTAGCTGTTGCGCTGAACGAACAGTATCAGCCGCGTTTTGCTGGTGATGATCTGCCGTCGAACCCGGTAGCTTGTGCCGTGGCGATTGCTGACAAGATGGACACCCTGGCGGGTATCTTCGGTATCGGTCAGCATCCGAAAGGCGACAAAGACCCGTTTGCGCTGCGTCGTGCTGCGCTGGGTGTGCTGCGTATTATCGTTGAGAAGAACCTGAATCTGGATCTGCAAACGCTGACCGAAGAAGCGGTTCGTCTGTATGGTGACAAGCTGACCAACGCCAACGTGGTGGATGACGTTATCGACTTTATGCTCGGTCGCTTCCGCGCCTGGTATCAGGACGAAGGTTATACCGTCGACACCATTCAGGCCGTACTGGCACGTCGTCCGACTCGTCCGGCTGATTTTGACGCACGTATGAAGGCGGTTTCGCACTTCCGTACGCTGGAAGCCGCGTCCGCGTTGGCTGCCGCGAACAAGCGTGTATCGAACATCCTGGCGAAGTCTGAAGAGACGCTGAATGACCGCGTGAATGCGGCAACGCTGAAAGAGCCGGAAGAAATTGCGCTGGCGATGCAGGTGGTTGTGCTGCGCGATAAGCTGGAGCCTGTCTTCGCTGCCGGTCGTTACCAGGAAGCGCTGGTTGAGTTGGCGGAACTGCGTGAACCGGTTGATGCGTTCTTCGAGAAAGTGATGGTCAACGTAGAAGATAAAGATCTGCGTATTAACCGTCTGTCTATGCTCGAAAAACTGCGCGAGCTGTTCTTGCGCGTGGCAGATATTTCTCTGCTGCAGTAACGACCCTGCGCTGACTTAGAAAATGCCGGATGGCGGCTTCGCCTTATCCGGCCTACGAGAGAAACACCAGTAGGCCGGATAAGCATTGCGCTATCCGGCATTTTTTTATGTTATTAGCGCAACTGCAATTTTGTCAGACAGGTCTGGCTGTCTTCCATCGTCTTAATAGGATACTCCGCCGTTTTACCGTTGTAGCTCACTGCGATGGTGCCTTCCATATTGCGCGGTAGCCATACCCCGACAAAGCCATTACGGCCGCTCTTCATCGCTTTTTGTACCACCACATCACCCTTGTTATCCGTCACTTTGACATTGAATGTCTTCTCCGGCATTTCGCCCTGGCAGCCAGAAAGGCTGTGGTTGAAACAAGGATGTGTTTGCCATTCATACGGGGCAAACGACAGATAGAACTTGTCACCGAGCGGCAGGGTATAAACCTGATCGCCCGAAGAGAGCTTCAACGCGGTGCTGGTGATGGACGCTGAGTACGGCAGCGGGCGGCTCTGCGGTGATTGATCAATCGTCTCTACGATTTGTTCGACGGATTTCCCGCTAAGCCCGTGTTCGGCCAGAAAAGTAGCTTCCGGCGTTGCCGCGAAAGCAGTACCAGTGGTGAGCAAACCTAAAATCAGCAGCAGTGAGGATTTCGACATAGCTTCAATTCCTTGTGAAAATTGTGGAATATAGACTGGCTCACTATAAAGCTTGCCCTTAGGGAAAGGTCAAAGGGACGACGGGTAAAGTAATGCAAAGAAGCGTTGGGGAGGGGAGACTTACAAAATACAGATAAAAAAATCCCCGCCGTTTGGCAGGGATTCAGAATTTTGAGCTTTTTAAGCTTACAGGCTGGTTACGTTGCCAGCTGCCGGGCCTTTAGCGCCGCTTTCGATGGTGAAGGAAACTTTCTGACCTTCGTCCAGAGATTTGTAGCCATCGTTCTGGATAGCAGAGAAGTGTACGAACACGTCTTTAGAGCCATCGTCAGGAGTGATGAAGCCGAAACCTTTGTCAGCGTTGAACCATTTTACGATACCAGTCATTTTACCGGACATAGTGTATTACCTTTTAAAAAATAAGTGTGCCTTTCGGCGATATGGCGTGCTTTACAGATTTTTTAACAGTAAAGGAAATGCTCACTACGAAGGGTATCAACGATAACTCTTGAAGGGACTTGCCTTACTAACTGCTGTAATGGTCTGTACGTCAAACCGTTGAGGGCATTAACTCATTTTACGCATGTGGATGCAACTACTATTTTCTTTTTTGTGGATAACCTTCGTAAGAGAACGGCCCTGTTACAGGACCGTTCTTGAGCAAAATTGAAAAATAGTTCAATCCATCAGTTGCTTACTTAACCTAGGGTCTGCCTGAATCAGGCGCATTAACTTCAATTCGGTAGTGGAAGGCTTTACGCGTTTAGACTCCCATTCATGAACCATCGCGACCGTCACGCCCATCACTCGGGCAAAATCATCTGTTTTTAAACCTGTCCCTCGTCGTAGCTGTTCAAATTCGGTGAAAGGGTTGGTTTTTTGCGGCAGAGTGACCGTCTGCGATACATCTTTAAAAACAATCTGCTCCAGACTGCTTAGCAGTTCAAACATAGGATCTTTGTATTCCATTGAGAACTCCTACAAATCACACAGCGGGATCGTGAATTTCTTCGAAGCTCATTAAGAGTAGTCGGAAAAAATGAAGCCGGATTTAAGGTTTGCGTGATGGATTCGTTTCAGCGGATCGCAGGTGACAATCTATTGCTGGCTAACGAACTGATAAAGGTCAGGATCTCCGAACGATCGATTCCGATTGTAAAGATGACTAAAATATGACGCCGAGTGGTAAATGCAGCATTGTTTAGCAAAACGAACGGTGGCGGGAACGGTTATTTTCCCCCACAAGATTACGCGGAAAGGGTATCTTGCGGGGCTGACCTGGACTATCCTTGTCAACGTCAGGCACGCGGGTGTCGTTGTGCGCATTTTTGGGTGAAAGGAGTATTAAAATGGCGACAGGTAAGTCCTGCTCTCGCTGGTTTGCGCCTGTTTTGGCGCTCTTAATGGTAGTTGGCCTGAGTGGGTGTTTTGATAAAGAAGGCGATCAACGCAAAGCGTTTATCGATTTTCTGCAGAATACTGCAATGCGTAGCGGAGAGCGTTTACCAACGCTGACCGCCGATCAGAAAAAACAGTTTGGCCCGTTTGTGTCCGATTACGCGATTCTGTATGGCTATTCGCAGCAGGTTAATCAGGCGATGGACTCCGGTCTGCGCCCGGTGGTTGATAGCGTAAATGCGATTCGTGTTCCTCAGGATTATGTGACTCAGCGTGAGCCGCTGCGTCAGGCAAATGGTGCGCTAGGTGTATTAGGGCAACAGTTGCAGAATGCGAAACTACAGGCAGATGCTGCGCATGGCGCGCTGAAGCAGGGCGAAGATCTGAAGCCGGTCTTTGATCAGGTGTACAACAAAGTTGTTACTGCACCAGCAGAGGCCTTACAGCCGCTGATCCCTGCCGCGCAAATTTTCACGCAGCAGTTGGTGCAGGTTGGTGATTTTGTGGCGCAGCAGGATACACAGGTGAGCTTTGTCGCCAACGGTATCCAGTTCCCAACGTCACAGCAGGCAAGTCAGTACAATACGCTGATTGGCCCGTTGGCTGCTCAGCATCAGGCATTTAATCAGGCCTGGACTGCTGCGGTGAATGCCGCTCAGTAATTAAGATACGGTAATGCATGAAAGGCCGGGTGAGCGTAAGCGCTACCCGGCCTTTTGTTTATGATGCGACCTGCGGGTTTACGCAGTTCTTCTCAACGCGTCCTTGCAGCGCATCGATTAAGTTATCCACCGCACAGGCCGCCATGTTGTAGCGCGTTTCGTGTGTGGCTGAACCAATGTGCGGTACGGCCACCACGTTGGGCAGTGACAGTAGCGGTGAGTCTACCGATAATGGCTCTTGCTCAAATACATCCAGGCCAGCGGCATGAATTTCGCCTTTTTGCAGGGCAGCAATCAACGCTTTTTCATCGACCACCGGGCCACGTCCGGCGTTAATAAAAATGGCGGAAGACTTCATTTTTGCAAACTGCTCGGTGCTGAACAGATGATGCGTTTCGTCGGTTAACGGCAGGATCAGGCAGACAAAATCAGACTCCTGCAACAGCGTATCGAGGTCGCAGTAACGTGCATTGAAGCGTTCTTCTGCTTCCTGATGGTGACGGCGCGCATTATAGAGAATCGGCATGCTAAAGCCGAAATGCGCACGTTGTGCCAGCGCCAGCCCAATGCGGCCCATACCGACAATCCCCAGCGTTTTGTGGTGTACATCGGTACCAAACCAGTCCGGTCCGATACTTTTGGTCCATTCGCCAACCTTTACCCGTTCGGCAACTTCCACTACGCGGCGAGCGGTGCTTAACACCAGCGCCATTACCGTATCGGCGACGGTTTCCGTCAGCACGGTTGGCGTGTGCATCAACAGCACCTTACGCGCGTTGAGGGCATCGACGTCGAAGTTGTCATAGCCTACGGAAATCGTGGATGTCGCACGCAGCCTGGGCATTTTCTCCAGCAGAGCGGTATTGACGGCTTCACTGGAGCCCAGCAGACCTTCTGCATTGGCAAAAGCGTCGGCGTGCTGTGCGACCGTTTCCGGGCGCAGGTTAGGCACCTGAGTCACAGTAAAATGTTCTTCCAGGCGATGCAGTAAATCGTCAGGTAACGCTTTATAGAGAATAATGGACGGCTTCATGCGAATCTCCGTAAGTTAAAATTTAAGCGTGGCGTGCGCCAACCGGAATTTGAGAATTATTAGCAGGCTTAACAATTAAAGTTAGCCACACTGAGACAAAAAGCGCTACCCCCATAAAAATGTACGAGGCGGACGGGCTGCCGGTAGCGCCATTGAGGTAGCCGACAAACCATGATCCAAAGAATGAACCTAGCGCGCCCATACTGTTGATCAGCGCCATTGCCCCACCGGCGACGTTGCGCGGCAGCATTTCCGGGATGATGGCGAAGAAGGGACCATAGGGGGCATACATTGCCGCGCCTGCAATAACCAACAGCGTGTAAGAAATCCAGAAGTGGTCTGCGCCTACGGCCCAGGAGCCGATAAACGCGAAAGCGGCTATTAATAACAGTGGCCAGACAAACAGCTTACGGTTTTGCAGCTTATCGGACGCCCAGGAGACGAGGATCATCGCCGCCGTTGCCGCCAGATACGGTACGGATGACAGCCAACCAACTTCCACCATCCCCAGATTTGCACCGCCGTTGCGGATAATCGACGGCAGCCACAGGACAAAACCATAGACGCCAATACTCCAGGCGAAATACTGCATACACAGCAGGATGACGTTACGTGAGCGGAAAGCCTCGCTATAGTTACGTACGGCTTTGATGCCTTGCTGCTCTTTTTCCAGTTGTGCCTGAAGCGCGGCTTTTTCAGATTCTGACAGCCAACCGACCTGAGACGGTTTGTCTTTTACCAGCACCCACCAGCAGAACGCCCAGATGATGGCCGGGAAGCCCTCGATGATGAACATTTCTCGCCAGCCCAGCGCCTGAATCAGGTAACCGGAAACCACGGACATCCACAGAACGGTGACCGGATTACCGAGGATCAGGAAAGTGTTTGCGCGCGAGCGTTCAGATTTCGTAAACCAGTTGCTGATATAAATCAGCATTGCCGGCATCACGGCGGCTTCAACGACGCCAAGAATAAAGCGGATGGCGGCAAGCATTGGAATATTGCTGACCATGCCGGTTAACGACGCGCATGCGCCCCAGAGGATCAGACAGACAAAAATCAGTTTTCGTACGCTGCGTCGTTCAGCGTAAATTGCGCCCGGGATCTGAAAGAAGAAATAGCCGAGGAAAAACAGCGCGCCCAGCAGGGAAGAGATCCCCTTGGTAATGCCGAGGTCTTCGTTGATACCGGCGGCGGAGGCGAAGCTGAAGTTCGCGCGATCAAGGTACGCCAGGCTATACGTGATAAACACGATTGGCATGATGTACCACCAGCGTTTTGCTGCATTAGTTGAGCTATTCATAGACTGCCCTCTGGTTATGCTGATACGCCGCCTCTGTATGTAGGGTACAGAGTTGGCCGGGAGTTTATTCCCCTAATTGTTCACGTGTGGGTAATCCTTCGCTGTCGCCCTGAACCTGAATGGCCAGTGCGCCAATTTTATTGCCGCGTGTCACCGCCTGATGCACCGAGTGGCCTTCCAGCAGGGCGCTAATAACGCCCACGGCAAAGCCATCGCCTGCGCCGACCGTATCGACCACGTTGTCGACTTTTACCGGTGCCACGCAGCCTTGTTCGCCGCTGGCGGTTTTGTACCAGGCGCCATCAGCCCCGGTTTTGACGATCACAGCCTTCACCCCATGGCGCAGATAAAAGTCGGCGATGGCTTCAGGCGTCTGCTGACCGGTTAAAATCATGCCCTCTTTTAACCCAGGTAAAACCCAGTCAGCCTGAAATGCCAGGCGGTTCAGTTTTTCCACCATTTCGGCTTCGCTTTTCCACAATACCGGGCGCAAATTTGGGTCAAAGGAGATGGTTTTCCCTTGGGCTTTCAGCGTGCGGGCGGTATGCGCCAGAAGTTCATAGGAACTGGCAGAAAGCGCGGCTGCCACGCCGCTCAGGTGCAAGTGACGTGCGCTGGCAAAATAGTTCTCGTGGTAATCCTCAATGCTGAGGTGGCTGGCAGCGGAACCTTTACGGAAATATTCCACAATGGGATCGGTTCCATTTTCGACCTTAGATTTAAGCTGAAAGCCAGTAGCGTAACGCCCGTCCTGGGTGACTCCCTGCGCATCAATCCCTTCTTTTTCCAGCGACTTAACGATAAAACGTCCAAAACTGTCGTTGCCTACACGGCTCACCCAACCGACCTTCAGGCCCAGACGGGCAAGACCGGTCGCCACGTTGAGCTCCGCGCCTGCAACGCGCTTGATAAACTGCTCCACATCCGCCAGTTCGCCGGTTTGCGTGGCGACAAACATCGCCATCGCTTCACCAATAGTGACCACATCCAGTGAATTTTTCATGCGTTACTCCTCGCGTAACAGCTCGACGTAGCGGCGGGTAACCGCCGCCAAATCCTGCCCTTCCAGGGGGAACTCAATGCCGCGTGGGACATCGTTGGGCAGCGTTTTTAGCAGCGCCAGCCAGCGCGGATCGGCGGTATCTGGCGGTACGGCGCGGTAGCTGTCGCGATGTGCAACTGCGGCTTTGACATGGATATACCCAACGGTTGACGCCAGGTTCTGCGCCGCCAGTTGCGGGGAGTCGCCCACCCACAGCCAGTTGCCCATATCGAAGGTTAAAGATATCGGCAGGTTTTGCGCCTGACAGGCTTCGTTAAAGCGCTGCATCGGCTGCAGGCGTCCGCAGTCGGTCTGATCGTTCTCGACAACCAGCTCCATTCCGCTGTTGTCCAGCCATTGGCGTAGAACGTCGAACTGTTCGGTATGGGAAAAATGGCCGAGGGAGACTTTTAACCACAGTGCCTGCAAGGCCTGCGCTTCCTCAAGTAGTTCTGGAAGACGGGGGTTGAGGCTACCGTCCTCAAGGAACAACGGTTCAGGCGCAGAGTAACAGGCCAGCAGGCCGAAGATTTCGATCGCAGAGGCCATCGTGGACAGCGTCTTCAGCTCAACGTCGGTTAATAGCTCGCGGCGGATTTCGACGCCGTCAGCACCGGCTTCAGCGATGATGGGCAGCATTGCCGTTTGCCCGCCTGCGGCCCGTACCTGGTCGTGCCCATAAGCGGCGGTGACCACCATAATTTTTCTTTTCATGGAAACTCCAGACTAGCGTTCTTGTTATAACGCTAGATGGAACCGGTTCCAAAGAAAAGCCTATGATGTCGAATTTATGATCACCATCACGAAGGTAATTTAACGGCAGGTAGAGCCGCGCACGATCAGCTCGCCGGAGAAGACCTGCTCCTGAATGGCCGCAGAGCCGCCATCGATCCGGCGCACAACCTGCTCAACGGCGGTGTAACCAATCTGCCAGGTGGGTTGTTTCAATGTGGTAATACCAACGCCCGCCAGCTCGGCCCATTCCAGCTCGTCAAAACCGAGTAGGCCAATGTCGCTCCCCCAGTTGAGGCCAATGCGTTTCAGGGCGCGGGCTACTTGTAGCGTGAGGGCACCGTTGGCAGAGATAACGGCTTTGCGCATTCCACGATGCTGCTGGTGAAACTGGCGCAGGGTGTCGTCCAGTTGCGTATTGTCCGTGAGCGGGACTTCGGCATTTTGCGCGATCACGCCGGGGTATTGCGCGAGCGTGGCACGAAAAGCGCTCAGGCGTTCGCGGCGGGTATTCACCATGCCGAGTGGTTCGCTGAGGAACAGGATGGCTTCAAAACCTTGTTCGACCAGATGTTCGGTGGCAACCGTTGCCGCCTGGGTGTTATCCAGCCCGACCATATCACAGGCGAAATCGGGAATTTTACGGTCAATCAGCACCATCGGCAGCGCAGACTGTTGCAGGCGGTTCAGCCCCTCTTCGCGCATCCCGACGGCGTTGACCACAATCCCTTCGACCTGGTAGCTGCGCAGCAGGTCGAGATAATGCAGTTCCTGATCCACTTCGTTGTTGGTGTTACACACCAGCGGGGTAAAGCCTTTATCGCGACAGGCAGCTTCAATACCACTTAGCACGTTGACGGAGTAGGGATTAGTAATATCGGCGATGATCAGGCCAATCAGGCGGGTACGACCATGTTTCAGGCCTCTTGCCATCAGGCTGGGACGGTAGTCGAGATCGGCAATGGCTTGTTCAATGCGGGCCAGCAGCGCGTCGGAAAGCAGGTGCTTTTCACCGTTGAGATAACGTGAAATGCTGGTCTTGCCGGTTTTTGCAGCTTTCGCCACATCGCTGATGGTTGCCCGTGTTGATTTGCTCATCGCTGATTTCCCTGAATTTGGTGACAACACCTTAACGCGAAAATCAACGATGGCAAGTGCTTCATGCCGGATGGATACGGTCTGCTTCCATCCGGCACAAAACGTTACTGGATCGGGCTTAAGGTAATTTCTACGCGGCGGTTTTGCGCTTTACCTTCCGTTGTGCTGTTGCTGGCGATCGGATTTGCCGGGCCCATACCCTGAGTGCGGATGCGGTTAGCTGCGACCCCTTGAGTGATCAAGGCGCTGGCTACGGAGTCTGCGCGCTGCTGTGACAGACGCATATTCAGATCCTGGCTGCCGGTGCTGTCGGTGAAGCCCAGCACGTTGACGGCGGTTTTATTGTACTCTTTCAGTACCATCGCCACGCCGGTCAGGGTGTTAGCACCCGCAGGCTTCAGGTTGGCACTGCTGCTGTCGAAGGTGACGTTGTTTGGCATGTTCAGAATGATGTTATCGCCACTGCGCGTCACGCTGACGCCCGTTCCCTGCATTTTTTCGCGCAGTTTCGCTTCCTGCACGTCCATGTAATAGCCGATACCACCGCCAACGGCCGCGCCAGCCGCTGCGCCAATCAGTGCGCCTTTGCCGCGATCTTTCTTCGAAGAAGAGAGTGCGCCAATGCCCGCGCCGACCAGAGAGCCAATACCTGCGCCAATGCCGGATTTACCCGCTTCGCGTTCGCCGGTGTAAGGGTTTGTTGTGCAGCCAGAAACCGCCAGGGCGCCGCTCACGATGGCAGCAATAACAAATACACGTTTCTTCATCTTAATTCCTTAATGACTTTTTCTTCTTTGCCACAGCGACCGTGGCGGTTGATTATGACGTGTGAACATGAAGAAAATTCCAGGGAAGACTCTGAAATTTGTAAGTAACATTGAACGGCATAATAAATAATCCGTCACATCGCATTCAGGAGCGCCATCTTGGCTAATTCACCCGCACATTACTCGGTGTTAACCGCCGCCCACTGGGGACCAATCCTCGTCGACACTGATGGTGAGACGGTTTTCTCCTCGCGTGGCGCGCTGCCCACCGCTCATCCCAACTCTTTGCAAACCGTGGTGCGCGACCAGGTTCACAGTAAAACGCGGGTACGTTTTCCGATGGTGCGTAAAGGGTTTCTCGCCTCGCCGGAAAACCCACAGGGCGTACGTGGGCAGGATGAGTTTGTTCGTGTCAGTTGGGACGACGCGCTGAATCTTATCCATACGCAGCATAAACGCATCCGTGACAGCTACGGCCCGGCCTCAATTTTTGCCGGTTCGTACGGCTGGCGTTCCAACGGCGTGTTACACAAAGCGGCGACCCTGTTACAGCGTTATATGGCGCTGGCGGGCGGTTATACCGGGCATCTGGGGGATTACTCGACGGGGGCTGCGCAAGCGATCATGCCGTACGTGGTGGGCGGGAACGAAGTTTACCAGCAGCAAACCAGCTGGCCGGTGGTGCTGGAGAACAGCGAGGTGGTGGTGTTGTGGAGCGCCAATCCGCTGAATACCCTGAAGATTGCCTGGAACGCGTCCGATGAGCAGGGCCTCGCGTACTTTGAGGCATTGCGCGACAGCGGTAAACGGTTGATCTGTATCGATCCGATGCGATCGGAAAGCGTCGATTTCTTTGGCGATAAGATGGAATGGATTGCCCCGCATATGGGGACCGACGTAGCGCTGATGCTGGGCATCGCGCATACGCTGGTGGAAAACGGCTGGCATGACGAGGACTTTCTCTCCCGGTGTACTACCGGATATGACCGTTTTGCCGACTATCTGCTGGGTAAATCTGACGATGTTGCAAAAACGGCAAAATGGGCGGCAGAGATTTGTGGCATTCCGGCAGCGAAGATACGCGAACTTGCAGCGATATTTCACCAAAATACCACCATGCTGATGGCCGGATGGGGCATGCAGCGCCAACAGTATGGCGAGCAGAAACACTGGATGATTGTCACCCTGGCCGCCATGCTCGGACAAATCGGGACGCCAGGCGGCGGTTTTGGGCTGTCGTACCATTTTGCCAACGGCGGCAACCCAACGCGCCGGGCTGCGGTGCTGGCTTCAATGCAGGGCAGCGTTAAAGGCGGCACCGACGCGGTAGATAAAATCCCGGTGGCGCGAATTGTCGAAGCGCTGGAAAATCCCGGCGGTTTTTACCAGCACAACGGCATGGACCGCCATTTCCCGGACATCCGTATGCTGTGGTGGGCGGGTGGCGCTAACTTCACCCATCATCAGGACACTAACCGTTTAATTCGCGCCTGGCAAAAACCGGAGCTGGTGGTCATCTCGGAGTGTTTCTGGACCGCAGCAGCAAAGCATGCTGATATCGTGCTGCCAGCAACCACCTCCTTTGAGCGTAATGATTTGACCATGACTGGCGATTACAGCAACCAGCACCTGGTGCCGATGAAGCAGGTCGTACCGCCGCAGGACGAAGCGCGAAATGATTTTGATGTCTTTGCCGAGCTGAGTGAGCGCTGGGAAAAGGGCGGATATGAACGGTTCACCGAAGGTAAAAGCGAACTGGCGTGGCTGGAGACTTTTTACAATATTGCCGGGCAACGTGGGGCCAGTCAGCAGGTGACATTGCCGCCTTTCGCCGAGTTTTGGCAGCGCAACGCCCTGATCGAAATGCCGGAAAACGCCGCCAGCGCACAGTTTATCCGTTTTGCGGATTTTCGCCGCGACCCGCAGGCGCATCCGCTGAAAACGGACAGCGGCAAAATTGAAATCTACTCCGCGAGGATTGCAGGTTACGGCTACGCGGACTGCGCGGGACACCCGATGTGGCTGGAGCCGGATGAGTGGTTCGGTAACGCTGAACCGGACCAGCTACAGCTACTTTCCGCCCACCCGGCGCACCGTTTGCATAGTCAGCTTAACTACAGTGCGCTACGGGAGCAGTACGCGGTAGCGGATCGTGAGCCGATAACGATTCATCCGCAGGACGCCCACGCGCGCGGCATTGCGGATGGCGATACGGTCAGGGTGTGGAACCAGCGCGGGCAAGTTCTGGCGGGCGCGGTGGTGACGGCGGGTATTAAACCCGGCGTCATCTGTATTCATGAAGGCGCCTGGCCTGATTTGGATCTCGCAGCGAACGGTATTTGTAAAAATGGCGCCGTCAACGTGCTGACCAAAGATCTCCCCAGCTCGAAGCTGGGGAATGGCTGCGCGGGCAACACCGCGCTGGCGTGGCTTGAAAAATATAGCGGACCAACGTTGGCGCTTACGGCGTTTGATCCGCCTGCCAGCCCATAATCCACGTGGGGTGGTGAGTCTCTTCCTGCCATGCGCCGTCTTCAATACGAAAACCCAGCGCATGGTAGAAGTTCACCGCTGATTGATTCTTCTGGTATACCTCAAGGCTGAGTATTGAAAAGCGCTGCTGGACATGCTGCACCAGCGCTTTGCCGATCCCGCTTCTGATGGCGGCAGGTGCGACAAACAGCGCGCCGAGAAAGCGGTCGTCAATCACGCTGGCAAAGCCTTTGAGCTCGCCTTCTTCTTCCCAAACCCAGGTTTGCGCGGCTGGCAGATAAACATCCCGCACCACGGATTCACTTTCGCGCCAGTAGCGCTCTTCGATAAATGGATGGGCATGGATTGTGCTTTCCATCCACAGCGCCAAAATTGACGGCAGATCTTCAGCCTTGGATTCACGAATCATGTTGTTCTCCCGGATAACAGATGCAGCTGGTGACATGGTCGTTGACCAGGCCGCACGCCTGCATAAAGGAGTAACAAATGGTGGTGCCGACAAACTTAAATCCGCGTTTTTTTAATGCTTTAGACAGCGCGTCTGACGCAGGCGTGGAGGTGGGAATATCGCTCAGATTGGCGGCGTGAGTCACTTGCGGTTGGTTATCAACAAATGACCAGACGAATTCGCTAAACGACTCTCCGTTTTGCGCCATCGTCAGAAAAGCGCGAGCGTTGCCGATAATGGCCTGAATTTTTCCGCGATGACGAATAATGCCGGCATCCAGTACCAGCCTTTCCACATCCTCTTCGGTCATGGCCGCCACTTTTTCCGGGTCAAAATGGTGGAAGGCGTGGCGATAGTTTTCCCGTTTCTTGAGCACGGTAATCCACGATAACCCGGCCTGCTGGCCCTCAAGGCAGATCATTTCGAACAGCTTTTTACCATCGGTTTCGGGGACGCCCCATTCCTTGTCGTGGTAGGCAATGTAAAGTGGGTCCTGGCTGACCCATCCGCAACGCTGCATATTCTTCCTCGCTGTTTTTACTGGCGTAAAAATTTCATTCGGCCCGCCTTGACGCGCCAGCTAAAAAGACAATATTTAATACAGGGCCTGATGGGCCCAATATCCTTCACACAATGACAATAATATCGCCGAATTCGGCTCTTTTCTGGAGTCGCGTTGATGATTATAAGAAACGGTAGTGGTCGCCAAAGGTTAACTCTGGCGAGCGTTGTAGTTTGTGCGCTGTCCATCAATACAGCATATGGCTGGCAACAAGAATATATCGTTGATGCGATGTCAGGGCATACGGCTGAACGTTATACATGGGACAGCGATCACCAACCACGTTATAACGACATTCTGGAAGAACGTATTCGTTCCACTCAGAACGTGGCGGGTCCCGTGGTAAATCTGGCGGATGAGACGCCTATGGATGCGACCAGCGGCATGAGTATGGGCTGGAACTTCCCGCTTTCAAGGCAGGTGACAACTGGTCCGGTTGCCGCGCTGCATTATGACGGTTCAACCACATCTACTTACAACGAATTTGGCGATAGCGCGACGTCGGTAACGCAGAACGATCCGCTGTGGCATGCCAGCGTGAGTTCGTTGGGTTGGCGAGTCAATTCGCAGTTCGGTGATGTGCGTCCGTGGGCGCAAATCAGCTATAACCAGCAGTTTGGCGAGAATATCTGGAAGGCGCAGTCGGGTCTCAGCCGCATGTCAGCAGCGGGTCAGGATGGTAACTGGGTGGATGTCACCGTCGGTGCAGATATGCTGTTGAACCCGCACATGGCGGCTTACGCGGCGCTTTCGCAGGCGGAAAACAGTACCAACAACAGCGACTATATGTACACCATGGGAGTGAGCGCCAAATTTTAACGTAAGTAATCAGCATATAAACATCTTGATTACATGTTGAGATCAACAATCACACGCACTCCAGCGATAGCGTGTACTAACTCATGCGATAAAATTCAGTAACCCGACTTTTTGTCTCGTCATTCATTCCGCATTCCAGGCATTTCATTCCGTCCTGGCGGCATTTCATGCCGTTTTCTCCTGCTCATAAAAGCGCTTCGGTATGGTTGTTGGCAGAGAATTTCCCATTTTGTTTATGCAGGAAGACTGCCATGAAAACTTCTGATTATCAGCGTACCCGCTGGCTGACACTGATCGGCACCATCATTACCCAATTTGCTTTAGGTTCTGTTTATACCTGGAGCCTGTTTAACGGTGCGCTCTCTTCTAAGCTTGATGCGCCGGTGAGTCAGGTTGCCTTTTCCTTTGGCCTGCTGAGCCTCGGGCTGGCAATTTCTTCTTCCGTCGCCGGGAAACTGCAGGAACGTTTTGGCGTGAAACGCGTCACCATGGCCTCCGGTATTTTACTGGGTGTCGGCTTCTTCTTAACCGCCCACTCTGACAGCCTGATTATGCTGTGGCTGAGCGCCGGTGTATTGGTCGGTCTGGCGGATGGCGCAGGCTACCTGTTAACACTTTCCAACTGTGTAAAATGGTTCCCTGAGCGTAAAGGGCTGATTTCCGCCTTTGCCATCGGTTCTTACGGTCTTGGCAGCCTCGGTTTTAAATTCATCGACAGCCAACTGTTGAGCACTGTGGGTCTGGAAAAAACCTTCATGATTTGGGGCGCGATTGTGCTGGTGATGATCGTCTTTGGCTCCACGCTGATGAAAGACGCGCCGAATCAGGAAGTGAAAACGAAAAATGGCGTGGTTGAGAATGACTACACCCTGGCGCAGTCCATGCGTAAACCGCAGTACTGGATGCTGGCAGTGATGTTCCTGACGGCGTGTATGAGTGGGCTATATGTGATTGGCGTGGCGAAAGATATTGCGCAAAGCCTGGCGCATATGGATGTGGCAACGGCGGCAAATGCGGTTACCGTCATTTCTATCGCTAACCTGTCAGGTCGTCTGGTTCTGGGGATTCTGTCCGACAAAATCTCTCGTATTCGCGTTATCACCATTGGGCAGGTCGTTTCGCTGGTCGGTATGGCGGCACTGCTGTTCGCCCCGCTGAATGATGCGACCTTCTTCGCGGCGATTGCCTGTGTAGCATTTAACTTTGGCGGTACCATCACCGTGTTCCCGTCACTGGTGAGCGAGTTCTTCGGTTTGAATAACCTTGCTAAAAACTACGGCGTCATTTACTTAGGTTTCGGTATCGGCAGCATTTGTGGTTCCATTATCGCCTCGCTGTTCGGCGGTTTCTATGTGACCTTCTGCGTTATCTTTGCGCTGTTAATTATCTCGCTGGCACTCTCCACCACCATCCGCCAGCCACAGCGTAGCGTATATACCGAGGCGCACGCCTAAACCTATTAGTAGTCTGATTAATACCTGGCGCATATATTTACAAAAATATATGCGTCATTTGCATTCTCCATAAGCACTTTTTCCCCCTCCTGTGGTCTACTTACCCGCGCCCGTAGACATTTCACTTCTGCTGTTGTCGCATTTTCCCCTGCCTGGTCTGTTTGACTACTGCTCAGGGTGTTTTAATCCCGATTCCCAGGGTTTGTTTGCATGAGATATATTAAGTCGATGACGCAGCAGAAACTCAGTTTCCTGCTGGCAATCTATATCGGTTTGTTTATGAACTGTGCTGTATTTTTCCGGCGCTTTAGCGGATATGCACACGAGTTTACCGTCTGGAAAGGACTCTCTGCGGTTGTTGAATTAGCCGGCACTGTGCTGGTGACCTTCTTTTTACTACGACTTCTCTCTTTATTTGGTCGGCGCGCCTGGCGTGTCCTGACAACGTTAGTGGTGCTGTGTTCTGCCGGTGCCAGCTATTACATGACCTTCCTGAACGTGGTAATTGGTTACGGTATTATTGCCTCCGTAATGACCACGGATATTGATTTATCGAAAGAAGTGGTTGGCTGGCATTTTGTCGTGTGGCTGGTTTCGGTCAGCATTTTACCGTTGGTTCTGATTTGGAGTAATCGCTGCCGCTATACCCTGATGAAACAGATACGTACGCCTGGCATGAGATGGCGCAGCGTGGCGGTAGTTTTACTGGCTGGTCTGATGGTATGGGTCCCGATTCGCCTGCTGAGCATGCAACAGAGAAGCGTTGAGCGAGCAACGGGAATCGATTTACCCAGCTATGGCGGGGTAGTGGCGAATTCCTATCTGCCGTCAAACTGGCTCTCCGCGCTGGGTCTGTACGCCTGGGCACAGGTGGATGAATCCTCAGACAACAAATCGTTGATGAACCCGGCGAAGAAGTTTACCTATGTTGCCCCCAAAAACCTCGACGACACCTATGTGGTCTTTATTATCGGCGAAACGACCCGCTGGGATCATATGGGAATTTTTGGCTATGAGCGCAATACCACGCCAAGGCTCGCCCAGGAGAAAAATCTGGCCGCCTTCCGTGGATATTCCTGTGATACGGCAACCAAACTTTCGCTGCGTTGCATGTTTGTGCGTGAGGGTGGGGCAGAAGAAAACCCGCAGCGTACTCTGAAAGAACAAAACGTCTTCTCCGTGCTCGGCCAGTTAGGGTTCAAGACCGATCTTTACGCGATGCAAAGCGAGATGTGGTTCTACAGTAACACCATGGCGGAGAACATCGCCTATCGTGAGCAGATTGGCGCAGAGCCGCGCAACCGTGGCAAGAACGTTGACGATATGCTGTTGATTACCGAGATGCAGCAGTCTCTGCAAAATAATGAAGATGGTGGCAAACATCTGATTATTCTGCATACCAAGGGCTCGCATTTTAACTACACCCAGCGCTATACCCGTGATTATGCGCAGTGGAAGCCGGAATGTGTCAATGTTGATAGCGGTTGCTCGAAAGCTGAGATGATCAACTCATTCGATAACTCGGTAACCTATGTTGATCACTTTATTACCAAAGTATTTGATCAACTACGTGATAAGAAAGCGATCGTGTTTTACGCCGCCGATCACGGTGAGTCGATTAACGAGCGCGAGCACCTGCACGGTACGCCGCGTAAAATGGCGCCACCTGAGCAGTTCCGCGTTCCTATGATGGTGTGGATGTCTGACAAATATCTGGAAGACCCCGACCATGCGAAGGCGTTTGCACATCTGAAGCAAGAAGCTGATATGAAGGTGCCGCGTCGTCATGTGGAACTGTACGACACCATTTTGGGTTGCCTCGGTTATACCTCGCCAAATGGCGGTATTAACGAGAATAATAACTGGTGCCGTATCCCGGACGCGAATAAGGCGACAGCCCAGTAACTGAGCTGCTGACTTTCTCGCCGATCAAATGGCATTTTGATACTAAGGGATTGACGGGCGCGCAGCTGAGCAGTAAGATGCGCCCCGCATTCGGTGATTGGCGCAGCCTGGTAGCGCACTTCGTTCGGGACGAAGGGGTCGGAGGTTCGAATCCTCTATCACCGACCAAATTAGAAAAGCCCGCTCTCTGAGCGGGCTTTTTGCATTTGTGGCTTTTGTAGGCCTGATAAGCGAAGCGCCATCAGGCAAAACATCACGCTATAACAGACACTGCCGGATGCGGCGCAGGCGCCTTATCCGGCCTACAGGCAAAGCGCCATCAGGCAAAACATCACGCTATAACAGACACTGCCGGATGCGGCGCAGGCGCCTTATCCGGCCTACAGGCGAAGCGCCATCAGGCAAAACATCACGCTATAACAGACACTGCCGGATGCGGCGCAGGCGCCTTATCCGGCCTACAGGCGAAGCGCCATCAGGCAAAACATCACGCTATAACAGACATTGCCGGATGCGGCGCAAGCGCCTTATCCGGCCTACAGGCGAAGCGCTGGCAGGGCGTATTTTTTGTTTTTCCGACCCCACGTTTGACCTTCATTTTATCTGCAAAAATTGTGCACCACTTCCCACTGACTGTTAACGATTCTGTGACATATTCCATTGCCTTTTTTTATATTTGCTTGAAACTTTTTTTGCGCTACTTATGGCTGAAGCTGGCATTTTCCGCTGTGCGTTTTAACGTTCATGGTATTAATCGCTCAGATATGCAGCATTAATTTAGAAAGTTTGAATAAATTGCATAAATGTTAATCACCAAATGTTGCGAAATATGAAGATGTTTATTCTGGCATAGTACGCGTAGCACAAATTTCCCTGCTGAAAATGTCCTTCCGCACTTTTTTTAATCTTTGTTTGTGAATTCTCACCGTTGGCGTAAATCACGGTGACCTGTATTGACGTTTTCACATTCTGTTGACAGATTGTAGGGTATGAGGGGCATTTCATGGAGAATCCGCACTGCAACTCAGTCGCTTATGTGAACGGAATCCCCATCCTCTTAACGCCGACCCGGCCGGGTAAAAAACAAAAAAGGCCAGGCGGTGCAAACCCACTGCAAAGGGTAAAACAACAAACATCACATTGGAGCAGAAGAATGAGTATTTCCTTGAAGAAGTCAGGGATGCTGAAGCTTGGTCTGAGCCTGGTGGCTATGACCGTCGCAGCAAGCGTACAGGCTAAAACTCTGGTTTATTGTTCAGAAGGATCTCCTGAAGGCTTTAACCCGCAGCTTTTCACCTCTGGCACCACCTATGATGCCAGCTCCGTACCGATCTATAACCGCCTGGTCGAGTTCAAAACCGGTACGACTGAAGTGATTCCGGGCCTTGCTGAGAAGTGGGAAATCAGCGAAGACGGCAAAACCTACACCTTCCACCTGCGTCAGGGCGTGAAGTGGCAGGACAACAAAGAATTTAAACCGACGCGCGATTTTAACGCCGAT
Source organism: Citrobacter sp. Cpo126 (assembly GCF_030332445.1). NCBI lineage: Bacteria > Pseudomonadati > Pseudomonadota > Gammaproteobacteria > Enterobacterales > Enterobacteriaceae > Citrobacter > Citrobacter sp. Cpo126. The sequence goes on from NZ_JAOWHT010000037.1 coordinate 232,661, forward strand.
GACGTGGTGTTCTCTTTCGATCGTCAGAAAAATGCCCAGAACCCGTACCATAAAGTCTCTGGCGGCAGCTATGAATACTTCGAAGGGATGGGTCTGCCGGATCTGATCTCCGAAGTGAAAAAAGTGGACGATAAAACCGTTCAGTTCGTGCTGACTCGCCCGGAAGCGCCGTTCCTGGCTGACCTGGCGATGGACTTCGCTTCTATTCTTTCCAAAGAATATGCTGACAACATGCTGAAAGCCGGTTCTCCGGAGAAAGTGGATCTGAACCCAATTGGTACCGGTCCGTTCCAGCTGCAGCAGTACCAGAAAGACTCCCGTATTCTGTATAAAGCATTCGAAGGTTACTGGGGCACCAAGCCGCAGATCGACCGTCTGGTCTTCTCCATTACGCCTGACGCTTCCGTGCGTTACGCCAAACTGCAGAAGAACGAGTGCCAGGTGATGCCGTACCCGAACCCGGCAGACATCGCGCGCATGAAGCAGGATAAAAACATCAACCTGATGGAGCAGGCGGGTCTGAACGTGGGCTACCTCTCTTTCAACACCGAGAAGAAACCGTTTGATGACGTGAAAGTCCGTCAGGCGCTGACCTACGCGGTAAACAAAGAAGCGATCATCAAAGCGGTTTATCAGGGCGCTGGCGTTGCCGCGAAAAACCTGATCCCGCCGACCATGTGGGGCTATAACGACGACGTTAAAGACTACACCTACGATCCTGAGAAGGCTAAAGCGCTGCTGAAGGAAGCTGGTCAGGACAAAGGCTTTACCGTTGAGCTGTGGGCTATGCCGGTACAGCGTCCATATAACCCGAACGCACGTCGTATGGCAGAAATGGTTCAGGCTGACTGGGCGAAAATTGGCGTTCAGGCCAAGATTGTGACCTACGAGTGGGGCGAGTATCTGAAACGCGCCAAAGCGGGTGAGCATCAGGCGGTGATGATGGGTTGGACCGGTGACAACGGGGATCCGGACAACTTCTTCGCGACCTTGTTCAGCTGTGCGGCAGCGAAAGACGGTTCTAACTACTCTCGCTGGTGCTACAAGCCGTTTGAAGACCTGATCCAGCCGGCGCGTGCGACCGACGATCACAACAAACGTATTGAACTGTACAAGCAAGCTCAGGTTGTTATGCACGACCAGGCTCCGGCTCTGATTGTTGCTCACTCCACCGTGTACGAACCAGTGCGTAAAGAAGTGAAAGGCTATGTGGTTGATCCATTAGGCAAACACCACTTCGAAAACGTCTCTGTCGAATAATTAAAAGCAATTAAGGAAGCGCTGCGCCCCGGTGTTGTGTAGGCCGGATAAGCGCAGCGCCCTCCGGCGTAATGCTTTACCCGCGATGCAGTTTGCGTGGGATAAGATTTGTGAGCAATACAGACTCACGGTTCCAGGCCGTGCGTCATTAGAGAGAATCCGGGTTATGTTGCAGTTCATTCTCCGACGTTTGGGACTCGTCATCCCCACGTTTATCGGTATCACTCTTCTCACCTTTGCCTTTGTCCATATGATCCCCGGCGATCCGGTTATGATCATGGCGGGTGAACGTGGGATCTCCCCTGAGCGTCATGCTCAACTGTTGGCTGAACTCGGTCTGGATAAGCCGATGTGGCAGCAGTACCTCCACTATATCTGGGGGGTTATGCATGGTGATTTAGGTATCTCACTGAAAAGCCGCTTACCGGTGTGGGAAGAGTTCGTACCTCGCTTCAAAGCAACGCTGGAACTCGGCGTCTGCGCGATGATTTTCGCCGTCGCAGTGGGTATCCCAGTGGGTGTACTTGCTGCCGTTAAGCGCGGCTCCATTTTCGATCACACGGCAGTTGGCCTGGCGCTGACCGGTTACTCTATGCCGATTTTCTGGTGGGGCATGATGCTGATCATGCTGGTTTCCGTGCAGTTGAACCTGACGCCAGTTTCTGGGCGGGTGAGCGACATGGTGTTCCTTGATGATTCCAATCCGCTAACCGGCTTTATGCTGATCGACACCGCCATCTGGGGTGAAGAGGGCAACTTTATTGATGCGTTGGCGCATATGATCCTGCCTGCGATGGTGCTGGGTACCATTCCTCTGGCGGTCATTGTGCGTATGACCCGTTCATCGATGCTGGAAGTGCTGGGTGAAGATTACATCCGTACCGCGCGCGCCAAAGGCCTGACCCGTATGCGCGTCATCATTATTCACGCTCTGCGTAACGCGATGCTGCCCGTGGTGACCGTTATCGGCCTGCAGGTTGGTACGCTGCTGGCCGGGGCGATTCTGACCGAGACCATCTTCTCGTGGCCGGGGCTGGGGCGCTGGCTGATCGATGCGCTGCAACGCCGCGATTATCCGGTGGTGCAGGGCGGGGTGCTGCTGGTCGCGACGATGATTATCCTCGTCAACCTGCTGGTAGACCTGCTGTACGGCGTGGTGAACCCGCGTATTCGGCATAAGAAGTAAGGGGCCATCATGTCACAGGTTACTGAAAATAAAGTTATTGCTGCACCGGTGCCGATGACTCCGTTGCAGGAGTTCTGGCACTATTTTAAACGCAACAAAGGTGCGGTTGTTGGGCTGGTGTACGTTGTGGTGATGATCCTGATTGCGGTCTTTGCCAACGTCCTCGCACCCTACAACCCGGCAGACCAGTTCCGCGATACGCTGCTGGCTCCTCCCGCGTGGCAGGACGGCGGTACCATGGCGCATCTGTTTGGTACTGATGATGTAGGCCGCGACGTGTTGTCCCGCCTGATGTACGGTGCGCGTCTGTCGCTGTTGGTCGGCTGTCTGGTGGTAGTACTCTCCCTGCTGATGGGCGTGGTTCTTGGGCTGATCGCCGGTTACTTTGGCGGGATTGTTGATAACGTCATCATGCGTGTGGTCGATATCATGCTGGCATTGCCGAGCCTGTTGCTGGCGCTGGTGCTGGTGGCGGTATTTGGCCCCTCGATTGGCAACGCCGCGCTGGCGCTGACGTTCGTGGCATTGCCGCACTATGTCCGTTTGACGCGCGCCGCCGTGCTGGTGGAGGTTAACCGCGACTACGTCACAGCATCTCGCGTGGCGGGAGCCGGCGCGATGCGCCAGATGTTCGTCAACATTCTTCCTAACTGTCTTGCGCCGCTGATTGTTCAGGCGTCGCTTGGCTTCTCTAACGCCATTCTCGATATGGCTGCCCTCGGCTTCCTGGGGATGGGCGCACAGCCGCCTACGCCGGAATGGGGCACCATGCTCTCTGACGTTCTGCAGTTTGCCCAAAGCGCCTGGTGGGTTGTGACCTTCCCGGGGCTGGCGATCCTGTTGACGGTGCTGGCATTTAACCTGATGGGTGACGGTCTGCGTGACGCGCTCGATCCCAAACTGAAGCAGTAAGAGGTTCGAGATGGCGTTATTAAATGTAGATAAATTATCGGTGCATTTCGGCGACGTAGGTTCCGAATTCCGCGCCGTAGACCGCATTAGCTACAGTGTGAATCAGGGTGAAGTGGTTGGCATTGTAGGAGAGTCCGGCTCTGGTAAGTCCGTCAGCTCGCTGGCGATTATGGGACTGATTGACTACCCAGGCCGCGTTATGGCCGAAAATCTGGAGTTTAATGGTCGTGACCTGAAGCGCATTTCTGAGAAAGAGCGTCGCCAGTTAGTGGGCGCGGAAGTGGCGATGATCTTCCAGGACCCGATGACCAGCCTTAATCCCTGCTATACCGTCGGCTACCAGATTATGGAAGCCATCAAGGTGCACCAGGGCGGCAACAAAAAAACGCGTATTCAGCGGGCAATTGACCTGCTGACGCTGGTGGGGATCCCCGATCCGGCCTCACGTCTGGATGTATATCCTCACCAGTTGTCCGGTGGGATGAGCCAGCGCGTGATGATCGCGATGGCGATAGCCTGTCGTCCGAAACTGCTGATTGCCGACGAACCGACAACGGCGCTGGATGTGACTATTCAGGCGCAGATCATCGAGCTACTGCTGGAATTGCAGCAAAAAGAGAACATGGCGCTGGTCTTAATCACGCACGATCTGGCGCTGGTGGCTGAAGCGGCACACAAAATCATCGTGATGTACGCCGGCCAGGTGGTAGAAACCGGAGCCGCGCAGGATATTTTCCGCGCGCCGCGTCATCCTTACACCCAGGCGCTGCTGCGTGCGCTGCCTGAGTTTGCTCAGGATAAAGCACGTCTGGCCTCGCTGCCGGGCGTGGTTCCCGGGAAATATGACCGCCCGAGCGGCTGTTTGCTGAACCCACGCTGCCCCTATGCGACCGACAAATGCCGCGCTGAAGAACCTGAACTGAACCTGCTGGAAGGCGGTCGTCAGTCGAAATGCCACTACCCACTTGATGATGCCGGGAGGCCTGGGCTATGAGTACGCAAAAGGCCGCTTTGCCACAGCCGCTGTTGCAGGCTATTGATCTGAAAAAACACTACCCGGTGAAAAAGGGCATGTTCGCCCCGGAGCGCCTGGTGAAAGCGCTGGACGGCGTCTCCTTTACCTTAGAGCGTGGTAAAACGCTGGCGGTGGTAGGCGAGTCGGGCTGTGGGAAATCCACCCTTGGCCGCCTGCTGACGATGATTGAAGTCCCGACCGGCGGTGAGCTGTATTACCAGGGACAGGATCTGCTTAAGCACGACCCGCAGGCGCAAAAGCTGCGTCGGCAGAAAATCCAGATTGTATTCCAGAACCCGTACGGTTCCCTGAACCCGCGTAAGAAAGTGGGGCAGATTCTGGAAGAGCCGCTGCTGATCAACTCCACGCTCAGCAAAGAGGAGCGTCGTGAAAAAGCGCTGGCGATGATGGCGAAAGTGGGGCTGAAAACCGAACACTACGACCGCTATCCGCATATGTTCTCCGGCGGTCAGCGTCAGCGTATTGCCATCGCTCGCGGTCTGATGCTTGACCCGGACGTGGTGATTGCCGATGAACCGGTCTCAGCGCTGGACGTCTCGGTGCGTGCGCAGGTGCTGAATCTGATGATGGATTTGCAGCAGGAACTGGGGCTGTCATACGTCTTTATCTCGCACGACCTGTCGGTGGTCGAGCACATTGCCGATGAAGTGATGGTGATGTATTTAGGCCGCTGCGTGGAGAAAGGGACGAAGGACCAAATCTTCAATAATCCGCGTCATCCGTACACGCAAGCGCTGCTCTCCGCAACGCCGCGTCTGAACCCGGACGATCGCCGTGAGCGTATCAAGCTGACCGGTGAACTGCCAAGCCCGCTGAATCCGCCGCCGGGCTGCGCGTTTAACGCCCGCTGCCGTCGTCGCTTTGGTCCGTGTACCCAGCTTCAGCCGCAGTTGAAAGATTACGGCGGTCAACTGGTGGCGTGTTTTGCCGTTGATCAGGATGAGAATCCACAGCAATAAACCTGGGTTATGACCCGATAACCGGAGCCTTGTGCTCCGGTTTTTTTATATTTTCTCTTTACGTCCACAATGTGAGTCCTTTGGCAGAACATTATTCCACAGCGTCTAGAATGTAGTCAGATTTCCTCTAGTCACAGAAATATCTATTTCGCAGTTGCTAACTACCAGGAGCAAATGTGGTCACGATACGCTGGGATATTAAAACAATTGATCGTCTGTCGATGGTTGAGGATGTCCTGAAGGAGTTTTCCTGCTGTGATATCAATATCATCTCCATGAAAGTCACGCCTGGGCGGATCCTGATTAAATCCTGGTGCCGCCAGCTACAGGATATTTCCTGTGTGCAATCCTGTTTAAGCCAGCGCGCCGATATTATTCATGTCGCTTACCTCTGTGAGGAGATAAGTGAGCTGTCAACGCCGGAGCCGGAACGGCCGCGCTATTTCTCTGACATTATTTGCAGCAGCCAGAGCATGCACGCGCTTATCGAAAAGGCGATAAAAATTGCCGACAGCAAATATACCGTTCTGATCCGTGGCGATACGGGGACCGGTAAAGAGCTGCTGGCCCGGGCTATCCATAATTCCGGGCAGCGACGTTTTTATCCGTTTATTCCGGTCAACTGCTCTGCGCTACCTGAGTCGCTAATGGAGAGTGAATTCTTTGGCTATGAGAAAGGGGCTTTCAGCGGCGCGGATTGTAAAGGCAAAAAAGGGCTGTTTGAAATGGCCGATAAAGGCACCCTTTTTCTCGATGAGTTTGGCGAAATGTCGTTGAGCTTACAGGCTAAACTCCTGCGCGTGCTTCAGGATGGCGGGATTCGGCGCGTTGGCGGAGCGCATATTATTCCGGTCAATGTGCGCATTATTGTGGCAACCAATGCCAATCTGGAAGAGATGGTAGAACAACGTCTGCTGCGCGCCGATCTCTATTACCGCATCAACGTGCTTTCACTGACCATTCCACCTTTGCGCGAGCGTCCACAGGATATCAGCCTGCTGATTCGCCACTTTGTGCAGAAATACGCAAAGGAATTCCAGCGGCGGATCATTCTGGATAAAGCCTGTTTTGATGCCCTGCACCATCACACCTGGCCGGGAAACGTGCGCGAACTGGAAAATACCATTATTCGCCTGATGCTGATGGCGGAATCCGATGTTATTACGCGGGAAGAATTAGGGATGGTGAATTTGCCTGCCGTTGAGCGGGGCGCGACAGAACGTCCTTTTAAAGAGCAGGTTCTCTGCGCTGAACGCCAGCTCATTGAACAGATGGTGGAAGATAATGTGTCGTCACGGCATATCGCCAAAGCGCTGGGTGTGTCGCACACCACGGTGCTGAATAAAATTCGCGGCTATCAGCTGGAGAGTGTGGGTTAAGCGCCGCCAGCGTCTGACGGCGCGATATACATGGGTTATTCAATCAGCTTCAATAAGGGCGACAGGCACAGCAGAATTCCGTACAGCAGGATCAACCAGGTTTTCAGTCCGCGCAGTTTTTCCAGTTGCGTTACTTTATAGATCAGGAAGAACGGAATAATACACGACACAATCCCGTAAAGCGGGCTACCTAACTGGAAGAACACCAGTACCGATACGCGAAATGACACCCAAATGACCAGGGTGATAACAATAAAGGTGCAAATACCCAGCGTAAGCACCAACGGATTAATTTTCTCAACGTCAATGACGCGGCTCAGAACGTTGAGAATAATACCTTTGATCGCTTCGTGGAATCCCAGATAAATACCAAAGAACGCGGTTAATACGGCGAAGATATTTAATACCGTTGAGGTGATATGAATAATCTGCCCAGGAATGACCTGAGCCGCCAACGCCAGTGCTGAAATATTTTGTTCGAAAGCCGAAACGGCCTCTTCATGGCTAATGGAAAAGGTAAAAGAGAAGGAGAAAAACAGAATGACAGCAATCAGAGTAATGTAACTGATGCGATGCGTACGGATTGCCATACGCGTAGCCAGCACCCGGTCCGCCACCCGTTTGCGGTAGGCGATGTTCATTGGGTTCAACACCTGAATAAACACCGCTGAGAAGAAGCAGAACGGGATGGTTAGCAGTACATCACGAAAGAAGACCGATGCTTCAGGGAAGGCGCTGATATTAGCGAAGTTCCAGTGCGGAACCATCGCAAAACCAAATACGATGATGATACCCACTTTGACCACCACCATCGGGCCGGAGATTTTGAACAGCAGCTTTTCTCCCCCGGAAGCAATGGCGACCAGCACGGCAAAAATGGCCACTTTATAGATTATCGACTGCGAAAGATCGGCCTCGGTCAAGCCGAAGGTTTTGATATATGAGGCGCTGTCAAAAACCACGGATAAGGAATAAATAAATATGCCGTGAATAATCATCAGAAAATAGATGACGCCAAGAAATACGCCCCAGTTTTTTCCCAGATAATGACTTATAATATCCGTGTAGTCATTACAGGTTTCGCTTTCTGATAATGTTTTTAAATAAATATCCTGCACAATATAAGTTGCCGGATAAGCAATAATAAAGGCAACGATAAATACCCAAATGCCTGTTAAGCCAATTTGTACCGGCATCAGTACCGTTCCGGCACCAATGGCCATGCCGATGCACAGTAATACCCAGCCAAAATCGTATTTCGTAAACGGTATTTTTTTTGAGAATGGTACGGCGGTTGCTGTATTGTTGCTTAATTGTAATGTGTTGTCCTGCATAGAACCCCCTGCCCAAAATACACGTTCTCCCCGAAAGAGGATCGCGTGTATTGCCAGACTGTTGTGCCTTGATTCTCAACAACCTGAACCGAACGACGTCGGTTCAGGCCATATTGGTCAGAATGTTGCCTTTCTGATGGCGTGTTCAAGGTCGTTAATAATATCTTCTGGATCTTCAAGACCCACAGAAAGACGGATAAGCCCGTCGGTAATACCTGCTTTGAGCCGTTCCTCAGGTGCAACGGGCGAATGTGTCATAGACGCTGGGTGCTGAATGAGGGTTTCGGTATCACCGAGACTGACCGCGAGGAGGCACAATTCTACAGAATTGATCATCCGCCTACCAGCCTCGAGGCCGCCGGCGATTTCGAAGCTGATAATTCCACCTGGCAGGCTCATTTGCCGCTGGCCCAGCTCATACTGCGGATGCGAAGTCAGGCCAGGATAATACACCCGAGTAATAGATGGATGCCCTTCGAGGAAGCGGGCGATTTTCAGCGCATTTTCACAGTGGCGTTCCATACGAATGCCCAGCGTTTTAACGCCGCGCAGTGTTAACCACGCATTGAAAGGACTCATGCAGCCGCCGGTGATATCTTTCAGGCCTACAAACCGCGCCTGGTCGATAAACTCCTGCTTACCAACAATGATGCCGCCAATCACATCCCCGTGACCGTTGATATATTTGGTGACGCTGTGAACCACAATATCCGCGCCCAGTTGCAAAGGCTGCTGACAGTACGGCGACATAAAGGTGTTATCCACCACCAGCAATGCGCCCTGTTGATGGGCGATACCGGCAACCGTTTCAATGTCGACCAGCGACAGCGTTGGGTTGGCGGGCGTTTCGATATACACAACTTTGGTTTCTGGTCGCATGGCGGCGCGGATTTCTTCAGGCTTTGCCGCGTCGACAAAGCTGACGTTAATCCCAAACTTCGGCATGCTGTGCGACAAAAACGCGTGGGTGCAGCCGTAAATCGCGCTGGCGGAAACGATATGGTCACCCTGCTGGCAAAGCGTCAACAGCGTTGTGGTGATAGCAGAAATACCGGACGCGGTTGCCAACCCGGCTTCACCTCTTTCCAGTACCGCCAGCTTTTTCTCCAGCGCATCGGTGGTGGGGTTACCCAAACGGGTGTAAATGTACCCGGACTCTTCGAGCGCAAAGCGGGCGGCACCTTGTTCGGCGCTGTCAAAAACAAACGTTGAGGTCTGGAAAATAGGCGTACTAAGCGCGCCAGTTGAAGGGTCGGGTTGTTGCCCCGCGTGAACGATCTGGGTGTTGAATCCGTAAGTACGACAGTCAGACATGATATCTCCTTTAATTCGGAACAGAACAGCTCACAGTCAAATAGCAATCGCTGTGCCAGAAAATGAACTGATAGATATCAATGTGTTATGTTTTTGTCTGAACGAATGGTCGGCAGGAATATTGCCAACTGGCAAGAATCTTTCCAGCGTGCTGGTAAGAAAATGGGTGAATTGCGAGGCGCTACGCAGAGCGCAATATTGCGCAGTGATATGGCAAGTGGGCTGCCGTAGAATCAGCGGCAAGCCGGGAATTCCCGGTGAGGCGCAATGTTGCGGGGGCTTGATCCCCGGCGGCATCGGTTGCTGGAAAGAGAAAACCCCCGCACGTTGTTCGGTATAAACCTGGCAACAAAACGGGGGCTGACTTGAACCTGAACAACTCAAGGATAGCCGTGAACAGTTGCCATTGCAACACAGGCGGCTATATGACGCTCGCACAGTTAGGCGTGGCCTTCTGGCACGATTTAGCGGCTCCAATCATCGCTGGCACTATTGCCAGCCTGATTGTGAGCTGGCTGCGTAACAGGAAGTAATGCGCTTTGTGGGCGTCTGCCTGCCGTGATGGCAACATGCGCCCGAACCAGGCCGCAGGGGGCGACCTTGCGGCCTTTTTCGGCTTAAATGCAGATAAATCTCGTCGCCAGGTGCCTATCCTGTCGCGATAATGCACGTTGGGAAGTTTTCAGATACCGCCTCTCTTAATACCGCTACGATCGGGTATACTCTGACGGCAGTTTCGTCTATCCGTGGAGAGTCAGTTTGCGTGTCAGTCGCTCGTTAACAATTAAGCAGATGGCAATGGTTGCGGCCGTTGTTATGGTGTTCGTTTTTATTTTTTGCACCGTTTTGTTGTTCCATCTGGTCCAGCAAAACCGCTATAACACGGCTACGCAACTGGAAAGTATCGCTCGCTCCGTCCGTGAGCCTCTGTCGGACACTATCCTGAAAGGGGATATTCCCGAAGCGGAAGCCATTTTAAAAAGTATTCGGCCAGCGGGCGTGGTAAGTCGCGCCGATGTGGTGCTGCCCAATCAGTTTCAGGCGTTGCGGATGAGCTTTATCCCTGAACGCCCCGTTCCTGTTACGGTGACTCGCCTGTTTGAGCTTCCGGTACAAATTTCGCTGCCGATCTATTCTCTTGAGCGTTCAGCTAACCCGCAACCGCTGGCGTATCTGGTACTGCAGGCGGATTCGTACCGCATGTACAAATTCGTGATGAGTACGCTCTCGACGTTAGTGACCATTTACTTACTTTTGTCGTTAATACTGACCGTCGCCATCTCCTGGTGCATTAACCGCTTGATTGTGCACCCCTTACGTAAAATTGCCCGTGAGCTGAACGATATCCAACAGCAGGATCTGATTGGCTATCAACTGGCATTGCCGCGTCTACATCAGGATGATGAGATTGGTATGCTGGTGCGTAGCTACAATCTTAATCAGCAGTTGATTCAGCGACATAGCGAAGAGCAAAGCGACTTTGCAATGCGTTTCCCGGTTTCCGAACTGCCCAATAAGTCGTTTTTAATGGGGCTGCTGGAGCAGGTTGTTACCCGCCAGCAGACGACGGCGCTGATGATTGTCACCTGCGAAACCCTACGTGACACCGCGGGGGTGTTAACTGAAACTCAGCGGGAAATCCTGCTGCTTACGCTGGTCGAAAAACTCAAGTCGGTATTAGCCCCCAGGATGGTGCTTTCCCAGGTGAGTGGCTATGACTTCGCCATCATCGCCCATGGTGTAAAAGAACCCTGGCACGCTATTACTCTAGGTCAGCAAGTACTCACTATCGTTAACGAGCGATTACCTATTCAGGGTATTCAACTGCGTCCTACCTGCAACATTGGAGTAGCAATGTTCTATGGTGATTTGACCGCAGAACAGCTTTACCGCCGCGCTCTCTCGGCCGTATTAACCTCGCGCCATAAGGGTAAAAATCAAATTCAGTTCTTTGATCCGTTACAGATGGAAGAGGCGCAGCAGCGTTTGACGGAAGAGAACGATATTCTTACCGCGCTGGATAACCGTCAGTTCGCGCTTTGGATGCAGCCGCAGGTGGAAATGTCCAGCGGTAAGGTATTGAGCGCAGAAGCATTATTGCGGATGCAGCAGCCGGACGGAAGCTGGGAGCTGCCCGAAGGATTAATCGACAGGATTGAGTCCTGTGGTCTGATGGTGACTGTTGGTTACTGGGTGCTGGAAGAGACGTGCCGCCAGCTGTCAGCGTGGCAGGAACGGGGTCTGATGCTGCCGCTGTCGGTGAATTTGTCCGCACTACAGCTGATGCACCCGAGTATGGTCTCGGACCTGCTGGAGTTGTTAAACCGCTATCGCATCAAGCCTGGTACGTTGATCCTGGAAGTGACTGAAAGCCGGCATATCGATGATCCCCACGCCGCGGTGGCCATTTTGCGCCCATTGCGTAATGCGGGAGTACGTATCGCACTGGATGACTTTGGCATGGGGTATGCGGGCCTGCGACAGCTGCAGCACATGAAGTCGCTACCGGTGGATGTCCTCAAAATCGATAAGATGTTTGTCGACGGAGTACCTGAGGATTGCAGCATGATCTCCGCCATCATTCAGTTGGCCCACAGCCTTAATTTGCAGATGATCGCCGAAGGTGTCGAAACCGAAGCGCAGCGTGAATGGCTATCACAAGCCGGGGTGGAAGTGGCACAAGGGTTCCTGTTTGCCCGACCGGTTCCGGCAAATATCTTCGAAGAACGTTATCTGGCGCCGGAAAGCGCTGATTACAAAAGTTAAAAAAGGTCTCGCTTGTGCGAGCCAGCTCAAAATTTTTAACATTTTTGTATCAATTATGATCCAGGTACATTTCTGTCAAGTTGTGTGGGTGTTACTTTAAGGCCGCAGGTTAAACAAAACCTTACAAGACCTGTGGTTTTTACTTTAAGGACACCCTATGAAAACCTCTATATTCAAAAGCCTTTACTTTCAGGTCCTGACAGCGATTGCCATTGGTATTCTCCTTGGCCATTACTACCCTGAATTAGGCGCCCAAATGAAACCGCTTGGTGATGCCTTCGTTAAGCTCATCAAGATGGTCATCGCACCTGTCATCTTCTGTACTGTCGTTACCGGCATTGCAGGCATGGAAAGTATGAAAGCCGTAGGCCGCACCGGTGCGGTTGCACTGCTTTATTTTGAAGTGGTCAGTACGATTGCGCTGATCATCGGTCTTATCATTGTTAACGTGGTGCAACCCGGTGCCGGGATGAACGTCGATCCGGCGACGCTGGATGCCAAAGCGGTTGCGATTTACGCCGAACAGGCAAAAGACCAGGGGATCGTAGGTTTCCTGATGGATATTATCCCGGCGAGCGTCATTGGCGCGTTTGCCAGCGGTAACATCCTGCAGGTATTGCTGTTTGCAGTAATGTTTGGTTTTGCGCTGCATCGTCTGGGCAGCAAGGGCCAGATGATTTTCAACGTGATTGAAAGTTTCTCGCAGGTTATTTTCGGCATCATCAATATGATCATGCGCCTGGCGCCTATCGGTGCTTTCGGTGCTATGGCCTTTACCATCGGTAAATATGGCGTCGGAACGCTGGTGCAACTGGGTCAGCTAATCATCTGCTTCTACATCACCTGTATTCTGTTTGTGGTGCTGGTGCTGGGTTCAATTGCGCGCGCAACCGGCTTCAGTATCTTTAAATTCATCCGCTATATCCGTGAAGAGCTGCTGATCGTTCTGGGTACTTCTTCTTCCGAGTCTGCGCTGCCGCGTATGCTCGATAAGATGGAAAAACTGGGCTGTCGGAAGTCGGTTGTCGGATTGGTTATACCCACGGGCTACTCGTTTAACCTTGATGGGACATCAATCTATCTGACTATGGCGGCGGTGTTTATCGCTCAGGCGACCAACAGCCACATGGATATCTTCCATCAGATAACCCTGTTGGTGGTGCTCCTGCTCTCCTCAAAAGGTGCAGCGGGTGTGACCGGGAGTGGCTTCATTGTTCTGGCCGCGACTATCTCTGCGGTGGGGCATTTACCGGTTGCAGGCCTGGCACTGATTCTTGGTATTGACCGCTTCATGTCTGAAGCCCGTGCGCTGACCAACCTGATTGGTAACGGTGTTGCAACTGTCGTTGTGGCTAAATGGGTGAAAGAATTGGATACCAAAAAGCTGGATGACACGCTGAATAATCGTGCGCCGGATGGCAAAACGCACGATTTATCCTCTTAATCTCGTCACTTATGCCCGTAGTCCCTTCCAGGACTGCGGGCGTTTGCGCATAATTACCCCCTGTGCCTGAAACCGTCGATTCGGCGGCTCGGGATTTTTTCACTTCTTCCGTGACATTTTTATGTTCTCGCGGTCTAACACGAAGTGTTTTTAACGTCATATTCAGAGAGTCCTTTCGAGGGCTGTCTTTTTATTTCCAGGATAGTTGATCAGGGGTTCACATGCAGGGCACAAAAATTCGACTTTTAGCGGGCGGCTTGCTGATGATGGCCACTGCCGGCTATGTGCAGGCAGATGCGCTCCAGCCTGATCCAGCGTGGCAACAGGGCACGCTGGCAAATGGTTTACAGTGGCAAGTGTTAGCCACTCCCCAGCGTCCGAGCGACCGTATTGAGGTTCGCCTGCTGGTCAATACCGGTTCACTCACCGAAAGTGCGCAACAGAGTGGTTTCAGCCATGCGATCCCGCGTATCGCGCTGACGCAAAGCGGTGGCCTCGATGCCACGCAAGCCCGTTCACTGTGGCAGCAGGGGTTCGATCCCAAACGTCCCATGCCGCCGGTTATCGTTTCCTATGATTCCACGCTGTATAACCTCAGTCTGCCTAACAGCCGTAACGACCTACTGAAAGAGTCACTTTCTTATCTGGCAAATATCTCCGGTAAACTGAGCATCACCTCTGAAACGGTCAATCATGCGCTGAATAGCGAAGACATGGTTGCAACCTGGCCGTCAGATACCAAAGAAGGGTGGTGGCGTTACCGTCTGAAGGGATCGACCCTGTTGGGGCACGATCCCGCCGATCCGCTGAAAACGCCGGTAGACGCGCCGAAAATTCAGTCTTTCTACCAAAAATGGTATACCCCGGACGCGATGACGCTGATCATCGTCGGTAACGTTGATGCACGCAGCGTAGCTGAGCAAATCAATAAAACCTTTGGCGAGTTAAAAGGAAAACGCGAAACGCCTGCACCGGTTCCCACGCTCTCTCCGCTGCGAGCTGAAGCCGTGAGTATTATGACCGATGCGGTACGCCAGGATCGCCTGTCTATTATGTGGGATACGCCGTGGCAGCCGATCCGTGAATCTGCCGCGCTGTTACGTTACTGGCGCGCTGATTTAGCTCGTGAGGCGCTGTTCTGGCACATTCAGCAAGAGCTAACCAAAAACAATGCCAAAGACATTGGCCTCGGATTTGACTGCCGGGTGCTGTTCCTGCGCGCGCAGTGCGCGATTAACGTTGAGTCGCCGAACGATAAGCTGAACGCCAATCTGGGTACGGTTGCGCGTGAGCTGGCGAAAGTGCGTGATAAGGGACTGCCGGAAGAAGAGTTCAATGCGCTGGTAGCGCAAAAGAATCTGGAACTGCAGAAGCTGTTTGCCACCTATGGTCGTACCGATACCGATATTTTGATCAGCCAGCGTTTGCGCTCGCTGCAAAATCAGGTGGTGGATATTGCGCCTGAACAGTACCAGCGTTTACGCCAGAGCTTCCTCAACAGCCTGAGCGTTGAGATGCTGAATCAGGACCTGCGTCAGCAGCTGTCGCAAGATATGGCGTTAATTCTGCTGCAGCCGAAGGGTGAACCTGAATTCAATATGAAGGATCTGCAGGCGACGTGGGATAGCATTATGGCGCCCGTTACCGCAGCGGCAACGTCTGTTGAAACGGATGAATCACACCCTGAAGTGACGGATATCCCGCCTGTACAGTAAAGGGTATCGTAACCTGTAAGCCGGGCAAGTGAAGCGCTCCCGGCTTACCCAGTGCCGGATGCGGCGTTAACGCCTTATCCGGCCTACAGGAACAATAAATTATTGCGGCATGGCGTCGCGGGGGATAATCGCCCCACGATGCTGAATGACGGTGCTTGCCGTCAGGTGGCCGCGTTTTGCGGCTTCGGCGGCATCGCCACCGGTCAGACGGACCGCCAGATACCCGGCGCTGAAGGAGTCTCCGGCCGCAGTGGTATCGATCACTTTCTCTTTCGGCAATTTAACGGCCGGAACGTCGATCAGTTCTTCGCCTGCAATTGAAACCAGGCAAGAGTCTGCGCCACGCTTCACAACCACTTCCTGAACGCCAGCAGCGTGAGTACGGGCAATCACCTCGGCAACGGGTTTTTCACCCCACAGTGCGTCTTCATCGTCCAGCGTCAGGAATGCGATATTGGTGCATTCCAGCATCTGCTGATACACCTGCTGGGTTTCTTCTTTGCTGCTCCACAGACGTGGGCGGTAGTTATTGTCAAAAATGACCTTTCCGCCGTTGGCACGGCATTCACGCAGCAATGACAGCAGCTTGTCACGGCTTGCCGGGCTTAAAATCGCCAGGCTGATTCCGCTCAGATACAAGTAGTCAAATGTCGCCAGCTCTTCGCAAATCGCGGCAGACTGATCGCTCTCCAGCCAGAATTTTGCGGCGGCTTCATTACGCCAGTAATAGAAGGTGCGCTCGCCAGTGCTGTCGGTCTCAATGTAGTAGAGACCTGGCAGGCGGTTTTCCATGCGCTGGGTTAATGAAGTGTCTACGTTTTCACCCTGCCAGGACTCCAGCATTTGTTGGCTAAAACTGTCGGTACCCAGTGCAGTCACATAGTGTACGGAAAGTGCCGCCGCATCGACCTGACGGGCGATATAAACGGATGTATTCAACGTGTCGCCACCGAATCCGCGCTGAACGTCAGCGCCTTTCTGTGACAGCTCAATCATGCATTCGCCAATCACGGCAATCTTTCTGGACATAGTCGTAACCTGCTCTGAAAAAAATTAGCGTTAGTGTGCGCTGTGGGTGTTAAGTGGTCAACTATATTAAAACATCGTTCCATTATTTTTTTGAGCCAGCACGTGTTCTGCGTTGTTTTTGCCGCTTAGTTTTTATTTTTGCGCACAGCTGAACGTAAAGTTCTTCGTCTGAGCGCCGATAACCTTTGACGAGTCCGGTCAGTCACACTCTTATTTACAGGACATCTCAGATGATAAAGCAGGTTACCCAGCAGCTCATTACGCCCGATGCGAGTATTGAAAGCTTGCTGGAAAGACGCTATTGGCTGCAGTGCGAGCGTGCTTACACCTACCAGCCAATTTACCAGACCAACGGACGGCTGATGGCCGTTGAACTGCTGACCGTCGTGAGCCATCCTGATAACCCTTCCCAACGTATTGCACCAGACCGCTATTTTGCTGAAGTGGCTGTACGGCATCGTGTTGATGTTGTGAAAGAGCAACTTCTGCAGCTTGAGCTGAAAGGGGGCTTTTTCAGAGCCAACAACCTGCTGGCTTCAGTGAATGTCGATGGACCAACACTCATTGCGATGCGTCAGGATCCCGAAATCCTGAAAATCATTGAAGGCCTGCCGTGGCTGCGTTTTGAGCTGGTGGAACATATCCGCTTGCCGAAGGGGTCGTCGTTCGCCTCAATGTGCGAGTTCGGCCCGCTCTGGCTGGATGACTTTGGTACCGGAATGGCGAACTTCTCGGCGCTTAGTGAAGTGAGTTATGACTATATCAAAGTGGCGCGGGATCTGTTCGTCATGCTGCGCAAGACGCCGGAGGGACGTAATCTCTTCACACTACTATTACAGCTCATGAACCGCTATTGCCGCGGTGTCATTGTCGAAGGTGTTGAAACGCTGGAAGAGTGGCGCGATGTGCAAAACTCACCGGCTTTCGCTGCGCAAGGCTATTTTCTCTCTCGTCCAGTGCCTCTGGATACGCTTGAAGAGGTGATCCTGTCGCTTTGATGAGGGCGTAGTGCACCTCCTTTTCATCCTGCTGGACTATCTTTAGGACAGGCAAGGAAGGAAGTAAGGAGGTTAGACATGACGAGAACAGGTAAAATAACCACTTCAGTAATAGGGGTTTTCTTGTTGTTGATCGTCGTACTCATCATTGTGATTGCGACATTTGACTGGAACCGGCTCAAACCGACCATCAACCAGAAAGTCTCTACAGAACTCAACCGGCCCTTTGCTATACGGGGTGACCTGGGCGTGGTTTGGGAACGCCAGAAGCAGGAAACTGGCTGGCGTAGCTGGGTTCCTTGGCCGCATGTTCATGCTGAAGATATTATCCTCGGCAACCCGCCGGACATTCCTGACGTCACCATGGTGCATCTGCCGCGTGTTGAAGCTACGCTCGCCCCGCTGGCACTGCTGACAAAAACCGTCTGGCTCCCGTGGGTCAAGCTGGTCAAACCCGATGCGCGGCTGATCCGCCTGTCGGAGAAAAACAATAACTGGACCTTTAACTTAGCTGGGGACGAAAACCGCGATCCTGATGCGCCGCCATCAGCATGGTCTTTCCGGCTGGATAACATTCTGTTCGACCAGGGACGTATCGCCATTAACGATAAGGTGACGAAGTCGGAGATTGAGATCCTGGTCGATCCGCTGGGTAAACCGTTACCCTTTAGCGAAGTGACCGGCGCAAAAGGTAAAGAGAGCAACGCCCGCGTCGAGGACTACGTGTTTGGGCTGAAAGCGCAAGGACGATATAACGGCGAACCGCTAAGCGGTAGCGGAAAAATAGGCGGAATGCTGGCGCTGCGTGGCGAAGATACGCCTTTCCCGATTCAGGCTGATTTCCGTTCGGGCAATACGCGCGTAGCGTTTATCGGCACGATAAACGATCCGATGAATATGGGCGGGGCGGATCTGCGGCTTAAATTCTCGGGAGATTCGCTAGGGGATTTGTACGATTTGACCGGCGTACTGCTCCCGGATACGCCGCCGTTTGAAACCGACGGACGTCTGGTGGCGAAAATTGACCCGGAAAAATCCTCTGTTTTTGATTATCGCGATTTCAATGGTCGTATTGGCGACAGCGATATTCACGGAACGCTGGCCTACACCACCGGTAAGCCGCGACCCATGCTGAAGGGTGATGTGGAATCACGCCAGTTGAGGTTGGCCGATTTGGGGCCGCTGATCGGGGTGGATTCAGGCAAAGGGGCGGAACGGGCAAAACAATCTGAACAACGCAAAGGTGAGAAGAGCGTTCAGCCTGCGGACAAGGTCTTGCCGTATGACCGTTTTGAAACCGATAAATGGAACGTGATGGACGCTGACGTGCGTTTCAAAGGACGGCGTATTGAGCATGGCAGTAGCCTGCCGATCAGCGATCTCTCCACTCATATCATCCTGAAAAATGCCGACCTGCGCCTGCAACCGCTGAAATTTGGTCTTGCGGGAGGCAGCATTGTCTCCAGCATCCATCTGGAAGGGGATAAAAAGCCGATGCGGGGGCAGGCGGATATTCAGGCGCGGCGGCTGAAGCTAAAAGCGCTGATGCCCGATGTGGAACTGATGCAGAAAACGCTCGGTGAAATGAACGGGGACGCCCGGTTTAGCGGAAGTGGAAACTCGGTAGCGGCGCTGCTGGGTAACAGCAATGGCAACCTGAAACTGCTGATGAATGACGGCTTGATCAGCCGGAATCTGATGGAAATTGTGGGCTTGAATCTGGGGAACTATCTTGTCGGGCAGATATTTGGTGATGACGAAGTGCGGGTGAACTGCGCGGCGGCGAATCTGGATATTGTTAACGGCGTGGCGCGTCCGCAGATTTTTGCTTTCGACACGGAAAACGCAGTCATCAATGTCACTGGTACGGCAAGCTTTGCGTCGGAGCAACTGGATTTAACCATCGATCCGGAGAGCAAAGGGATTCGTATTATTACTCTGCGTTCGCCGCTGTATGTTCGCGGCACATTTAAGAATCCGCGGGCTGGCGTGAAGGCCGGACCGCTGATTGCGCGCGGTGCGGTTGCTGCCGCATTAGCCACGTTAGTTACTCCCGCGGCAGCCTTGTTGGCGCTGATTTCGCCGTCAGAGGGTGACGCGAATCAGTGCCGGACGATCCTGTCGCAGATGAAGAAGTGATGTCTGGCCGGATGTTTATCCGGCCTGGATTTCATGCTCAACCCAGGCCGGATAAGGTGGTTATGCCGCATCCGGCAAAAGAATTACAACGACTGATGGCGGGTTTCGTGGGTCAACAGCAGTGCAATCAGCGTCAATGCCGCCATCGATGCCAGATACGTACCAACAGCCGCCAGACCATAATTCGCCTGCAACCATGCAGCGATGTATGGGGCAACCGATGCGCCGAGAATCGACGAAACGTTGTACGAGAACGACGCCCCCGTGTAGCGCACTTCGGTCGGGAACAGCTCCGGCAGCAGTGCGCCCATCGGGCCAAATGTCAGACCCATCAGGCTTAAGCCCAGCAACAGGAAGGCGAACACCAGCACCGGATTGCCAGAGCCGAGCAGCGGTTTAAAGGCAAACAGCGCAAACAGAATGATCAGCGTGGTGATTATAAGCATGCTCTTGCGGCGACCAAACGCATCGGCCAGCAGGCCCGCCACCGGTACCATGACGCCAAAACCAATAACCGCCATCATCAGCATCCACAACACTTCATTACGCGGCAGGCCAAGCCCTACGGGCGCTGCGGCGGTACTGAACGTCATCGAATAGACGGTCATGATATAGAACAACGTATAGGTCGCCAGCATGATGAACGTGCCGAGGACCGTCACGCGAACATGTTTTGTCAGTAGAGTACCCAGCGGGATTTTCACCTGTTTTTTCGCCGCGGCTACTTTGGCGAAGACCGGGGATTCATGCAACGAAACGCGGACGTACAGACCGATAATCACCAGCACCGCGGAGAAGATGAACGGTACGCGCCAGCCCCAGCTCATGAACTGTTCGTCGGTCAGCAGCCAGGAGAGCAGCAGAAAGGTACCGTTGGCGAAGAAGAAACCGATAGGCGCGCCCAGCTGCGGAAATGATCCGTACAGCGCGCGTTTGCGCGGTGGCGCATTTTCCGTCGCCAGCAACGCTGCGCCGCCCCATTCACCGCCCAGACCTAAACCCTGGCCAAAACGCGCCAGCGCCAGCAGCAGTGGGGCGAAAATGCCGATAGTTTCATAGCCCGGCAGCAGGCCAATGACGACTGTTGAGATCCCCATGGTAAGCAGTGAAGCAACCAGCGTGACTTTACGGCCGACGCGATCGCCGAAATGTCCGAACACCGCGGAACCGATTGGTCGGGCCACAAAGGCGATAGCAAAAGTGGCGAGGGACTGTAGCGTTGCCGCGGTCGGATCCCCCTGCGGGAAGAAGATATGCGGGAAAACGATCACCGCGGCGGTGGCGTAAATATAGAAGTCGAAGAACTCAATGGCGGTGCCAATGAGCGAGGCGACGACAACTTTATTGCGCGAGTTGACCGGGGTGTGTTCCTGTTCGTTGTCGAGTGTTGTGGCTGTTGCTTGCATAATATTTTCTTATTTTTGGCCGAACGAAAGGTCATATTACGCACAGCAAAAGAGACATTTCAATCTGTAACAAACTTTGAGATTGGTCAAAAACAGAGCAAAAAGGGGATAATTTTTAGGCTTGAGATTTCACTTCCATGAAATGCTTCACACAATTTAAAACTTGGATGATAAAACTGGTTTTTGGTTAAATAAAAGTTACGGGTTGGATTTATTCACTAAATCAGTGAGAGCAGGCGGCATTATAATTGCCGGATGGGGCTGCGCTTATCCGGCCAACAATACTCTCCCGTAGGCCAGATAAGCGCAGCCCCATCCGGCCAGTTAACAAAGATTAGCGGTGTGTTTTCCCCGGCATACGCGGGTCGTCTTTGTATTCCGCCGTGGCAATCCAGGCTGCGCAAAACAGGGTCAGACGAGCGAAGAAGTAGAAGAATGCCATCAGTCCAAGCACGGAACCAAATGCCGCGCCTGACGGCGACTGCACCAGTGATGGCAGCGTATACGTCATGATCATTTTGATGACTTCAAACCCCAGCGCCGCGATAAAGGTACCGCGTATGAGCGCTTTCTTACGCGGTCGGTGACGCGGTAGCCGCCAAAAAATCCAGAAGAACAGCAGGTAGTTGGCGAAAATAGAGATGGTCAGGCCGATCAGTCGCCAGGCGGGCTTCAGCCATTCGATACCGTCGAGATACAGCGCAGAGATAATCATCTGTTGGGCGGAACCGGCGATAGAGGTAATGGACAGAGTAACAATCAGCGCAACCAGTAAGCCAATCAAGGAAACAAAATCACGCAGATATTTGACCCAAATTTTTTCCTGATCCTGCGGCGTACGTTCCCAAACATCCCGCGACTGGGCACGAATCGCTTCGCGCAGGTTCCCCATCCAGTTAATGCCGGAATAGAGCGCGATACCCAGCCCAACCAAACCTACGGTCGTACGCTGCTGAACGGCGGTATTGATGGTGTTTTTCAGCGTAGAGGCGAGCGTCGGATCGCTGACGTTCAGCAGAATCTTGCTGAAGATATCCTGCAACAGCGTAGGGTGCGAAGCGAGAATAAAACCCGCAGCGGCAAACGACACCATCAGGATTGGGATCATCGACAGAAACGAGAAGTAGGTAATGGCGGCGCCAAACTGATTTCCCATACGATCGTTAAACCGCTCTGCGGCACGAATAAGATGGGCGATGATGGGCTGGCGTTGAATTTTATCAGCGAAGGTCAGCGCGGTTTTCAGCGCCTGGTTCGCTTTAGCGTTTTTCTCCGGCGCGGCGGAGGCTGATTTATGTTCTGGCGTAGGGTGTTTTGCGTCTTGTTCCTGCGTCATCCGATCGGTTGTCCTTATTTTGTTCACTCATGACATTATAGCCTGCTCAGGGGCGCATCCTGAAAAATGGACTAATCCACATAGTCTTTCATCACGCCAGTCAGCCATTCCATAAACAGATGTACCCGGCGGGAGAGGTTGCGCCGATGCGGATAAAGCAAAGAGACTGGCATTGGCTCGGCGCGATATTGCGGCAACACTTCGACCAGCGTACCGGCGCGCAGGGCATCACGCACGCCAACGCGCGGCACCTGAATAATGCCCAGACCGGCAAGGCATGCTGCGTGATAGGTTTCGGTACTGTTTACCGTTAGCATGCCGCCGGTTTTAACCCATTGCGTGCCGTTTTCTGTCGCCACTTCGAAACCTTGCGCACGCGTTCCCAAATTGACCGAGTAATGCACCACTGCATGCGAGGCAAGATCCTCCAGGCTTTCCGGGTAACCAAAGCGGGCGAGGTATTGCGGGCTGGCGCAGTTAATCTGCGTGAGTTTCCCCAGCGGGCGCGCAATCAGCCCTGAATCTTTCAGCGTACCTACGCGTACCACACAGTCGAAACCTTCGCGGATCAAATCCACCAGGCGGTCGCTGCTGCTGAGTTCGAGTTCCAGGCCCGGATACTGATGCAAAAAGCTCGGTAAGCGGGGCATCACCAGGTTTCTTGCTACACCGACCGGCATATCAACGCGCAGCTTGCCGCTGATGCTGGACGGATCGTGATGGAACAGCCCATCCAGCTCATCCAGATTACTCAACAGATCTTTCGCGCGTTCGTAATAGATCATGCCGTCTTGCGTGAGCTGAACGCGGCGTGTTGTGCGGTGCAACAATTGCGTGCCCAGATGATTTTCCAGAGCCTGGATCTGGCGCGATACGCTACCTTTAGGAAGTCCGAGGGTGTCTGCCGCGCGCGAAAAGCTCTCCAGTTCTGCGACGCGGATGAACAACTGCATTGCGTGAATTTTATCCATTCTCATGCCCTATTGTTGTTCTAAATGAAACAGTAATGCGCAGTTAGCAGTATTTATTGTTCTTCTATCACCTAATAAGCTTTGTCTCAATCTTCACAACACCTGAAATGAGGTTTCTTATGACGCAACGTATCGCATTGGTGACTGGCGGCGGCCGTGGACTCGGTAAGAACGCGGCGCTGAAGCTGGCGAGTAAAGGAATCGGTATTATCCTGACGTGGAACAGCAATGAAAAAGAAGCGCAGCAGGTTGTGGATGAAATACGCCAATCTGGCGGTAAAGCGGCGGCATTACCGTTGAATGTCGGTGATATTTCTACATTCCCTCAGTTTGTTCAACAGGTGCAGGGAACGTTACAAACGCAGTGGCAAAGTAACGCATTTGATTATTTATTGAACAATGCCGGGATCGGCATTAACGCACCGTATCCGGCATTTACTGAAGCGCAATTTGACCAACTTTTGAACATCCATTTTAAGGGCCCCTTTTTCCTGACGCAGAGCTTGCTACCGCTGATGAATAAAGGTGGTCGCATCCTCAATGTCTCGACCGGGCTTGCCCGCTTTGCGCTACCGGGTTACAGCGCATACGCAGCCATGAAAGGTGCGATGGAAGTGTTAACCCGTTATCAGGCAAAAGAGCTGGGAGAGCGCGGCATAACGGCGAATATTATTGCGCCAGGCGCAATAGAAACGGATTTTAGCGGCGGAAATGTGCGGGATAATGCGCAATTGAATGCGTACATTGCATCGCAAACGGCGCTGGGACGCGTTGGTTTGCCGGATGATATCGGCGATGCAATTGCTGCGCTGCTTAGCGATGAACTGGCCTGGATGACGGCACAGCGTATCGAGGTATCCGGCGGAATGTTCCTGTAAACCCATAAGGTGCTTATTCAACAGGTCACGGCATGCGTTGAATGAGCACTTAATGCTAGATTGTATTTTGTAACAGATTTATCCATTGTCGTAGATATCTTATTTTTAGCTAAAAATATAAAATCATATTAATTAATATTCATTGTCTTATCATGAGCGTCGAATATTAAGACTTTCCCTAATTTTCGAACCTGTTTTTGTTCCTTTGTATGATCCTTCGGGTTGAGCTGTAACTATTCATAACTTCTGCTTCTTTCTTCCCCATCTATCGGTAAAATGGCCCCCCGCCAAATGGTGACTTCTTATTTTACCCTATGGGTAATACCCTTCCGCATGTTAAGGCTAATATCCTATTCGGATGGAGATAAATAATGCAGGTAGTAATGTTTGACAGGCAGTCAATATTTATTCATGGAATGAATGTAAGTTTGCAGCAACGTATTCCAGGAGTGGATGTTCAGGGTGTCAGTCAGGCAGATGAACTTTGGCTGACGCTGGAAGATAAACCCGAGGCATTAGTTATATTGGATGGCGACCTTGATGCTGAGTTCTGCTGTAGCTTGCTGCAACAGATAGCAGAGCGCTTTGCGATGGTGAAGGTGCTGGTGACCGCAACGGACTGCCGTAAAAAATGGCTGCAAGAGGTCACTAAACTGAACGTGCTGGCCATTGTTCCGCGCGATTCTGACGCGGAAACCTTTACGCTGGCCCTCAATAGCGTCGCGATGGGTATGATGTTTATCCCCAGAGACTGCATAACCGCTACCGAAAGCGGTGGGCAAAATATCAGATTGCTCAGCGCGCGTCAGCGGGAGATTTTGACCATGCTGGCCGCCGGAGAATCTAATAAACAAATTGGTCGACTGTTAAATATCAGTACCGGAACGGTAAAAGCCCATCTTGAATCGTTGTACCAGCGCCTGGAGGTAAAAAACCGTACGCAGGCGGCAATGATGTTAAACAACACCATTTACTAGGAACATATTTCACAGTCAGAATATTTCTGGCTGTGAAATAAACACCGGCCAGATATTTTTAGCGCAAAATTGGGTAATTCCCACACTGAATATCCACGTAATTAATGCTTCCAGCTGAAACCTGTCTTTTATTTGCGTCATTTCCTTATGGATGAATGCCTCGCAGATCCTCATATCTGCGAGCAGCAATGTTTCTGCCTGCATCACCGTAATTGGGGTATCAAAGGATTCATTGGCGGTGATTTCGTGTCCGTAGCCAATGACCCAGATGCCTTTTTTGTCCTGATACTTTTCCAGCGACAGGCCCTGCCATTGCTTAATAAATGCAATACAAGCGGGCGTGAAATGCGTCGAACGCAGCGGCATAATAGTCTCTGTGCAAAGAGACCTATTCTAAAAAAAACACGCCGTTACGCTAGTTGCCTGACAGCCAGTATTTACCGCAAAACGACCTATGCCGTGGGCGGCTGATATTCCTGTTTTAACAGACCAAAAATCCAGTCATCGTGCCAGGTATGATGTAGCCAGTAGCTTGCGCGTAGCGTGCCTTCATGAATGAACCCGACCTTTTCCAACAGACGCCGTGAGGCTTCGTTTCCTGCGGTGACACAGGCGGTCAGTCGCCGCAGACCGCCGCTGGCAAATGCGTATTCACACACGGCATGCAGAGATTCAGCGCCATACCCTTTACCCTGCGCCTCTGGGGCGAGCAGAAAGCCAACCTCGGCACACTCATTGCTCTCCTGAATGTATCCTGTCACGCCAAGCGGTGCTCCCGATGTCTTATCGCACAGGAGCAGACATAGCCAGTGCGGGCTGCCGGGAAACCATTCAGGCAGGCGGGAGTCGAAGGCTGTCCGTATTTCCTCTTCAGTACGTGCGTCAGCGACAAAGCGCATCACATCTGGGTTCTGCTGTAGCGTTAAGAAGAACGTCCAGTCATTTTCTGTCAGTGGGCGGCAGAGCAGACGTGATGTTTGCAGTACAGGCACAGGCTTATCTCCAGAATAATTTTCAATGATTGTGCGGAAGTCACTGTAAAACTTATTTATTTGCTATATGAATGTGTTCTAGTCTACATCGGCACAACGTTGCGTTTAAAAAAGATAATTACATACCATTGTGAGGCCGCACGTTTTGGGTCCTTTTAGGGAAGATGATGACCAATAGCGCGTTACAAGCGACATGTACACCCTTTGAACATTGTCTGGGGATTATCCGCCAGGCGTCGGTAGAAATATTACTGCTGCTAGGCGTACATGCCGCAGAAGGCAAAGACCCACGGTGGTTTCTCGAGCAACTGGATCAGGCACGACTGAATCTGGGTGGCTGGGGGGCTGTCGCCAGACGGTTGCAGATGAATGATGCGCAATTGAGCCAGTTCACTCTGCGGCTACGTCATCTTCAACAGAGTGTACCCCAATATGAAAATGGCCAGGACGTCAGTGAAAACCAGCTGATTTCAGCGCTGCGCTTTGTGGCTTCTCTGGAACAATTACGCCAGCAACAGCCCATCCTGAAGTATCAAACCGAAATTGCACCTGTGGAGCCGGATGCTCAGATGCGGGCGCAGCGTCAACTTCGCGCAATAGAATTAACCCTCAAATCTCTGATTGCACGGGTATGGCCGGATCAACATCCTCTCAACAGCTTTCTGAAACAGCACTTTGGTGGTGAACGTCTGCGTCGCTGGCTAAAGTTGGGCGAAGGACGAGATGCGCTGGACGGTATGATGTTTAGCGAGTTGGCGCTGATGGTCGTCGATAAGAAATTATTCGTTCGCCACTTTACGCAGATTTTTAACGATACCTCAGTGCTCATGTCATTTGTTGAGCCGCGTATCACGCTACGCATGTTTTTGGATGATTGCCGCCTGGCTCGTAACTGCGTTATCGCGCAGCAGCCGCTGACGTCGGTACAACTGATGTTGCTGGACTACCAGTACCGACAGATAACTCATCCTGTGCAACGGGCATTTGAAGAACGGCGTACGCGCATTAATCCTGCGTCGTATCTGGAATCTGATGAGGCCATGGTCCGCCAGTTTTGGGAAACAGCAAAGCAAAAAGACGAGCAAGCGGGAGGCGATAAGCATGAAATCGCAGACAGTATTGATCCGCCGGAAAAGCGGGCCAAGCGCACTGCGGAAGAACGTGAACAGCTGATTTCCGGTATGTTGTGGGTAGCGGTCGGCGTGATGGTGCTGGCGATTTCGCTGGGTGCGTTCTGGTTATTCACTTCGCCAGCGCCACAGGCGTCTTCCGGACAATCCGTTGAAATTGTGCAGGAGGAACCGCGACGTGATGCCCCTAGCGCACGGGAGGCGGTGACCCGAATGGGCATCACCTGGGATGCCTTTAACATGCGGGCGGCTATCGATCGCAATGACACCCGCGTGACGTCACTGTTCCTACAGGGCGGGATGGACTGGAAGCTGGCGTGGACGGAGCAGGCGTTTTCGGCGGGCAATACAGAGGTGTTGAGACTGCTGCTGCGTTACCCTTCGCAGATGGATGAAAGCAAACCATGCCGACAGTTTATGACTACGCTCAGCCATGCGATGTCGAATGGGGCATCGCTCACTTCGCTGCATAAAAGTTATCTGCAAAGTTTTTGTTCCGTGCCTGCGGTCGTTGCGCGTCAGCAATATGATCTTGAGCAGGCCGAGCTGCGTGTTCGCGCCCAGCCAAGCCCTGAGAACAAGAAATGGCAGAAAATTCACGCCGAGCTGTACGATGCGATTAACTAAAAGCCTGATGACTCAGACCGTCAGCTGCTAGGGTTCGCCATACAAACCGATGAGTCGGCGCACCACGCCATTGGTCCAGCCAAAGCCGTCCTGCAACGGATATTCCCCACCGCCGCCTTCGCGCGGCGCTGCGTCGGCTATGTGGTATTTTTCGATAAGTTTGTGGTGTTCCTGATAAAAGAGATTCACCGTTTTCAACCAGTTACGGGCAATTTCATCCCCGAGATGGTCGTCACCGTACAGTTTGAAGCCCTGGATCGCCATCCACTGCAGCGGCGCCCAGCCGTTGGGTTTATCCCATTGTTCCCCGGTTTCATGCTCCGTGGCTAAAATGCCACCGGGCGTGAGCAGGCGACTGCGAACTGCGTTAGCAAGCCGATCGGCTTGTTCATGCGTTGCCATACCGACATACAGCGGCACAATACTGGCGGCAGAAAACAGGGCCATTTGTTCGCGCCGCCAGTCGTAATCGCGATAGCAGCCGTTTTCATCGTCCCAGAGATAGCGGTTTACCGCATCACGACGATCGCTGGCTTTCTGGCGAAACAGCGCTTCCGTTTCTTTGTCACCTTTCAGCGCGGAAATATTGGCGATAGTGCTTTCCAGCTTGTAGAGGAATGCGTTCAGGTCAATTGGGATGAACTGCGTGGTGCGTATGCTGGCAAGGCGGCCTGCGTCGCGCAGCCAGCGCGATGAATAATCCCAGCCAGAAGCCGCGCCCGCGCGTAAATCCCGATACACTTCATTGGGCGGGCGACCCGAATGCTTGGCGGTCTCGACGTCTTCAAGCCATGACTCATCGCGCGGCGTATCACGATCGTCCCAATAGCGGTTAAGTAGAGAGCCGTCCGACATTCTGATCACGTGGCGGTAGGCCTGGTTGAGTACCAGGGAATCGGCGCCATCCATCCAGAACGCGTACTCCATTTTTAGATGATCAAGGTAACGACGCGCGCCGCGTACGCCATCTTCTTCAAACAGCTCCACCATCAGGGCAAAAACGGGTGGCTGTGAGCGGCTCAGATAGTAAGTACGGTTGCCGTTCGGGATGTGACCATAGTTTTCAATCATCCAGGCAAAGTTATCTGCCATACATTTCAGCAGATCTTCGCGGCCGCTCTCTGCCAGACCCAGCATGGTAAAGTAGGAATCCCAGTAGTAGGTTTCGCTAAAACGCCCGCCTGGCACAATGTATGACTGCGGTAACGCCAGCAGCGAGGACCAGGGAATGTGATCCTGCGGCTCGCGCGTCAGCACCGGCCACAGTTGATCAATATGTTCTTTCAGCGAACTTTCCGGGTCAGAAACGTATTCGCTGGAGGGCGTTTCCGGGAGCCAGAAATGGTTCTCGACGAAGCGTCGCAGATCGAAGTCCCGATGGCGTTTAACCTTGCGATAGCGAATTAAAATATCGAGCGGGTCCATTTTGGGCGCACAATCTGGGAAGGTTTTACTATCCGCAAACAGTTTGGATGACTGGACGTGTTCGAACAGTTCGAGATAACGATCGGCAGGAGTTAACGCATCTGAAGCGGGAAGCCCTTCAATCATCTCCGGCTCAGGCTCCGCCTCAATCATTTCATCCAGCTTTAACTCGCACGGATCCATTTCATAAAGCAGATCGATGTCGATCGTCATTTCTTCAGAAGGGGCGTGGGGTAGTTTCTGGTTGAGCATAATGAGAAAGACCTCCGATGGACGTTGAAAGATTAAGGCTATTGCCCGGTCGTCAGTTAAGCGTAGACACTCGCTTCGGTGTCGGGTGAGTAAAGCGTGCGGTTGATCACGTTTTAATGCTGAGCAAAATTTAAAGAATCAGACTATCCCAATGAAAATAATGGATAATTCAAAATTCTGCATAATCTGAATATATTCCATTTTCAGAGCATTCGATTGCAACGAGGTGTGAACAGAGACAGGTAACGTCTTATCTCTATAATAGGCGCAGGCTATTCTATTGATAGTTCTCCTCCATGTAATTGCTTGATACTTATCAAAATAGTAATCCCCTTATTTCCTATGATGGTCAGGTCTGACAAAGACTGTGCATTAATTATTCTAATTTTTCTGGGTCACAATAACTCACAACGGTGAGGGTAAAATAATGAAAATCATTACCCGTCTTACCGCGATTGCCATAGCTGGCGTCGTGATTTGTTATTTTGGATTATCCGGTTATGTGTGGTATCACGATAATCAACGTAGCAAACAGGCTGATGTTCAGGCCTCTACGCTGGAAGAAAATAATAAGGTATTAGGATTTTTACGCGAAAAAGGATGCGATTATTGTCACACGCCTTCAGCTGAATTACCTTTCTATTCTTCTTTTCCTGTCGCTAAGCAGTTGATGAATTACGACATTCAACTGGGATACAAATCATTCAATCTTGAAGCCGTTCGTGCGGCGCTGGTCGCAGATAAACCCGTTTCGCAAAGCGACCTGAATAAAATTGAATGGGTGATGCAGTACGACACCATGCCGCCAACGCGATATACCGCGCTGCACTGGGCCGGGAAGGTCAGCGATACGGAGCGAGCCGAGATCCTGGGCTGGATTGCGAAACAGCGTGAGCAGTATTACGCCAGTAACGATACCGCCGCGCAGCATCGTAATGAACCGGTACAACCGATACCAGAAAGTATCCCGACCGATGCCCGCAAAGTAGCGCTTGGCTTTACGCTTTACCACGACCCGCGTATTTCAGGCGACAGCACGATTTCTTGCGCGCATTGCCACGCCCTGAATGCAGGCGGCGTGGATGGCCGGAAAACGTCGATCGGCGTAGGCGGCGCCGTTGGCCCGATTAATGCGCCGACGGTGTTTAACTCGGTCTTCAACGTTGAACAATTCTGGGATGGTCGTGCGCCAACATTGCAGGCGCAGGCAGGCGGCCCGCCGTTGAACCCTATCGAAATGGCGTCTAAATCCTGGGATGAAATTATCCAGAAACTGGATAAAGATCCGCAATTGAAGCAAGAGTTTATCGCGGTTTATCCGCAGGGATTCAGCGGAGATAATATTACCGATGCGATTGCTGAGTTTGAGAAAACGCTAATTACGCCAAATTCGCCGTTTGATAAATGGCTACGCGGCGATGAAGCGGCGTTAACTGCTCAGCAGAAACATGGCTATCAATTGTTTAAAGATAATAAGTGTGCGACCTGTCATGGCGGTATTATTTTAGGCGGGCGCTCATTTGAGCCATTGGGTTTGAAAAAGGACTTTAATTTCGGTGAGGTCACTGCCGCAGATATTGGCCGCATGAACGTCACTAATGAATTACGTGACAAGCTGCGTCAAAAAGTCCCGGGCTTGCGTAATGTTGCGCTGACCGCACCTTATTTCCATCGCGGTGATGTGCCTACGCTCGATGGCGCGGTAAAACTGATGCTGCGTTATCAGGTGGGTAAAGAACTGCCGCAGGAAGATATCGACGATATCGTGGCGTTCCTCGAAAGCTTAAACGGCGTGTATACGCCATATATGCAGGGTAAATAACCTCTGGCGTTATCCAGCCTGACGCGTTTTGCAGGCTGGATGATTCTTCTTTACCTGGCGAGTATTTACCTCTGCTCATCCACAAATATTCCCCACAATTCTTCTACTGCTCTGGACATTCTGCCCGCAGGCCGAAACAGTCGGATATCAATGGGTATCCATAACCCGCTCTTCTGTAAAGCCGCCGCGGCGATCGTCCCGGCCTGAACGTCCGGGGCCGCCAGACTTTCCGGCAGCCAGGCAATGCCGTCCCCGGCTTTGACCATCGCCAGCAGCGTGGCGGCCAGATCGGCGGTGAATGCGATGTTCATACCGCGTCGGGCATGATTCACCGATGACGTGTTCGAGAGGATCCTCCCCAGACCGGATTCTGCAGAGAAGGAGAGAAACGGAAATTTTTTGCCCCCCGTAGCCTGCCAGAGCGGCTGATGAGAGAGGGGATCGCATTTGGAGTAAGGTAATAACATTTCTCGACCGAGACGGACGCTAAGATATTTCGTCTGATCGAGGTTGATGTGCATGTGAGGGTGGTAATAACACAGCAGAAACTGCGCATCCCCTTTTTCAATCATCCGTTCACAGGCGCTGAGCGTGTCTGACAGCAGGCGAAATGAGCCGAAACGGGCGATTTTTTCATTATTGCGCATCAGCGCCGGAAAAAATGAGAACGACAGGGAATGCGTTGCGGAGAAAATAACATCCGGTCGGGAATTTCCCGCCGCTTCGATGGTTTCATTTCTCAGGGTGTATAGCGCCCGGATCAGTTCGGGCACCTGAGCGACGAAAACTTCCCCCGCACGGGTCAGGCTGACACCACGGCGGTTACGTTCAAAAATCGGCGTTCCAAGCCACTCTTCCAGCGAAACAATGCGCCGACTGAATGCGGGCTGCGTCACATATCGGGAAGCGGCTGCGCGGGAGAAATTGAGTGACTGCGCCAGCGCAACGCAGTCTTCAAGCCAGGTGAGTTCCAGATGATGCCGATTTTGCATTACAGTCAGCCTCTTTGGCATTAGATCAGTAAATAGGCACTGCTTAAGATGGAGAAATACAGGACGATGGCGTCCTTAAATGCTGCCTGAGTGCATTATGCCAATAATAAACCGGCATGAGTTATCACTTTTTACAGGCGCGTAAGTGCAAGCATAACTGACCAAGAACCCGCCGGAGAAAACATGCGTATCCTCGATGTTGTAGAAATTACCAAACCCATCGCTTCCCCTATTCGTAATGCCTATATCGATTTCAGCAAGATGACGACCAGCCTGGTGGCCGTTGTGACTGATGTTGAGATAGAGGGCCGCCGTGTGGTGGGATACGGATTTAACTCTAATGGCCGTTACGGCCAGGGGGGATTGATCCGCGAACGCTTCCGTAACCGCATTCTGGACGCTGACCCGGAAAGTTTGTTGAATGCCGAAGGCGATAACCTGGATCCGCATAAAATCTGGGACGTCATGATGAGTAATGAGAAGCCGGGGGGCCATGGTGAGCGTTCGGTGGCTGTGGGTACGCTGGATATGGCTATCTGGGATGCCGTTGCCAAAATTGCCAACAAGCCGTTGTTCCGTCTGCTGGCTGAGATGAAGGGTGTTGAGGCGAATCCACGCGTCTTTGTCTACGCGGCGGGGGGTTACTATTATCCGGGTAAAGACCTGAGCGCGCTGCGTCAGGAAATGCGAGGCTACCTGAACCGCGGCTACAACGTGGTTAAAATGAAAATCGGTGGCGCATCGTTGGAAGAGGACCGTCGCCGTATCGAAGCGGTGTTGACTGAAATTGGCGATGAAGCGCGTCTTGCCGTTGATGCCAATGGACGCTTTAATCTGGAAACCAGTATTGCCTATGCCAAAATGCTACGAGATTATCCATTGTTCTGGTACGAAGAAGCTGGCGACCCGCTGGATTATTCTCTCCAGGCCGCGCTGTCAGAATTTTACCCAGGTTCGATGGCGACGGGTGAAAATCTCTTTTCTCATCAGGATGCGCGCAACCTGCTGCGCTACGGCGGCATGCGCCCGGATCGCGACTACCTGCAATTTGACTGTGCGCTTTCCTACGGTCTGGTCGAATATCTGCGTACCCTCGACGTACTGGCGCAGTTTGGCTGGTCCCCATCACGCTGCATACCGCATGGCGGTCATCAGATGTCGCTGAACATTGCGGCGGGTCTTGGTCTCGGTGGGAATGAAAGTTATCCGGATCTGTTCCAACCGTACGGCGGTTTCCCGGATTCAGTTAAGGTGGAAGAGGGTCATATCGTCATGCCAGAACTGCCGGGCATAGGGTTTGAAGGTAAATCTGACCTGATTAAAGAGATGCGCGCGTTGGCCGAATAGCGCGGGCGGCGGTGACATAACACCCCTCCGGTTGCCGGAGGAGTGTTACTTAAGCGTGTAGTGAATAACGTCTACACATGGGCAATTAGCGCATAGTGACGAATTCTTCTGCCGCAGTCGGGTGAATAGCGACGGTGTTATCGAAGTCTTTCTTAGTCGCGCCCATTTTCAGCGCCACCGCGAAGCCTTGCAGCATTTCGTCCATGCCAAAACCGATGCCATGAATACCAACAATCTTCTCTTCCGGACCCACGCAAACCAGCTTCATGCGGCACGGCTGGCGGTGTGAAGTCACGGCAGTGTACATCGCGGTAAACGAGGATTTATACACTTTCACCTGGTCATCGCCGTGCTGTTCGCGAGCCTGCTGCTCGGTCAGGCCCACGGTGCCAATTGGCGGGTGGCTGAAGACCACGGTCGGGATGTTGTTGTAGTCCAGATGCTCGTCCGGCTTGTTGTTAAACAGACGCTCGGACAGGCGACGGCCCGCGGCAACGGCAACCGGCGTCAGCTCAACGGCACCGGTATTGTCGCCGACGGCATAAATACCCGGCACGCTGGTGTTCTGGAATTTATCAACGACGATGTAGCCTTTTTCGTTGGTTTTCACGCCGGTAACAGCCAGATTGAAGTTGTCCGTTTCTGGCTCACGACCAATCGCCCAAATCAGGCAGTCTACCGTTTCGCTACGACCATCTTCCAGTTGCAGGGTCAGGCTGCCGTCAGCGTTTTTAACAACCGCTTTTGGAATCGCGTGAGTATGCAGAGTCGGGCCTTCGGCGTTCATTACCTCAACCAGCGTGTCGACGATCATCGGGTCAAAGCTACGCAGCGGCGCGTGTTTACGTACGAACAGGTGCGTTTGGGCACCCAGGCCGTTAATCACACCAGCCAGCTCAACGGCAATGTAGCCTGCACCAACAACAGCCACGCGTTCTGGTAACGCTGGCAGCTCAAAGAAACCATTAGAATCAATACCGTATTCCGCGCCAGGGACAGTCGGGCGACTCGGGCGACCGCCAGTGGCAATCAAAATATGATCGGCAGTGATGATTTTACCATTCACTTCAACGGTTTTTGCATCAACGAAGCGAGCAAAGCCTTTGATCACATCGACATTATTTTTGCCCAGCACGTTGTCGTACGAGGTATGAATACGATCGATATAAGCGGTACGCGTGGCGATCAGTTTATCCCAGTCGAACTTATTGATGGTGGTGTCGAAACCGTAATCCGGACCGTACATGTGGATCGCTTCGCGGACCTGTGCGGCATGCCACATCACTTTCTTCGGTACGCAGCCAACGTTAACGCAGGTGCCGCCTAACTCTTTGGCTTCAATCAGTGCGCATTTTTGACCGTACATTGCTGCACGGTTAATGGAGGCAATACCGCCGCTGCCGCCGCCAATAGCGATGTAATCATAGTGCTTGGTCATGACCGCTCCTTTATGTTCATTGTAGGGCGGAGAAGCGTTACGCCATCCGCCAAAATATTCGCGATTGTATACCTGATATTAAAAGGTTCCACCGATGGCTGCGATTACTCCGGCACTATCCAGCTTACGGAAGTATGCCCGGTTCCTGTCGGAACCAGTTTGCTGTGCAACCACGGCAGGACGTTGTTCATCTGCTGCTCCAGCTTCCACGGTGGGTTAATCACAATCATGCCGGATGCCGTCATGCCGCGCTGATCGCTGTCCGGGCGTACTGCCAGCTCAATTTGCAGAATTTTGCGGATGCCGGTGTCTTCGAGATCGTGGATCATGCGCTTGATTTGTTGGCGCAGAACCACTGGATACCACAACGCATAGGTGCCGGTCGCGAAACGTTTGTAGCCTTCGTTAATACCGGTCACTACTGCCTGGTAGTCGCTTTTGATTTCGTAGGGTGGATCGATAAGGATCAACCCACGACGGGAAACCGGCGGTAATTTTGCTTTCAGCTGCTGATAACCATCGGCTTTGGCCACGCGAGCGCGCTCATCTTTCTGGAATTCGCCGCGCAGCAGAGGGAAGTCGCTCGGGTGCAGTTCAGTTAATTGCAGACTGTCCTGTTCGCGCAGCAGCTGGCGAGCAATTAACGGAGAGCCCGGGTAGTAGCGCAACTGACCGCTACGGTTGAAGTGCTGCACAACGCCAATGTAGGGTTCCAGTTCGGCAGGCAAATCGTCCTGCTGCCAGATACGGGCGATTCCTTCCAGGTATTCACCGGTGCGTTCGGCATGCTCACTGCTCAGCTGATAACGGCCAGCGCCAGCATGGGTGTCCAGATAGAGAAACGGTTTTTCTTTCTCTTTGAGCGACTCGATGATCAGACTCTGAACGGTATGTTTAAGGACGTCGGCGTGGTTGCCTGCGTGATAACTGTGGCGATAACTGAGCATGGGTAATGAAATTCCGCTGAAATGACGATTTGCCACAGTTTACAGCAGATCGACACGGATTACCCGTAGGCCCGGTAAGCGCAGCGTCACCGGGCGTCTTTCCATCACGGTTAGCATTGAAATCCTCTACACTTAACCCCATTGTACAAATTAATATGCACAGCGCCGGATACGCGCTTCATTCACTCTTTTCAACAGGACCGCGCTAATGACCAATCCATTGCTGACTCCCTTCGAACTGC
Source organism: Citrobacter sp. Cpo126 (assembly GCF_030332445.1). NCBI lineage: Bacteria > Pseudomonadati > Pseudomonadota > Gammaproteobacteria > Enterobacterales > Enterobacteriaceae > Citrobacter > Citrobacter sp. Cpo126. The sequence goes on from NZ_JAOWHT010000037.1 coordinate 268,914, forward strand.
CGCCGTTTTCTAAAATTCAGCCAGAACACGTTGTGCCTGCCGTCACTAAGGCGCTGAACGATTGCCGTGAAAACGTTGAGCGCGTGGTTGCGCAGAGCGCGCCGTACACTTGGGAAAACCTCTGCCAGCCGTTGGCGGAAGTCGACGATGTGCTGGGGCGTATTTTCTCTCCGGTTAGTCACCTGAATTCGGTGAAAAACAGCCCGGAACTGCGTGAAGCCTACGAACAAACGCTGCCGCTGCTGTCTGAATACAGTACCTGGGTTGGACAACATGAAGGCCTGTACAAAGCGTACCGCGACCTGCGTGATGGCGATCATTACGCCACCCTGAACACCGCACAGAAAAAAGCGGTTGATAACGCGCTGCGCGATTTTGAGCTTTCTGGTATTGGTCTGCCGAAGGAAAAACAGCAGCGCTATGGTGAGATTGCCACCCGCCTGTCTGAGCTCGGCAACCTGTACAGCAATAACGTCCTCGATGCTACGATGGGCTGGACCAAGCTGGTGACCGACGAAGCGGAACTTGCCGGGATGCCGGAAAGCGCGCTGGCCGCCGCAAAAGCGCAGGCTGAAGCCAAAGAGCAGGAAGGCTATCTGTTAACCCTGGATATCCCAAGCTACCTGCCGGTGATGACCTACTGTGATAACCAGGGGCTGCGTGAAGAGATGTATCGTGCATACTCCACGCGCGCATCTGACCAGGGGCCAAACGCGGGCAAATGGGACAACAGCCCGATAATGGAAGAGATCCTCGCGCTGCGCCACGAACTGGCACAACTGCTGGGCTTTGAAAGCTACGCCTTTAAATCTCTGGCTACCAAAATGGCGGAGAACCCGCAGCAGGTACTCGACTTCCTGACTGACCTGGCGAAACGTGCCCGTCCGCAGGGTGAGAAAGAGCTGGCTCAACTGCGCGCCTTCGCGAAAGCGGAATTTGGTGTTGATGAGCTGCAGCCGTGGGATATCGCTTACTACAGCGAGAAACAAAAACAGCACCTCTACAGCATCAGCGACGAGCAGCTGCGTCCTTACTTCCCGGAAAACAAAGCCGTTAACGGTCTGTTTGAAGTGGTTAAACGTATTTATGGCATCACCGCCAAAGAGCGCACCGATGTTGACGTCTGGCATCCGGAAGTTCGTTTCTTCGAGCTGTACGACGAAAACAACGAGCTGCGCGGCAGCTTCTATCTTGATCTGTATGCCCGTGAACACAAACGCGGTGGGGCGTGGATGGACGACTGTGTCGGCCAGATGCGCAAGACAGACGGCACATTGCAAAAGCCGGTCGCTTACCTGACCTGTAACTTTAACCGTCCGGTGAACGGTAAACCTGCGCTGTTTACCCACGATGAAGTGATCACCCTGTTCCACGAGTTCGGCCACGGTCTGCACCATATGCTGACCCGTGTCGAAACCGCGGGCGTTTCCGGTATCAACGGTGTGCCATGGGATGCGGTCGAACTGCCGAGCCAGTTTATGGAGAACTGGTGTTGGGAGCCGGAAGCGTTGGCGTTTATCTCTGGTCACTTTGAGACCGGTGAGCCGTTGCCGAAGGAACTGCTGGATAAAATGCTGGCGGCGAAAAACTACCAGGCAGCGCTGTTTATTCTGCGTCAACTGGAGTTCGGTCTGTTTGATTTCCGTCTGCACGCGGAGTTTAACCCGCAGCAAGGGGCTAAAATCCTCGAGACGCTGGCGGAAATTAAAAAACAGGTCGCCGTGGTGCCGGGCCCAACGTGGGGCCGCTTCCCGCATGCCTTCAGCCACATTTTTGCTGGTGGCTACGCAGCGGGTTACTACAGCTATCTGTGGGCAGACGTACTGGCGGCAGATGCCTTCTCTCGCTTCGAAGATGAAGGGATTTTCAACCGTCAAACCGGACAATCGTTCCTCGATAACATCCTCACCCGTGGCGGTTCTGAAGAGCCGATGGAACTGTTCAAGCGCTTCCGTGGCCGCGAGCCACAGCTGGATGCAATGCTGGAGCATTACGGGATCAAAGGCTGATTTACCCGTCATACTTCAAGCTGCCTCTTCGGCAACTGCGCTTACTCACCCTGGTCACGTACTATTTGTACGTTCCCAGGGATTCCTTCACTTGTTGTCTTGATGCAACTCGAATTATTTAGGGTAAAGCGGAATTGAAAATCTGCTTAGTAGATGAAACAGGCGCCGGAGACGGCGCCTTATCTGTTCTTGCCGCCCGCTGGGGACTGGAACACGATGAAGATAACCTGATGGCGCTGGTGATGACGCCGGAACATCTGGAACTGCGCAAACGTGATGAACCCAAACTCGGCGGTATCTTCGTGGATTTCGTGGGCGGTGCGATGGCCCATCGGCGCAAATTTGGCGGTGGACGCGGTGAAGCGGTGGCGAAGGCGGTTGGCATTAAAGGCGATTACCTGCCGGATGTGGTCGATGCAACCGCGGGGCTCGGGCGCGATGCGTTTGTACTGGCCTCGGTAGGCTGCCGCGTACGAATGCTGGAACGTAATCCGGTGGTTGCGGCACTGCTCGATGATGGCCTGGCGCGCGGCTATGCCGACCCGGAAATCGGTCCGTGGCTGCAGGAACGTTTACAGCTGATCCATGCGTCGAGTCTGACGGCGTTAACCGATATCACGCCGCGCCCGCAGGTGGTGTACCTCGATCCGATGTTTCCACATAAGCAGAAAAGCGCGCTGGTGAAAAAAGAAATGCGGGTGTTTCAGTCATTGGTGGGGCCGGATTTAGATGCGGATGGGCTGCTGGAGCCTGCGCGTCAGTTGGCCACCAAACGTGTGGTGGTGAAGCGCCCAGATTACGCGCCGCCGCTGGCGGATGTCGCCACGCCGAACGCGGTAGTCACGAAAGGGCATCGGTTTGATATCTACGCTGGGACAGCATAGTTTGTAGATCTGTGCGCTGTGCTGCCTGATGCGCTGTGCTTATCAGGCCTACGGCAGCGTGTGGTTTGTAGATACTGTTATCGCCTGCAAGCCTTTTCAGGTTCCGCGGTTACGGATAGCAGGCACGACCAGTCACAGCGCCGTCAGGCGCTGTTTTTTCCTGATTCATCTTCCCTTCAGGCTGTTATCACCCCATGTCTCGACGCATCGAACGGCTCACCTGATTTCAGTACACCGTAAGACACATGCGCCAGCTTGCGCATCATTGCGCCTATTATCACTTTCCCTTTTTTACCGTTTCCTGCCAGACGGTCGCGGAACGCCCGCCCCCATTCCGTTTTACTTATTGCCACCATCGCTGGCATGTACAGAGCCCTGCGCAGGGATACATGGCCGC